>CAZCSP010000012.1:0-98526 GCA_964501275.1 uncultured Fimbriimonadaceae bacterium | reverse complement strand
AAGGTGGTGGGCGGTACTGGATTTGAACCAGTGACCTCTTCGGTGTGAACGAAGCGCGCTACCACTGTGCCAACCGCCCTTGAAGGTCTTGAATTATACCTGGAGGGGGTGAGGTTTTTGGTGTTTGGTATTGGGGCGATGGCTGGGCGGACGGTATCTGTGGACATCTGTGCCATCTGTGGTTTCCCATACAGCGTTGGACATCAACTGGACCAGATCAAGCTAAACGCCCAGTAGCTCAGTGCCCCAAACAGGCTCGAGGCGGGCAAGGTTACGAACCAGGCCATGACGACGCTCTTGGCCACGTTCCACCGCACCGCCGAGAACCGTCTCGACGAGGCTACACCAAAGATGCTGGCGGTGATGGTTTGGGTGGTACTGATCGGCATGCCGAAGTGTCCCGCGGTCAGAATCACGATCGCGCTGGAGGTCTCTGCGGCAAAGCCATGAACAGGGTCCAGGCGGCTGATCTTCTGGCCTACGGTGTGCATGATCCGCCAGCCTCCCGCCGCCGTTCCCATCGCCATCGCCCCGGCGCAAGATAGCATCACCCAGAGTGGCACCTCCGCCTTACTGATCAAACCATGGGTAAAGAGGGTGAGGGTGATGATGCCCATGCTCTTCTGCGCGTCGTTCTGCCCGTGCGAGAAGGCCATTAGGGACGAGGAGGCGATCTGCAGGACCTTGAATGTCCTTCCAGCCTTGTTGGGGTGCGAGTGGGAGAAAAACTTGGCGATGCCCACCATCAACGCGAACCCGATCATGAAACCCACCAAGGGTGAGCCGACGATAGGATAAACCACCTTCATCAGTAGTCCGTCCCAGGTGACGACCGAGGTCCCTCCATGGGCAATCGCGGCTCCCACCAGGCCCCCGATCAAGGCATGGGAAGAACTGCTTGGGATACCGTAGAACCAAGTAATCAGATTCCATGCAATGGCGGAGACCACGGCTCCCAAGACCACCATCTCCGTCGCCATCTCGGGGATGACGATCCCCGAGGCCACGGTCTTGGCCACATGAGTCGCAAAGAGCGCGCCGACGAAATTCAGACTCGCTGCCAAGAGGATCGCCGTTCGGGGGCTGAGGACGCGGGTGGAGACCACCGTCGCAATCGCATTCGCGGTGTCGTGGAAGCCGTTGATGTAGTCGAAGACCAACGCCAGAACGATCGTGAGGACCAGGAGGAATCCGATGTCAGGCATATTTGACCAAGATGGTGCCGATAATCGCGGCGATCCCTTCGCATTTGTCCACCGCGGTCTCAATGCGGTCGAACATTTCTTTCCACTTAATGACGGTCAGGGCATCGATCCCCGGCTCGTCGAAGAGGTTGCTCAGCGCCATGCGGAAAATCTTGTCGCTCTGATTCTCGACCGTGTGGATGTCTTTCAGGGTTTGCTTCAAGTCCGCGGTTTTGCTGAATCCATTGCGAAGGGTGGCCACTGCCTTCTCCGTCAGCTTGGTTATCTGGACCAAAAGTTCGGAGAGAGTAATCAGCTCTGCCCGAACCGCTGTGAGCTTATACAGTTGGGCTCGGGCCGCGGCCGCCTCGATGTAGTCTGCAACATCGTCCAGGGCCTGTGACAGCTCCTTCAGGTCTTCCTTATCCAGCGGAGTGATAAAGGTTGCGGCGATCTTGTTCTGGAGTTCATGAGTCAGGTCGTCTCCCTCGTGCTCCAGGTCTTCCAACTCGTCCGCATACTTGTCAAGCTGCGTAAAGTCGTTCGCCATTTCCAGAAACTTCTCGGCGGATCGGGTGGCAAGGTTGGCTTGGGACTCCAGGAGGAGGTAGATGGCCACATCCTTCTTCGATTTCATCTGCATAGGGGTTGCTCGGAACGGTCTGAGATTTTCACGCCGGGGACATTATGAAGCTCTGGAGAGGCAATTGTTAAGGACGCATTAAGAAACCCGCAAGGATTTCTTCGCCCTGCACCTTTGGCGCATAGGGTTTCCCTCTTCCGCCGATTTCCGGCTTCCGCTTTCCGAACAATGCGGTAGCCTCATGATGCAGCCATGTCCGATGTCGCCAATCTTCTCGACCAAAATCGCCAATGGGCCGAGGCCGTCAAGGCTCAGAACCCGGAATTCTTTAAGCTCCTTGCCGAGCAGCAGGCGCCCAAGTACCTCTGGATCGGGTGCTCCGACAGCCGAGTCCCCGCCAACCAAATCGTTGGGTTGAAGCCTGGAGAAGTCTTTGTTCACCGCAATGTCGGCAACGTGGTGGTTCATACCGACTTCAACTGTCTTTCGGTGATCCAGTTCGCAGTGGAGATTCTTAAGGTGGAGCACATTATGGTGGTGGGCCACTATGGATGCGGCGGCGTAAGAGCCGCGATGGACTGGCACGAATTGGGTCTCATCGACAACTGGCTCCGCCACATCAAGGACATTTATGCGAAGTACGAAGGCCAGTTGGCAGACTTGGACGAATGCAAGAAACTGGACCGCCTCTGCGAATTGAACGTGATTTCTCAGGTACGCAACGTCTGCCACACCACCATCGTTCAGAAGGCCTGGAGAATGGGCCAACCCCTTACGGTACATGGCTGGATCTACTCCCTGGAAGACGGCCGCATCCGAGACCTAAAAATCGACCTGGACGCCCAATCCGACATCGAACCCATCTACCGAACCGCCGTCGGCGAAACCCAGTAGTCCCATGATGGTTCATCGAATATCCCGCAGAGCCTGCGAGGAAAAGGAATCGGGGTGACGGGGCTCCAACCGACAACCCTGTAGGCGGCGGATGCATTGTGCCTCCGTCATGCCGAGAGCTTGGATTTAGGAACGCTCTGACCCAACACCTAAAACCCAACGCCCAACGCCTACGAAACCACCGGATTCAATTCGCTCGCCGCCAAATCTCCCGGCTTCAACCCCGGCAGCCACACCGCCAAGTCCGCCCGCCGATTCTCGTTGTCCACCGCCCCAACGAGAGTCCCATCTGGGTAGTAGATGATGGTCATCACCTCTCGCATCCGGTCCGAGGAGTTGCCGGGAGCTCCGTGGAGCGTCCAGCCGCTGTGGAAGGTAGCATCGCCCGCCCGCATTGCGCCCGATTCCACAATCCGGTAGCCCTTCTCCGCCACAAACCGCTCGAACATCGCCTCAGACTCGTCCGAGATCGGCATATCGCCCAGGTAGCCCTCTCGCTGGGAACCGGAGGCGAAGCGCATGGTCCCCATCGAGGTGTCGGCGTCCACCAACGGCATCCACATCGTGATGGTGTTGTCGGTCGCCAGGGGCCAGTAGTGCTGATCCTGGTGCCAGGGGGTTGGCCCGCCGCCCGGCTCCTTAAAGAGTGCTTGGTCATGGTAGAGTCGAGCTCCCGAGACGCTCATCAACCCCGCCGCGACCTGCCCAAACCGCCTCGCTAGAACCATCGGCCGTACATCCTGATCCTGCGCCCAGAGGTTCATGATCTGCAGAAACGCCTTGCCATAGGTGTCTCGCTCCTCCAAGGGCTTGGTCTCGACGTTCAGCCGATCCACCGCCGCTCGGATCGCGGCTCGAAAGACGGTGACCTCTTCGGTATTCAGCAGACCGCGCACCAACACATGACCGTCTCGGGTGTAGGCGTCCTTCTGTTCATGGGACAAAGGATAGGAACCGGGGAAGGTCATGACAGCCCATCTTATCATGGGATTGATGGAGGGAATTGGGGAGCGAATCGCTCCCCTGGCTATTTTTGGAGAATGAGATTAGTCTCTCGCTTCTCTGAAGCGCATCTGCCGCCTAAGAAGTTGGGGCGCAAATGGTTTTTTTCTCTGCGCAGTCTTGTTCCACCGCGATGTTCTCCGCTTCCGATCCGCACTTCGACCTGCGTTCGATAGCTGGGCCCCGGTCGGGCGGTGTAGTGGCTTCGGCTGAACTGCGCAGAACCAGGAAACTACCTACCAGGAGCAGAATCACCCCGGCCATGAATGCTCCGCGAGTGGCGATCGCTTTACCTGCGCCTAATGGCAGGCAGCGCGGCCCGGTCGGCGATGCCATCACCATGGCCAACGCCCCTGATAGGCTGGTGTATCGGGCAAATCTGGCCTGGCACTTGGGACAGGTGCGGACGTGCCAGCGAAGCTTCAGCTGGTCAAGGAACCCCAATTGTCCATGGGCGAGCATCAATAGCCGCTCGTCTTTATTCACGCACACTTTGCTCATTGCCCGCCCTCCATCATGTCGGCCAGTTCGGAGTGCGCCCGATAGAACTGATACTTGACCGTGTTGAGGTTCCGGTTCAGCGCTCTCGCAATTTCGGGAAGATTCAGTTGGGAAAAATAATACAACTCCAGCACCTCGCGCTGGCTTTCGGTGAGTTCGGCAATCATGCCCGGCAAGGCGGCAAGAGTCGCGGCATCCACCCCCGCCGGGCTCTGGATAGCAACCTGATCGCTCAGTTCGACCTCCGTGACGTGCCGCTTGATCGACCGATAGTGGTCCCGGATCTTGTGGAGGCAGATGCCATACAGCCAAGACTTGAACCGGCTCCGCTGGTCGAAGTTGGGCAAAGCTGCCCAAGCTGCCAGCCACACGTCCTGAAGCACATCGTCCACCGATTCGGCCACGATCCGCTTGGAGACATACCGCCGAAACTCCGGCTCGTGCAGGGCCACCAGTTCATCGAACGCGGCCCGATCGCCCTGGATAGCCGCCAACACCCGCCGAGACTCCCCGGCCAGCGCTCCCTGTCCCCAAAAACTTCTCCCTGCAATCAAAGGCAAAGACCCCAAAACGTCCCTCGCAAACCTCTCTGTCGTGCGTAATGTGGAAAAGGTTGGGAAGGTTTCGGGTTTTTGGCGTTAGGCTTTAGGTTTTCGGTTTTAGGTTGACGGGATTGGCCAGATAAGTCGGATAAGTCTGATGAGTCAGATAGATCGAACAGAACCCAAGCTATCCGCAAGCCGACCAAAACCAAAACCCAAAAACCAAAAGCCCTCACCCCCAGGTATCGTCATAACGATATGCCAGAGGAAGCAAAGTCGCCTGAATCCGCGCCTAAAGAGATCAAATTCCAAGAAGAAGCCCTTGTCGTCACCGAGCACGAGATGCAGATCGGTAAGAAGACGCTCAAGTACAAGGCCACTGTTGGTCGGATGCCGTTTAAGAACGAGTTCGATGAGATCGAGGCGCAGATGTTCTACATGGCCTACACCGTCGAGGGTCAGGAGCCGGGCAAGCGGCCCCTCATGTTCTCCTTCAACGGCGGCCCCGGCTCCCCCAGCGTCTGGCTCCACCTCGGCGCCCTCGGCCCCAAGAGAATCCAGATGACGGAGAACGACGAGTTCCCACCGCCTCCCCACAAGCTCATCGACAACGAGTTCACCTGGCTGGAGCACACCGACCTCGTCTTCATCGACCCCATCAACACCGGCTTCAGCCGCGCCAAGAACAAAGAGATCACCGACAAGCACCTAGGCGTGCAGGGCGATATCGAGTCGGTAAGCGAGTTCATCCGGCTCTACATTTCCCGCAATGAGCGCTGGGCTTCTCCGCTCTACCTGGTCGGCGAAAGCTACGGCACCCTGAGATCAGCCGGCATCAGCGGCCACCTCATCGACCGGGGCATCGCCTTCAACGGCATCATCCTGGTGAGCAGCATCCTCAACTACCAGACCGCCCGGTTCGTCAAAGGCAACGACCTCCCTTACGTCCTCTTCCTCCCCACCTACGCCGCCACCGCCCACTTCCACGGCGCTATCCCCAAGCGTCGCAATCTGCGAGGGTTCCTCAAAGAGGTCGAAAAGTATGCCATCGGCCCCTACGCCACCCTCCTGGCCCAAGGCGACGCCATATCAAAACCGCAACGCCGCAATGCCGTTTCCACCCTAAGCCGTTACACCGGCCTAAAACCCGAGTACATCGACCAATCCAACCTGAGAATCAATATCCACAGTTTCTGCAAGGAACTCCTGCGCAACAAGAAGCGCACGGTTGGCCGCATCGACAGCCGGTTCGTGGGCATCGATGGCGACCACACCACCCAGCACAGCGAGCACGACCCCAGCATCAGCGCCCTCATGCCCCCCTACGTCTCCACCTTCAACCAATACGTCCGCACCGACCTGGGCTACAAGTCCGACCTGGAGTACTACGTCTTCAACAAGACTTTCCAAGACTGGAACTGGGGCTCCGCCGGCCAAGGCATGCCCGACACCAGCGAGGCCCTCAGAAAAGCCGTCTCCAAGAACCCGCACATGAAAATCTACATCGCCAGCGGCTTCTACGACCTCGCCACCCCCTACTTCGCCACCGACTACACCCTCAACCATATGAGCCTCGACCCCACCCTGAGAGACAACTTCGAAACCGGAGAATACGAAGCCGGCCACATGATGTACATCCACGCCCCATCGTTGGAGAAGTTGAAAGCGGATGTCGCGAGGTTTGTTGGGTAGCCTGGCATGAGAACTATATGCCCATCGACAACCTAACTGAAATTAGTGGAGTTCCAAACAAGTTCAAGCACAATGGAACCTATTTCAAGTATGCTCACTCAGCGCTTCAATCATACTTAAATACACTGTTAACTAGCTCAAATGATCATCAGAGGCTTATTTGCGTTTTAAGTGGTATGGGCTTGTTTAATATAGGTAAGTCAATTTGGCTCCTCTCGTTCTTAGGGCACTCCATTGAGGCACACATCTTGTCTCGAACCTTCATTGAGACTGCCGTCAACAGCATTTACTCCGCAGCTGACGGAAATCAAGCAACGCGGGCACTTTTCTATTTTCTTCATCGACGAAGAAAGTCAATGGTGAAAGAGTTTAAAACTGCCTCCGGGACCATGAGTCTATTCAATCCAAATCACTTAAAGATCCCTCTGTCGGAATGGGAAAAGGATGCAAGGAAAGCTTTCAGAAACAAGAAACACAAGCAAAAACACGCTTGGACAGACCTAACCGTCGAGGAGAGAATTGAGTTCGCCAGAAGCAAATTTGGAGCAAGAAGCCTAACATCTACTGAGATGGCATTTCGTTTAATTTACCAAGAGGCTTCCGAAGTAGCCCATGGATCAATGTATGGCATGCTGTTTCCTCTTGGCCTGGCATCTTACGATAAGGTACCGCATGAATCCTGGGTAAATCAAAGAGACGAGCAACTTGATATTTTGCTTTTATTGCTTGGTGGAGTAATGCTTGACTTTATTCGTTGTCATAGCAATTTATACCCTTGTGGCAACTTGCCACAGATCGAGTCTGAAAGCATTAAAATTATCACCCTAGACGAGCAACTCGGGGACTCTGCACCCTGAGCCAGCGGTAGGTAATCGACCAAGTAGCTGGTCTACGACAGTTTCATTTTGTCTGCCTCAGGGTGCGCCTACCTCTCGACTTGGCCCGCCTCCAACCGTAACCCTAAGCACCCCGAGGCAGACAACGGATGGGCGGTGCCAACACTCGGACCCCTGCCACCCAACTGCCACATCGCCGACGCGCAGCGTGTAGCCGTGGGCAGGGACCCGCGAGCAAGCCTGTAATTCCATCGCCCATCCGTATCTGCCTACAACCCAGTTGCGCGGGTCCCTGCCCACGGCTACACGCTGCGCGTCGGCAAAATACAAACCCTCAGCTCCCCCAGCCAAAACCCCAACTACTCCGAATGCTCCATCCGGCTTGCCTCGCGCCGAAGCAACTGCGCGATCTCGTGGTGGCCATGCTGCTCGGCAATGTCGGCCGCGGTCATCCCCGTGTGGTCTTGAATGGCGAGGAGCGCGAGGCGGGGTGGGAAGGTGCCGGTTCCTGCCAGGCTGAAGATCATCTCCTCAACCGCAGACCTGTCTCCTCGAAGAGCGGCATCGAACAAAGCAGTGCGCCCGTATTCGTCCCGACGGAATAAAGCTTCAGCCATCCAAACCACCTAAGCCTCTGGATAGCGGACAGTGGCACCGAAGGCCCAAGGCATTTGTACCCTGAGGCAGGCAAAACGCAAACGGCCCTAGGCAAAGAAGCCTAATCGACCAAATAACTGGTCGGCGGCAGCTTCCTTAGGACGCCGTTTCGCCATTGCCAAAACCACATCCACGGGACCCCCAATGCAAACAGCGCTACAATGGCAAAACTCGTCTCAAATGGCCAATCGACAGGCTTGCCTTGAATGAACTTTGGCATCAAAGTTACTGTGATGTAGAAGCCAACTCCATAAACAAATGAGCCTGTAAACGAGGGTGGATTCTGGATATGACGGCGTGCGAACAAGGGCTTTTGGCGCTTTGGGAAAAACTCAATAGCGAAAAGAACGATCCCACCGACCGCGAGAGCCAGCGCCATGACCAGCCACGCGCCAACTGCATCGTCTTGCCGCTCCATAGCCCAGCCAATAGAACAGATGGAAGCAATCGCCCATGCAAGGCCAATCATCAGCCCATACCTTCGAAAATACTCGCGCCTGATCTCGCTGTCGCTCACCGTCGGTAGATTCTATCATGGAACCAGACAATGCAAATGCAATAGCTCCGGCACGAGCCATCCGGGGTCTAGCGGATTTCGGCTTTGATGTGCTTTAAAGGTTTACAGCTGGAGCGGCGGCAAGTGAAGCAACTGGTGGTTTCGGTTGGATTGGTGGCGAATTCTATGTCGTCCAGACGATCTTTCGACGCCAGACTACTGCCAAAAGCAAAATGGTGATAGGATGTATCTGGCAGAGATGAAAGTCCGCTTGCTTCTTGTCCTGGTGATGGCCCTTCTGGGTTCGTTCGCCTCTGCCCAGATATCTGACGATCCTTCAGTCCGGCGGATATCCTTCTCCGCCAAGAACGAGGATGTGCGGACTGCCCTCCGTCGGCTCTTCACACTGATGGAGGTCCCCGTTCGTATTCAGCCTCGGGTGGTGGGCCGAGTGACGGTGGATCTCATCGACCAGACTTTTGAGACCGTTCTCCAGACGGTTCTCAAGCAAGTGTTGGCAACCTATCGGGTGCCAGACGGGCGGTACGAGATCATTCCGAGGCCTCGGGTTTTCGGATGTTTAGGCTTAGAGTCGGATGAGGAATTCCTGGAACGGACGAAGAAAGTGGCCGACCATCAAGGCTTCCGCTATATGCTCACAGGCACCGTCCTGGCCAAGCACCGGATCGACTCAGGCGAGCTCATGGGCAGCGTCCTTCTTACCAAAACGCTGGTTGGATTGAAGCCACTCCAGGCCCGAACCTACGACTTGGCCAAGCCAAGGGATCGCAAGGAATTGGCGACGATCTTTGCCGAGATCGAGCGGTACGTGTACTTCGCCCCCGACATCAAAGGAACATTCACCCTCGACCCCTCCCGATCCCGCCAATCCAATCTCGAGTCATTGGCCCGCACTTTGGGACTGTGGTTTAGAAGTGAGTTTGAGCTGGAACCGATGGTTTCGCAGTTGGTGGAAATGATGCCGATGGAGGTGGACAACGCCAGTCATCTCCCCAACCTGGAACGATCTCTCAAGCTATCTGGCAAGACGATCTTGGTCGCCAACGGAGGCTGGGTTTACCACTTAGACACGACAACGCTTGCGATCCAAAAGGCATCTGGCATTCCCTTCACAGACTGACGATGACCCAGCGCCGAGTCCCTCTGTTCGCTTTAGGCTCGCCATTGTCCCGTCACGTACAATGGCTTTGATGCCCCTCCGCGCCCTTATCTTCGACTTCGATGGACTGATTCTGGATACCGAAACTCCGGAGGTGCGGGCTTGGCAGCGGGTGTTTCGGGATCGGGGGGCGGAGTTTCCGGATGCTTGGTGGATTCATGCCATCGGGCGGGGGGCGGAACAGATTTTGGAATCCCCTTGCGACCTCTTGGACCGCCAACTGGGCTATCCCTGCGAGCGGCGGGAGGTGGAGGAGGAGTATCAGCGGCTGAGGATGTCGGCAATTGAGGCCGCCGACGCCCTGCCAGGGGTTCGCGATCTGATCTCGGAGGCGCGGGAGTCGGGTCTGAGGCTGGGGATTGCCTCCAGTTCCAAACATGCCTGGGTGGATCGGCACTTGGATCGGCTGGGGCTGCTCGATCTCTTTGAGGCGATCCTCTGCGCCGACGACGTTGAGAACGCCAAGCCGTTTCCCGACCTCTATCTAGGGGCTTGCGAGCGCTTGGAGGTAGTTCCCCGCGAATCGACGGCGCTGGAGGATTCGCCGAACGGGATTCGAGCGGCGAAGTCGGCGGGGCTGTGGTGTGTGGCCATCCCGAACCCTTGCACGGTCCAACTGAACCTGAGCGAGGCAGACCACCGGGTGGACTCGGCGGCGGAGTTGGACATTCCATTCCTGCACACCCTTGCGGACCGGGCGAGCGTTGGATATGCTGGCGGCATGGATGAGGAGATTCAGAAGCAGTTCGAGGGCATCGTCGAGGAGATGAAGTCGGCGGGGATTTGGGAGATCGCGCGGCCCAGCGACGAGGCGTTTGCCAATATGGGCGCCTTTGGGCTGAACACGATGGCCTTTGAGCAGTGGCTGCGCTGGGTGTTCGTGCCGACTATCGAAGAGCGTTTGACCAGCGGCGGCCCTTGGCCTTCCTCTAGCAGTGTGGGAACGATGGCGATTCGGAATTTCGACGGTCAGAGCGAGTTAGACGGGCTGGTCAGCCAGCTATGCGAATTCGACAGGCTCTTTTAGCGCCCGGCGGGGAAGAGTGTGGATCCTGTTTTTGGTGGAGGTAAGGGGGCTCGAACCCCTGACCTCTTGCATGCCATGCAAGCGCTCTCCCAGCTGAGCTATACCCCCACTTGAAGGACTCTATTAAACCTCATTCGCGGGACGAGGGGCAAGGGAGTCCTGGGATCACCCTGGGATCGCCGAATTCATTCGGCAAACACTTGTAGTCGTATGCAACTTGTATACAAGCAATTGACTTCTACGAGCGTTTGCCGAATGAATTCGGCGATCCCAGGGGGCTCTACTCTCCCATCCCCAACGCCGAAATCCCGCCTGGCCCTAGCTCATGCCTCTGCGAGTAGTCCAGTAGCTTCTCCCTGGAATCCTGGATATCCAGGTTCCTCATGGAGAGCTGGCCGATCCGATCCTCGGGTCCAAACTCCGACTCTCCGCTTTCCATGCTCAGCTTCTCGGGGTGGTAGGAGAGGTTGGGGCCGGTGGTGTCTAGGATGGTGTAGTCGTCGCCGCGTCGCAGTTCCAGGGTGACTTCGCCATTGACCAGGCATCCGATCCATCTTTGCAGGCTGTCGCGGAGCATCAGCGACTGCGGATCGAACCAGCGGCCCTCATACAGCAAGCGCCCCAGACGCCGACCCATCGTGCGGTAGTTCTCGATGGAGTTCTCGTTGTGGATGGCGTTGACCAGGCGCTCATAGGCGATAAAGAGCAGGGCCATGCCGGGGGCCTCGTAGATGCCGCGGCTCTTCGCCTCGATGATCCGGTTCTCAATCTGGTCGCTCACCCCCAGCCCATGCCGACCGCCAATTTCGTTCGCCTTGAAGACCAGTTGAACCTGATCCTCAAAGGTCTCGCCATTGATCGCCACAGGCCAGCCTTCGCGGAACTCGACCCGCACAATCTCCGGCTGGATAGACACCGAGGGGTCCCAATGCTTCACGCACATGATCGGGTCCACGATGTCTAGGCCCTTGTTCAGGAACTCCAGGT
Source organism: uncultured Fimbriimonadaceae bacterium (assembly GCA_964501275.1). Lineage (GTDB taxonomy): Bacteria > Armatimonadota > Fimbriimonadia > Fimbriimonadales > Fimbriimonadaceae > 55-13. Next base: position 86,945 of record CAZCSP010000012.1, on the reverse strand, counting down.
CCTTGGCCTCGTGGGTGGCCCCCCAGATGTTGGCGTCGGTGGAGTAGGCCTTCTCTTTGCTGTCGCGATAAGGGAGCTTGCGGGCCTCCAGCCATTCGGACATCTCCTTGCGACCGCCCAGTTCGTCCACAAAGTCCTTGTCCAGCCAGGGCTTATAGATGCGCAGGTCGGGATTGGCGAGGAGGCCATAGCGGTAAAAGCGCTCGATGTCGTTGCCCTTATAGGTGCTTCCGTCGCCCCAGATCGAGACCCCATCCTCCGCCATCGCCCGCACCAACATGGTCCCCGTCACCGCGCGGCCGATGGGAGTGGTGTTGAAATAGGTCTTGCCGCCGCTGGAGATATGGAACGCTCCGCACTGCAAAGCCACAAGCCCTTCGCGCACCATCTCGGGCCGACAGTCGATGAGCCGGGCCTTCTCCGCGCCATAGTCCAAAGCCCGCTGAGGCACACCGTCCACATCCGCCTCGTCGTATTGCCCCAGGAGCCCGGTGTAGCAGTAAGGAAAAGCCCCCTTCTCCCGCATCCAGGCAACCGCAACAGAGGTGTCCAAGCCACCAGAGAAAGCAATGCCAACACGTTCTCCGATTGGCAGACGAGTAAGGATTTTCGACATCGGGGTGGCGTAAAGGTTACCTCTCGATGGGGCTTGTGAACTGTGACTTGTAGGATGAACAGCCTGTAGGCGGTGGATGCATTGTGCCACCGCCTCTGGTCCCAGAGGGATCAAGCAACTTGGATGATCGGCAGTTTCAACAGCCCCGTCATCTGGCCGGTGGATCGGCGGACGAAGCGATAGGCGAAGGCGTAGTAGCCCGGCTCCAAAGCCACCGTCAGATCCAATTCGTCCGGCAGGAAAGTGTGGAAGAGAAGCGACTTGTAGAACTTGGTCGGCGACCGGTGGACGTTGAGCAGCTTCTGAATCAATATCTCCACCGCCACGCCGGGAGTATTGGGAGCCGAGGCCTGGAAGACCACATCCCCGCTTCCGGCTCCCCTTCCTCTTGGACCAAGCTCTGCGAAGGTCGAGGAGGAAGGGGTTGGGGGATGGAGGTCTGCGAAGCTGTCAACCGAGGAACCTAAAACCGAAGAACCCAAAACCTCCGCCCGCCCCCCGATCTCTCCCGAATCCCCAACCGAAGACCCCAAAACCGAAGGCCCTAAAACCTTCACCACAAGGTCGTCCCCCAAGAAGTCCGCCGCCGGAGGCCAAACCGGCACCTCCCCATCGGGGTTGATCTGCAAAAACTTGGTCGCCAGCCCGATAAAGGCGTTCTTCGCGGTGGGAGAGTAGCGGGTGAGCGTCACCGGCTCGACTTTGGAAATGGTCTCCGCATACTCCCGCCAAGCCATCGACTGCGCCAAGTCCATCCCCTTCCAAACCGCCGTCGCCATCCGAAGCCGCTCGGCTCCCTCCATGACCTCGGGCGTCTTGGGGTACTTATACTTGGGCATCCCCCGCACCGCCAACCCAGCCCGGGTCTTAACCACCACCTGCCCATCCATAGCCCCCCGAACATCCGAAAGCGCAAATCCCAACCTAGCTCGTGCCATACAGACGATTGTCGGGCGTTTGTGGCTTTAATGTAGGTCCAACGTGGCTCCAACGTGGCTTTAACCGGGGTTAAAGTCACAGGAAATGCAGAGATGACTCTCCAATGATCTTCTCACCCTATTGCTAGTTAATCCACTCAACCGTCTATAAGTTCTGGGACCTTTCATGGAATCCACTTAGACCATGCTTTCACTCATGCCCTCAAGTAGAAACTTACTCCTACTTGGAAGAAGTTGACCTGCAAATTCCTCAATCAGCGTAGCGCATTCAGCTTCAAAACCCAGTATTCTTGCACATCTAAAAATCCAGTATCCAATATCTCGAAAGACATCTGCGTTAGCCACTCCGAACCGCTTCTTCTCTAATAGCGCAGTGTGTAAAAGATGACCAGTGATCTGCCAACAACGATCTAGCGGGCCACTGTTATTTGGATTCCTTTGGTAAATCACAACAAAATACTTTGCAAAGCCAGCCATCAGGTCAAAATTCTCAAGCTCATACTTGAATGCTTCGTCAAGAATTCCAACGGCTTGATCGTATGTTCCACGATTGCAAGCGAAGACGCATGCATTATTTATCGCATTAATACGAACAACAACTGGACGCGACGCATCTTCCCACACAGACCGAAGCAAGTTCAAGCCCTCTTGCATCCTACCTTCTGCTAGAAGGATAGTCCCTTTAATGTAAGCCAGCCGGTTGGAGTTTGGAAACAAAGACTCGTACTCTATGACGTCCTTATCAAGTTGTTCCCTATTGTCTTTCTGCCCATTGAAGAAAGGGACCAGGTTGGTGCTAACCAAGTTAAACCAAAGAGATTCTTCGTGGCCCTGGATTGCTGCCGCTCGAATGAGATCAATCGTCGGCTTTATGCCATAGAGTTCATATCTAAATACGGCAATGTTATATCTAAAAACATCATCTACTTCATTCTCCTTTTCAAAAGACTCCAGAAGTTCAAGGGCCTCCTCGGCCCGATGTTGACCGTGCAGAATTGCTGCTCGTGTGGTCGCCATAAATTTCCTAAAGCCATGTGTCCTTTCAGACCCGTGAAGCATGGTTGACTTGTATTCAGTTTCACTCAACTTCAATAGCTTGTCGGCAACCTCCAAGATATCCTCGCGGCCAACGTCGACTGCAATATTATAAAATTGAAACGCCGCCCTGGCATAAGCAACAGGAGCCATTGAGTTTTCATATTCAACGGCTCTGAGGAAGCACGCTGCGGCCCTCCAGCTTCTCGCTTCTCTCGATGCGATATCCCCCTTTATTGACCAGTAGTCGTGCCCAAATCTATCCAGAAAGTCTTCTGATCGCCGGTTCTGAAGCACACTTGCGGCCTTTCTTATGTCTCCCTGGGCAAGCGCAATCTGTGAATAAACAATTGGAAAAAGTGGCAGCTTGACTGCATCGGACTCAAGCCTAGACATCCAATCATTTGCTTGGTCCAGTTGATTCGACATTAAGTATGTCAATGCAATATTCAATCCAAACCTTGCCTGGCTGGTCTCTTCGTAGAGTTGCTTGTATTCAGAGATAGAAGAATCGTATTGACCTGTATATCTTAAGCAGAATGCTAGCAAATTTTTGGCTTCAACCTTGTCGCTAGGGCTGCTTGGGCTTTCACTCAGCTTTCGAACTTTCTTAAAAGCCTGGTCAATGTTGCCATCGCGTAAGTCCTTAGCCAAAGCCCGCGATGCGAGTTGGTATGCAACCGGCACATCGGGTGAAGCATAGTTGATTCTTGCTGATATTTTTAGCGTTTCAAGGCGTTGATAGACGCGAGACGTATGGTTTGCAATTCCATCGATAATCCACTCCACAAGTTCATTTGGGGTTGACCAACCTGATAAGTATTTGCGTCCAAGCGGCCCGAGTTGTCTTTCAACATCGCTCTGGATCGAGGCATCTACTAGATAGATATGTCGATCCATCTGGAGTTCAACTGCCTTCTTGTATTCCTCCTCAGTACCCCCTTTAATGACCTGGCCAAAAATGAACACCGCAAGCTTAGATTTCTCAAGCTCACCCAAGTAGAAGTCCCTTTCATGCAAAGCTTCAGCGGCGGTGTGTTCATAAATCCAAACCTCGTAGGGTTCTAGCTTCTTCTCCCCATTAAGTGCTTGATGAAGGAGTTTTCTTTCTTCTTTGAATTCAGCAATTCCTGAGGATATGAACACACGTATATTGCCAGCGGAACGAAGAGGGTTCATTAGAGGCTCGGAAGATATAGGGAATGGAAACTTGGGAGTATGAATGCTGAGATTGGTCTTTTGAGTATACGCAGTGTTTCCCAACAATGGCAACACGTTATGCCACAGTCACTAGCTCTTACCGGCCGTGGACCAAATGGGCAGGGATCGCCAAACCCTCAATAGCATCCTAAGACTTGCCTCTCAAGGGCGGAAACGTAGCAAACCTTCCCACATCCCCACCCACACCAGCCGCCTACCCCAGTATCGCCGACACCTCCCGCTCCCAACTGTCCTGCATCACGATGTCGCAGCGGAAGGTCTGGCCGTCTTCGATGAGTTGGAGTTCGCCAACCGGCTCCAGGTCTTTGTGGGCCTCGTAGATTTCGCCCAGGCGCTTGGCCACTTCCCGTTTATAGTTGGTATCCATACTCCCGCCCAAGTGCTCGCCCTTGGTCTCTAGCAGGAACCACTCGCGGGGGCCTTGGCGACTGCGCGCAAGGATGAAGTCGGGGTAGATCTTCTCTTTTCGCCACCCTTGCAGGTGGTAGCTGTTGTGAACCACGTTGCGATACCACCAATCCACCGCCCCATGCCGGTCGATGAAACTGGCAACCTGCAACTCAAGATCGTCTCCTTTCTCCAGCGAGTTTCAGCTTCTCCGGATTGAATTTCAGCAAAGTCATGCAGACCAAGCTTCACGGCCTCATTGTCTTCTTCCGCTCAAACAAGACATCTTGATCCAGATTTACCACCGCTGAAGGACGGTAGCCGTATTCGTATAGGGAGTCGTCGTCATCTAGCAGGCCAGCTTGGTTGCCCCACATTGTCCAGCCTTCCCGCTCGGTACGGGAGAACAATTCGATGTAGGGGCCATAGGAGCAACTTTCGATGATCTCGTACATCTCTGATGGCTTTCGACTGTGAAATGTCTTTTGGCTGGAAATGATGTTGGGCTGGGTTCGACCGGGTTGGGCGGTTCGTATATTGGTGCCGCGAACGCCAAACAGACAAAGCTCTGTCACGTTGCGGAAATAGAACCCTACTCCCCGGCGATCCGGCCCACCATCCTTTCGAATCTTGTACCAGACGATATTGGTCTTGTACTGAAACCCCCACCGCCGCATGACATCCAACCCCTCAGCCACAAGCGCATTGGGGCACCACAAATAAAGATGCGACTGCGGCTTCGCTATGCGAGCGACGGGCAGTTCCGCAATCTCTTCGAAAGACATCGTAGGATACCTTCTCAGCCGCTTGTGCTCGGGAGCCATTTTCCCGGTGCGGTTGGTGAATCGCCAAGGCGGATCAGCGTAGACCGTCCCAAAGGCTTGGGGCGCTTGCTGCAACAGGTCTTGTGCCGCAAACTTGGCAAACCAGGCCTCGACCTCTTCTTGAGAAGCATTCTTTACATCGATCATTGTGTTCATATCGTGTCGTCTACGTAGAGTTCGTCTGTAATACCGAAAACCAGGATGGGACATCCCCCACCCCCACCACCTTCAATTCTGGGCAAAAGCTTGTGGATCCAGGTAGTCGATGTCCCGTATTTTGAGTAAATTCCCAAGTCCACGAAGGTCTGGCGGAGTGTATCTGACTTAGTGACGATCACCCCGACGCTGATGGTTCTCAAATCGAAGAGCAGTCGAAAATTGTTCAGGTCGCGATCAAAGAAAGGGTCCTTGTTTGACCACTCCAATTCCAAAGCAACCCGGTTCTTGAAGCAGTCGACTTTATGGGTTGGCGTTTCGTAGGTGCTCTCGTCCACCTTGATCTGAGTGTGGAACTGTTTCTCGACCCAACCGCGATCGGAGAGCGCCTTGTCCAGCGCTTGCGCGATCTTGGATTTACCGCCACCTCCGACCACGATTTGGGACCTGTAGACTCTGAAAGTAGTAAGAACTTGGACCAGGTCGTTCCACTCATCGGGAAAGTCGCTTCGTAAGATCGCGCTGGCGTGTCTCCACTCGTAGGCTTCATAGCCCGAGCCTCTAAATTCTTCGATATCGGCCAACATCGTATGCGGATCCTAGACGAACCAGACTCTTAAAAGGAAGCGATCCACGAATTAGCTTCAACAAGGCACAAAGCGAGCAATAGACACAACAGGGCTCTGGAGAAACCAGATGTGTTTACCAATAACCCAAAATACGGGGTGTGATAAGTAACTTTTCTCGCCTCGCATCATCCAACGGAGGAATAAAAGAGCGATGAAAGCTAAATTATCGATGGCGTTCCAGGACTTGCGGGGCAAGGATGGGAACGTTGTGATTAAGAGGAATCGAAGTGGGCTGATCCTTACGCCCAGGATCACCCCCAGCAATCCCGGAACCTTGGCCCAGAAGGGCGTTCGCGGGAATATGACCAAGGCGGCGAAGACCTATAAGGGCCTGACGGAATCACAGGGCAACGCCTGGGAAGCCTATGGCGCCACCCTCATCCGCCACAACCCGATCACCGGGCAGACCTACACCTCTACCGGGATCAACGCCTTTGTCGAACTGGCGACCAAATTCCTGCAGGTCACACCAGGAGGCACGATCCCTCTGACCCCACCCTCGACCCCGTTCACCGGCGATGGCATCACCATAACGGTGGAAGCCGGAACCAGCGCCCTGGTCTTCGAGGCGTCGGCCTCAAACACTGGCGGCGTAAAAACCGAACTGCTGGTTCAGAAACTGGACAGCATCAATTGCAAGCCCGATCCCGGGGCTTATCGATCTAGGGCGTTCACCGCCTTTTCCGAGGACCCACCCGAGGAGACCATCCCGGTTGCGCCCGGCGTCTATGCCTGCGCCTACCGATTCGTCAAAATCGCCACCGGGGAAGCCACCGAACTGGTCACTCTCGCCCCGCTGTCGGTAAGCCTTTCTCTGGTAAAGGGCAGCAGCGAAACCTCGACTCCCAAGAAGAAGGCCGCCTAGCCTTCCCTATCGGATCGGGGCGATTCGCCCCGATCCTCACACCTTCACTGGACGACCCGTCTCCGCAGACCGGTAGACCGCCTGGATGATCTTGATGTCTTGCAGGCCCATTTCTCCGGGGGTGCGGTTGGTTTTGGCTCCTGAGCGGATGCATTCGGAGAGGTGGTCCATTTGGGAGGCCCATTGGTTGCCGTCGGGGAACTGGATGGGTTGGCGGGTGCGGAAGTCGTGGCCTCCGTAGCCGGTCGCGTTCTCGGCGACCAGTCGGCCCCTGGTTCCCAATATCTCATAGCGATTGACATTCGACCATGAGTAGCTGCTGCTACCCATGGCATGGAGGCCCGAGGGGAACTTGAAGGTGTAGTGGACCGTGTCCTCCACCTCTTTGAAGCGGTCGTCGCCCGGGGGATTGCTGATGATGCCGAACACCTCCTCCGGCTCCTCGCCCGAGAGATAGCGCAGGGCCTGAACGCCATAGATGCCGATGTCGTACATCGACCCACCCCCGCCCCGCTGCTTCTCCAACCGCCAGACTCCCCGAGCCATGCTGAAGCCCATCGAGGTCGAGATGCTTCTCAGGACGCCCAGCTCGCCCTTCCGGCACATCTCGATGGCGCGGATGTTGTGCGGCTCATAGTGGCTCCGATAGCCGATCTGCAGGAGCTTCCCGGCTTTCTTGCAAGCGTCGATGATCTCCTGGCACTCCGCGACCGTATTGGCCATCGGCTTCTCACAGCACACATGTTTGCCCAGATTCGCCGCCCGCACCGAGAAGTCGCGGTGGGTGCCGGGAGGCGTGATGACGTAGACCACCTCGATCTCCGGGTTGTCCTTGATCTTGTCCATCTGGTCATAGGAGTAGCGATTCTGCGGCGCGATATCGTACTGCGCGCCAAACCGCTCCAGCTTCTCCGGAGTCCCGCTGATCAGGGCCACCGGCTTGCTGAGCTTGCAGAACTTCATGTTGGGCAGGATCTGGTTCGTGGCATATCCCCCCAACCCGAGAATCGCCCAACCAACCGCCTTCTGAGTAGGTTCCTGAAGGAAGTCGGGGAGGCTTGCGGCAAGCCCGGAAGCGGCTACCCCCTGGAGCAGATGCCGTCGGGTGAGTTCAAACTGGCTCATGGGGAGAGTTTTACCGGATTGCTGGATTGCTTGAATGCTGGAATGCGTGAGGAAATGAGGGAAGAAGGGCTTGAGATCGTAAACGGGTGACTGGCGGGACTACTTATTCAAGCAATCCAGCAATCCGTTAATTGGCTACGTTCATCACATCCGCCACGATGTGCCATCCCTTTCCGATCTCGCTCTTCCACACATGCGCCCAGTAGCCTTTGACCGGCTTGTCGTTCAGTTCCGCCGTATAGCTGCCCCAGCACCAGGCCAGGTCGCCGGATTTGGCCACGTCCACCTTCCGAACCTCCCAGTCCTTGATGGCGAACTTGTTGGCCTTGTACCAGCCCAGGGCTTCCGCTTCGCTTTGCAAGGGGAGCGAGCCGGGGCGGTAGGCGATCATCTCTTTGTTGTAGAGCAGTTCCAAGGTTTTGGGAAGCTCGTCAACCGTAGACTTGTGGATGTCCTCCTCATTGCGGGTGATGAGGTCGGTGACTCGCTGGACCATGTTGGGCGCGACCAGGGCCTGGCTCGGCGCTCCGCGCACTTTCATCTGCTTGGGAAACGGCGGCTCGGCTTCCATAGGCGTGCCCATGTCAAACACCACTTTCAACTCACCGCTCTCCTGCTTTTTCCAGATGGAGAAATAGGCGGTGTGGCGGATTGGCTTCTTCTCCGGGCTCAGGTCGATAAACTTGACCGGGCCGGTGGTATAGCCAAGGCTGGCATCCCCTGAAGCCTCCGCAAGCCGAGGCTCCCAAGCCAGCAGATACTCCAGCGGCTTCTTCTCCTCTTCCTGCTTGGTATAGAACTCGCGGACGTTGTAAGGCTCGGGGTTGAAGGCGATGCCGTCTGGGGCGAAGAAGTGGCTGAAGGAGTCCCGAATTCCCCTCAGAGCCGCCATTCGGGCAAAAGCCCGCTCCACATCCATGAAGGTGTTCAAGTTCTTTTGGTAATCGCCTTGGGGAAGCAAGGCAAGGGCCACAAGCGCAGTCGTGAGCATCATGTTTATTGTACAGGGCTGGAATAGGCGGGGATCGCCGAATTTATTCGGCAACCACCTGTAAGTAGACGCCCGATTGGATGAGATGATACGAACTTCTTTCGACTACAAGGGGTGCCGAATAAATTCGGCGATCCCAGGGGAGTTACTGCTTCAGTTGCACCACCCGAAAACCCTCGCCATAGGTCGTCCCGATGATCTCCCCATCGTTGATCGCCCGCTCTTGGACCATGTTCACGATCCCCTGCTCCTTCTCCCCGAACTGGCTCTTGTGAATCTTCAGCATCTGCTCCTTCTCGGGCCAGTAGTCGGTGATGTCCTCAACGTAGTTCGGGTGGGAGGTGGAGAAGCGCATCAGCCACCGGACGCTGGGGGCCTTCTCGATCGCGATCGCCACCGCTTGCCCCGCCACCCGATGGTCCTTGTGCGACATCCGGGGCGGGTAGTCGTAGTCGAAGGCAAGGACATACTCAGGCTGGAACTTCTCGATCTCCACCCGCAAACGCTCCACCAAACGGTCGCTGTTCTTCAACCGCCCATCTGGGTAGCCCAAGATGGCCAGGTTCTTCCCACCCCAAGCCCTTGCCGCTTCCAAAGACTCTTCCCGACGCACCTCTCGGTTCTTCTTGGCGTCGGTCAAGGGGCCATAGTAAGCCTTGTCGCCGTCGGTGACAATCACCTGCCAAATCTCCGCCCCGGCATCCCGCAACTTGGCCAAAGTGCCGCCAATGTAGAACTCGCTGTCGTCGGGATGGGCGGTGATCACCAAGACCTTGGTTCCCTTGGCGAAAAGGCGGTCGGGCTCAGGTGCGATTTTTGGATTCGGGCGAGGGGCTGGGCGTTCGATGAAGTCGTACTCCCAAGGCTGCCAAACCCAGAACCCCCAAAGAAGCCCAATCAGCGTCCCATAAACGATCACCCGAACAAACCCACGCCTCCTCCTCCTCCCAGGGCCAACCTCTGCCGCCATAGCGATACGATACGTCTTATCGGGCACTGGGTTGTAGGCAAGGGGACGTTGGGACTAGGGAATGACCGTGATCCGAGCCCCCTTGAGGGGGCTCGGACCGCAAACCTACTCCTTTTTCTCCGCCTCAAACAGCATCGCGTCCGAATTCAGGCAATACCGCCAACCGGTTGGACGGGGGCCGTCGTTGAAGGCGTGGCCCAGGTGGCCGTCGCAACGGGCGCAGAGGATTTCGATTCGGTCCATGCCGTGGCTCCGGTCGCGCTTGTACCAAACGTTCTCCTCCTGGACAGGCCGATAGAAAGAGGGCCAACCTGTGCCTGATTCAAACTTGTGGTCGTTAGAGAACAGCGGCAGTTTGCATCCCGCACAAATGTAGATGCCCGGCTCCTTCTTGTCATGGAACTTGCCACAAAACGCCGCCTCGGTCCCCTTCCGGCGAAGGATTTCGTATTGCACCGGCGTGAGAGTCCGCTTCCACTCAGCATCTGACTTCACGACCTTGTCCTTCCGAACCGGAGAGTTAGACTGCACCTTGATGTTCAAAGCCTGCTGGGCAAAGACGGCGGCGATCAGCACGGCACTGACCAAGACGGCGGGGATGAGTTTCTTAAAAGCCATGTTTTCCCTTCTCTCTTAGCGTAAGTTTACGACAGCGGAAAAGGTTTCGTGGGGCATTCGGAAATCGGCTTGCAGAAAACAGAGACTTGTTTTCTTACCGCGAAGAAACCAAGAAACAAGGGGACGCAAAGGACGCCGTTCGACTCTTTGCGCCCCTTTGCGTCCTTCGTTTCTTGGTGGTTTGAGAGCGGCTCGAAAAGTCCGCACCGCCCTTTTTTGCAAGCATCTCCGGTTTCCGACAATGCCTACGACCCCCGCTTCTTGATCTCAAACGGCGGCTCCTTCAACAGCCATGATTCCAAAGCCATTCCGACCTTGTTAAGCGACTCCGGCGAACACTTGTCAACCGTGTCGCGTTGCGTATGCCAGTAGGGATAGTCGAAGTCGATCAGGTCGATGGTGGGGAGACCGGCTTCGTTCAGGGGGATATGGTCATCCTCGATGATCGGGCCTAGGTTCATTGGGAAAGTGTCTCGGAGACCGATCTTGGCGGCATTCAGATAGAACTCCTTTAGCAGAGTTGGAGCATAGCGCTGGCTGTTGGGCTCCATCGGAATCTTCAGATTCTTATCCCCGATCATATCGAGCAGGATGCCGTAGTCGGGTCGGGGATTGGGCATGCTCTTGGCAAAAGCTCTGGCGCCCAGGAACATCTCATCCAGATCCGGACCTAGGTCTTCGCCGTCCGTCATCAGGTACATGACGCCAACATCCTTTGGCAATTTGCCCTTCGTGGCGCGCATCAGTTCCAGCAAAACCGCCACGCCGCTGGCCCCGTCGTTTGCGCCCATGATCGGCTTGTGATAATGCTCATCGCCATCCATGTCGGAGGTCGGTCGGGTGTCCCAGTGGGCGAGCAGGAGGATGCGAATCTTGGCGTCCTTCCAGTTTTGCTCCCCAATGACATTCGCCATCTCGACCGTCTTACCGTTCACGCTCCACTTGTGAGAGAATGGCTGCAGGCGTACGTTTTCGCAGTGCTTCTTCATCTCCTCCAACAGGTAGGCCTTGGTGGATTCGTAGCCTTTGCTTCCCGGTTGTCGGGTGCCGAAGGAGCACTGCTTCACCAGATGATCCCACGCCTTGACCTTGTCAAAAGCGAAAGCCGTTTGGGCAGTGGTGGAAGGAGGCCCGGCAGGGCCCTTCTGAGACCAGGAGATCGGAACGAAGACGGAAGCGGCTAGGAGCCCGAGGAGACCCAGCGCGGCGAATTTTCGGTAAACCGCTTGCCTTTGAGAATGGATTCGAGCGTCACTTTTTCGAACGTCTTTGTAATCTTGGTCTTGTCCCATATCTTGAAGTACCCCAATCCGCCCCGTCCTAAACTAGACGGCATGGCGATCTGATAGTTCTTAGACTCATCCAGAGCCGCGCCGTTACATCGCACTTGGGTCACGCGCTGGCCCGAGGGGGCGTCTTTGGAGAAGGTTACTTCAAATCCGGAAATCTGCAGGAAGCTGGTGTTCTCTTGGGGGTAGAGGGATAGGGACCTCTCGAACGCCTGCTTCACCTGCTCGCCGGTGATGGTGACCACCACCAGTTCGTCGGTGGGAAACTGGATGAGCGCGGCAAGGTCGTCCCGGTCCTTGTTGAAGCTGGACTTGACCAATCCGGCCGCCAGGAAAGCGCCGTCGGTCCCTGCGTACTCCCGCAACACGTCGGCCGCCGCCTGTGATGCCTTGTCAGCGCCGAGTTCGGGGTTCTGTGAGAACGCCCAGGAAACTGCCAGAACGAGGATCGCAGTGGAGACGAGTTTCATCCTAATTTCATTGTCGTCAGATCGACGAAACATTGGACCGTTAAAAAGCTTGACGGTTTCAACAATCCTATAAGTTTGCCTACGTCAGATTAAGAAACAGGCCCCAGCCGCTCCAGCGACTGGGACCTTCGGCAGGGAATTGTTGAATTGCTTGATTGCTGGATTGCTAGATTCGAGCAATCCAGCAATCAAGCATTCAAGCAATTCCTACCCTTCGACTCGGACGCCCATCGACCGGGCGGCTCCGGCGACGATTCGCATCGCCATCTCCTCGTCCTCGGTGTTCAGGTCGGCCATCTTCAGCTTGGCGACGTCTCGCAACTTATCGCTGGTGAGGACGCCCGCCTTGTCTGTCTTAGGGTTGGAGGCGCCCTTCTCGATCCCCGCCGCTCGCTTGATAAGGTCGGAGGTGAGGGGCTGCTTGACGACAAAGCTGTAAGAGCGATCCTCGTAAACCGTGATCTCGACGGGCAGGACGAAGCCCATCTGGGGCGCGGTCATTTCGTTAAACTTCTTCAGGAACTCCATCATGTTGATGCCCGCCTGGCCAAGCGCAGGACCAACCGGGGGAGCCGGAGTTCCTTTGCCCGCCGGGATGTTCAACTTGATGTTTCCGGTGACTTTCTTTGCCATTTATTTTCTCGTTGGTAAGGATTCGCCGCCAGAGGGAAGCTTGAACGACGCGAGGGAAGATGATACCTGATGGGGCAGGGGCCATTAGGGAATTGGGGGCAGACCGAAAGACCGGAGGATGCCCCTTCAAGCCATCCGCCGCAACGCATCTGTGAACATCTGCGTCATCTGTGGTCCCTAAAGGCTCAAACGAGCAGATAGCCTTCGTCAGGCAGAGACCCATACCGCGCCCCGGCAAACTGGGGATGGGTGGCGGCGATCTCGTCCATCACCTCGCCCGGATTGAACTTGGGAGTAGACGGTCTCATGCGGACGTAAATTTCCGAGAAGATGCGCCAAGCGGGCTTGGCCTCGCCTTTGGGATCGAGGACGGCTTTCATCCGCTGGACTCGGCGCTCGCAGTTGGTATAGGTACCGTCCTGCTCGGCGGGGGCCGTCTGGGGGAGGACGACGCTGGCGTAGTGGAACGCCTCGGTCTCGGCGATCCCCTGGTAAACCAGGAACTCGACGTTCTCTAGCGCGCGCTGAACCAGATCACGGTCCGGGAAGTCCACAAACGGGTCGGAGCCGAAGAGCCAAAGCGCCTTGATCTCGCCATTAGCGGCAGCTTCCAGAATCTCCTTGGAGTTCTTGCCGCTACCCTTGAACAGCACTGCCGCGCCCTCGTCGTTTGCCCGCAGGCTGTAACTGTTGAAGCTGGTGTTGGACAACCCGGCAAGGATCGAAGCGGCCTCCGAGTTTTGGTCGGTCAGATTCTGGGTGGCGACGATGGCCGCCCCATTCAGCAGATTCGCCGCTTCCTTGAGGATGGCGGCCGGGACGCCGGACGCCTGCTCCGCCGCCTCGATGGAAATCTGCCCTGCGAGAGCCTTCGCCACCGACTCCTCGGTCCCTGGGCGATAGCGGAGAACCAGGTGGGCAAACGAATCCACATCGGTCGGCGCGTGGTGGGCGACGATGACCTTGGTTCCATGGTCGAACCAAGCCTTGCGGACCCGCAGGAAAACGATCGGCAATTCATCGGCCAAGGACGTGCCGACGACGAGGATCGACTTGGCGTCCTCCAGCGAGGCGATAGAGTTATTGACAATGCTGGGACCCAGGTTGGCCTCTAGCTGGTGGTCCAAGTTCTGGGCCTCAAAGACTTCGGTCAGGAGTTTCTTGGCGGTGTAGAGGTCCTCGTTGCTGTTGTCCGAGCCACCGATCACCGCCACCTTGTCGCCGCCCTGGGCAAAGGCTCGTATGACGTCGGAATAGGCTCGCGCCCAGTCGCACTCGGTCAGGCTATCGCCTTGGCGGACCAGCGGGGTGGTAAGGCGCTTGGAAGAATTATAGAAGTCATGCCCAAACTTGCCCCGGTCGCAGGTCCATTCGCCGTTCACCGCGTCGTTGGTCCGCCCGTTAATACGGACCATCTTGCCGACTCGGTAGTCGAACCAGATGTTGCATCCGTTGGAGCACAGGGTGCAGATGCCGGGACGGGTTTCCAGGTCCCAGGGACGGGCGCGGAAGCGGTATTTGGCGGAAGTCAGGGCTCCCACCGGACAAATCTCGATTACGTTGCCGGAGAATTTCGATTCGAACTCCCGGAGTTCAAAAGTTGAGGGTTGCATATTCGCGCCCCGGAACCGGAACGCTAGTTGGGCATCGCCGGAAATCTCTTCGGTAAAGCGCACGCACCGCCCGCACTGGATGCACCGCTCCAGGTCCAACGTGACGTACTTGCTGAGCGGGAACGCCTTGGGCGCGTGGCGCTTGATCTCGACGTAGCGCGAGGTCGAGGGGCCGTAGAAGAGGGTGTTGTTCTGAAGCGGGCACTCGCCTCCCCGGTCGCAGATCGGGCAGTCGAGCGGGTGGTTGATGAGCAGGAACTCGAGAACGCCCTTCCGATCCCGGTGGACCATCTCCGAGTCGGTATAGACCGCCATCCCCTCGCTGGCGGGCAGGGTGCAGGCGGCCTGGGGCTTGGGCATCTTGCGGACCGTTCCGTCGGGCTGTTTGAAGCCGACCTCGATGATGCACATCCGGCACATCCCCACCGGCTTCATGCGCGGGTGGTAGCAGAAAATAGGGATTTCCAGCCCGAGACGCTTGACCGACTCAACGATCAGCTCGCCCTTGGGGACGGCGATCTCGATGTCGTTGATGGTGATGTTGACGGTTTCTACCTGAACTGCCGCTGCCATTCGTGATCCTTAGGAAAGATGTCGGGGAGTCTACCCAGGGGACTTACCGCGATGTTGCGAGGATGGACCGCCGATCTCCAGATCGGCTCCGCAAATCTGTACGGGGATTTGTAGGCGGCGGATGCATTGTGCCGCCGTGCGGGCCGAGCGTAGCCTGGACGTCCACGTACGGGTCTCCGTGCCTTGGACCTCCAGGTCCGAGGATTTTGCAGTTGCCGCGAAGCCGGTAGCCAGACGGCGGCACAATGCATCCGCCGCCTACAAATCGCTTCCCGCTCCCCCAAGTTCCGCCCTCCAAACTCGACCGCCTCTTCCAAAAATCCGCAATCCGGCTTACACTGACATCATGTCAAAGGTGACGTTTCGCATCTGGCGTGGTGAAAACGGTACAGGCCAGTTCCAGGACTACCAGTCTGAGGCGGGCGAGGGGATGGTGGTTTTAGATGTGGTCCACCAGATTCAGGCCGAGCAGGCACCCGACTTGGCCTGTCGCTGGAACTGCAAGGCCGGGAAGTGCGGTTCCTGCTCCGCTGAGATCAACGGCAAGCCCCGCCTGATGTGCATGACCCGCCTGGACGACCTGCCGACCGACCAGCCCGTCACCGTCGAGCCGATGCAGGCCTTCCCCCACCTGCGCGACCTGGTGACCGACGTGAGCTGGAACTACGAGGTCAAGAAGAAGATCAAGCCCTTCAAGCCGCGCAAGCCCGACAACCCGGACGGGACCTGGACCATCTATCAGGAGGATGTGGAGCGGGTGCAGGAGTTCCGCAAGTGCATCGAGTGCTACCTGTGTCAGGACGTCTGTCACGTTTTGCGCGACCACGAGAAGCACGCCGAGTTCATCGGGCCCCGCTTCTTCGTCTACTCGGCGGCCCTGGAGATGCATCCCTTGGACACCGAGGACCGCCTGAGCGACCTCAAGAAGAGGGACAGCATCGGCTATTGCAACATCGGGAAGTGCTGCACCACGGTCTGCCCCGAGCACATCAAGATCACCGACAACGCCATCATCCCGCTGAAGGAGAGGGTGGCCGACGAATTCTACGACCCGATCGCCAAGCTCTTTCGGAAACTTGGGAGGAAAGGCAAATGAAACTCAAAGATATCTCGCACGACGCCGTGCCCCGAGCTCTGGAACTTGCGGAGCGCTATCGCCTCCTGAACGAGCCCGAGCAGGCGGAAAGCATCTGCCGTGACGTATTGGCCGTCGATCCCCGGAACCAGGTGGCGACCCGAACCCTGTTGTTGGCGATCGGCGACCAATTCGCCACCCGCCGATCTCTGGTTGCCCAGGATGCGCAGGCGGTGGCGGCGAATTTGGCGGACGACTATGAGCGCCACTATTACACTGGAGTCGTCCTGGAACGCTACGCCCGCGCCAAGATTCAGGAGAACCAGCCCGCGAGCCTGGTAGTGGATTGGGTGAACCGGGCGATGGAGGAGTTCGAGCAAGCCGAAGTCCTCCGCCCCGCCCACGACGACGCCGCGATCCTAAGATGGAACACCTGCGCCCGCCTCCTAGCCAGACTCCCCAAAACCGAACAACCCGAGCAACCCGAAATCTTCGACTACGCGTAGCGTGTCGCGGGGTATCCTAAGTCCCTTCCATGGGGATGTAGCTCAGTTGGGAGAGCGCTGCAATCGCACTGCAGAGGTCGTGGGTTCGAATCCCATCATCTCCACCAGAACAAGATCATAGGACGAGATTCGCAATTCTGCTTTTCCGAATCGCATCCAGGAATCTCCACCACCTTTCTGAGTTCTCGTCAATTTAAGTAGGCGGGGACAACCATTGTTTCGGAAGGTCTCAGAGGCCGCCGCTTTCATTTGTTGATGGAGCCCAAGAAAATCTTAGATCGGCGACCGGGTTAACCTCACCTCATGCCAACCCGCCAGCGACCTGGCTTTCAGGCCTTCTCCATCCCCCCAGTAATCCAACCAAACCTTGCCGCCTTGGGGCAGGGTGAGGAAGTTGTTTAGGTGGAAGTTCGCGACGTCGTCTTTGTCGGTGAGCATCAAATCCACCACCGGCTGATCGACTCGAATCCAGAGGAGGCCCTCGTCGCTCATCGAGGCGTAAATCGGCTGGGGTTCGGGGAGGCGGGCGTTCTTGGGTTCGGCGAGGAGCATCCAGGACGTGTTCGTTCCGTCCGAGGCCAAGAGCAATGTGTCGGGAACGGACAGTCCCTTCACCGACGCTTCGATGACCACCTTCCGTGAATCCCTCTTCATCTCCACACTGACATCGCCCAGGTTCGCCAAGTGTTTTCCAGTTGAAAGCTCATAGGCGTCGAGGGTGATGTGGAAGGGCATGACCTCTGGTTCCTCGCCATCGTAGATCAGATGCACCTTCACCTGATCCTGGTGGCGCTCGATGCTCAGAAGCGACTCATAGTACAGCCGCCGAAGCTCGTAGGCCAGCGCCTTGCGGTTGCCGTCCGAGTCCAAGATCGCCCAGCTTTGCACAGGCCAGCAGTCGTTTAGCTGCCAAATCAGCGACCCCCGGCAGAACTCAGATCGCCGATAGTGCTCCACCCCAAGCCGCAAAGCGTCCCGTTGGTTGAGTTGGGAGTAGTACACCCAGTCGGCCAAGGTCTTGGGCTCGGGATAGTGAAGCTTGACGTAGCCCACGAACGTCTCCCAGCCCTTGCGCGTCTTGTCGTGCCACTTCAGCACCGGGTCGTCCATGCGGAAGGGGTAGTCCTCGGCCCACTCGTCCAACACCTTGTCCCAGGTGGCCAGGGAGCAAGAGGAGCCGAAGCCGTACTCGCTACTGAAGCGGCCCGTAGAGTCCGCATAGTGCTTCCAATCTCCGCGACCATGCCACACATCCCAGCAGTGCTGGTCGCCGTAGCCGCCGCTGTTGGGGCCTTGCTGTTTGGTGGCGATTGGGTCGTCCACCGGGGCGTTTCCGATGGGGCTGGTGCGGATGTAGGAGGTCTTCGGGTCTAGTCGGGCGACCACTTCGGGCAAAACGTCGCTGTAGAAGTTCTCGCCGTAGTAGCGGGGCGGATGCTTGGCGGCGTCGCCCCACTTGGAGTAGTTCATCTCCTCGTTCTCATTGTTCCCGCACCACAGGGCCAGGCAGGGGTGGTGGCGGAGGCGCTTAACGTGGTACTCAGCTTCCTTGCGAACGACCTCTTTCCACTCGCCAGTATCGGGGTAGTAGCTGCAGGCGAACGGGAAGTCCTGCCACACGAGGATGCCAAGTTCGTCGCAGAGGTCGTAGAAGTCATCCGACTCGTAGAGTCCTCCGCCCCAAACTCGGAGCATGTTAAAGCCCATGTTTTTGGCTTTCACCAAGCGGTCGTTGTATTGGGCGCGCGTGACAGTCGAAGGGAAAGAGTGGTCGGGAATCCAGTTGGCCCCCTTTGCCCAGATTTTCCTACCGTTGACTTCGAATTCAAAGGATTCGCCGTACTGATCGGATTCGCGAAGAAGCTTCACCTGGCTCCAGCCAAAAACCTCCTCACACTTGTCGAGAGGTTTTTCCCACATAGCTAGGGCCATCGCTCGAACCTTCTCCGTTGTTTCAAAGGCAGTGGGGACGTCATCCACAACCCAAGTTTCAATCCGATTGAGTTTTGGAATTCTTGGGCTCCAATTGACGGAGTGTGCAAAGACATGGAGCTCGTTGGCCAAGATGAACATGCCGTCCATGCGATGGATAGGCGTACCATCCCCATCGATCTCCGTTTCAACTGACACCTCAACGGACCCGTCTTCCAACCGGCGCTGGTGAACCACCACATCCAGAATCCGCGACTTGTACTCCACCAGCTTCACCGGCCGCCAAACTCCGCAACTGACCAACCGGGGACCCCAGTCCCAGCCCGACATGTACTGCGCTTTTCGCACAAAGGGCCGCTCTGAGAACCGCTCGGTGTCTAAGGGAAGGCCCTGTTCCTTAAAGTAAGACTCACGCCGCTCGTGCCCCACGCGGACCGCGCTCTGGAAGTCGATCCGCAGGGTGTTGGTTCCCTCGATCAGCCGATCCGTGACATCCACCTCCAAGGGAAGGAACATATTGTCGTGCTCGGCGATCTTCTCGTCGTTCAGGAAGACCGCGCACACCGTGTCCAACCCTTCGAAGTGCAAAACCCGCCGAGGGTTCTCGGGGTTGGGTTTCCAGTCGAAGATGGTGCGATAGCTCCAATCCCGCTCATCCACCCACTGGCAACCCAGCTCGTTCATCCCAGCAAAAGGGTCGGCGATGATCCCGTGGTGGATCAGGTCGAGATGGACGTGCCCCGGAACCTGGGCAGGGAGCCAACCGGGGGAAGAGAGGTATTCGTCGCCGCCATTCTGCCAACTGGCCTCGGCAAACTCCCACCCGGAGTGAAGATAAGTCGTACGGAGCATCGGGCCAGATTATACAAGCCAAGACCCAGGCCACTTGAACCTGCTCTGGTATCATGAAGAAGCCTAGTCTGGTCCAACGGGCCAGAGCGGGGGAACCATCCGAATGGGGTGAATGGCGCTTCGGCGCCTAGGGCGACTCTGGCCCGAACCCGTCAGCTAACCTCGTCGGCACAGGATAAGAGGACGCTCTTCGGTGTGTCGGCATCGTCGAGCCCCTCCACGGATCAAACCTTGGAGGTTGAAAAATTGCTTTTAGAGCAGAAGGTGCGGCAAGAAGCCGCGACCGTTGATCTAGGCTTTGTGGGCGGAATCGGAAAGGCCCGCCAGTTTTTGAGACTGGCGAAGAAGGTTTCCGACCGCGCCCGGCAGATTGGGTTTCTTTGTTACCGATTTGCCCATAACGGAGATTGGGAACGCGCCAACCGGTTTCGTAAGGCATACGACCGGATGTGCGACCTGCACTCCGAGCTTCGCGAGAAGGCAAGGCACGCCATTCGGCAACCTGACCATCTTTCATTCGAGGCGGCGCCCACGCCAACCCCCTACTCTCAGCTTAAGGAGGCTGTCCAATGAACCCAGTTGCACATTTCGAACAATCCGCCCGCAAGATTTGGTCGTCGAGGCTAGGGCCGGAGCAAAAGGCGTTGCAGCTTTCGGACTTGAGCGACCAGATCGCCATCTACCTCTCCAAGTTCGACGAGCTTCCCCAGGAGCAGCGGTCTCAGGACGAGTGGGCCAAGGCCGCCGTCGAGCGGGCCCGCAAGTACCTTGAGAACCTGGCGACGGACGTCCGCTACCTGTCCGTCCAGTGCAAGATTCCCACCTAAGGGCCTGGACTAGGCCGATTTCGCAAAGACGCGGCTTCGGCCTAGTTGAGGGCTTTGTAGGGAATGAGGGTAGGCGCTGTAGCCTGGGCATCCACGTCCGGGTCACCGTGCCTTGGACATCCAGGTCCGAGGAACCTTGGAGTCGCCGCAAGGCTTGTAGCAATACAACGGCGGCACAATGCATCCGCCGCCTACAAAAGTCCATCCGTAGCCGCTTCTATTCGCTGATCTTCACCAGAAGATACGCCATGCCCTTACCGTGCCTGCGTTCGGGTAGCTGGCCCATGTTGATACTGATGTAACCTTTCTTGGATGGGTGATAGCCGTGGGCGGTGAAACTCGTAGACTTGGCGCCATGCCAGATCAGGGTGAGCCAAGGTAGCTCTTTCGCGATGAGGGCGGCTTCCTTTCGCAAGTCGCCTTGCTCTCTCCCAGAACACGAAAAATCCGTTCTGGGTCCATCCACCGTGACGGCAAACAGATCGCCTCGGCAAAAATGCGACAGACCGTACTCATTCAATTTGGCCTTAACTGGCCCAGAGGCCTTTATGCGAGGATCGACGACCTCCGTCGTTCTCTTGAATCGGCCGAGAATCAGGTGCTCACGCTGGGAAAACCCATCGAACCTCGTCTCTCGCGTCTGGTGCGACCAGTCAATGGCGGACACGACTGCCAAGGCAGCCAATACAAACAGGGCAGATCGTAATGCGTTCACTTAGTCGAATCGTCGGTTGGGAAGCATTCCGGCGTTAGGGAGGGGCATCTGCGCAAGTCTGCGTCATCCGTGGTTTCCCCTTCCCCGGCCTCTCCTCCAAGCAACTTCCTCCTACAAGGCTAGCCGAATAAATTCGGCGATCCCAGCAAACTCCCCACCCTCTTCCCTTCTTCCCCATTCCCTACAATTCCCTTCCCCCAAAAATTTAGCGACCCTTTAGCTCAAAATCGGGAAACTGTATCCATGCTTGCTGCAATCACCGCGCTGACCGCCCTCGCCTTGGGGCAAAATGCGCCCATGCCTGCCGTTGTGCCTCAGCCGCTCTCCATGACCTCCTCGGGCGAGAGTTTCACCCTGAACGACAAGACCGTTATCGTCTCCTCGGGACCGACCGGGCGGATGCTCCAGTCGTTTCTCAGCCCTGCCACTGGCTATCCATTGGAAATCAAAGTGCGCGGGGACAAGAACGCTATCCACCTCAAGAAGACCAAGGATCAGAAGTTGGGCGAGGAGGGTTACCGACTGAACGTCAAGGCGGATCGGGTGGAGATCGAGGCGGCTACCGATGCCGGGCTTTTCTACGGCGCCCAAACCCTGCGCCAACTGCTTCCCCCCGACATCTTCCGCCGCGCAAAGGTCTCGGGCCGGGAATGGACGGTGGCGGGAGTCAAGATCGAGGATCAGCCCCGGTTCAAGTGGCGCGGCAGCATGTTGGATGTCTCACGCCACTTCGCGCCCAAGGAGTTCGTGATGAAGTACATCGACCTCTTGGCGATGCACAAGCTGAACACCTTCCATTGGCACCTCACCGAAGACCAAGGCTGGCGGATCGAGATCAAGAAGTATCCGAAGCTGACCGAGGTCGGGGCATGGCGGAAGGACACCATGACCAAATACAGTCCCGCCGAATACACGGGCAAGCCCCATGGCGGTTTCTACACCCAGGACGATATTCGAGAAGTGGTCGCCTATGCCGCCGATCGGCACATCACCATCGTCCCTGAAATCGAGATGCCTGGTCACGCCCAGGCCGCTATCGCCGCTTACCCGTGGCTCGGGAACGACCCGGCCAAGCAGTTGGAAGTCGGGACCAAGTGGGGCGTCATCGAAAACGTTTTCAACGTGGAGGACTCCACTATCAAGTTTTTGCAGGATGTCCTACTGGAGGTCATGGACCTCTTTCCTGGCCAGTTCATCCACATCGGCGGCGACGAGTGTCCCAAGGTCCAATGGAAAGCCTCGGAGAAGGCTCAGGCCAAGATGAAGGCGCTCGGGCTGAAGGACGAGCATGAGCTTCAAAGCTGGTTCATCCGCCAGATGGACCAGTTCATCGCCTCCAAGGGCCGCCGACTGATCGGGTGGAGCGAAATCCTGGAAGGCGGTCTGGCGGAGAAGGCGGCGCTGATGGTGTGGTTGGGCAACGAAGGCGCGATGACCGCGGTCTCCAGCGGACACGACGTAGTTATGGCCCAAACCAGCCACATGTACTTCGACTACTACCAATCCCAAGACCGCGCCAAAGAGCCTTGGGCCATCGGAGGCTTCGTGCCGTTGGAAAAGGTCTATAGCTATGAGCCGATCCTGCCCGTAATGACCGCCGAGCAGGCCAAGCATGTGATGGGCGTGCAGTACCAGATATGGACCGAGTACATCCCGAACGGCAAGCATGTGGAGTACATGGCCTTCCCCCGCGCCTGCGCCCTATCGGAGGTGGCATGGAGCACGAAGGAGGCCCGTAACTACGACCGATTCCGAACTGGCCTGCCCGCCCATTTGGAGCGGTTGAAGGCATTAGACGTAAACTACCGTAAATTGGACTGAAGCCATGATCCTAACCACCCTGATCGCCACCGTCGCTCTTGCGCTCCCCAAGCCTGCCACGGAGAATGTGATCTTCGTGATGACCGACGGCCTCCGCCACCAAGAACTGTTCACTGGGGCAGAGAAGGCGCTCATGGAACCGATCAAGAGCGAGCCTTTCCAGAAAGCTTACTGGCGCGAGACGGCAGAAGAGAGGCGGCAGATATTGATGCCGTTCACCTGGTCTGTGATCGCGCAGAAGGGTCAGGTTTACGGTAACCGGGCTTTGGGGAGCGACGCTTTCGTGACCAATGGGCACAAATTCTCCTATCCGGGCTACAACGAAACCCTCAGCGGCTTGCCCGATCCCCGGGTCAACAGCAACGCCGCGCGGCCCAATCCCAATGTGACGGTGCTGGAGTGGATTCACGGGCAACCGGGGTTCAAGGGGAAAGTGGCGGCATTTGGATCGTGGGTGGTGATCTCCTCCATCGTGAACAAGGAGCGGTGCGGCTTCCCAGTGAACGTCGCCTTTGAGCCGTTTCACGAGTTGAAGGGCAACCAGATTGTGGAGGGTATCAACCGGGTGAAAGCCGATGTGCCCCGGACCTGGGGCGAGGTCGAGGCGTATGACACCCTCACCTTCAACACCGCGTTCGAATACCTGAAAACCAAGAAGCCTCGTCTCATGTTCCTTGAGTTGATCGAGACCGACGCTTGGGCCCACAGCAACAAGTACGACCAGTATCTGGACGCCGCCAAGCGGGTGGACGGCTATCTGGCCAAGCTCTGGGAGTATGTTCAGCGGACGCCCCAGTACCGAGACAAGACAACGATCATCGTCACCACCGACCACGGCCGGGGCGACGGACCGCAATGGACCTCGCACGGGGCCAACATCAAGGACGCCGAATACACCTGGATGATGTTCTTAGGCCCAGATACCAAGCCGCTTGGAGAGCGGAAGAATGTGCCGCCGGTCACCAACGGGATGGTCGCGGCCACCATCGCGCGGTTGCTGGGCCTGGACTTCCACTCATTCCAGCCCAAGGCGGCGGCGGTAGTGGCGGATGCAGTGAACAACTGAACGCACTTCAGAAAACCAGTTGGTTCTTCACCGCTAAGAAACGAAGGAACAAAGAAGCACAAAGGCATTCCCCCCAGGCTTTGCGTTTCTTTGTTTCTTCGTGCCCTTTGCGGTGATTAGGGTGAGTTTGAGGTTGCATCTGGCAGGTCTCGTTTGAACAAGTTCAACACTTAGGCTTGAGCGATTCCAGAACGGTCAGAGCCTGGTCTCGCCCAACGCTGGAATAACCCTGTAAAAACCGGTCCAGAGAGTAGCCCTGTTCAATATGATCGAGGAAAGTCGCCAGCGGTACTCGCGTGCCTTGGAAGCAAGGAATGCCTCCCAGTATTTCAGGATTGCTGACGATGATTTCGCCTAGTTCTGGGGGAATACTCACGTGCGTCCTTACCGCTATTCTACGATGATCTGGCTGTCCATCAGGAAGTGCCGGGTTAAAATGGCGGAGTGCTTGCCACCCTCGCCGCCCTTGCAGTCATGGCCCCCAACGATCTGAAACTCTGGTATCGACAGCCCGCCGATACGATGCTTCCCCGTGGGAACGAGGCGGGGTGGCTTCAGGCTCTTCCGATTGGAAACGGGAGGATCGGGGCGATGGTGTTTGGCGGGGTGGATATGGAGCGCATCCAGTTCAATGAGGACACCATCTGGGCGGGGCCTCCCCATCCTATCCAACCTCCAGACAGCGCGAAACATATCCAGCAGGCACGGGATTTGCTATTTCAGGGGAAAAACGCCGAGGCTCAAGAGTCGCTGCAGCGGAACGTGATGGCTCAGCATGAGGGGCGGCGAAGCTACCAGCCTCTGGGCGACCTGTGGATCGAGATGATCTACCCGAACCGTCGGATTGCCAAGCCGCTGCCCATCTCGAACTGGAAACGCGGACCCGTTGGGGGGCAGGCAACGGTGGTGGACTTTGATGACTCGGCATGGGCAACCGTCCGCAACGAGGCCGACCGCCAAGTCCCCCCGAACTCAAACGTTCTATTTCGAGCCTCGTTCGATGTCTCTGATCCAGCCTTGTTCGCCAAACTCCAACTCAGCCCCATCGACGATGCCTCCACGATCTACCTCAATGGCCAAGCCATCGGGCGGACGACCGTGTATAACCAGCACTACACCTTCGATGTGAAGGGCAAACTGAGACGGGGGCGGAATGTGTTGGCGGTGGATGTCCACAATGGCGGCGGACCAGGACACATGGCGGCGGAGGTCTCACTGGTCGCCGACTCGACCCCGAAGGGCTACCGCCGAGAGCTTGACCTGGATTCGGCGGTCGCCACCACGACTTATGAGGTGGACGGCGTTCGGTTTACGCGCGAGGCGTTTGTTTCTCCGGTAGATCAAGTCGCGGTCGTTCGCCTCACCGCAAGTAAGAAAGGGGCGCTGGATTTGAATCTATCCATGGATCGCTTCGGAAAGGACGTGGCGGTTGCCCAGGGTCACTCCCGACTTGTGCTCTCGGGGCAGGCGGGGCATGAGGGCAAGGCTCTGGGGACTAAGTTCCACGGGGTGGTGGATGTCGTCTTGGAGGGCGGGACCAGCGTGGCGGGCAAGGGCGGGTTGGAGATTCGCAAGGCCAATGCTGTCACCCTCTACTTAGCGAGCGCTACAGACTATAACAAGACCGAACCCGCCAAGCCACTGTCGTATGACAGGATGGCAAAGTGCGTTCAGACGCTGGATGCGGCGAAGAAGAAAAGCTATGCAAGCCTGAAGTCGGGTTCGGTCAGGGAACACCAGCGGCTGTTCCGAAGGGTGTCGCTGGATCTCGGCCCGACTCTCGACCAGCCGACCGACGAGCGGCTGGATGCGGTGAAGGGAGGGGCCACGGATGCGGGTCTTGAGGAGCTTTACTTCCAGTACGGGCGCTACCTGCTGATCACCAGCTCTCGCCCTGGCGACATGCCCGCCAACCTCCAGGGAATCTGGAGCCCCTATGAGACGGCCCCTTGGAACGCCGACTACCACCTGAACATCAACCTCCAAATGAACTACTGGATCGCGGAGGTCGGGAACTTGAGCGAGTGCCATCTGCCAATGTTCGATCTCTTGGAGAACCTGCGCCCTTCGGCTCGAGCTCTGGCCAAGACCCTGGGTTCGCAGGGGATCGCCGCCGGGCACGTGACGGACGGCCCCCTGTGGGCGGCGCTTTCCGGGCAGACGGTCTGGGGGCTTTGGCCGCACGGGATGGGCTGGTGCGCCGGCCACTTCATGGAGCACTACCGCTACACCGGAGACCGGACGTTCCTGCGAGACCGTGCCTACCCATTCCTCAAGGAGTGCGCCGAGTTCTACCTGGGCTGGCTAGTGAAGGATCCGGCGACGGGCAAGTTGGTGAGCGGGCCAAGTTCCTCGCCGGAGAACCACTATCGGCATGAGGGCAAGCTGTTGAACGTGGCGATGGGCAATGCTATGGACCAGGAGATCATCTGGGAGGTCTTCACCAACGTCCTTGCCGCCTCCAAGGAGTTAGGGATCAAAGGCGAATTTCAGACCCAGGTGCAAGCGGCCTTGGACAATCTGGCGATGCCGAAGATCGGGGCGGATGGGCGGCTGGTGGAGTGGGATCGGCAGTATGAGGAAGCCGAACCGGGCCACCGCCACCTCTCCCACCTCTACGGCGTCCACCCCTCCAACCAGTTCACCTTCGCCAAGACCCCCGATTACATGGCGGCGGCCAAGCGGGCGATGGAGCATCGGTTGGCGAGCGGAGGGGGCCACACCGGTTGGTCGAGAGCTTGGATCATCAACTTTTTCGCCCGCTTCCTGGATGCGGAGAAGGCGCATGAGAATGTGCGCCTGCTGTTGGCAAAGTCCACCCTCCCCAACCTCTTCGACGACCACCCGCCCTTCCAGATCGACGGCAATTTCGGTGGCGCGGCCGGGATTGCGGAGATGCTGATCCAGAGCCACGAGGATTTTGTTTATCTCTTGCCCGCCCTACCCAAGGCCTGGCTCACCGGCTCTTTCCGGGGGTTGGTGGTGCGAGGTGGATTTGTAGTGGATGTGGATTGGAAGGACGGCGAGATCAAGCGAGCGGTAATCCACTCCAAGCTAGGCGGGGTATGTCGGGTGAAAACCAAGGCGGGAGAGGCGAGGCTTCAGGAGGAAGGCGGTCGGGTGTTTGAGAGGTTTGGCGGGGAGGCGTTTGAATTTGCGACCAAGAAGGGCGGCAAGTATGTGCTGACGTTTCACGCGGAGTAGATCCCAATCTATATGGTCCAACAACAACCTGCAGGCGTCAAACCCGAAAGAATATTGACGCCTGCGTGAGTTTCGATCCATTTGAAATTCAAGATTTGAGATTTGATATTCAAATTTTTGGGTCTCAAACTTCAAGTGGGATTCCTGGCGATTAGAATCCTCTTGACTCCTTCGCCAACCGATCAATTTCCGCCCAAAACGCCTCGTCCTCCTTCCTCTTAGCCTCCGCCAAAGCCTCGGCTTCTTGCTTCTCTCGCACCTTGTCGTTGAGGTGTCGAACGCCCTTGATCTCTGAGTTCTGCAACGACTCCGACCACCGGAACAGTTGCTTCGAGCAGTTCTCGGCAATCAACTTCAAGTTTGAGATTTCAGATGTGAGATGCTTGAAGGCGCGGCATTTTTCCATCACACACAGAATCGACCGGACTTCGCCGGATGACGCCTTTGCAGTGTAGAGAAAGCTGATGAGTTGATTGGTCGTCCCTCTTTCGAACCCTTCGGCGATGTTGTTTGACACGGAGAGCGCAGCCCTTTCGATCTGGCTTTTCAGACTGGCCTTTGTTCGGAAAATCTCAAGGTAGTCCTCTGTGAACTCGTAAATCTGAACCGCGAGGTCAGCCGATAGTTGCCAAACAGGGAGGTCTTCAAATCTCTTGTAGGTCATAGCGCAACTATGTTAAGGGGCAGTTGGAGGCAATGCAAGCTGGTAAAAGGGTCAGGACTTCTTGCTCGCAGACTTGAAATTTTAGATTTGAGATTTGAAATTTCTGGAAGGATGTTCCCAAGTCCGTATCATTTTCAAGGACAAGCCTGGGTCAAATTCAACGCTACCGAACAACCCTTTCACCGCAAAGAAACCTAGGACGCAAAGACGAGTTTGAGCCTAACAAGGTTCCCCTTTGCGATTCTTTATCTCTTTGTTTCTTTGCGGTGAGAAAAAACCCGTGACGTTGCCGAGTCTGTGGCGGTCCACCAAACTACTACCATCAAGGTGCATTTTCATCTGCGGAAATCTGCGCCATCTGAAGTTCCCTCAATCCCTGCGTCTGGCGTACACTAACCTCGTGCCAAACGCATCCGCTATTTCGCTGGATAGAATGGTTCGAGCGGTTGAGAAAGTTCGGGAAAAGTTGTTGCGTGCGACCGTTGCCTTAGAAACGGCGGGGATTCCCTATGCGGTGGCGGGTGGGAACGCGATTGCGGCATGGGTGAGTACGGTCGATGAGGGGGCAGTTCGAAACACTCGTGATGTGGATATAATGCTCCATCGCCAAGACCTGGAGGACACCCGCCTGGCTCTTGAGAAGGCTGGCTTCCACTACCGTCACACCGCGGATATGGACGTTTTTCTAGACGGCCCCGAGTCCTCGGTCCGTGATGCCGTTCATATCGTCTTTGCCAACGAGAAGGTGCGCGAACATGAGCCGGCCTCCCATCCTGATGTGGCGGATTCGGAAAGGTCGGGTGAGTTTAATGTCCTGTCCTTGGAGGCGCTGGTGCAGATTAAGCTGAGGGCCTATCGCGACAAGGACCGGACGCATTTGCGAGACCTGATCGAAGTCGGGCTGGTGGATGCGTCTTGGGTGGCCAAGTTGCCGCCGGTGTTGGGAGAGCCGTTGCAGGCGATCCTGGATGATCCGTTTGGGTAGCGGTTGGCCACCGACGGCGTTTTTTGGGGGGAGCGTTTGCGGTTACTGTGCCTTCATCAAAACCAGTCGGCCCGGAACGCCCTTGTTCTCTTGAAGAGTCATGACCGTACCGGTCGAGTCCATCTGGAAGACAAGGTTCGGTCGGTTGTCCTCGGAGGCGACGGGGGTCAGAGTAAGCAGATCGCCTTTTAGGTCCCACATGCCCGAAAAACCCAAAACGAACTCCATCTCGAATGTCTTGTCAGACTTGAGGGTCACCGACGTGGCCTTTAGAATGCTTTCATCGGTCTGACGTTGCAGGGGCGTCTTTTCGGGGTCTTGGTCGACCACGGTCTTCGAGATGTCCACCTTCCACGTCCCGATCAGTTTCTTCTCCAGGCTTTCGCCACACCCAACGAGAATCAACAGGGTCAGCAAAAGGGCGGCGAGGGTCTTCATAGCTTAAAGTATG
Source organism: uncultured Fimbriimonadaceae bacterium (assembly GCA_964501275.1). GTDB lineage: Bacteria > Armatimonadota > Fimbriimonadia > Fimbriimonadales > Fimbriimonadaceae > 55-13. Next base: position 57,894 of record CAZCSP010000012.1, on the reverse strand, counting down.
GACGCGGGAACATCCTCGTAAATTTGCTTTTCGACTCAATCTGAACTAGAATAAAAGCATCCAGCCATGAAACAGATGCACTCTTTCGCGCTCGCAGCCGTCTTTGCTGTCATTCCTGCTTGGTCAAGCGCCCAGGCGGATCAGGCCGATATCGACAAGATCATCGATATGGGCAAGAACAAGAACCAGGTCATGCTCCACTTGAGAAAGCTCACGGACATTGGCCCTCGACTCACCGGCTCCCCCAATCTACGCCGCGCCCAGGACTGGGCGATGGCCAACTTCAAGAAGTGGGGCCTCAAGAACGTCCATCTGGACCAGTGGGGCGATGTTCCCGTTGGCTTTGAGCGGGGCAAGCGGCAGATTGGCCGCATGACCAGCCCGGTCAAGCGCGACTTCCAGTTCACCACCCTCAACTGGATGCCCGGAACCGATGGCCTGCAAAAGGGTCCGGCGGTGAAGGCGCCTAAGACGATGGAGGAGTTCAACCAAGTCAAGGACAAGCTGAAAGGCGCGTGGGTGATTATGGAAGCTCGGGCGGGGATGCGTGGTGTCACTCCCGCCAACGACGACCTGAAGAAGGCGATCGATGGCGCGGGGATTCTGGGCCGAGTCTTTGGCACGGCGGACGAGCGGGTCCACTCCAGCGGCACCTGGCGCGACAAAGCCTTTGACAAGAGGCCGACCGACGTGAACATTCTGGTCCGCAAGTCGGACTGGGAAGCGGTGAACAAGGAGATCGACGCGGGCAAGACCCCGACGCTGGAGTTCGATGCCGAGGTGAAGTGGTTCGAGGGACCGATCGCGCAGTACAACGTGATCGCCGACATTCCTGGAACCGAGAAGCCGGACGAGATGATCATCATCTGCGGACATCTGGACTCCTGGAACAGCCCAGGGTCGCAAGGCGCCAACGACAACGGCACGGGCACCGTCACCGCGATGGAAGCGGCCCGCATCCTGGCCCTGTCGGGAGTTAAGCCAAAGCGCACCATCCGCTTCATCCTGTGGTCGGGCGAGGAACAGGGTCTGCTGGGTTCCCGCGGCTATGTGGAGAAGTACAAAGACCTGAATGAGAAGATTTCGGCGGTCTTGAACGACGACGGCGGCACGAACTACCACGGCGGTTATCAGGGTATCGAGTCGATGAAGCCAATGATGGAGGCCGCGTTCGCTCCCACCGTCAAGGCGTTCCCTGATATGCCGATGGAGTTCCAGGTGCAACGATCCATGCCCTCGGGCGGTTCCAGCGACCACGCTCCCTTCAACTGGGCGGGCGTACCCGGCTTCTTCACCATGGAGAAGGGCCGCGCCGACTACGGCTTTGTCTGGCACACCCAGAACGACCGCTACCAGTATGCGATCCCCGAGTATCTGATCCAGTCAAGCACCAACCATGCGGTGGTAGCGATGAACCTGGCCCAAGCAGCGACCCTCCTTCCCCGCGCTCCCAAGCCTGCGGCAAGGACGATCGACCTGAATGGAGTTCCGGTGGGAGCGGACTATATCTTCGAGGATCCCAGCCTGCACGATACCGGCGATCACGACCATGAGGACGACTGGGTTCTGGAGGTTCGGGATCGGCTGAAGAGGCAGTTCCGATTCATCAGCACGGTCCTCCGCGGCCGATAAGTCTGAATCTTCTCCGACTTTCGACCAATCCGGCCACCGTGTTCCGATATAACTGAACGCGGTGGCTTTTTTACGTATTGGTATTTTGGTAGGACCGAAGGGGCGCGGCTCGAATATGAGCGCGATTGTCAACGCCTGCCAATCGGGAGAGATTGATGGGAAGGTGGAAGTCGTCGTGGCTCCCAAGGAGGAGATCGGATCGGTTGCCGAAGCCCGGTCTTTGGGCACCCCCGTTGCCATAGTTCCTCCCGCAAAGGAAAGCTATGGAGAGGCGTTGCTACTTGCCTTGGCGGGTTGCGATCTGCTCTGTTTGGCGGGGTACCTGCGACTCTTGCCGTCCGAGGTCCTGCAAGCCTTTCCCAGCCGCATCCTCAACGTCCATCCGGCCCTCCTGCCCAAGTTTGGCGGAAAGGGGATGTATGGGATGCGCGTTCATGAGGCTGTGCTGGCTGCCGGAGAAAAGGAGTCCGGCGCGAGCGTCCATTTGGTTACCGAGCATTATGATGAAGGAAAAGTCCTTGTCCAGCGGCGGTGTCCCGTCTACCCCGACGACACCCCGGAGTCCCTCGCCGAGCGAGTCCTCGCGGAGGAACATCGAGCCTATGTCGAAGCCATCCAGCAAATCGGCGGATGAGGCCGTGGGCCGCCACAGCCCGTTGCATCTATGGCTGGTATTACCCCTTTCCAAGGCGTTCGCCTGGATGCTATTCCTCATTTTGGGACCCATCCGCCAGCGCGGGAAGCGGCGGGTGCCGGAGACGGGCGGGGTTCTGATCCTGGCGAACCACTTGGCGGATGTGGACCCCATCGTCGTGCAGACCACCTGTCCGCGCCCAATCCACTTCATGGCGAAGAGCGAACTGTTCGAGATGCCGGTTTTGGGCTCGATCATCCGCATTTTCAGGGCGTTCCCCGTCAAGCGGGGCGAGCCGGATCGGAGTTCGATCAAGCGGGCGGTTCAGCTTTTGCGGATGGGCGAGGTTGTTTGCGTCTTTCCTGAAGGGCAGTTGAGCGAGGATGGGCAACTTCAGGAGTTGAAGCCCGGCATCGCGCTCTTGGCCCGGATGGCGGAGTGCGAGGTCATCTGCTGCGGCCTCAAAAACACCAACCGCATCATGCCCTACGGCTCCCTCATCCCCCGCCCCTCCTTCCGCTCTACTTGGGCTCAATGGGGCGAGCCGGTGCAGTTTGAGAAAGGCGCCGAAGCTGACGAGATAGTGGGGTGGGCGGAAAAGCAGTTAAGGGAGTTGGGGGGAGACGGTGTTAGGGCATTGCGGTATTGAGGCACTAGGGGAGACGGTGCTAGGGCGTTACGGCGGTGCGGTTTTTTGGGGACAGGGCCAGGTCTGGAACTAAGCCAAAACCCGGTAACACCGCCACGCCGCAACGACTCAACGCCGTTCTTGTTCCCAACCTCCGTTAACCTCTGAAATGAACCCCACGTCTCGTTCCGCATAGGTACTATAGAAAAAGCTATGAAGAACGTCACCCTGATTCTGGCCCTCAGTCTGGCCCTCGCCACCGTGGGCGTTGCCCAAACGACCAAGCCTAAGCCCGACAATAAGGCCACCAAGGGCACCGTCCAAATGGCAGGCGACAATGGGAAGCTGAATACGACCTACACCATCGGCAAAGAAGATTCCGTGAACATCACGGTCACGAGTATCCGTTTCAGTGTTTCGCGAGAGATCGTTGGGGACAACGTGATTTCGTCGAACAAGGATGAGAAACTGCTGGTCATCGACTTCACCGCCCACAATCCCAACAAGACCCCCTTGCTGTTCGATGGAGGCGCACTCAAGTTCACCGGTGTCGATCAGGAGTCGGTGAACCGCCCGTATACCGGCTACTTTACGCGCGCGAAAACGAACGAGGTCTTCCGTACCCAGCTTCTGCCCGCCCAAAAGGTCGAGCTTCGCACCGTGATCATCGTCCCGGCGGTCGGCACCGTTCCCAAGCTGATCTTGGAGCATCGGCGCGGCGGCCCAGTCCTGAGAATCGATACGCGTCCCTACTTGAAGCCGTTGGACGCCGTCTATGCCGATCCCGAGGATGAGACCGGGATGACGGCGCTTGGCACGGTGAAGGCGCTAAACGACGTGTACTATCCGATCACCAACATGGACATCAAACTCGACACCCAGGAACTGATAAAGCATGGCACACGCTTTGGACCGAATACCCTCAGCGATGGCAAGGTCTACGCATTCGTCAAGTTCACGCTGAAAGGGATGTCGCCCCAGGCGGTCCTCACGCGATTCGATGCTGAGTTCGTGGATGAAGATGGCGGCAGGCACCGGGTCGTCAAGTGGGCTCCGCCTTCCACGGAGGATCACTTCAACACCAAAGTTGGAAAGGGCGACGAGGTCGGGGTCCGCTTCGTGGGAGCCGTTCCTCAGAATGTGAAGATCAAAGCCATCCGCGTCGTGGACACCTCGGCCAAAGCCACCCGAATGTACATCTTCCCGGTCGGCAAATCCGAATAGCCCCAAGGATATTCGCGGTCGCCAGGCGCTAAGCTGGCGACCGCTTTTGTTATTGGTCCCAATCTCCTCTAGGCCCCGAAATGAACGCCGAGGCTCGTTCCGCATAGGTCCTGTGGAAAGAGCTATGAAAAACGTCACCCTCACCCTGGCCCTCAGTCTGGCCCTCGCAACCCTGGGCGCCGCCCAAACGACCAAGCCCAAGCCCGACAACAAAGCCACCAAGGGCACCGTCCAGATGGCGGGCGACAATGGGAAGCTGAACACGACCTACACCATCGGCAAGGTCGATCCTATCAATATCACCCTGACCGACGTGCGCTTCAGCGTCTCGCGAGAGATCATCGGCCGGGACGTGGTGGCCGCGACCAAAGACGAAAAGCTGCTGGTGGTCGACTTCACCGCCCACAACCCGAATACCCACACGATCCAGTTCAACGGAGGCTCGCTCAAGTTCACCGGGGTGGACCAGGAGTCGGTCAACCGCGACCACCACTACTACTTCACCCGCGCCAAGACCGGAGAGATTTTTAACGCGGAACTTAAGCCCGCGCAAAAGGTCGAGCTTCGCACCGTGATCGTGGTCCCGGCGGCCGGCACCGTGCCCAAGCTGATTCTCCAGCATCGTTCGGGCGGCCCCGTGCTGCGCGTCGACACCCGGCCGTACCTGAAGCCCCTCGACCCCATCTTTGCGGACCCCAAGGATGAAACTGGTATGACCGCCGCCGCCGTGGTTCAGGCTCTTCCGAACACCTACTATCCCTTGGCCTGGATCGACTTGAAGCTGAACGCGCAGGACATCGCCAAGCACGGCGGTAAGTTCGGCCCGAACACCACCGGCGAGGGGCGGGGTTATGCGTCGGTCAAGTTCACCCTAAGGGGAATGTCTCCCCAGCCAGCGTACATCCGATTCCAGGCGGAGTTTGTGGATGAGGACGGCGGTAAGCACCCGGTCGTCAAATGGTCGCCTGCCTCGACCGAGGACCACTTCAACAGTCGGATCGACCTGGACGACGAGGTCGCCGTGCGGTTCATCGCGGTGATCCCCGACAACGTAAAGATCAAGTCCATCCGCGTCATCGACACCGCCAACAAGCAGTCCCGAACCTATGTCTTTCCCATTCAGCCGAAAGACTGAGATTGCATAGTGGCCGTCCCCAAGCTCAAATGGGCTTGGGGACTTCCTTGCCTCGCATCGGGCATGTAACGATTAGCTGGCCCATCACGTCCTTAGATTGCTTTGGGCCTACAGTTTAGAGTTGCTATACGATTGTGTTTGCTAGTGTTGGTCTGTGTATCGGCAATGGTCGGCATTGGACAGAAGCAACCGCAAGAGAGCAAGAAATACAAGCTTACGCCTACCAAATCAAGTAAGTTCAAGACTGGCGTATACATCCCCAAGGACCTTGAGGACTCCTTCAAAGAGCTCGACAAGATGCTGTCGAAGGAGCTCAAGGATACGATTCGACGCGGCAAGGAATCTCAGATGTCCGAGCACCACTTCGGCTTGGGATTATGGCTTCGCAACAACTGGGGTCTTTGGCAGGGTCTCCGCTTGGCCCAGTGGTTCAACAAACAAGGGATTTTCCACCCTGATGATATGTCGGCCATCATCCTTGATTCCTACTGGCGGCGATCAAACAAAAAGCCCCTTGAATTGGCCAAGCAGATTAAGCACTACCAAGACTACTGGGCAAAGAGCGCCACAGAGGATGCAAAAGAAAAGGCCAGGGTCAAAAAGGCTAGCGAGCAGATTCGGCAAATGATCATGGGCCTGTCGTTCAGGAAGAGCCCAGTGCCGACGCTCAAGTTCCCAGAGGCACGGGCACCGATCAGGGTTCGATATGCCGCATCCTTCCAGGCAGGCATCATCGTCGCCGGAAAAGAGTGGATTACTGGCCGATCCGGATTTGTGAGCAGGTCTTACTACCTCGATCTTCAGGAAAACAAGCTGTTGCCCATCCAGGTACCAGAGATGACAGAGGTGCTGGAGTCGGTTGTAGTCGGAGATCGGCTCTATATCCACGGCCTATCAGACGAACGTGACACCCTGTTAGAGGTGTCCAAGGCAGGTCGGAGACTTCTCCCCGCGCCTGGCCCAAAGGGGTTTCGATTGGGCATCGACCGAGATGCAAACTGCCTTCTCGCTGTCACCCGAGCGAACGTCTCCCAATGGCAAGGGGATCGTTGGGAACCGCTTCGCACCGACAAGGCGCCATTGCTACCCGAAACAACCCAACCTGCCGAACTCGTTAAGGGCCGCCTCTATCTGCGCGACGAGGGCGATAAGCGACTCTGGTGGCTTGATATGTCAACGCTCAAACTGACGAGCTTTGACAAGCACGTGAGCGTCGTAGGCTCCTATGGTCCCCGGTGGGAGTTTGTATGGAGTTACGCCGTATCCAATGACGGCGAGGTTTGGATATCCACTGGCAGCGATATGCAATCATTGGTGCGGTGGAAGCCCAGCACTGGCTATCGCATCGCGGTGTACAACAATGGGCTAAAGTTTGTGGATGACTTCTTTACCAGTGCAGAGCCGCCGGACGGAGTGCCACAACATCAACTGCGACCAACCGCCCTCGGATTCCAAGCCGACGGCTCTCTCATCTCGGCTGGTCCGAATGGAGTCTTCTCGGTGCGGCAAGGCGAGGTAGCGCCTATCTGTTGGTTTGAACCCCGCAGCGAGTCAGAACTCAACACGATGCTTGTCCTGGAAAACGGCCAGCTTTTTCTTGGAGGACATTGGGGCGGAGCCTATATCCTGAGCACACGGACGGGCAATGCTCATTTGCTGAGTTTGGAAGTAGATAGACAGCGACTCAAACCCTTTTGAGTTGAAGGCAAAACCTGGGTCGGCAGCTAGCCGTCAACTTTCTGCGGTTGCCGGGTGTTGATTGATGTTGCCAACCGCTCCAGTTTTGGCCGCCCTCGCCTGCCCCGAAGCTCCCAAGGAGATGTGGCCTTCATTGCTGATCACCCCTACCCTGAACAGTTTGCGCATCTCCTAAGTCGGGTAGTTGGGCACGGGGCTGTTGAAATTCCAAGAGCCAGGTACGAAAATGCATGAGCCCCCAGACTGGTCGATCTACCGTGCAAACGAATCCCTATCCATCGGTGATTACTCGTGGGATTACCTTACGTCAAGGCTCAACCGACGGGTGAGGCAGGTTACCGTGTATCGACAAAAAGTGGTAGGTCACAAATCGGCTGAACTTATCGTCGCCAATTCCAAGTCATCAAATCATGCGCACTGTTTTCGTTGCCATTGTATTGCTTCTGTCCTGCCTGTCGGCTGTTGGTGCAGAAGTGACGCTTGTTTATGCTCGCCCGAGTCGTGTCTTGGCTATGTTGGTGTTAGCAAGCCCAGATAGGATGCTTCACCAGTGGCGACGGAGTGCGGATGATCCCAATAGCATGATCCCCGTAGGAATCTCCAGCATTTCCGCTGACGATCGACGAAGAGTCTTGGTAGTGCATGGAGACCCAGACTCGGTTGACGAACTACAACGATATGTGAGTCTGTTCGATATCAAGGTCCGAGATCTAAAGTTGACCGTCGATATAGAAGACCCACTGGAGCAATACAAGGCTCGCTCCGAAACAACCATCCGTAACACCAGAGTTTGGGGCATGGAAGATGGCGTCACGAACTACGAGATCAGACTTGCGGGACGCATTAACGACGATAACTCGATCACCCTATACGTAACGCTGAAGCACGGCGCCACAAGAAGAGAGCTCAAGATTCGGGTGAAGGAAGGGCAAGCCATCGAATTGGCGCCGCAGCAAATCCTTGCTTCTGACCCTGGAGACCTGCCGGGCTTGATGAAGGAGGTTGGGAAAAAGTTGATCGTTGGGCAGATTGACGCCGATTCCGCGAAAGTCACGATTCGAAGCCGAATAGTGGATGAGCCGCCTCAATATCCGAACCTTTAAAGTAGCCACCCTTAAAATAGAAATTGGCTGGCGGACTAGGATTCGAACCTAGACGTACGGCACCAAAAACCGGTGTCCTGCCATTAGACGATCCGCCAGCGAGGGGTCTGTGATTATACCGCTGGGATAGAATCAGGGGCATGACTGAACGCCTATCGCGACTTGCCCAAACCCTCTCGACCGAGGGGTTCGATGCCTATCTGGCCTGCACCCCGATCACCATGGGCTACCTGGCGGGGCTCTTCGAGGATGGGCATGAGCGTCTGCTTCTGATGGCGATCCACGCTGATGGCCAGGTGCGCCTGATTTGCCCCGCTCTCACCGCCAACCAAGCCAAACGGGTGGGCATCCAAGATGTGCGGCCCTGGACGGATGGCGAAGCCCCTCTTCTCCATGTCGCGGAACTAGCCGAAGACTGGGGTCTCAAAGCAGGGAGGATCGCGGTGGACAATGAGATGCGGGCGGACATCCTCTTGGCCCTGCAAGACGCCCTCCCTGCCGCCCTGTTTAAGGCGGGCGACGAGATCATCTCCCAACTGACGCGCCGCAAAGACGGTCTGGAACTCGAACTAATGCAACGGGCGGCAAATATCGCCGACGAGGCTTATCGCCAAGTGAAGCCCAGGATCAAAGCCGGACAGACCGAGGTTGAAGTCGGCAGGATGCTATCGGAAGCGATGGCCAACCTGGGCGGCAAGCCGACATTCGCCATCGTCGCCGCCGGGGCCAACGGGGCCGAGCCGCACCACCTCAGCGACGACACTCTACTCAAAGAAGGCGACGTCGTAATCCTGGATTTTGGCTGCAATCTGGGCGGCTACCAAAGCGACATCACCCGGGTTGTGGCCATCGGCGACGCATCGGAGAAGGCTCAAGAGGTGTACCGAGTTGTCCACCAAGCGCACATGGCGGGTCGGGAAGCGGCAAAGGCGGGAGCCACGTCGGGGAGCGTGGACGCTGCCACTCGCAAGGTGATCGAAGATGCGGGCTATGGCAAGTATTTCGTGCATCGCACCGGCCACGGGATCGGGATGAGAGGACATGAATCGCCGAACATCACGCCAGGAAGCGATTTTGTTTTGGAGCCGGGCAACTGCTTCAGTATCGAGCCGGGAATCTACCTCCCGGGTGAATTCGGGGTTCGTATCGAGAACATCGCCATGTCTCGTGAAGGGGACTGCTACAGTTTCAATGAAGAGCCAAGCGTGGAACTGGAGGTTGTGTAGGCCGAAGAGGGGATGCAGCTAGATGGCGGGTACCCTATTTGACTTCCATGGACTCCATCCAACAGCTTGAATTGCAGGCAACCTCCGAGGTTCAGGAGGCAACCTCTACCGTCCGCCTCCGGGAACTGGAAATCCAGTATCTGGGCAAGAACGGGCAGTACACCGGGCTTCTGAGACAGATCGGCCAGCTTCCTCCTGAGGAAAAACCGACGTTTGGCGCGAAGGTGAACGAGGCCAAGGCTCGGCTGCAAACTCTCATTGAGCAGCGGACCGAGGAACTCAAGTCCGGCGAGCAGGCGGCCCAGTTCGAGGCGGAGCGGATCGATGTGACCATGCCGGGAAGGCCGACTCGGATTGGCTACGAGCACGTCCTCCAACTCACCACCAACAAGATCAAGCGCGTCTTGGGCGGAATGGGGTTTGTGTACCAGGAGTCGCCGGAGTTGGAGGAGTTCAAGTACAACTTCGACGCCCTCAACTACCCCCCCGACCATCCGGCGATGGACGAGCAGGATACGTTCTACATCGACGACCAGCATGTCCTGAGGACCCAATGCACGGCCTTGCAGGGGCGGGTGTTCGAGACCACCAAGCCGCCGCTGAGGGTGTTCACGGTCGGCAGAACCTACCGCAACGAGGCCGTAGATCGCACCCACTCCCACACCTTCCACCAGGTGGACTGCTTCATGATCGATGAGGGCATCTCGATGGCGCACTTGAAGGGAACCCTTGGTGCGTTTGCCCGCGCGATGTTTGGCGACGAGGTTACCGTCCGCTTCCGCCCCGACTTCTTCCCGTTCGTGGAGCCCGGCGTGGACTACGCCATCTCCTCGCCGAAGCTGTTTAACGGCCGGTGGGTGGAGCTTGGCGGGGCGGGGCTGATCCATCCCAACATCCTGGAGCGGTACGGAATCGACACCGAGCGGTATAGCGGATTCGCCTTCGGGCTGGGCGTCGAGCGGATTCCCATGATGGCCTATGGCGTGGACGACTTGAGGCACTTCTTGGAGAACGACCTTCGGTTCCTTGAACAATTTCGAGCGATGGCTTAGAATTTCCTCATGGCCCGTCTCTGCCCCGATTGCCGGATCCCGATGGATCAGATGTCTTTTCGCGAGGTCCAACTGGATGACTGCCCGCAGTGCGGCGGGATTTGGTTCGATGATGGTGAGTTAAAGAAGCTCCAATCCATTGGCGACCAACTCAGCTTTCACACGTTGGAAGAGAAAGCGGTCCCTGATCGGAGCGTCATGCCTCAGGAGGCGGCGGCAAAACTTTGTCCCGTCTGCAACGAGCGGCTGACGCCGTACCGCTATATGTATTCGTCCGACGTAGTCTTGGATGAGTGCGACGACTGCTATGGCGTCTGGGTGCAGGATGGAGAGTTGGAGAAGATGGCTCACTATCTGGAGTCCGAACAACAAAAGATCGATCCGACCAAGCGGGAAGTGATGGCGGCGGTGTCGGCAGAGGTTCAGATGACGGTTCGTGCGAGGCGCAATCGGGGCAAGAGCATTGTGGCCTTTTGGACCCTGTTTGGGCAGAGCCGCGCAGGCCGTCCGCTCTAGAAAATTTGTGTAACAGGCAAAACCTGTCCTATACTGTGGTGTAACTTCCAACGGAGGAAGCTACAAAAATGCCCTGGCAAACCAAAGAAGACTTAGGCCTTTCGCTTGTTGCGCACGTTCACGACTCCCTGAAGGTCGAAGAGAAGTTCCGCCTGGATCATGGCCGGGGGTTCACTTGGTGGGCGGGCGACTACGCACAGAGCATCTCCTCTGACTTAGGCATCTTCCACAATATGTCCAACTACTTCCGTCTGCACTCCGAGATCGAGTTGCTGAAGACGGATGGGCATCCCGGAGCCTGTGAACTGCCCCTCCTGCGCATGATGGCCGACGCCACTTTCAGCGCCCTCACCTACGACTCGGAGAAGGACACGTTCAAACTTCATTGCAGTATGTACGCCAGCTACGACAACGAGGAGTGGGTGAAGCGGGTCTTCCTGGGAGCAGTCGGTCTGCAACTCAGCGAAGCGCAACACACCGCGAAGCGTCTGGCTGAGGAGTTGAACATCACAGCCGCAACGTCGATCCATCCGATCGCGGGAATGCGCGAACACGCCCATCCAATGGTGGAGGCTGACGAACGGTTCTTCAAGCCCTGGGGTGTTCAGCCCAGCAAGTGGGTTGAGGTGGAGGAGTGGGAGGACGCCCGCCAAGCGATCCGTCGCATCAGCGTCAAGTGCACGACCAACGATTCGACTCACCTAGAAGGGGAGTTCGAGTGGCACCATAGTGCGCCTGGTAGTACGGTAAAGCTTCTGGTGACGACTGAAGAGCCGCATCCCACCCTCGGCAACGGCCTTGCGTTCCGACTCGTCATCCCGCTCAATATGCAAGCCCAAAACATGGCCCACCTCGCCCTCCACCTGAACGAGATGGAGCGCAGAGAGTGGAACTGGTGCCACGACGTCGGCTCCTATTGCTGCCGAGGCATCGACCTCGCCTTCGACTGCTTCCTCCCCAACATCTCCTACGCCCCCGGCGCCCTCGCCGAAATGGCCCACGACATGGGAACCCGTGCGCGGTGGCTGAACGAGCAGTGGCAGAGCATGTTGGTCGGGGCGGCGACGTAGTTTTATCGCTGAATCGCTGAATCGCTGAATCGTAGGATCGTACATTTTCCGCGATTCAGCGATGTCACGATCTCACCACTGTGTTCGCACCGTGTATGTCACCTTCTGAACCTCTCCGGCTTTGAGATTCAGCACATACTGCGCGGTGTTCGCGTCCAGCTTCTCCGACTTCATCGACTCGGCGGTGATGCGCCAATCGAAGAAGTGCCGCTCCATGACGTAGACCGTCTCGGGCGTTTCTTTTCGATTTCGGACTTCGATCTCGAAGGTCTGCTCAAAGGTGGTGTTATTGATCCGTCGGTAGTTCGTCCGCTTGCGATTGGCGACCACGTCGAATGATCGGCCCACGAATAAGGAGAGCTTCTCGTCCTTGGGCGTGTGCTCTATATTGTCTTCGCCCAGCATCTGCACCGACCCGGACTTGTCGCGCTGATAAACCTTGACCTTCCCTTGCGGAAGCGGCATCCCGAGATTGTTCTCTTTGGAGTTCACAAACTCAACCCGAACCATCGGCTTGATGTTGCCCGTGCCGACCTCGCCTTCACTGGGATAGAACTGGCCGAAATTTCGAAGGGCGTCGATAATGAGCTTCTTCTCCACTTTCACGCCCTTGCCTTCCAAGAGCGAGAGTTGCTTGATCTCCCGGTTGCGGATAGTAGCGGGGCGTTGCAAGGTGTAGAGGTGGTATTCGAAGAACGCTTCTTCGGCAAACCCGGCGTCCGCCTTCATCTCCATCACCGCTCCACCACCACGACCTCCGGGAGCGCGGAGGGCAGGCTGAGCCCTTTGCACGTCCCCTGCCAGCAACTTCAGCTTGGCCTCCTGATAAGTTGCCCCGGATTGGTTATTGACCGTCACCCATCCCTTCAGGTCGCCTCGACCTTCGCCGTCCAAGGTGAACACATAGTCCGCGTTCCAGCTAATCCCCTGGGTGAGATAACTGAGTTCAACCTGGTTCTGCCCTGCTTTGGTCGCATTGATATCCCACAGCAGAGTCGGTTTGGAGATGAGGCCGTCGGGGATGGAGGTCACCTCGACCTCTCCGGTGGGATCGAGGATGATCCGTCCGTCGTCGGTGCGGATGACCATGCCGTTGTAAGTGTTCTGCGACCCGCCGCCCGGAGTCCCCACCATCGCCGTCGGTGAACTCATGAGGACGCCGTCCAAGACGTCGCGTTGCTGTCCGATCGTGCGGATCAAGCGGACGCGCTTGCCGACCGACTTGTTTAAGATCGCCAACGGGTTGATCAGGTCGTATTGGTAGTTCTGCTCCAACACCTCGAACGAATTGGGATCGGTGAGGCTCTTGATGCCCACGCTCGATGGCTCGATCATCGCCGCCACATCCTCCACCGTCACATTCTGCCGACCCACCCTAAGGTTGAACTGCCGACTTTCTTTCACCAGGCCAAAACCCTGGTTGTAAATCGTGATCTCCGTCCCGGTCGGGGCCGAACTCGCCAAAACCGCGCCCAATGCCATATTCCAAATCATGCCTTAAATATCTCCTTTGCTATCGGGTTTGACGCATGGAAAGGAAGAATCGCTTCACATTCTCTTGGGAGCACCGGCGTCCCGCCCGTTAGGAAGCTTGTAGTGTTAGATGGACCGCTGATCTCCAGATCGGCCAACTTGCAGTTGGATCCAACCTGTAGCTCAGCCACACTCTTGCGGCGGCTACAAGGCAGACAAGGCGTTTTGGCATTCTTGAGAGGTGCTTCCAATCGGCATCTGCATGAACCACCAAGGTACAAAGAGCTTTCATCCCAATGGCATTTCGCCTCAACGTGGGGCGCTAGATTATAGGCGAGTTCGAATACGACTTCCGATAATCTAACAATCAGGCGTTCCCGCTTTGTAAAGGTTGACCCGGGCGTTGCGCTGGATGCCTGCTAGGCCGGTTCGGCGCACGGGACTTCCCTGGGTGAGGTGGTCCCAGTCCTCTTCATTCAAGACCACTAGTTCGCGAAGTGAGGGCCAGGTTCTTTTGGCGAGGAAGTCGGGGGTTTGGGTTGGGGCGGCGCGGAGGGGTTGGGATTCGCGGGCATGGTTGAAGGGGCAGACGTCTTGGCAGACGTCGCAGCCGAACGTCCACTCGCCGATGCCTTCCGCCAGTTCAGGTTCGATCTCGCCTCGATGCTCGATGGTGAGGTAGCTGATGCACCGGGTCGCATCGACCTGCCATCGGCCGTCTTGCTGGACGATGGCGCCAGTGGGGCAGGCGTCGATGCAGGCTCGGCAGGTTCCACAGCCGCCGATCGCGGGGGCATCCGGCTCCAACTCGATCGAGGTGAGTAAGACGCCGAGGAAGAACCAACTTCCGCGCTGGGAGTTGATGAGCATGGTGTTCTTCCCAAACCAGCCAAGACCCGCGAGTTGGGCGAAGTCGCGTTCCATGATCGGGGCCGAATCGACGCAGGCCCGGTGCTCGCTATCGGGGTATTGATCCTGGAGCCACGCCTGAAGGCGTTTGAGCTTGCCTCTCAGGACCTTGTGATAGTCCCGGCCAAGGGCATAGCGGGCGATTCTGGGGTAGCCGGGACGGTGGGGATTGGGTTGGTTGTAGTTGAGGCCGACGACGATGATGGATCGAGCGGAGTGTAGGAGGCTTCGGGGGTCTTGTTTGAGCGGAATGTGGCCTTTTAGGTAGTCCATTGTGCCGTGCGACCCTTTGGCGACCCAGCCCACGTATTCGGCGTGGTGAGGGGGCTCTTGCACGCTACATATCCCTACCAGGTCGAAGCCCAGGGAGAGTGCTTGGGACTTGAGGGCGGGGGACATGGGAGGATGTGGCCTGTGACTTGTGAGATGTATGTGTGGCCAATGTAGGGCAAATCGGACAGGTCGGTCAGATTAACCACCCCCACAGGCCACATTCCACAAGCCACACCTCACACCCAGTTTCTACCGGAAATTCACAAAGTTGACCGGGTAGTCCAGCGTCAGGCCTTTTACGAACGCCATGGCTTTTTGAAGATCGTCTTTGCTTTTACTGGAAACCCTGACTTCATCGCCCTGAATCTGCGAATTGACTTTGAGGGCTTTGTTGTCTCGGATGAGTTTGGTCAGCTCTTTGGCCTTGTCTTGGGCGATGCCGGCTTTGAAGGTGAGCTTGCAGTGGACGGAGATGCCCGCCCCTGGCTCTACTTTGCCCCACTCGATTTGGCGGGAGTCGATGCCTCGCTTGATGAGCTTGGAGAAGACGATGTCCTTCACCTGGTCCAGGCGGAACTCGTCGTCGCCGATGACCTTGACGTCGTCCTTCTCCGCCACGATCTCGGCCTTGGTGCCCTTGAGATCGTATCTGTTGTGAAGCTCCTTCTGAGCCTGGTCGATCGCGTTTTTGACCTCCATCTGGTCCACGCGCGAAACGATGTCGAAAGAGAATTCAGCGGCGGCCATCAGACTTTCTCCAGGTCCTTGCTTTGGACGAGTTGGACGTAGTGAGCCTCGAACTCAAGTTCCTCTTTGGAAAGCTGCTTGCGTTGCTCCTCGGAGATGTTGTTGGCGAATTTCTCGCGCATTCGGAGGGTGGCCTCCCGCTGTACGTCCGCCGTGATCGGCGTCATGAACTCCGTGTCGATCTTGACGGCGATTTCGGTGTCGCTGTAGATGTTTTGGATCGTCCCGACCAGCCCCGCCATGTGGCTGTAATAGCGGTTCGACTTCTTGTCTTCATCGGTAACCTCACGGGCCACCACACGCACTCGATCCCCTTCTTTCCAGGTGGGCATAGTGGAGAGTTTACCTTGGGGGACTGGTAAATACCGAGCCTTTTTGGATGTAGGATAACGGGATGATCACTGGTTCCACTCCTATCTTTGCGGCGGCGGACATTCTGGCCACGATCGGCTACTACAAGGATGTTCTCGGGTTCGAGTCGTCTTGGACCTGGGGCGAGCCGCCGACTTTTGGGTCGGTGTCTTTGGGGAATGTGTCGATGATGTTCTGCCTCCAACCCGACCTGGCGGCGAAGGTCCAGGGACATCAGCATTGGTTTAAGGTTGAGGACGTGGACGATCTCTATGAAAAGCATCAGGAACGTGGCGCCAAGATCGTCTCGCCCATCGAAAACAAGCCTTGGGACGTGAGGGAGTATGTCGTCGAAGACCTCAATGGATACCATCTGCGCCTTGCGGGACCTCCATCGCAACCCGTAGCTAAGTCGCGTGCGTTTCCCGAAGGCGTACAGGTTGTCTGCCGCAAACCGACTGCCGAGGAGTTTGCCGAGGTAGCCGGAAAGATCTTCTACCAGGACGGCATTCCGGCGACCATTCTGGAGAACACTTGGCAGGGAGTGGTCGCGCTTTCCCCCGAGGGCGAAGCGGTCGGAGCCGCCAGGATCATGTGGGACGCTCCCGGCTGGTTCAGCGTTTGGGATGTGGCGGTTAAGCCCGAATGGCAGGGCCAACGCATCGGCGAAGCCATCATGAAAGAAACCTTGAACCTGGTCCACGAAGCCTCCCCCGGCGCGTTTGTGTATCTGTTTACGTTCAAACAGGGATTCTACGAACGCCTGGGGTTCGGCCAAGAAACTGTGAGTATGCGGAAGGTTTAGCCCGGAGGATTGATGACAGGTTCGAATCGTGCTCAAACTGCGTTCTAATCTTCGGATTCGAGCCGCCGGTTTTGCCGCGTCCCCTTCGGTGGCCCTCCGTGCTTTTCGGTGGTTCTTTTCAACTGACTGAGGATGAAACCGCCGAGGGCCGCAGAGGACCACCGAAGAATGGCCGACCGCCTGAATACTTGATCATGAATTGTTTCTATCTATATCAAAGCCGCAAACTTGCCATACAACGCGTGAAAGTAGGGTGGTTCAGAACGCCGAAGAATCGACAGAATCGACCTACTTCTGGCATATCGGATCAATCGTCTCCGGCCCTATGCGCCAGTGGCGATGATTTCGACGTTTGCCCTCGGAACCATCACTTCTTCGCTTTCCCCTGTGATCTTCGCCTTTAGCACGCGGACTTCGGTGCCCGACTCCACGACTTGCAACTGCGCAGGGAGGTCGGTGACGGTTCCCAATTTCCCGAAGTACGGCTCTCGAATAACCCGGATCGGCGTACCCACCGTTAGCTCGAACGCCTGCTTCGCGATTTCGGTCTTTGCCGCATCCGCCGCCAGTGGACAGATAACCTCGGGGCGGATGACACCGGCACGGATTTGGGTGGCGCCGTTGATACTCGCGGTCTTGCCCTCCAAAGTCTTCAGCAAATCGAACGTGCGCTGGGCCATGGCGAGGTAGCCAAAGCCCTCGGTGACCAGCATCGTGAGGCTGATGTTCTCTTGGCCGGTGATGGCCACGCCGATGTCGTAGCCCAAGAACTGGATGAGGTCGCTGTCTTTGATACCTCCCGCGAGGAGTCCCTTGACTCCGATTCGGGTGGCCTTGGTGAGAGCGTCGTAGGTGATGCCTGAGCCGCCAACCAGAATCTTGCCTGCGTCGGAGTCTTGAATCGCGTTGGCGTCCAGAACGTCATTGGGAGAGTTGACCGCGACGCGGATGACGCCCGTGCGTTCGCCGCCGACTCCAAAGATTCCCTGGACCATGGCACACCGCGTCTCGATGATCGCGCCCTCCTCGGGCATCACATCGGCCACGGTTCCCTGGATATAGGCCGTGATGTCCACCGGGATAGAGGGTTCGCGGACCAGGGCGTTGCCGGTGACTTCGGAGATGGACTCAATGGTGCCCTCGTAGTCGCTCTCGGCGGTAGGAGCCTTGAAGATGCCGAACAGCTTCTTGCCTTCGGCCACGATCTGGCCCTTGGTTACCTGGTCGCCCGGCTTGATGCTGACCATCGTGAGCACGTCCTTTGCCTCGACGCCCAGTTTGTCGGCCAGCTTCAGAGTCTGGAGAGGTCCGGGCAGCAAGGCTTGGGCGATCACCTGGTCGGGAGTGACCGCGTCGCCCTGCTTGACGAGAACCTGCCCTTTGATGGGGAGACGACGAACCCGACGAACCGTAATGTCGCCGCTGACGGTGAGCCCGGGGGTATATGCGCTAGCCAATAGTGATCTTCCTTCCTTCTTGGTCCGACCGATATCGGTCGCGGCGGGGAGTTTACCGCGGGACGGCGTTAGGGTGTTTCGGCATTTCGGCGTTGGGGCCTGATCTGTTCCAATGCCCCAACGCCGAAATGCCGAAACACCCTAACGCCGTCCCAAGTAAACTCTTTCCTATGAATGCCGAACTCCAGTCGTGGCTGGGCTCCCAGATCCAAACTCTCAAAGACCAGAACCTCTACAAGATTCCCAAAATCCTGGAATCGCCTGCCGGAGGCCGGGTTCGGATGAATGGGAAAGAGGTGGTCAATCTCTCCAGCAACAACTATCTCGGCCTCGCCAACCACCCCAAAGTGAAGCAGGCGGCCTTGGAGGCGATCGAGAAGTGGGGCGTCGGTGCGGGGGCGGTGCGCTGGATCGGTGGCACGATGAGCGTTCACGAAGAGCTTGAAGACCGGCTTGCCAAGTTCAAACATACGGAGGCGGTGCTCGTATTCACGGGCGGCTTCACCGCGAACTCAGGTTGCATTCCAGCTGTGCTGACCGACAAGGATGTGGTCATCAGCGACGAACTAAACCACGCCTCCATCATCGACGGCGTCCGCCTGTCTCCCGCCAAGTACAAGAAGTCGGAGGGCTATGTCTTCGGCCATAAGGACATGGGCCACCTGGAGGAGATCCTTAGGAACACCCAATCATTCGAAAAACGAATGATTATCACCGACGGCGTTTTCTCCATGGACGGCGACATCGCTCCGCTCCCCGCCATTGTTGAACTAGCGGAGAAATACAACGCCTTTGTAATGGTGGACGACGCGCATGCCAGCGGCGTTTTGGGTAAGAACGGCGCGGGAACGACTTCGCACTTCGACTTGTATGGCCGGGTCGATATCCAGCTTGGCACGCTTAGCAAGGCTTTGGGCGTGATTGGCGGCTACATTGCGGGCTCGGCTTTGCTGAAGGATTGGCTTATCAACCGAGGCCGACCCTACCTGTTCTCGACCGCTCATCCGCCCGTGGTTGCGGCGGCGCTGATTGCCGCGTTGGACGTGATGGAAACCGACCCTGAGCCGATGCGGAAGCTTTGGGCCAACACCAAGTGGTGGAAGGAGGCTCTGCAGAATGAAGGCTTCGACACGATGGGCAGCGAGACGCCGATTACCCCGGTCTATGTTGGGGATGAGGGAGCGGCGCAGGCGATGGAGCGGGCACTGTGGGATGAGGGTGTTTATGCGCTGTCGATCGTGTTTCCCACCGTTGCAAGAGGCAAGGCCAGAATCCGCACCATGCCCTCGGCAGCTCACACACAGGAAGATTTGGAGTTTGCGCTCCAGGCGTTCAAGCGGGTGCGGGATGGTCTGGCGGTGACGGGTAAAGGGTAAAGCTTGAGGAGGGGTAAGGGGAAGAGTGTCCCCGCTCCTCCCAAAACGCCCTGAGCCAATGGTAGCCCGGACATTCCTGTCCGGGCGAAGCTACTTGCCGGGAACCGCTCCGCCGGGGGGTGGGGGTGGGGCGGGAGTCTTGACTTGCGAGTTGTCAGCCGGAGGACCGGATTCGCTGCAACCGACAGCTCCACAAGCAATGAGGATGGAGATCAGGGCAATGAGGGTCTTCATGCTACTCCGTCGAACTCTGGGCTCGGCCCCAATAAGTGATGTCGTAGTCCCACCATTCTCTGGCTGGGTCCTTCTTCACTTTGTCCCAAGGAATCAGCTTGGCACTTGAATCGCCGCGGACGGTGGGGATCATCTTTCGGTGCGACTTGACGGACGCCCAAACGATGTTGCGATAGAAGTCTACGGCGGTGTAGTTCGGGTCGCAGGCTTGCCACTGGTCGAAGTATAGGAAGCCAAACTTCTCATCGGTCGGATAGCGTCCGGTGGTGAACATTGCTCTGGATGACAGGTTCTCTTGCGCGCTGATGTTGCGTCCTGTTGTGATGACGTAGTTTCCGGAAGCCCAAGAGTCGTGGCCAAAGAAGCCAAGCCGGTTGGCGCTGATGGTGGTGTAAATTCCCCAGTTGAACGAGCCCGGGCTGGGCGTGGTGGTGGCGACGGCGGAGTTTGCTGTTGTATCCATCGTGATCTGGGCATTCTTCATGTAGGGCCAGATCAAGGTGGACCAGGCCACAAAACGGTCGGATTGCATGCTGAACCAATCCGCTCCGCAATAAGGATCGACGGGCTCGTAGCCACATTGGAATGCGCCCGGCGTCATATCGTCGTAGTCGCCCGCATACATATGCACGGCGGTGCCGAGTTGTTTGATATTGGACAGCGTTGCGGTTGTCTTGGCCGCCGCCTTCGCCTGGGCAAAGACGGGGAACAGGATGGCGGCGAGAATCGCGATGATGGCGATGACGACGAGGAGCTCGATGAGCGTGAATGCGGATCGTTTCATAAGTTCGCCTTGTAATAGATTTGAGTGGCCACGAAAAGTCGACTCGCGAAGGCTACGTTTTGGCTTCGTTGCCTACCGCTATGATTATCATAACATGAATAGTTTGACATTGAACGATTTTTTTGAGAAAAGATCGTTGGACGCTTGGATGGAGGATGTTAGGCGTCGATGCGCTCAAGCAGGGAGATGAGCAACTCGCACTCGGCGGGTTCCAGGGAACCCATCCCTTCGCGAATCCTCTCTAGGTGCGGGCCATAGATCGATTCAAAGAGCTCGCGTCCCTTGTCGGTGACGGCGATATCGAACACCCTGCGGTCCGATACACCCCGAGTACGCAAAACCAGCCCACGTCGTTCCAGGTTGTCGATCACCAACGTGACATTGCCGGTGGATTTCAGGATGCTGGTCGCCACGTCCTTTTGAGGCATCGGGCCTTTGATACAGAGGGCCTTGAGGGCGCTGAACTGGCTGGCGGTGAGTTTGTGTTCCGCCAAACCGCGACTGACATCGGCGAAAATCTTGTCTGCGGTGCGCACAAGGTGTACATAGGCATCGACTCGAAGGTCTACCAGTGTCGAAGCCATCGTGCACGTCGTCTTTGCCATTGCATTTCCTACAGACGCAAATTATAGCGACTTTCGGGCCACTCTTGCGTTAAGCCTCATCAGAGTTGGTACTGTTCAACCTTCTACCATGGCAACTCGCATCGCAATCTTCGGCCCCTCCGGCATCGGCCGCTATCACCTCGACCACCTTCATCGCCGCGACGTGGAGATCGTGGCGGTGTGCGACGTGAACGAAGCCAACCTGGCCGAGGCTCATTCGCGGTATCCCCACGCCGTGGTTACCAAGGACTGGGATGCGGTCTTTGCTGCTGGTCCGGAGATCGTAGCGGTTTGCACGCCCAACCGTTGGCACTGCGAAATCACTTTGCGGGCTTTCTCCGAGGGTGCGCACGTCGTTTGCGAGAAGCCGATGGCGATGAGTCTTGCCGAGGCTCAGCGGATGGAATCAGCGCGGCAGAGTGCGGGAAAGCTGGGCTACATCAACTTCAGCTACCGAAACAACATCGCCTTCCGCTTTGCCCGGGAACTGATCCAGAACGGGGAGTTGGGCAAGATTCGGCGGGTGAATGTGGTCTATCTCCAGAGCTTTCTCGGCGCGCCCAGCAACCTGTTCTCTTGGCGAAACGACATCGAGATCGCCGGCTTCGGAGCATTGGGCGACCTTGGGGTGCATATGATCGATGGCGTGCGGTTCATCACCGGGCTGGAGTTTGAGCGTGTAGTGGGGACTAAACAGACGCTCATGCCCAGTAAAAAAGACGCGGAGGGGAAAGACAGGGCGGTGACCACCGATACCAACGCGGCTTGGCTTGCGCAACTGTCGGGCGGGCCTATTGCCACCATGGAGACCACGCAGGTTGCCCCCGGCTATGGCAACTACTTCCGGATCGAGATTTCGGGCGATTTGGGGACGATTGCGGTGCTGTCGGACAAGGATCGGGAGTTGCAGATGACGATCGGGCAGTCGCTCAGCGGCTACGACACTTGGACCACGGATTTGCCGGTGCATCAGGTTCCCTCGGGATTTGCGGGGAGGCAGAAGGCGGACGGGCCAGCGTTGTTGGTGGACGCGGTTAACGGCTTGGATGCGGACTACCCCACCTTTGCCGATGGAGTAGCGGCTCAGGCGGTATTGGAAGGGATCAACGGGTCGATTGAGAGCGGGGCATGGGTCACGATGGACTGATGGACCGCTGATCTCCAGATCGGCATAGCAAGTTTGTAGTTTCCTGCTCAATTTGCGTGGCCGTAGCAAAGTTGGCGTTGGATCAAACCCAAAAGCAAGCGAGGACTACAAGCTTGTTATGCCGATCTGGAGATCAGCGGTCCACCGGAGGGTTAACCCACCGACCGGATCGCTCTGCCTACCCGATCCACAACCTCATCTACTTCTGACTCGGTGATCGTCAACGGCGGGGCGAAGCGGAAGGTTCGGTTTCTGGTCTCTTTGGTCAAAACCCGATGGTCCAGGAACGCGTGGGTCAGTTTGGCTCCATCCAAGGACTCCACCTCCAGCCCAATCAAAAGCCCCTTGCCCCGGACTTCTTTGATGTCAGGATGCCCGATGCTTCGGAAACCTGCGGCCATCCTAGTCCCCATCCGCTCTGACCTACCAGCCAAATCGTTGACCTCCATCTCGGCCAAGGCCGCAATCGCAATGACTGCGCCCAAAGGATTCCCTCCAAACGTGCTTCCGTGGTCGCCAGGCTCAAACACATCCATCACATCCCTTCGCCCAACCGCCGCCGAGACCGGGAAAAGGCCCCCGCCCAGAGGCTTGCCGACCGCCATCAGGTCGGGGTAGGCGTCTTCGTGGTTCCAGGCGAAGCGTCGGCCGGTGCGGGCGAAGCCGGTTTGAACCTCGTCCCAGATCACCAGCACGTTGTGGCGGGCGCAGATGTCGCAGACGTCGTGCAGGAAGCCTTCGTAAGGCACGATGATGCCGCCCTCGGCCTGGATCGGCTCCATCATGACCGCGACCGTGTTGGAGGTGATCGCCATCTCCAGATCGGAGGCGTCGCCGAAGGGGATCGACTTGAAGCCGGGGCCATAGGGGCCGAAGAGGTCCTTGTATTGGGGCTCCGAGCTAAAGCCGACGATGGTGGTGGTCCGCCCGTGGAAGTTGCCATCCGCCACGATGATCTCGGCCTGGTCCTTGGGGACGCCCTTCTTGGTGTAGCCCCACTTGCGGGCGATTTTGATGCAGGTCTCAATCGCCTCCGCCCCGGTATTCATCGGGCAGACCATGTCGAGGTCGGAGTAGTCGGCAAGAGCCTTCAAAAAGACCGCCAACTCCGAGCTATAAACCGCCCGGCTCACCAGGGTCACCTTCTCCAACTGCTCCATCACCGTCCGCACAATGAAGGGACTGAGGTGCCCGTGGGCGACGGCGGAATAGCTGCCGATACAGTCCAGATAATCGTTGCCCTCGCCGTCGTAGACATGAATCCCATCGGCCCGAACCAGGTTCACGGGAAGCGGATGGTAATTATGGGTGCCATACCGCTGCGACAGCGTGACGGACTCCTGGTCGGAGACACCCTCCACCATCTTGCGAACCCCGTCCCGAACAATCCGATCCCACGCCGTTGTGGCTTCTTGCTGCAACATGTCCCTAGTGAACCCTAAATGGCGGTTGTCCCTGCCCAGGAAGTGGGCCAACTGTGCTCTTCGAGCCTTGGGGAAACGCAGACCCTTCGGTGGCCCTCGGTGTCTTCGGTGGTTTTATCCTCACTGGCTTGGTTTAACCACTGAATCCCACAGAGGACCACTGAAGGGCTGACCAGAATGATAGGATATCAGGGTTCTAAGCCAACGGCTTGTTCAGGCAGCTACCGCCTTTGCTCTACAATCCTCATAGAGCCGTCCCATGTGTTACACCATCTACTTCTCCACCACCTGCGACGCCGACTTGGCGGTGTGGGGGAACGAGCTGTGTCAGTTCGAAAAGAACGTCTTCCCCGAGGATCAGAAGATTCTTGACCTCCTGCATTACCCTCATCAGTGGTTTGTGACTCGATACGGAGGTTGCAGTTGCCACTTCCGGCATCTCATGAACCATGAGGACCTCCCACACTTCGGCCCTCCCGAAGATTGGGCCCCCGAAGACCCTGACGACATCGAGTCGACCGCCGCTGCCTACGACATCTTCAAGAAGCTCCTAGAGGACGGTTTCGAACTCGATATCGTTTCTGTCTGGTCAGGTTGTGAAGCGGAGGAGGTGGCGAAGCTGGACGTGCGAATGGCAGATGTGCCCCGCGATAGCTTCAGATTCATTGAGAACACGATGTTCTTGGTGGCGAGATAACGGTTCGCCGATCCAAGGTTAGAATAGGGCATCGAATACACCGACAGTCAAGAAGTCGAGACGCCGCCGGCCGGCAGGCGCCGCCGTCGCTGGTGTTTGCTGGTTGCATTCTGCCTCCTTGCCAGCCTTGTTTTCATAGGGGTGCTTGTATTCACTCCGCCCCCAACCTCGCAATACCGGTTTTTGAAGAATGCAGAGCTGGTGAGGTTTGAGATGAAAATATTAGACGGAGGGGCGCCCCTCATACAAGATGCGACTTATACGAGCCCCTTGCCGATGAATAAGCTAGAGGGAATGGTTGCGAGTGAAACGGCTGATTCAAAGCCGTTGAAAACTTACGATGGCCGTGCGATTCTCTTCTTTGATGCCAAAAACGGAAGGGAGATTTATGTCTACGACTATCATGGGAACATCAAAATAGTTGTCTCCGAAAACCGCCCTCCAACCGTGCTCGACCGGGCAAGGGTCTGGGTGATGGAGCGGATGCGTTCCCGATCGAACGACTCGCCCTAGCCCCACCATGAAACCGACCGCCGCTGATCCTCATCCGCCAAGCATAAAACATGTCCGCCGCTGGTGGCTGCTTATCCCGCTCTTTGTCATTGCCGCACTCGTCGTTTTGGGAATATTGGTATTTGCCAAGTCTTCAACCAGTCAGTTTCAGTTCTTAGCGGGAGTTCCTATTCAAAGTCAAAGAGAATGGGTCCACGCCAATACACCAGGGGTGGACACATGGGTTGCTTCGACAAGCTACCGTAGCCACGCCGTCCGCTCCGAGTACAAAGCAGAGCTGACGTCCCTGGGTTGGATTGACGAGGGAGAGATTCAGGGGACCAGGATATTCAAAGACCTTGCAGATGAGACCCGCATTCTGGTCACCGAGGTAGGTGATAACCTCGCTTTTATGATTTATGAAATACCCCCCGCCAGGTTTACCGACCGAGTGCGTGTTTGGTTCAAAGATCGCCTGCCATTCCTAGCACGCTCACCGAAGTAATTCGTCAAGCTTCACTTGGGGAGCAACGCCACTTTGGGATCCATCTCCTTCGATGCACCCTCAAGCATCGCCTTGGCATGGCCGTCGGCGAAACCAATCATATTCACGCTACCGTAACGGGGAGGCGAGGGCAACGTTTCGATGCCAGACGTCGCGTTCCGGGAAGTGATCGTGCTGTCGAAGACCATTGCCGTCTCGTTTGGAGCTATGATGCGAAACGAATCGATGCCGCTAATCTCCTTTCGAAACGCAAAGCCATATGCACTGGCGTCCAGTTTGACCACGGCTGGCGACTTAAAGGCATCCTGGTTCTTGACATATTGAGTCGATTTGTCCATCCACTGATTGCCTGGCGGCAGAAACTCGTTATTGTCAGCTGTATACATGATAAGGCCAAGTGCCGACTGCTTCACGTTGGTTAGAGCTTGGGTCCTGGTGGCCGCAACCTTGGCTGACTGAAAGACGGGAAACAAGATGGCGGCAAGGATCGCAACGCCCGCGCACCCACAAACCCCGATCACGCCGAGGACGATCCAGAGGACGTTGTTGTTGGCTTTCTGGGGCGGTAGGGGAGGCGCTTGCATATTGCAGAGACGGGGTGGAAGGGATCAACGTTTCAGAAAGCGATCCTTAGTGGCTTTTGTCCGACCGCTCACAAACACCACGTTGTTCTTCCAGATGGCGAACTCAGGGTCCGTGTCTTCCAGGTGGCGAGGGCGGTCGGGCAGGGTGGAGAGGGGGCCTACGGCATTTCTTTGCAGCAAGGTGGAGTCGAAGATAAGCGGCATATCGGAGGCGGCTGAAGCCAGCGGCCTGCCCACAAACGCCTCGTTCATCGCAAACCCGTAGTGGTCTTTCTTCTTATCGCGAACCACCGGACACCCGATCGCGCCGACATTCTCTTTGAGATAAGGAAGGGTAGCATCCATCCAGTTCTCGCCGGGGAGCGAGCCCATGTTGTCGAGGGAGTACATGGCCTGGGCGTTGGCGAGATTGCGGAGATTTTGCAGGCAGAGCGGCCCTTGGACGCTGTGCTTGGCGTTTCGGACCTTCTCGTAAATGCCGAACACGATGAGGCTGGGCAGTCCGCAACACATGAATAGCCCAACCAGCCACATCCATTTGCTGTTCTTGGGCATGAGGCCTTGCGCAGTTGGCGTGGTTTCCATGCGCCTACGCGCTCCGCTTCAACTCAAAGTCGCGAGCAAGCCCGGCGACGCTGAGGTCCTCGTCCAAATCAGGCCAGTGAATGCCCTCGCCGCCCCCCAATAAACGGTAGTTGCGCAGAGCCTCGGGGGGTGCGTTGGCCAGCGTAGGATAGGTGGCAAGGGGCACGTCAATGGTCCGGCCATCTTTCAAAATAACCGCCATCGAGTCGATACCGAATTCAATCCGCTTAGCCTGCATGACTTACATTATTGACCAAAGTGTTCAGCCCAACGGTTCATGATCTCGTCTCGGCGTTCGGTAACAATGTGGACGAGGTTGGAAATCTGTGCCTGGTTAAATCCGTAGTTCTTGGCCACGGTCCCATCGGCAAGCCAAATCTTTGCTGTCCGTTCCGCATTCTCAATGTGAACATGCGGAGGCTCGTTTCCTTCGTTGCTATAGAAGAAGAAACGATTGCCTCCGATGGTGAAGAGCGTTGGCACGGAGGAACTACGCTTTTTCTACAAGCCTCGACTTCACCGCTTTCATCGCGGCTTCCGTGCGGGAGTTGACCTGGAGGGCCTTGAGGATGTTGCTGACGTGGTTCTTGACTGTCTTCTCGGCGATGGAGAGCTTTTGGGCGATTTCCTTGTTGCGCAATCCTTGGGCGACTAGATCCAGGATTTCCGACTCACGGTCGCTCAGCACATAGAGTTCGCTGTCGTCGGTGTCGTCATCCTCTTGAACGCGGCGGAAGTCTTCCAGGACCTTGGTGGCGATGCGAGGAGTGATCTTGGCTTCGCCTCTTTCGGCCAAGCGGATCGCCTCGACCACGTCTTGGGGCGTGCTGGTCTTCAGCAGGTAGCCCAAAGCGCCGGCACGGAAGGCTTCGTAGACCGTGTCGTCATCCTCTTTGATAGTGAGGATCACGACTTGGATGGACTTCTCCTTCTTGAGCACCGCGCGCGTCAGTTCGATCCCGTTCATCCGAGGCATGTTGATGTCGGTCAGGAGGACGTCGGGAGGGTCGGCGAGGCATAGGTCCAGCGCCTCCTGTCCATCCTTGGCGACTCCCAGCACCTCGCACTCGGGCATGAGGGTCAGGGTTTTTTGAAGGGCGCTTCGGTAGGCCGCTTCATCGTCTGCAATAACAACTCGGATCTTGTCCGCCATGCGCGGATTATACACGCGTAGAATGGGCGTCTCGCCCATGGTTTCCAAGACCGTCTCGGTCTTGTCCCGCAAGTAGTCGCCCTTCCCGGAATCTACGTATGCTTCTGCCAAGACGGGAATTGCTGGGCGATCCAGTTTTCGACGTCGGCCAGGAGGGCGCTCGCTTCTTCGACAATCTGCTCAACTTCCAAGTCGGTCGCGATCCCGCTGATGTCGTAGTCCACCATGTTACGCTTGCGTCGGCAAGTTTCAAAGTACGCGGAATAGGTCGCAACTGCACTGCCCATAGCTGTTTCCAATGCTTCAAAGGTCGTTTGATGATGCGCTGGACCGGAGACACGGTACCCGGCGCAGGCGATGACCATCTTTGAGGTCTGGAGGGCGGCATTGTAGGCGGTGGCAAATCGGCGGTCGTTCGAGAGCACTGCCACTCCGGCATCGGCGAGATCGCGCTCTACGACGGCTCGTAAATCATCCAGTTCCTGAAGCGATGTCTGGTGCGGTCTCACCCGCCCCGCCTGTTGCAATTGTTGCCAAGTCATCCTCAGAGCCGATTATGAACAACTTCGGCCCCGCCAGCACTCGTGTCACAAAATGGTGTCCAGAAGCCGCTTTGTCGCGCAGATCATGTTCGGAGTAGAGCGTGGGGTTAACGGCTCGCAACAGTCTCTCTTCCAGGGGTTTGAGGTCCTTTGCCAAATCGGCGAGGTCAACCGACCCAATGATGAAGAGGTCCACATCGCTCCCACTCCGTGCGCTCCCGGACGCAATGGAGCCGTAGATAAACGCCAACCGAATCTTGTCTTGGTATTCGGTCAGGGCGGCACGCACTTGGTCGGCAAGTCCGGCGGTCTTGACGAGCAATCCTTGGAGGTCGGAAAGCACTGGGCAGTCGCGGTCAGCCTGATAGTAGTTTCGATTGCCATCCCTCGTTTTGACCAGGATGCCCGCATCGGTGAGCGATGCCAGTTCGCGCTGAAGACTCGACACTCTCATGCGCAGATGCTTCGCCAAGTCGCTGAGGTACCAGGAACGATCGGGATGGAGAAGCAAGGCCGCGAGAATCTGCTGTCGGACCCTGGGGAGCAGAGCGTCCAAGAGACCATTTATACGCATAATGCGTATATTATACCGCAAATTGCGTATCTAGCTATAATCCCGAAGCGCCATGCCTGTCTTAGAAGTCCGCGATTTGGAAGTTTCGTTTGGTCCGATTCGGATTCTGCGAGGTGTGTCTTTCGATCTCGAAGCGGGTCAGACCTTGGGGGTGGTGGGCGAGTCGGGTTGCGGAAAG
This sequence comes from uncultured Fimbriimonadaceae bacterium, assembly GCA_964501275.1. Lineage (GTDB taxonomy): Bacteria > Armatimonadota > Fimbriimonadia > Fimbriimonadales > Fimbriimonadaceae > 55-13. The sequence goes on along the minus strand of CAZCSP010000012.1, from coordinate 29,081 downwards.
TCGATGACTGGCTTTGCTGTGATGGGCATGCTCCAGTCGCCGGGGAAGGTTACGGCGGGGTCCATCAAGCTGGAAGGTAGGGAACTGGTTGGACTTCGCGAAAGGGAGTACCGCCAAATCCGAGGCGACCAGATTGCGCTGGTGATGCAGGACCCGTTTACCTCGCTGAACCCGATGATGCGCATCGGCGACCAGATTGCGGAGGCGTTTGTGCTCCACCAAGACCTGAGTTGGAAGACCGCACGGGAGCGGGCGGTGGAGATGCTGGGCAAGGTTGGAGTACCCTCCCCGACCTCCAGCGCCCGAAAGTACCCTCACCAGATGAGCGGCGGCCAGCGGCAGAGGGTGGTCATTGCCATGGCCTTTGCCTGCAAACCGAAGGTTTTGATTGCGGATGAGCCGACTACCGCCTTGGACGTCACCCTTCAGGCCCAGATTCTCAGGCTCCTCAGGCAGCTTCAAGAGGAAGAGAAGACGGCGGTCATGATGATCTCCCACGACATCGGGGCGATTGCCTCTATCTCCCAGCGGATTGCGGTTTTCTATGCGGGCAAGATCGTGGAGTCGGGTCCAGCGGCGCAGGTTCTGCAGGAACCCGCCATGCCCTACACCAAAGCGCTCCTGAACGCCCTCCCCGACCCGAACAAGGATCGCTTGGAAGCGATCAAGGGTCAGCCGCCTGATTTTGCGACCCTGGGCAAAGACTGTGCCTTCCGCCCCCGGTGCCCCTATGCGATCGAGAAGTGCGCTGAAGAGCCAGGTATGATCCAACTCGGAGCCGAGCACAGGGCAGCCTGCTGGCGGGCCGAGGACGTCATCGCCACGCCCGTTACCGCAGAGCCTGCCCCACCAAATTTGTAGCTTCCGCCCCGTTGAGCAATAAATAGATCATCATTGAGGGATGGACTTTGGGATTGAGGGGAAGGTGGCGATGGTGGCGGCGGCCAGCAAGGGGATCGGGCTGGCGGTGGCCAAGATGTTGACTCAGGAGGGTTGCCATGTCTCTATCTGCGGCCGGACCGAGGAGACCTTGGAAGCGGCGGCGGCGGAGATTGGGCCGGAGACGCGCAGCTATGTCGTGGATGTGAGCAACGGCGAGGACTTAGATTGGTGGATGGAGCAGACCGTGGCCGACTTGGGCGCTCCCGATATCCTGGTCACCAATACGGGCGGACCTCCGGCGGGAAGTTTCACCCAGATGACCGACGAACAGTGGCAGTCGGGCTTTGACAGCACCTTGATGAACGTCGTCCGCCTGGTGCGGTTGGTGAGTCCCCACATGACGAGCCAGGGGTTTGGGCGGATCGTCCATATCACCAGCCTGGTTGCCAAGGAGCCAGCCGCCCTCCTCCCCATCTCCTCAACTCTGCGTTCCGGGCTGATGGCCCTGACCCGCCTGCAATCCGCCGAGCTGGCTCCCTACGGAATCACAGTGAATGGCGTCTTGCCTGGGCATACCCTCACCGACCGCCAACGGCATCTAGCCGATATGCGAGCGGAGCGGGAGCGCATCAGTCCAGCGGAGGCTCTGGAGCGGCAAGGGAGCGAGGTCCCGGTGGGTCGGCTGGCCAATCCGGCGGAGATCGCGGCCGCCGTAGCGTTCCTCTGCTCCGTCCCGGCTGCCTACATCACCGGCACCAGTTTGTTGGTGGATGGGGGGTTGACGAAGGGGTTTTGAGGTCTGGGATTTTGAGTTTGGAAGTCGAAAGCCCGCACCCCGTCCAAGACTCTCAATTCACTGCGACGGCACAGCGGACGCGGCGTTTCACGGTGAATTCGCTGTGCCTTCACCGTGTCCACCGTTACACCGTGGTTAAAAGATAAGGTGCTCCAAACATGACGGGGGCAAAATGCATCCCCAGCCTACAGGTTGGCCTAGTCCCGTAGCTGATCCGATAAGTTTCTGATTTGCCGCTCTACCTCTGAACCCGGGGGAGCATAGTCTTGGGCGGTGTAGAGGATGGCTTGGATTTCTCGTCGGGTGTAGCGGGGGGCTTCGCTCATTTGCCAGGCCAGGTGGTAGTAGGCACGAGCGGTCTCTTCGGCGTACTTGGATTTCTGGGTCGGGTTCGCCTCTCGGTCGGTAGCGTTGCGCCAGGACTCGGCGGCGCGCTGCCACAGAAGGAGCATGGTTTGCAGGTCCGTTTCCGCTCTGGCCCGAACGTAGTACAGATTCCCGAGATTGGTATAGAGGAGGGCGTTGTTGGGGTCGGCGTCCACTGCGTTCTGGAAGCTGCTCTCCGCCCCGATCAAGTCCCGATTGGTCAGCGCCCGCTTGCCCAACTTCTCATACAGCACCGCCAGCTTGGCCTTCGCTTCCTTCCGCTCGACGTCGCCTTTGAGCTGCCCGATGAGAGCGATCAGGTCGGAGATCTGCTGGTCCAGAGACTTTGATTCATCGAGCTCGTTGATCTGTCGAACGACAGCGGCATCAACCTTAGAATTGCTGGAGCTTTCCAGGGCTTTGCTGATCCCGTTGATGACCACCAGGATGAGGGCGAAGAGGGAGCCCATGATGAGGAGCGAGACCATCAGCTTGCCAAAAAACTGCTTAGTCTCGGGCTTGATCAGCGGCTGGCGCGGGGGCGGCGGATAGTAAACCGGGATGTTTGTGTAGCCGGGAGTATGGGGCGGTTGGCCGCCCTGCCCCGGCTGCGCATAGGGGTTGTAAGGGTAGGCGACGGGAGGCGGCAGTTGGCCCTGCGTCTGAACCGGCGGAGCCTGGTAAGGGTTGGGGGGATAAGGGTTCAGGTACGGATTGGCGTTGGGATTGCCTTGACCGGGAAGGGGGTAGGACGGAGTTTGGGTCGCGAGGGGAGGGGGAGCGACGATGACGGAGCCCGCCGAGGCGTTCATCTGGGCGTCTTCCAGGGCCTTCATGAGGTCGGCGGCACTGGCATGTCGGAGGGCGGGGCTCTTGTCGAGGACGCGCTCGATGACCTGCCAAAGCGGGTAGCTGATCTGGTTCAGCCGCTCGGGATCCTTGTTCATGATCGCGTAGGTGATGGTCACCACGCTGTCGCCCGCAAACGGCTTCTGCCCGCCGATCATCTCATACAGCACGATTCCCGCGCTGAAGAGGTCGCTCCGCTGGTCGATCTCTTTGCCCACCACCTGCTCCGGCGACATATAGCTCGGGGTGCCGAAGACTTGGCCGTCCATTGTGAGGTTGGGCTGGAAAGTGAGACGGGCGATGCCGAAGTCGGTGATCTTGATGTTGCCGTTGGAGAGGATCTGGATGTTGTCGGGCTTGATGTCCCGGTGGACGACGCCGACCTTATGAGCGTGCTCCAAGCCCCTCAATATCTGGGTGACGATTTCGATGGCGCGGTCGATGGGGAGGAAGCCCTTGGTGTCGATCTCGTTGCGGAGGGTGTGCCCGTCCAGGTACTCCATCGCCATGAACAAGCGGTCGCCCTCCTGCCCCAGTTCGTACACCGTCATGATGTTGGGATGGTTGAGGGTGCCAGCGGCCTGCGCCTCGCGCTTGAACCGGCTGATGCGATCTTCGCGCTGCTGGGGGGTGATGCCTCCGGGGACAGCCAGCTCCTTCAAAGCCACCCGACGGTTCATCAGGGGGTCATAGGCCTCGTAGACGATATCGTTCGACCGCGCGATTTCGCGGATGATCTGATACTTCCCGAGGGTTGAAGGAGGGCTGTTGCTCATTGAATGACGTGAGTCTTCATTTTATATGACGTTTCCCAATGATTTAATCGTTGGACGTACATCATCTTTTAGAAGGTCTGGTAACATCGCCTGCGGATTATTCTCCGATCTTCGGAACGTGTCGAAAGGGAGCACGCTCGATTCCGAGGTTAACGATTGGCAGATAAGACTTACAGGGGAGACAGGCGCGGGTTGCGCATCGGGGGGAGGATTGCCACGGCAAACCTGCTCCTGCTTCTCATTTCTGGGCGCATCGCCGACTCCTCGATCCAAGCCTTTCATCGGTCCTATGGTCCCAAGTCTTCCCTGCTGGTGTCTGCGCCGACTCTCCAATGGGAGGTTTGGCCGAGCGATGGCGCCAAGGTGACGTCGGCCTCGATGCTCATCAACGGCGACCGCGTAGATGCCGCCTATAACCCTCGTCTCCGCCGACTGGAGTATCAACCCGACCGCCCCTTCCAAGCTGGTAAGTACGACGTCCAGTGCCGAGTCATGGTGGACGAGCGGTTGGAGGTCAAGAAGAACTGGACTTTCCAAGTTTCCAGCGAAGCGATCCCCCGGCTTCCCGCTCCCGAGCCCACCCAGGACGCGGGCTTGGAGGAGACCAATGTCTATCGCAGGGCGCTCGATTTGGAAGACGCTTATCAAGAGGATCGGCTGAACGCCGCTTCGCTGGGCCATGTGAAGTACCTGGCGAAGAATCGCCGTACAGGTCACTACGAGAAGCAGGGGGAGCCGGGTTTCATCGGGGCGACCCCATCGGACCGGCTTGAGGCTTTTGGATACACAGGCAGTTCATGGGAGTGCGTCTCCTACAACAGCGGCAGTCTCAAAGAGTCGGTTCGAGATCTTTTCGATGCGCCCTATCATCGAATCCCCTTCATGCAGCCGGGCCGTATTCCCGTCGGAACTGGCTATGTCGGGAAGCACTTCGGCGTCAAGTTCGGCGGAAGCGGAGCTTCCGGTGTAACCGTGTCTCCAGGTGTCGGCCAGGCAGGCGTACCGACCTCTTGGAACGGTAATGAACGGCCCAACCCGTTACGAATGCATCCGGCGTCGGTAGGAAATGTCGGCTATCCCATCGTGCTCAGCCTCTTTGGCGAGAGCCAGCCGAAGCTGAGGCTGGTCGATGCATCGCTTACATCGAATGGAAAGCCGGTGCCGGTTTTCGTGAACTCAAGCGCCAATGACGAGCACTTGGACGGAGCGATCATCCTGATCCCGCAACACCCTCTGGAAGCGAACCAGACTTACGACGTGAGCATCAAAGCACTTGTGAATGGCAGAGAAAACCTGGAGCGACGCTGGTCTTTCAAGACCGGGAATTTGTAACTAGCCTGGATTGTATTCGCAATAGGTTCAAATCGCAGCGGACTGCATCGTCACAGTCGAAACAAAGCCATCGGATAGCGGTCCCATCCTTCGGTGGCCCTCCGTGCCTTTCGGTGGCTCTTTCAGTTGGCAGACAAACCACCGAGGGCCGCAGAGAACCACCGAAGGAACATCGGGATGATCAAGAGACATCCGGGCTAGCGTCTTCCAAAGTGAAGAACCCCAGTCTGATCTAGGACCAGGCTGGAGTTCTTTAGATAGGACGAATGCGTTTACTTGCGCTTCATCTCACTGGTGATTTCGGCGTCTTTGCCATCTGGGCCTTTCATCTTCATTTTCGAAGAAGTAGATATAGGCATACCGGTAGACAAGTCGATCTTCGTGATCGCGGGCGACTCCATAGTCATCCCCATGGGCAGTCCTTCCATCATCGACTCAATGGTGGCGGTGCCACCCTCTACGCTGGTGAGCTTATAGTTCGCTTTGACATCGGTTCCCCCCATTTTCAGAGAGCCATCCCATGTGTCGCCAACCTTCACCGCCTTGGTCGGGAAAGCCGCGACGGGCGAGTCGGGGGCAGGCATTCCTGCGGGCGCCCCTTCCATCTTGGTTTCGAGCGTCTTGCCGGAAGAGTCCATGGTGGTGATGATCTTCATCTTCTTCAGGCTGTCCGCTGCGGCTGCCGGGGGTTCGTTTCCATTCATCTTCATGGCATCGATGGTGGTGATGATGGTGCGGTTGTCTCCGTCCACCTTTTCACAGAACATCGTCATGGTCTGTTCGAGATCCATGCCCGTAGCGCTGGTTTGAGTGACGTAGGTGTACTTCTCGCCTTCCTTCGGGTTGAATTTCAAAGTGTACGAGCCATCGGAACTGGGTTTGACAACAGATGAACCCGCCCCTCCACCGGTTGCGGCGGTGGTATCGCCTCCCTTACACCCGACGACCAAGATCGCAAAGAGCGCGATCGGAATGAACTTTTGCATAGTGCCTCCTGAGTTTCTGCAAGGTAGTTTGAAGATTAATGTAATCGCAAAACATAGAAGGAAATTGGTCCGATATTCTTACCGGACCAGTTCCCCTAGACGAAGCCTTTAGATCCGCCTCATGGTCATGGACATGGTTTGCGTTGTCGTCCCCTGCGTTGCGGTGCCGGTCATACTCATCGAGAGTGGGAACCCGGTCGAGAGTTCAACGGCAAAGACGATGGGGCCTTTAGTCTTAAAGTTGGGCGTGGCGCTGGGGGTGGCGTGAATCACGGCCGCCTGCTTGCCAAGGACGGACTTGATTTGGACCAGTTTGTAGGAGGTTTTGACCTTCTGACCCTGCACTTCAGCCTCGCCCGTCCAAGTGCCGCCGACCTTTACCGCTTTCTCGGGGAATGGCACGGCGGAGCCTTGGGCGGCGGAGCCCATTCCAGGGATTCCTTTGGTCTCTGTTTTCAGAACTCGCCCCCGAGGATCCATCACGGTAGTGATCAGCATCTGCTTCAACGTGTCTGCCAATTGGGGCGGAGCAGCTTGGCCATTCATCGTAACGCCACCCATCGTGGTGTTGATGGTGAACTGGTTGTTCTGAACCTTGGCTACCTTCATGGCCATCTGGATTCCGAACTTCATCGTCTGCCCGTTACCGCCTTGTTCCATGTTCATCTGGTAGCGATAGGTCTGGCCTGTTTTAGTTTTGATTCGCAGCAAGTGCGAGGTTTGGGCGGATGCCAATACGGAGAGTCCGACGAACGATGCAACGAGAAGGCCTTTCTTCATATCCATTACCTTACGACAAACATACCAAAAAAGCCCGACACGGGTTGCACGTCGGGCCTTTAAACTCTCTGGCTAGCGGGATGCGAGGGGGACGTAGTCCAGATTTGCGTCACCTTCGTAGATCGCTTTGGGGCGGATGAGGCGGTTATTGCGAAGCTGCTCGATGGCGTGGGCGCTCCAGCCGGAGACGCGGGCGACGACGAAGATCGGAGTGTAGAGGTCGATCGGAATGCCCAGCAGGTAGTAGGCATAGGCGGCGGGGAAGTCGACGTTCGGAAAGATGTTCTTCCTCGTCTCCATGGTGTTTTCCAGGATGTCGGCGATGTCGCCAAATCGGGTGTCGCCCTTTTCTATGCCAAGCTCCTTGGCAACCTTGGTGAGGTAGATAGCTCGGCTGTCCCGCTTCTTGTACTCGCGGTGGCCAAAGCCCATGATCTTCTTCTTACCGTCCAGCGCGTCGTCGATCCAAGCCTGGGCGTTGGCAGGCTGGTCGATGTCGAGGAGCATCTTCATGGCTTCCTCGTTTGCGCCGCCGTGGAGCGGACCGCGCAGGGTGCCGATGCCAGTGACGATGCCGCTGTAGAGATCGCTCAAGGTCGCCACGGTGACCCGACAGGCGAAGGTGCTGGCGTTGAACCCGTGCTCGGCGTAGAGTGTGAGGGAAGCGTCCATGACCTCGACCGTCTTGGCATTCGGCTCTTGTCCGGTCATCAGGTGGAGGAAGTTCTCGGCGGTGTTGTGGGCTGGGTTGGGCTTGATAGGCTCCAGCCCTTGGCGGATGCGGTGGCCATTGGCGACCATAGTGCCCGCTTTGGCAATGATCCGCACGGCTTTGCGAAGATTGGCTGCGTCGTCAGTTGCCGGAGCGGTGTAGTCGGGATCAAAGGGGGCAAGGACGGAGTAAGCCGTGCGGATCGCGTCCATCGGGTGGGCGTCCTTGGGAAGCGCTTTCAGGGCGGTGTAGACAGCCTCGGGGACTTCGCGCTCGGCAGAAAGAGTGTTCTTGAATTCAGTGAGCTCGGTCTGGTTGGGGAGCTTGCCATAGAGCAGCAGGTAGGTGGTCTCCTCAAAGCTGCCGCTCTCGGCGAGGTCGTGGACGTCGTAGCCGCGGTATTGCAAGCTGCTACGGTCGCTATCGATCTCGCTGATGGTGCTAATGCCAGCAATCACGCCCTCGAGTCCAGGGCTGTAGTTTGGATATTTGTCGGTAAGGGTGGCGCTCATGGTTCTTCTTTGAAGGTTGGGAGTGGGATTTAGGGGCAGTTTACCGCCAACTTGCAGAAGCTATGTCGCCTGAAACCAAACGGGTAGGATTTTGGCGATGACTTGGGCGGACCTTGCGCGAGAGAACATGATGGCCGCCAAATCGCTCCTTGCAGAGGGTCATTACCGTGCTTGCGTGACTCGGTGCTATTACGCTGCCTATTGCGCCGTGACTTCTGCCACTCCACAGGCACAGTTACCACCAAGGGGCAACCCAACCCATACTGCGATCCCCGGACTTGCGCGCAATAGTCTTGGCCTCCAAGTCAATGACGGCCAACTTCTAGCCGGATTTTGTATTGGTCTGCGTATGATTCGTGAGGTCGCTGACTATAACCCACAGGAAAACGTTGATGTGGCCTTGGCAGGTGATGGACTGAGAGAAGCATCATCGGCCCTCAGTTTGTTGGGCTTTTGAGCGTAGAATAGAAGTAATGGAAGCGAACGTAGTTCTCTCAAGGATCCAAGAAGCCATCAACTCGGAGGAGGCTTTCCAGGGCCTTTTTGAAGCATTCGATGAGGGAATGCACGAAGAGCATGGTTTCTGGTTCGTTCCGATCAGGCTTACTTCCATGCAACCTACGGCCAGGCGCATGGAACTCTATGCCAAGTTTGCCGAGTTGGAGGAGTATCTGCAACGGGTCAAGAACCTCAAAGTGCTGCTGTTGCCTGTCTTGTCCAAGCAGATTGCGTAGGCAACACTATATCCACCCCTGATCCCGCTCGTCATAGGCCCCATACTCCAACCGCTCATACAATTCCGCCCGAGTTCGCATCGCACCGAGAATCTCAGCCTGGGTGCCCTTCGCGACCAACTCCGCGTAACACTCGTCGATCGCTTTCAGCATCACCCGGAAGGCGGTCATGGGGAAGATGACCATTTGGTAGCCGAGGTCTCGGAATCGGGAGGTGGGGATGATGGGGGTTTTGCCGAACTCGGTCATGTTGGCCAGGAGAGGTCCCTCCACTCCGGCCCGGAACGCATCAAACTCCTCGTCGCTCTGCAAGCCCTCGGGAAAGACGGCGTCGGCTCCGGCTTGCACATACGCCTTGGCCCGCTCAATAGCGACTTCCAAACCCTCCACTCCCCGAGCATCCGTTCGGGCACAGATGATGAAGGATTTGTCTCGTTTGGAGTCTGACGCCGCACGAATTTTCCGAACCATGTCGGCGGTCTCGATCACCGACTTCCCATCCAAGTGCCCACACCGCTTGGGAGAAACCTGGTCCTCCAAGTGGATTCCTCCCAAGCCTGCCCGCTCCATCTCGAACACAGTCCGCATCACATTCAGCGACTCCCCGAACCCCGTGTCGGCGTCGCTCAAAACGGGTAACGACGTCACCGAGGTCACATAGGCGGCTTGCTGGGCGAACTCGGTTTGGGTGGCGAGGGCGATGTCGGGGACGCCCAGAGTGCCATTGGTCAAGCCCGCGCCGGTCAGATAGAGCGCCTGGGCTCCCGCCTGGGTGGCGGACAGGGCCGAGATGGCGTTAAAGACCCCCGGCATTACGACGATGTCTTTGGCCATCAGATCGCGAAGAACGGCGCCGGGCGACGAAGGGGGCGGTTTCAGCACAAAAGAAGATTACCCACGGATAGACGCCTGTATACTATTGGCGTGGATGGCTTAAGCGTTCTGGTTGGCGTCTTGGTGGGACTGGCGGCGGGGGCCGTTGGCGTTTGGCTTCTCTTGAGGAAGCAGATCGCCTCCCTGGAAGACGAAAAGACTCGAGAAGAGTCTGAGGCGAAGCGTTTGCAGGAAGAGGTGGCCAAGTCGGCGGCGGCCCAGGCCACGGCGGAAGCGCGGGCCGAGCGCATTCCCGCGCTGGAATCGGAGCTAGAGCAGAAGGATCAATCGGTAGAAGGATTCCGCTCGGATCTGGAAACCCTTCGCATCGACGCCAAGGCCCTGGAAGAGCGCATGGGGTCCGAGCGGCGTAGCTTTGAAGAGCAACTAGAGGCTGAACGCCGGAATTTTGATGAGCGACTCGCCTCCGAACGTCGAAGCTATGAGGAACGGAAGGCGGAACTCGAATCCACCATTCGACAAGCGGAAGAGAAGTTCAAGGAAGCGTTCGACTCCATCGCCGGCAAAGCTCTGGAAGCCACCAACCAGAACTTCATGAAGCTCGCCAAGGCCACCTTTGAGACGGAGCAGGAGAAGGCCAAGAGCGAGTTGGTCCAGCGCAAACAGTCCATCGATGAACTCGTCAAGCCGCTCTCGGACGCGCTGAAAGGATACGAGGAACACCTCAAGAGCCTGGAGAAATCGCACCAGGAGCGAGATGTGCAAACCAACGAGCGTATCCAGCAACTGCTGACCGGCATCAACCAACAGCAGACCGCCACCCATGAACTCAAGGGCCTTTTGCGAGGTCCCTCCACCCGGGGTCGCACCGGCGAGATGTTGCTGGAGCGGATTTTCGAGGCCGCCGGGCTCGCCAAGAACCTTCACTACTACACTCAGCAACACGAGGGCGGAGAAGACGGGGCGACTCGGCCGGACTTCATCGTCAAGATGCCGGGCGACAAAGAGATCGTCATCGACTCCAAGTTCGTGCTGGACGCCTACGACGCGGCGATGACCACCGAGGACGATCAGGTGCGCATCGGCAAGTTGAAAGAGCACGCCGGCCACGTCAAGGGCCACATCGACGCCCTCGCCAAGAAGCCCTATGCCGAGCGGAGCAAGAACACGGAACTGGTCATCATGTTCCTCCCCCTCGACGCCTGCCTCTCCGCCGCCCAAGAGGTGGACGCCGAGATCGCGACTCGGGGCTGGGATCGCAAGATTATCCTCGCCACCCCCTCCCTCCTCTTTGCCGTGATGCGGATGGTCGCGCTGGATTGGCGGCAGGAGAATCTAAGGGAGAACGCGGATGAGATTCAGAAGCTTGGCAAAGAGATGGTGGACCGGATTCGGATCGCGGTGGAGCACTTTGCCGGGGTTGGAGACGGGTTGGATAAAGCAACCCGCGCCTACAACAGTGCCGTCGGCTCCATCCAAAGCCAGCTTCTCACCTCTGCCTACCGATTCCAAAAGTTGGAGGCGGGAAAAGACGTGAGGTTCGAGCAAAAGAAGCTCCCTCGCACCGTCGACCGAGAACCCACTCTCTTCGTCAAGCCCGAGCTAAACTCCCTCCCCGAGCCAGATGTGCGGAGTTTGCTGGTGGCAAGCGATGTATCCGAGCTTATGGAGGAGCCTGCGGTTGTGGTTGAGCCGACAGAGTAGCCTAGGCTGGATACAAAGCAAAAGGGCCGCGATCCATTGGGATCGCGGCCCTTTCTCGCTCTGAGGTACTTACGCTTCGGCGTAGACGCTGATTCGACGGCGGGCCTTGGGGCCTTCGAATTTGACGTGGCCGTCTACCAGGGCGTAGATCGTGTGGTCGTTGCCCATGCCGACATTGACGCCGGGGTGGAACTGGGTGCCGCGCTGGCGGACGATAATCGCGCCGGGCTTGACGACTTCGCCGCCGTACTTCTTCACGCCCAGGTACTTAGGCTTGGAGTCGCGACCGTTTCGGGATGAACCTTGACCTTTCTTATGTGCCATTGACTTAGTTACCTGCCTCGATGCCCGTCACGCGAAGGTGGGTCTGGGGCTGTCGGTGTCCCCATCGCTTGCGCTCGTTCTTCTTGGGCTTATAGTTGAAAGCGTCGATCTTGGGGCCTTTGGCCTGCCGGACGATCTCGCCCTGCACCCTGGCGCCCTTCACAAATGGAGAACCAACCTTGATCTTGGACCCATCGGCGACCAGCACGACCTCGTCGAGGGTCACCTTAGTCCCAGGCTCACCGTCCAGCTTCTCGATGATGAGCACTTCATCCTTTGCGGCCTTAAACTGCTTGCCGCCCGTCTTCACAATCGCGTACATAAAAATCGGTCTCCAGCGTCTTGAGTAGACGCGACTTGGAATGATGACACATTCGGGGGGCGGATATCAATGGCTGGGACCCCTTTCCAGTTTCGAGTTTGGGGTTTGGAGTTTTGGAAGTGCGGAGTGCGAAGGTCTGAGTGCGAAGTGCGCGTGGGGTTTGAGAGTATGGGCCTGATTCGTCCGATTTGACAGATGGGTCAGATCAGATGGAAGGCGGCGTACCCCGCACTTCGCACTCAGAACTTCGCACCTCGCACTTCCCTCAAGCGGCTTTCTTCCTTCTCAGCACCATCGACATGATCTCAGGATCAAAGCGGGCGGGGTCGTCGGCGAAGGGTTTGCCTTGACCTTCGATCACCGCCATGATCGCGGCGAGCGCCCGGGCCAATAGGGGAGTTCGGTTGCCTTTGTCGTCGTACCGATCGTCGTAGGCATTGAGGCTGGGTACCAGTAGTCGGAACTCCTCGGCGGCCAGCATCCGGGCCAGCATCTCGGGGTCCGATTTTCGGATGCGCAGGAAGGTCGGCATCACCCGCACCAGGGCTTGTAGGATGGCGGTCTGCATTCCCGTCAGGTTTAACTGGGTGGAGAGCGATACCACGTCGTGCAGGCACCGGCCATAGAGATCTTCACTCGCCTCCCGATCTTGGTCGGGAATCCAAGCCACGAGGGCGGGAAGATTTAGGTCGTCGCGACGGCCTTCGAACGCGGTTTGCCCCGAGAACGAGACCACCTTGTTGCGACCGGTTCGCTTGGCTTCAAAAAGCGCCACGTCCGCCGCCTTCAGAATGTCGCCCGCATCCACGCCCCCATTGGGATAACTGGCGCAGCCCAGGCTCACCGTCACATGGCGGTCGCGCCCGGATCGGGTGGTGTAGACCAGCGACTCCACCCTTTGCCGAATCCGCTCTGCCACCGCTAAAGTCGTCTGCTCGGACGAGCCGGGCATGACGACCGTGAACTCCTCGCCGCCATACCGGGCGGCCAAGTCATAAGGGCGCACACATGCCTTAATAGAATCGGCGACCAACCGCAAGACCTCGTCTCCGGCATCGTGACCCTCCTCTTCATTGAAGCTGCGGAAATGGTCCACGTCCAGCATGATCACGCCCAACTCCTGCCCTGTTCTTGCCGCCTCCAAGACCCGCTGGTGCAGGAACTCTTGCAGGTACCGGTGGTTGGCGATGCCGGTCAGGGCGTCGTGGGTGGCGAGTTTCTCAAACTCTTCGAACATGATCGCCGCATTCAGGGCAAGAGCAAAGTGCTCGGCGATGGTCTGGAAAAGCTCCTGGTTCTCCTCAAAATGGCTGTCTTCCTGACGCCCGATCAGCTCCAGCACACCCAGAAGCCGATCGGAGATAACCAACGGATGGACGCTCGCCCCGCCTGGGCGCAGGTAGCAAAACTTGGCTTCCAACTCGCAGGTCATCATGTGGTTGTCCACTTCCTGGGTGAAGAAGGAGTTGCGGGTGGTGGCGACCAGCTCGGCCACGCAAGAGGACCCGCCTTCGACCGCCAATTTGCTGAGCACATTGGTTCCCGCCCGGTTCGCGCCGACACTGGCGGCTAGACGCAGGACGTTCTCATGCGGGTCCACATTCCAGACCAGGACGGCGGCAAGCTCGGTAGCCGAGGCTATCTCGTGGGCGGCGGCGACCGAGATGCTCTGAACCTGCTGGTTCATCGTGAGAATCTTGCCCAAGCGCTTCATCGCGTTGGCGATCCGCCAACTCTTGCTGGCCTGTCGCTTCGCGTTGCGCTCTTCTTGGGCGTTGACCACCAGCAAAAAGGCGTCGGTCAGATCACCATTGGAAAGGCCCGAACTGAAGTAGCGGTACCCATCCAAATAAAGCGACCCATGCGACCCCTGGTAGCTGGTTTCCAGAAGGTTGCCGATCGGGGTGTCCAACAGACTTTGGTTGGAGCGAAACAGATTGAGTCGGTTGGCGAGTCCCCAAGTCCGCCGGACGAGCCCGTTCGGATCGAGTATGGCGACGCCCAGTTGCGAAGGATCAAGGGAATTGAGGGGGCTGGGCGCGGGCAGGTCGAGGATAATGGCCTGCCCATCGCCCAGCGGGACCGTAACGGGAAAGCCCGTTTTACCGTCGCTCGAACGATCATCAATCGTCCGAACTCCATACTCTCGCAAGAGAGTCATAAGATCATGGATGGAGCGGTCGGGCACGGTAATACAATTCTCGGGTCCGGTGAACCTGTGCGTGAGTCATACTGGTGTGAACCAAACACTATTTACAGGGTTGGATGAAAGTGAGAGCGATGGTTAAACGGTTTAGTTTGTTGTTTGTCCTGTTTGGGCTGCTGCTGTTGGGAGGTTGTGGGGGCGGCGGAGGCGGCTCTCGAGGCGGTAATGCCACATTCACCGCTATTGCCGACTACACTAATTTCGGCACCGGTATCAGTGGCCAATCCACCCACTGGCAGCTCTTCAACTCCAGCGGGTTCGTGGTTCAGCAAGCCACCATCAACCGGGTCGCCAACGCTCCGGCCTCGACCGAGATCGAGTCGGTTGCCAAGGGAACTTACCACTTGCGGGTGGAACTCTACAGCGGATTGGACCTGGGGGGAACCGTGGTCGGCGTTTTGGATGAAGAGATCACGATCAACAACAAGGTCAACTACACCGCCGCTATCGGCACTGCCCCGAACTCCATTAGAGTGACCCCCACTACCGCCTCGATCCTCGTCGGCCAGACCCGGTCCTTCTATGCCGCCGCCCGAAACACCGCCAGCGTGCCGACCTTCGTCGCACCGGGCACCATCGCCTGGACCAAGCTTGGCTCGACCATCACCATCGATGAGAACGGAGTGGTCACCGGTGATGCGGTCGGCAACGGTTCCGCCATCGCCACCCACGGCCCTTCCACCCTGCAAGGCGCGGCGACGGTCACCGTCACTTCCAACAGCCCATCAAGCAAGAAGTGGACGATCATGGTGTTTCTCAACGCCGCCAACGACCTCGCCACTTTCAGCGACTTGAACGTCAACCAGTTGGAGCAGGTGGCGGGCAACCCGGACGTGCGGTTTGTGGTGCAGTGGAAGCAGACCCTGATCCCTGGCGTCTCGAACAATCCCAGCTTTATCGGCACTCGGCGCTACCTGGTGAAAGAGGACAACACGAACGCGATCAAATCGCAACTGGTCCAAGACCTGGGCAACGGGGTCGATATGGGAAGCACGACGACCTTGCTCAACTTTATCAACTGGACCAAGGCCAACTATCCTGCGGACCGCTATGCCTTGGTGATGTGGAACCACGGCAATGGCTGGCGACGCGGGACGGACGGCCCCGCCCCCACCCGCGCGGTCTCCTACGACGACGAGTTCGGCACGTCGATCCAGACTTGGCAGTTTGTGCAGGGTTTGGGCTCCAACCAGTTCGACATCATCTCCTGGGACGCGAGCCTGATGCAGATGATCGAAGTCGCCCATGAGATTCAGGATCATGCGGAGTACATCGTCGGAAGCGAGGAGTCGCCTCCAGGAGCTGGTTTGCCCTATCACCTTGTGTTTGGCCAATTCCGGGACAACCCCGATGCTTCTACTCTCAACCTCTCTAAGAGCTTTGTGGATGGGATGCTCCAAGCCTATGGCAGCGCAGGCTTCATCACCCAGAGCGTCTTGGAAGCCAGCCAACTTCCGGCTTTGGCAAACGCAGTGGACCAATTGGCGCTTGCCCTGTTGGCCAACCAGGGTTTGGCCGCCGAGGTGGATGTGGAGAACGTCTATGCCGATGTGGATTGGACATCTTCTGGCTTCGCCGATCCGGTCTATGCGCACGACAACGACACGGGAACTTCGTCCGTCAACTCTCCCGCGAATTCCAGCGACCATATCACCGCTACCTTCCCCGAGCGGTTTGTGCAGGGGGTGAGACTCACAGGGACGCTGGGCGTGAATGCAAGGATAGAGTATCGGATTCCGGGCGGAATTTGGACTCCCGCCGGATTCAACGCTACGAGTGGCCTCTACCAAATCCGGGCGAACGCAACGGGGGTGCGGGTTGCCTACGAGACGGGCACTGGCTTCTCACCGTCCATGAGCACGGTGTCGGAAATGCGGATTATCGTGCAACCGGTCCGAGGAGCACGGGAGCAGGCCAAGAGTTACAGCCCCACCAGCACCAGGGTCTATCGTGACCTGAAGGGAATCGCCCAATGGCTAAAGGCTCTGTTGCCCGATTCCGGCGTCAGCTCGGCCTGCGACCAGGTGATGGCCATGGTCGACGCAACAGTGAAGTGGGAGGGCCACAACGCCAACTCCAACGGGAGCCACGGCATCTCCATCGACTTCTCGTCGGCCGCGCAGTTTGCCGGTCAGAACGGGATCGACTACGCGAACCTGCGCTTTGCCGGCGACACCAACTGGAACGAGTGGCTGACCGTGGCGCCGTAAAAGTTGGATGAGGCCAATAGAGCCTCCCCCTGCGGATGTTTGTGCCGGAGGGGGGAGGGCAGGGTGGGGGTCGCAAGCCGAGTGTTGGCAGATGATCTCCAAACTCAAATTAACGTTAGCAGATTCCGCTAACTTCCGGGAACAAACCCCTTCATGAGGCGGTCCTACCTTTGTCTGGAACTTAGCATTCATGAATCGCCAGACACCTCCTAATAGAGTCCCCGGAGGCGAGCCTTCCCAACTTGCCCCGGGGCCCTTGCAATGCATTGCCTCTAGAGCAGGCTTCCACCAAAGCGGTCCGTTTCAACTTGAAGCGGGCCGCTTCTGGTTTGGATTGAGAGATTTGCTGGGTCGAACCTGATGCTGTCTGCCAATAATCGGAATGCTCATATTCGGTTCGCTACGACGACGCAAGGCGGTCGAGAAACACGCAGAAGGTTCAATGGCAAAGTTCAGAAAATATCCCAAACCCGGTGATATCATAGGTGTCCCACTAGGAGATGGAAAGCTACATCTGGCCTACTACCTGGTGTTTGATGACTTCCATAATCAGATGGGGCCGTTTGTTCTGATTTTGGATCGCAAAGTCGAACCTGGTCAGGTTGTTGAGCAAGTCGACTTGAAGGAAGTGTTATTTGGACCCGTGTATGTGGATGTAAATTCAGGAGTCAGGCGGCAAAACTGGAAAGTCGTGGGGCACCAACCAGTAGAGCCATTCGAATTTCCAGAGTTCAGAATGGGAATGCCGAACTCAAACTGGAGCGGATATCAGCCCGACGTTTGGCGTGTCAGGCAACGTCCTATGAATGAAAGGTTTGTTGGGGTCCTCAGCGCAGAACAGCAGAAACTCGAGACACTGACAAAGTGGAGTCCGGAAACCATTATGGATAGGATCGAGGGACGTATCGATGCACTGGCGGCGGACAGTGTTAAATGGACTAAGAGCCTCCGTCCTTAGCCTGGAGTTTGCGTTTCCTGCCTCAGGGCGCGGATGCCGCTGGCTCGCATCTGCCACAGATTCGCAGCCCTGAGGCTAGATCGCCAAGGCAGTATCCCCGCTCCAAAGTCCATCCCCCGCATCCTAGCGCTGAATAAGCGGTGTTTCCAAAGCTATTTTATGTATTCTTGCGTGAACAGCATTCCCGTGGGCAGCGCACGCCGTCCAAACGAATTGTGCCCCGTGACCCTGTCGCCCATGGAGACATGGCAAGAGGAAAGCCTCAGGGCTGCAAGGCTGAGGTGGACATGAGCCAGTGGCACGCGCGCCCTGAGGCAGAAAAATAAGTCCTATAGGTGTTTTCTAGCGATACCCTACTTCCCCATCCCCAAATGCCTGAGAAAAGCGTCCAGCTTTGGTTCTCGACCCAGGTAGTCGCGGAGCATGTCGAACTCGTCCATGGTGCCGCCTCGGGCCAAGACCTTCTCCCGATAGTACGCTCCCGCCTGGGGTGAGAGGATGCCTAGCTCTTCGAACTTCTGGAACATGTCCTGGGCATAGACCAGGGACCACTGGTAGCCGTAGTATGCCGCCTCATAGCCGACCAAGTGGCCGAAGGAGGCTTGGTAGTAGACGCCGGGGATCCGCTTGTAAAGCTCCACCTGGGGGAAGAGATCTTCGCTAACCTTGGTTGGGTCCACGTTGCCAGACAGCGACGTGTGGTAGTCCTGATCCACCATGCCGTAGTAGAACTGGCGCTCCGTCTCCAGACCGCTCCCGAGGTTTCGAGCCGCCAGCATCCCGTCCAGGGTCTTCTTGGGGAGCTTCTCGCCGGTCTTGTAGTGGGCGGCGAAGGTGTTCAGGACTTCAGCGTTCCAAATCCAGTTCTCAAACATCTGGCTGGGCGCCTCCACAAAGTCCCGCGCCGTCGCGGCCCCCGCAAAGCGGTTGGTGTCGGCGGTGGTCAGGAGGTTGTGCAGGACGTGGCCGAACTCGTGGAAGAAAGTCTCCACCTCGTCGTGCCGGAGCAGGGAAGGCTTGTCGGCGGTGGGCTTGGTGAAGTTGCAGACCAGGGCGGCGAGGGGAGTGGATACTGTTCCATCCACCCACTTCTTGCGCCCATGCAATCCCCAGCAGGCGGCATGGGTGTACTTGCCTTGGCGAGGGTAGAGGTCCAACAGGAAGTGCCCGATCAGGCGGTTGTCCGACTTGTCGGTCACCTCGTACATCTTCACATCGGGGTGCCAAATCTCCACGCCCAGCGAAGCCGCATTCGCCGTGACGTCCTTATAGGTCAGCCCATAGAGCGACTGCGTGGTGGAGAAGAGGCCCTCGACCACCTTCTCCATTGGGAAGTATTCGGCCACCTTCTCGTTGTCCACCGCATACTTCTTCTGTTGCAGGCGAGACTTGTAGAAGGAGTAGTCCCAGGGCCAAAGCTCAGCTTTGGAGTTGCGGACGTGGTCGCGCTTGGCCTTGTTGAACTCGGCCAGGTCTTGCTCAGCTTTCTTGCGCACAATCGGGCGGAGTTCGGAATAGAACTTGGCGACAGTCTCGGCATTCTTCGCCATTCGCGGCTCCAACACGTAGTCGGCAAACGTCTTGTAGCCTAACAGTTGGGCGAGTTCAGCGCGGAGCTTGATCAACTGTTTGAGGATTTCGTTGTTCTTCTCCCCGCCGCGCCGCTTGTAGGCGACCCAAATCTTCTCGCGGGTGGCTTCCGACTCGGCAGAGTCGATGATGGGGCTGAAGGTGGGGCCGTCCATGGTGACGAGGTACGAATCCCGGCCCGCCTTCTGCAGGGTGTCGATCAGGTCCTGGCTGACGCCCTTGAGTTCGGCCAGCGAGAGCGGAACGGTCGTCTCGTCGTTGGCGATGTTGCCGTCGAACTCGATCCCCAGCTTGTTCAGCTCTTTCTGAATCTCCGCAACCCGATCCCGCTTGTCCTTGGGAAGTTCCATTCCCGCCCGACGGTAGTCGCGAAGGGTGAAGTCCAGCATCCGCTTCTGCTCGGGGTTGAGGGTGGGGTTTAGGGCGGCGAAGGCTTTGACCGCCCGGTAAAGGTCCTCGCGCTGGCCGACCTCCACATACCAGTTGCCCAAGAACTCCTCGCCCGCTCTGGCATTCGCCCGAACCGTGGCGTCGGTGGAGACGTGGGCCATGAACATCGGGATCGAAGTCGCCCGCTCCAACTTCGCCATCGCATCGTCGAACGCCCCCAACGTGTTGTCCCAGTTGCGCTGGGCATCCGGCACCGCGACGATCTTTGCCACCGCCTCATCCGCCACCTTCACCGCATCTCTGATGGAGGCCGGAACCTCCTGGGCAAAGGCGAAGGAGATGAGGGTGACGCATGCGACGAGGCACGTCAAGAACTTGAACCGAGTGTTCATACCTCGACTATTTACCGCAAAAAGCCCAGCCTTGTTCCTGTTGTGTTGACTGCCCTCCAATCCGCATTGGAAAAACATCAGCCCCTTCTGTGCAAGGACGGGACGCGACGTAAGTCTAGGCGACCCGAGACTGGTCCGTTTCCTGGCTAGGGAATAGCGACTCGTAGGGTATCTGTAGCCTCTCGTGCAGTTTCCGAATTTGAGAGAGGCTGAGAGTTCTTCGCCCTTGCATGATTTCAGAGAGTCTGGACGCGCCTCCAAGAACCTCGGCAACATACTTTCTCGAATACCCGCGCTGCTCCATTGCGAAACGAATAGCGGTAATGGGATCTGGCGCCTCGATTGGAAAAGCCTTCCGCTCATAGTCCTCGATGACAAGAGCCAAGGCGTTTCGCTCATCCGCTTCCAGGCTTCCGTCCTCCGCCATAAACACTTCGTTCAACCTCGCAAGGGCTTGGGCTAGGTCATCCGCTGACTCGATTACGGGCACGGTCACCGTTCTTGGTAGCTTCATCTATAGGCTCCTGATATCCCCTTCTGAAAGTCGACTGTACTCTTCATGGTTGCCCACCCACCGGATCAATATGCCAGCGAATTGGAAGTTGATCTTCGCGATGATCCGCCACTTGTTGCCTCCAACGTCGAAGATGTAGTGGTTTCCAGCCAGATCGGTTTGATCGAATGTTTGCTTGACGTCCGCAAAGTTGTTCCAGTCCGCGTTTTCGCACTCCTTGAACCAGGCTCTGAAAGACTTCTCGGCATCAGAATCCCGCGTCTCCCAATATTGTCTCAGTGTTGACAGCGCGAAGACCCGCACTCCTGTATTATAGTCCAACTATTACCAATCTGGTAATGAGTGGGAGAGGAAGCTAAAACCTCAGCCCTTCCCGATCACCCGGAGTCTCTTTCATCTCCGACATCTCCTTAGCAAACTTTCGGAAGACGGCCCAGTATTCGCTGTTCTTGTCCAATCCCGCCCAAAAATGTTCGCTCTTGGCGGCGAGGAGGACGTAGTAGCCGAACATATAGTGGGCGACCTCTCGGCGGATGAGGCGGGAATTCACCATGAGGGCGACTTCTTCCAGAAAGCCGATGAAGTTGCGCTTCTCTTGGATGCTTTCCTGGGCCAGAGTCGGGTCGTCTACCGCCAACTTATCGAGGATTTGCCGGTACTGGGGGGTCTCCAAAAACCGCCGTCTCATCTGCACAAAGTTTTCCGCCCGATGCTGGCGACCCTGGCGGATGTATTCCAGCAAGCCGGTCAGGAACGTGATGAACGCGACGAGGCCGGCGACGATGATCGCCCAGTTCTTCCAATAATCCAGCGGGTCCACGCGAAAAAGGGTACCAATAGACGTGATGCTTGCCTCGCTAATCGGCCTATCGCTCCTCGCCCCCAAAGCCACCGTCGTCATGATCCATGGGGCGGGCGGGGGCGGATGGGAGTACGACTTTTGGAAGCCGGTGTTCGAGCGGGCGGGCTATCGGGTGATCGCCAAGGATTTGATGCCGGCGGCGGGTGGACTGGCCCACACCCGGTTCGAGGACTACCTTAGGCAGGTGCAATTCTGGCGTCCGCCCTCGGGCAAGGTGATCTTGGTGGGGGCGAGCATGGGGGGCATCTTGGCTTTGAAATCAGCGCAGTTGGAGACCCCAGCCGCCATCGTTCTGGTGAACAGTACGATTCCGCTCGGAGTCGGTCCCAAGCGCAAGGCCCGCAACGCACCGCCAGTCATCCGCTGGGCAAATGGGCCGTTGAAAGAGACGGAAGACGCCATGCCCGACAGCGACAGCAAAACGATCCTCTGGGCCTGGAAGCTCTGGCGCGATGAATCGGGCGCGGTAGTGAACGAGATTCGAAACGGCATCCCCGCTACCAAGCCGACCTGCCCAACCTTGGTGGTCATCGGAGAAAAAGACACCGACATTCCACCCGCCACCAGCCAGGCGTTGGCAAAGTGGGCAGGCGCAGAAGTCCACCCCTACCCCGGCATGAGCCACGTCGGCCCGTTGATGAGCCGTCGGGCGAAGGAGGTGGCAGGGAAGGTGGTGGGGTGGCTGGATAGCGTGGTTAGGTAGCGGGTTTTCACGCTAGGACGCAAAGATCGCAAAATCTGCGCAACGCCTGATCTCGCTCACAGCTTTTAGCAGTTCGCGTTCCATCCCGAAGGGATCATGCTCGACAGCGAAGGGTAGCGCGGCCCGACTTCCACCAATGTCCTGGTTCCTCAAACTAGGGCCGCGCCACCCTGGTAAGCACCTCCCAAACTTCCCCTACCCTGAAAGGGTTACACAACTACCAGTTTGTACAGTGCAGCCCCGTTGGGGCTGGCGCGATGGGGTGGCGACTACCAGGGTGGCGGCTTCGCCTGACCCTTTGCTGTCGAGCATGATCCCTTCGGGATGGAACGCGAACTGCTGAAAGCTGTGAGCGAGACATGGCGTCGAGTTTTATAGGGGAAGCCATAAAATGGGCCCCGTCCCACCTGGAGTCGGGGCCAGCCGCGTTACCAGCGACATCGAATTCTTCTCTTCATCTTACGACGGAAAACGCGAACCGGCCCGGAAAAGTCAGAATATCGGTCGATGGTGGTTGGCTTGATGCAGATCGACCTTCGGTTGGAAGGGGTGGCTTCTTTGAAAGATAAGCGGCATATCGTGAGGAGCCTGGTGGAGCGTATCCGCCGGGATTTCCAGGTGTCGATCTCCGAAGTAGACGACCACGACCTTTGGGGCAACGCCACACTGGGGGTGGCCTTTGTCTCCAACGATGCGACGTTTGTCGAGAGCGTCTTGGCGAAGGTGGTCCAGGCGGTGGAGGACCTGCCCGAGGTTGAGATCGTGGGCCAGTGGCAGGAGATCGAGCGGCGCTAACTTGCTTACCGCTCCGACGGCGGCTTGCGCGTCGCGCCGTCCATCAGGCGGTCCAATGCGGTTCGTCGGGACTGCTCCTTGGGCGGGGGGCCGAGTTTTTGGATAGCGTATTGCAGGTCGCGCGATAACTCTTCCAGAGCGTCCTCCATCAGGTCGATGATCTTTCGCTCATAGGATTCGCCCAGATTCCGAGAACGGGTGGCCGACTTGTCCAACTTGCCGTAGGGGGTGGCGGCGCTGACGGAAACTGTAACTGTGAACTTGGCCTCGCCCTTGCTGTTGAAGCGGTCCGATGTGGCGCGGACGGTGAGGCGGCCGTTGGCGGAGGAGGTGTAGCGCAGAGAAGCTTCACGGACTGCTTCCGCCGCATTCTCAAGACGACGTTCCAATCGACGACGCCAGTCAGTGTTCATCCAATCGGGGCGGGAAGAGCCGAGGGAGACGGTGGCGTCGGCGTCGGAAAATCTCACGATGCGGTCCCAACTCCGACCGGGGTCCACTGGTGAGGTGACGTCCGATTGGCGGTCGGAGAAGTCGCGTAAAGCCGTCCCGACTTGGCCAGGGGCGCAGAGGAAGAAGGTATCGAAGCGGCCGTTCAGGTCAATCGCCAACACTCCCCGATCCACAAACGCCAAAACGCGCCAGTCTTCGTGCCGCTCCGGAAGGTACATGGCGACCGGGTCTTCTCCTAGATCACGGGCAACGTCTTCGATGTTCAAAGGCGCGTCGTACTCCAGCCGAATCGCCCGCATCACCGCCTTGTCGCCCCGGCCATCCAGGAGCGCATCCACCCGAACTCCGCTGTCTTTGACGGTCAGGAACTTCAACGCCTCAGGGCGCACCGCTCCCTTGTCGGTTTGGTAGAGCTTCTTAATGTCCCCATCGGTGAGGGCGCCCAAAGCCAGACCGGACCAAGATTTGCCGTCGAAGGTGGCAAGGGGTTGCGGGTCTAGGCGCTCAGCGGCAAGGCTGGGCGTGAGGGCGACGACGAGGGAGATTAGAACGGCAGTCATGGCAACAAACCTTATTCTCGGCTATTTTGATGCAAAAGTCTGAGTTGTTGCTAGAGGAGTCCGTGGGCTTTGTCGTACATCGCTTTCAGCATCACCACCTGTCCCCCGTGGTAGGCCTCATGCGCCGCCACGTGGTTGAGAATCCACCGCAGGGTCATCTCTGTGTTCCAACCTTCCCTTGAGATCACCGTCGCGGGGTCAGGGAAGTGCCGGATGCTCTCCAGAGTGCGCTGGCGAACCCGGTCCTGGTACTCGTAGTAGTAGCTCAGGGGCCGTTTGGGAGGGACGACCCAGTTGAAGCCGTATTGGTCGGTTTCTTCGCTCAGGAGTTCCTTCAGTTCGTCGGGAGAACGTTCTCGCCCCAGCGCGGCTGTCTCGATCCAAAACGCTTCGACGTCGATCATGTGGAGAATCACCCCGCCGATGTTGTGCCCGTTCTTGTAAGGCTGCCAAACGATGGCATCCTCAGAAACCTCGCCCAGTTCCGACCGCCACTCACGGGTGCCGTCTTGCAGGGCGGAGACAAGGAGCCCGTATTCGATTGGGTATCCATTTGCCGGTTCAACGTCGTAGCGCCGCTTTTCCATGGGCTTCATGCTATCTGGAAATGGGGTCAAAACAATAGGGACGGCGATAGGCATTGCGGTTTTTTGGTGTTGTGGTTGCGACTGCACGCGGATGCCGATCTGGAGATCGGCGGTCCATCGGTCCATCGCAAGCCCTACTTGGCTTTGCCTGCCGCCGCTTCCACATAAGGCTTGATGAAGGCCTGGGCTTTCTCCTTGGTCGATAGATCGGGCATGGCGATGGCCTGAATAGAGCCGTACTTGGCGCGGATTCGGTTGATCTCCAGTCTTCCCTCCATGGCGATGCCCGTAGACTTGTCGAGCACTCGTGCACATTCCTGAGGAGCGTGGAAGCCCATGCCGTTGTTGGCTGCCACATAGTCCCAGTACATCTGGGCTGTGCTCACGGCTTGGCGGGGCGACTCCAACTCTTCATCCGTCGCGCCCAACTTCATCGCGTCCCCAATCTCCAGGTGGAGAGCGGTCACCGCCGCCTCTGCTCGCTTGAGCATCTCCTTGTGCTTATCCTGCATCCCAAAGACGCGCTCCTTGATGTCGCTTTCGCTCCACCGATGGCAGACTCCGCAGGAGTTGGCGATGTTTTCCAGCGGACTTCGAATTTGGTGGTCGGTGAACTTGACGCCGCCTTCCGACTTGTAGGGCATGTGGCAGTCGGCGCAGGAGACGTTGCGGAATGCATGGATGCCCTTGGAATACACCTCGTAGTCCGGGTGCTGCATCTTGATCATCTTTGCGCCGGAGATGGCGTGCACGAAGTCGACGTGGCCCGTCTTCTTGTAGTAGCTCTCCATCCCTTCAATCGACATCCCCTCGTCCCAGGGGAACGTCAGATACTGCTTGTCCTTATCCTTAAAGTAATACTCCACATGGCATTGGGCGCAGACCAAGGATCTCATCTCCTGGTGGGTCGCTTTCGTGATGTCCTTGCCCTGCCGCTCAAAGGCCTCGATCAGGGCGGGGCGGCTGATCTGTAGGGCCATGGTCTCGTTGTTGTGACAGTCTCCGCAGCCGATGGTGTTTTTGATCTCGCTCGTTAACTCAGAGAACTTCTTACCGTAGAACTTCTCCGGTCCAAACTCCTCCATTAAGCGGGGCACATCGGGGCTCTTGCAGGTGTAGCAGGTGCCGGGAGTGGCTTCGCTGATTCGGGGCGTGTTGTTCACATCCTCCAAGGCATAGTAGTGGCCGCGGGGGGCGTTGTAGGCTTTGGCAAATGGGTATCCCGCCCACATCACGACGGTGTTCGGGTGGTCGGCCAAATGGTCGCGAGGCGCCGAGCCCCCGTACTTGGTCCGAGTAGACATCCCTTGGGTGGCCAGCCAACTGTCGTACTCGCTGGGGAACGATGCGCCCCAGACCGAGTTGTCCGACTCCCACCGCGCAATAGGCTTGATGAACTGCACCCGGCTATTGACCGCCTCCGCCCGTCGCTGGTTGATGTTGGTCGATAGGACGCCTAACGCAAACGCGCCGATGGCGCTTGCGCAAAACACTATCCAAGGAATGATGGGTCGCTTCTTTGCTTGGCTCATATTAGGGTTTCCTGGTGTCGAGACGGTTCTTCATCAGCCACTCCGGGAAAGTCCGGGTGGGTGGCGGCACCGCCGCATTGGGAGTGGAACTCAAACTGTGGACTCGGCCATGGGGGACTTCGCGGTGGCAGTCGATGCACGACCGGTCGAAAGAGTGCCCGATGGGGGCGGTGGCGCGGTCGATTACCGACTCATGGCAACGGATGCAGTTCGCCTGGATCACGTCCTTCGAGGCCTGGATCGCCTCGATGACCTGGCGTTCTTTGCGCAGGGTGAAGAGCGCCGAGTGGCGGAGGCCGTCGTTGGCTTTGAACCAATACTTGCGCCAAGTGCTGTCCTGCGGGACGTGGCAGTCGTTGCAGGTGGTGATCTTTCCGTGGCTGGAATGCTGCCAGGTGGCGTACTGCGGCACCATGATGTGGCAGTTGATGCAGGCTTTGGGATCGTCGGAGAGATAGCTGGCGGCTTCGGATATCTGGACCAGGTAGATCCCCCCGCCCAGACAACACCCCATGAGGGCCAAGCCAATAAGCCTAAGTGCGTGAGGCAGCTCCTTCAAGGATAGCCAGGTAAGAATCCGAGGCATGCACCTTCATTTTAAACCACGAATCGTCAAAAATGTGGCGATGTCATCAGAAATCACTACTTCCCGCTTAACCAGTCGCCCTGAGCCGCCAGGCAATTCCCCGCCAAACCCCGTCGTTTGAATCTACGGTTTACTCCAGGTATGTATCCTCACTGAGGAATACGAGGAGGTCGTAGGCTTCATTTCTCGACAGTTCTCGGTCCCATCGTTCTTCTACTAGCGCGATCAGCCGTTCCACCTCTTCATCGTTGATCCCGTTATAGAAGTTCTCAACGATGAGAGCAGAGATAATCTCCTGTTCACCTTCCATCAATCCCCTTCCCGGCCCAATCCCCGGATACAACCTTCCAATCTTTCCCAAAGAACCCGGCAAGGCGGACTCCCTTCGTGCCATCAAGTAGCGCCTCCGGGCCGTAGGCGATCAGATCGGGGAAAGCCGCGCCGCTGGTGAAGACCGGCACGCGGTCGCAGAGGCGCATCCCCACGATATCCGTCCCCCCGATCACCCCCACGCTTGTGAGGCTGCTGCCCTTGCGGGGGCGGATGAAATAGGCCGAGATCGACTTGGCGTCGGCGAGCTCTTTGCCGCCATACCGGAGTCCCTTGGAGCTGAGCAGAACTTCGTCGTCGATCAGCTTGGCGTAGGCGCTGTTGGTGTTGGCGTTGCCATAGATAATGTAGTTTCGATCCTCGATCTGGCCGTCGATAGCGGTGTCAGGGATCACGTCCACCGACCCGTTGCCGCGATACCAAAGGGTCTCGGCGTCGTATCGGGCCTTGGCAAAAGCCCAAGCGTTCTCCTCGGTGTTACCTTTGGTGCCGTAGACGAAGGCGACGCGATTCTTATAGACATCCTTGAAACTGCCGTATCGGGCCGGGTTTTTGTCGTTGGGACTAGGGGTGCCGCCGACGGACCAGTTGCCGTTTTGCTTGTACAAAAAGATGCGGTTGATCGTGGGCTGGTTGGGTTCCAGAGTTTGGCCATCGATCTCCAACGTGATCGGTTTGCCATCCACCAGAGGGCCGATGGAGAGGGCCAACACCGAGACGTTCTCGGTCGTCCCTACAAACTTGGCCAATTGGGGGAAAGCCCGCAACTGGATGCGGCTGAGGACGAACGGCTTCTCCTGTTGGTAGATATAGGCCCAATGGATCTGCGACGACACGCCGGGGGAGGCAGTCGCAAAGTCGATTTCGGTGACCTCGCTGATCCTCGGTAGACGCCGCTTGCTGAAGAAGTCGAAGATCGGGGCGAAGTCGACGGCATCCGACCCTGGCTCCGGGCTTGCATCCCACCAATGTCCGGCTCCTTTTTCTTCATGCCAGCGCAGGTCGGGATGGCCATTCAACGCTTCGCGCATCTGGCGCGCCTGGCCAACAGGGACGTTGTCGTCGGCGTCGCCGTGGAGGATGTATACACCCCGGCTGTTCAAGTTGCTTCGGAGCGCGAGGGTATCGCTGGGCGAACCGGCCCTCAACAGCATCTGCTCAACGGGCGTGGGGTTCTGGTACTGCTGTCCGCCCGCGTAGGTTTGGAAGCTGATCCAGCCTGCGCTGGGGGCGATGGCGGCGAACAGCTGTGGGTAGTGGACGCCCAACTGCCAGGTTCCATGCCCGCCCATCGAGTGCCCGGTCAGGTAAATCTTGGTGGGATCGGGCTTGAGTTCCTCTTTGGCCAGGGCCAAGACTTCTAAGGCGTCCAGCCGACCGATCTCTTCCCAGTCGAACCCGTAGGGGCGGCGGTTGGTGGGCGCCACCAGATGCCCCCATGCCTTTCGCGAATAGGCTTCGGCTTGGCCCAAGGCTTCCACGCTGGCTCCATGCAGGCTGAGGAAGAGGGCTCTTTCCTCCGACGCGCTGGACGCCGGATTCACCGCGTAGTATTGAACGCTCCCGTCGATCTGGCTTACGAACGTTCGCTTATAAACCTGCCCCGGCTCCCGAACCCTCAGCTCCAGGTTCACGCTGTCCAACAGTTTGCCCTTGTCCAGCAGGCGGACTTCGTACTTCCCGTCCGCCTCGATGGGAATCTGGACCCCCACCTTGCGGTTCCCCAACGTCGGGATCGGCCAGACCGGGGTGGATTTGCCCGAGACTTCGAGGGTTAGGCCGGTCAGGGGGACATTCGTGGCGTTGCGGATCACGATCCCCGCCCAGAGGTCTCCTGTGGCACCCTTCACGATATCCGGCGTGGTGGCGTCTCGCAGGTCGATAGAGATCGGCTTGGGCGGATCGATCAGCTTGGCGGCGAAGCGGCCTCTGCCGCAGAGGAACAGAAGCTCGTTCTTGCCCCGCTTGAGTTCCACGGGCAGGGAAGTGTAGCCGTAGCTATAGGGGTCGCCGGTGCGGGGGACGCCGTTGACGTAGACCAACGAGTGCCCGGTGGCCTCCAAAAGGGCAATGCGGTTGGCCGGGGAGTCGATGGTCGCGTAGATGTACCCCCCGCTCGTCGCCCCGCCCCGAAACTCGCCCTGGGCATTGGCCTCGATCTTCGTCCAGCCCTCTTGCCCATCGACAGGAACCTTCCAGGTCCCGGTGACGATCTTGTGCTCCACTGGATCGACATGCACCGCCGACCGCCGAGCCCCCTGCACCCGAGTCCCGATCCCCTCCCGGATCACAACCTCTTGGGCCTGGGCAAGTGTGAGGAGAACGACGGGAATGAGGCAAAAACGCTTCATGTGTACTAAAAAGGTTAGCACTTCCCGAAGGTTCCCTCATTAGCCGACCCGAAGGGTGTAGCCGCAGGCAGGGACCCATGAGCAGGCTTGTACCAGAGTCACGAACTGGTAATTAACCGACCCGAAGGGTGTAGCCGTGGGCAGGGACCCGCG
>CAZCSP010000011.1:2712-125314 GCA_964501275.1 uncultured Fimbriimonadaceae bacterium | reverse complement strand
CCAGTCTCCCAACTCCGCGTTGGGGCAAGCGGTCGGGCGTCTTTCAGATACACTCTCGGTAGTAGTCTCGGATAGCCAGAACAGGTTGGGGCAAGCGGTCGGGCGTCTTTCAGATACACTTTTGTTATCCTTTTTGGGAGACAGTCCGCTGTTGGGGCAAGCGGTCGGGCGTCTTTCAGATACACTGAACCTCTTGCGACCTCACCTTGTCCTCCAGTTGGGGCAAGCGGTCGGGCGTCTTTCAGATACACTGGTGCCGGCGAAGAGCGAAACAAATGGATAGTTGGGGCAAGCGGTCGGGCGTCTTTCAGATACACTGCTTGGGCTTTGCTCGTGGGCATGTTGCAGGTTGGGGCAAGCGGTCGGGCGTCTTTCAGATACACTATCCCCTCCTTCAAACGAGGGGATTTCAACCTAGACTCCGGAAAATTTGCCTAGAAAAAACTGAGCTGGGAAGGCAGCTTTTCGGGGGAACTTTCCGTTTCCCCAAAAAAGCAGCGCATCCGGCTGTATTGGAGTGCGGTCAGCGATAGCACCCGCACCTCGCCTTCGTCGGGAACTTGGGTCTCCAGACGCCTCTCATGTTTGGTGGCTGATTCCTGATCGGCGCAAGGCCGAGCGTAGACGCTGAACTGGAGCATGATGTATCCGTCTTTTAGCAGGAACTCTCGGAACCGACGATAGGCCGTTTTGTGAGCCCTGGTCTCGGTGGGGAGGTCAAAGAAGGCGACGACCCACATGGCCCTCACCCCGCCCAGAACTAAACGCCGGGAACCTCCAGCGCCTTGCTTTCGCCAAGAAGACATCGTCGAACACCTGCCGCATAACTTTCCAAAGCCGCATCCAGCGGAAAGAGTCGGCCATCCCATTTCACTTCCGCCGTCAGCGCCAGCATCACGCGGCGTTTCAGGTCAGGAGTGAGGTCCGACGGGAGATCACTTTCTAGCATCCTATCGTAAACTTGGCGATCTACCAAGGTTCTGAGCGGTTCTATGAGGTCATCGGCCAAAGAAAAGGCATTATTACGGTGTCGATGGTGGATTCCGAGGGCCGGATGGAGGCCTGCGCCGACAATCGCTCGAGCAACGGCGGCGCGGACGACCATGTAGCCGTAGTTCAGCATGGAGTTGACCGTTCGCATCGAGGCGCTTTCGGTGTACTCCTCCACCTCTTTGCCGCGAAGACGCTTGAACGCGGGGCTAAACAGGGCGGAGAAGTATCGGTCGGCGGCGCGGCCTTCGCAATAGGTGGAGTCGCCACTCCGAACTTGGTGCGCCATCATCCCGAGCCCCGCGTCGTCGCCCGTCTTCTCATGGAGCAACCGCCCCTGACTCCTGATCTTCTCCTGGATGATCTCCTGCCACATTCGCTTCTGGGTGGGCTTGGAGGCCGCGATCTGGCCCCGAAGCGTTTGGGCGTGGAGTTCGTTGCCGGGATAGGGAAGCAGGTAGGAACTGGGCAGGTGCTTGGGGTTGCAGACGACGATAGCAATGCCGTAGTCGCCGCATTCGCCCAGAAGGGGGCCGGTCACGTCAATGGCCTGATGATCGAGAACGATCACTGCGAGGTCCTCCAGCGGCACCCGGTGCTCCCCCTGCTCGTTTTGGATCAAGAGTTGACGCCGCTCGATCTTGAGCCGGGCTGGGTTAAGGATGGCGATAGATCGCTTCAATCGTCAGGCCCCTCGGAGAACACGGTTTCGCCGAAGATGTTCTGGACGATGCGCCGTTTGAAATTATCGAGTCCAGAAAGGTTTTGCATTCTCAGAACCAAGTAGTCATTGTCGCGGTTTATCTTGCCGACCTGTTGCGCAACATGTGGTCCCCACACGCCAGTGTCGCTTTCAGACAGTTTCGAGACCACGCCAATCTTTCCGCTTGTCATCTCAACGGTATCTCCCTTACAAATCGACATGACGAACCGCCAACCTTGTGGACAGTCGTCTTTCTTGATCACATGCTCCTTCTTCTGCCTTCTGCGAGTTGCTTCGATCATTGTCACAACCTTCGCCTGACGCTCGAACTTGCCCCTACTGCCCTTCTCAAGGCACTCCCAGATCACCATGTGATGCTTGTTTTCGGTTGTGTAGGCCTGAGTCACGTTGCCTTGCTCATCTAGTCTGATGAGGTACTTCCCACCCGCATGCGGCGTTGCCTTGCCAGGTTCGCAATCTTTAGCGGCGACTATGACTCCCCTTGCAATGGCTAGCTCTTTCTGAATGCCCTTTACCTTCTCCCCTTTTGAAGCCTTGTAATCAGCTCCTGTTTCCTTTGCAGACTTCTCCTTGGCCTGTGCAAGCCGTAAACGTGTCTCTAAATCGTCAACATCTAGATTGACGGGTTGCTCCTTGTGAAACTCACCACTCGCTCGGCGGTCGGGACGGTGGACGACCGGGCAACCTGGGATCATCCTCTCAACCTGCTCTCTCAAGTTGGGAATAGGCGAAAGAACTGGCTTATCCTCGGTTCTAGGTAGTCCAAGCTCCTTCCGCCGGTAGAAGTCCAGCACCTTTGTCGTTTCCGAAGGGCTGGTGAGAGCAATCACCACAGCATCTACGGCGTGATGCCGATAATCGGAGCGAGGCTTGCCTGGCTTTGGCTTCTCGTTCTTTTCGGCGGGGTGAAGCGGTACGACATCGTTCAACCGCCACAATCGCCTCAAGTGTCCGGTCGCGGAGCCTTGAGTGACCGTCACCTCAACGCCAAGATGCTTTGCAATCCGTAGGACTTCCTTCGAAATGTAGCCGGTAGCCGTAAGGTGGCGTCCCTCAAAGCCTTTTTCTGGTAACTCTTCTGCAAGGATGCGTTTTCGCTTGTGTTCAGGCATGGACTTGAGAGAGTTCACTCGAGTGCGAATATTTCTCCACTGCTTGGGAAGAAGGTTGCTTGGAACGGGCGCTGGATTCTTCTGGCCTCTTTGCGTTTGAATGAATGCCTGTATCTGTGGCCAGAGTTCCCTATCTTGCGAGCAAATGACTTCGAACAGGCATTTGTCTTTCTTGTCCTTGTTGAATTGACTCGTGCAAAGCACCAAATTGCCTCTAGAGTTGTCGAAATTATAGCTACGAGGAACGATATGATCGATTTCATATGGACCTACGAGGAGGTCCCTTATTGACGCGATACGCTCGCCAGGCTCATAGGGTAGCTCTGTATTACATTCATCCCATAACTCAATTTTTTTGAGATTCGTATCATTGACTACGATCTTGTCCTTGTCGGCGGGATTCTGGTTTGCCTCCTCTTCGATTCGCTTGGCGTTGCGTTCTCGGATTCTTCTACTTTCATCATTCTTCTTTTCAATCCTCTCTCGTTCCTCGGCGCCCTTGGCCAAGTCGCGGGGGAGTTCGATGCGGATCGTGTAGGGCTTCTCCTTGGGATTATCATAGGGAGGAGGGCAGTACCGTTTGATAAGCTGGTTGACAACCCGAATCGCGCTCAGTACGGAGCACTTCACCAAGGGATGCTTGATACCGTCTGACATCTTGGGCTCCAAAAAGTCAAATATTTCGCCAGTCGCATCTGGGTTGGCATGGTCCAGCCCGACTGCCTTGCAGGCTTCCGAATACACCTTATCCAGTAGCAGGTGAGGCATGACCCTTTTCACTGCCTTCAGGCTGAGGTTCAGATAGCCCTTCGGCAATTCAAGAGTAGCGAGGTTAGCGGCCTCGATTTCGGTGAATTTGAGGTAGATCGGTTTCGCGCCCTTCATGCCCACGGTTTGCACACCTTTCTCGTGCAAGAGATGATAGACGTGGGCTGTAGCGGTCTTCTCTTTCAAGATGTCCGGATTTAGCTGCTTGTTTCCGTTCTCATTTCGAATATAAACCGGAACGCTTCGGGCAGTAAGCAATATGCCGACCAGGTTCTCTTGTCCCTTGGGACCAAGCTGGTCCCATTTCTCGCCGATGACGCGCTTGATATGGGAGACGGTCTTGCTACCCTTTAATTCTCTCTTTGTGCCGGATTGATCGGAATCCTCGAAGGCTCCCTTAGCTTTCATGGTTGATCCCCTTGATGTCCTACCCTTCCTGGGTACCGGCTCGAGGTTGAACAAGGCTGTAGTGGGTTGGCCGATAAGCGTTTTTGCCTCGGACCATGAAAGATTTTCGCCTGTCCTCAGTTTCTCTTTCAGTCCTTCCTGTTCCTCCGCTACGACCTCGTCGATAAGGCTCGGATCGAACATTAACCTCATCAGCAATTTCCTGCGTTCCTCTGGCTTGAGTGAACGTTCTTCCGAGTTTGGAGATTCTGCTACTTTGAGGTGCGCCAAATCCTGTGCAATACGGAACTTCTGAGCGGTAAGAGATGCGGCAGCGATGCGGTTCTCCTTCGGAAAGAGCGTGCATTTCCCGCGTAATCCGATCTGTGCACCGATGGGGATTTGATGGAAAATCAACTTTTCCACCTGTTTTTTGAGTTCAGCGGTGAGGAGTGGATGGTGCTTGGATTGCGCCTCCCAGACGGTATGGAACTCCTTCTCCAACATGGCTCGGTCATGCCGAACGAACCGTCGCTGGATCTCATCTTTGGAAAGGTCCTCCTTGTGCTTCTTGGTCTTCTTCCGAACCGGATCGTTGTTCCTCATCCTCTCGGCTAGGAATGCGCCGATGGTTGGAAAGTCGCCCATCGCGTCGCGCGTCTGGGCGATCTCTTTCTTGGTCTGGCCGGATTCCTCATCCTCTGTGTCGAACTTGGCATCGGTTTGTGCCCCAACCCCCTTGAGCATCAAATCCCTCGGACTGAGGAAGCCGCGCCGCTGGTTGAGGTGGCAGAAGACGCGGCCGACATGAAATGGATCCAGCTTTTCTGTCAGAGCCTTTGCCCGCAACGCATATGGATGGAGCGGAACTTCCCTGGTGCCGTGCCGACAGAACATCTCCACCCTCTCTTCCTCCGACAAAGGCAGGAATCCATTTTCGGCAAGCAGACGGTAAAGGGCCTTCTTTCTCTCAGAGCGTCGTTTGAGGGTCCGACGGCTACGACGTTTCATGCCTCGGTCGCGACTCTTCAGCCCGGAAGTCGCCTTGTTGTCCTCGCTGAGAGGGCTATTGAAGACGTAGGTTCCATAAGCCTCGACTTGAAGATCTTTCTCCTTACGAATAACCGCCCAACCGACGTTGTTGAGACCCAGATCAATTCCAAAGACATATTTTGCAGACACTCATGTATAATATCAAAAGTATCTGAAAGACGCCTGCGCTTTGCTCCAACAAGAGAAATCGTAGGAACAGGTCAACAGACCTGCATTTGCAAGCCACTTGGCGCGCGACAATTGAAGAGGGCCGAAGCCTATCAGGCGTCGGCCCTTTTTCCTTTCTCGCCCAATGCCGTTTACGGGTTCGGGATAAACCACAGCGTGTTGTCGCCGGGGTTGACGATGAACTTGCCGTCGGGGAAGAGGCCGTTGTTGGCGTTGCCGCCTTGGCCGGGGGCTCCGGCACCCGGTTGACCTTGCCCCTGGCCGCCGCCCATGAGGGCCAGGATGGTGGAGAGTTCGGGATGCCGCAGTTCGCCGCCTTCCAGCAGAGTCTTCACCGCCCAAGGATCGGCGTGGCGAATCTTGATCTGGACCGGCTGGCGCTTGATCCTAAGCTGAGGGACCACCTGTCCGAAGGCGGTTACAGCGGCCAAGCCCAAAAGTGCGATAGCGGCGATTCTCATGTTTTTTATGACGTACACGATGAAACGTCGTTACACTCATATCTGAAGTGCCCAAGAATGGCTCCTTGGTGTCTTTGTGCCTTGGTGGCTATCTTCCCCGCCAGTGATTGCATTCAAACCACAAAGGCACGAAGGCACAAAGGGAAGGCGGAGCGAACACCCTAACGAACCCAGTGGATATCGACGATTCCTCCGCTCACATACAAGAACATACACTTCAGGATAGGCTTAGAGATCGTGATCTGCCGGGCTTCCTCAAATGTCTTCTTGGCAATCTCTCCGCTCAATCCCGCGAGTAAACCCATATAAGTGGTGGCTTCATCGGGATTGGGAAAGGTTGCCAGTCCGTTGACCACGATTCCGTCGGGGATGGTCTCGGCGTTGTTGCAGGCATACTTGCCCCCACCACAGTCGATCACATAGAGGACGTTCGGGAATCCCCCAAAGCCCTCCAGCATCGACTCGTCGAGTTGGGTGATGATCGGGTTGTCGACTAGATCAGGCATCTCACTTCAAATGCGCCATCACCGCATCTCCCATCTCCTTGGTAGATACCAGCCGGGTTCCCTTTTCAAAGATATCCGCCGTTCGCAGCCCCGCATCCAAAGCCGCCTCGACCGCTTTCTCGATCCGAGCCGCGTTCTTCACGTCCTCAAACGTGTACTGAAGCATCATCGCCCCACTCAAAATCGCCGCCAACGGGTTCGCCCGCTGCTGTCCCGCAATATCCGGCGCCGACCCATGGATCGGCTCATAGAGCCCAAACAGCTTCCCACCTTTCGGATCGCTCAGGGAGGCACTCGGTAGGAGACCTAATGATCCGGTCACCATCGAAGCCTCGTCGCTTACAATGTCGCCGAACATGTTTTCGGTTAGGATGACATCGAATTGCTTCGGATTCCTAACGAGTTGCATCGCGCAATTATCTATCAACATGTGGGTGACTTTGACGTCCGGGTTTTGGGTGGCCATTTCGGTGACGACCTCTCGCCAGAGGCGGCTGGTTTCCAGGACGTTGGCTTTGTCCACGCTGACGATCTCGTGGCGTCTTTGGCGGGCGATGGTGAAGGCTTGCTTGGCGATCCTTTCGACTTCGAACTTGGAGTAAACGCAGGTGTCGATGGCGGTGTCGCCTTTGCGTTCGCGAGGCTTGCCGAAGTAGATGCCGCCGGTCAGCTCGCGCATCACCACCAGATCGATCATCCCTTCGGTTCCCTTGAGGGGGCTGGCTTTCAGGAGAGGCTTCAGGGTCTTGGCGGGGCGGACGTTGGCGTAGAGGTTCAGTTCGCTCCGCAACGGAAGCAGGGCTCCCACTTCGGGCCGCATGGAAACGGGCTGAACGTTGTCCCACTTGGGTCCACCCACCGCGCCCAGCAGAACCGCGTCGGCGGCTTTGCAGAGGTCGAGGGTTTCGGGGGGGAGGGGGTGGCCTTTTTCATCGTAGGCGATCCCGCCGATGAGGCCATGCTCAAACTCAAAATCCGACCGAACCGCCTTCAGAACCTTCACTGCTTCCGAGGTCACTTCGGGGCCGATTCCATCTCCGGCGACGACGGCTATTTTCAGGGACATCGAGGAGATTATGGCACTCTGTCGGTAAGCTTGCCGGTAGCACCTGCCATGCGCGAACTCATCGAAACCTTCGCCGCCGACGAAAAGATTCTCGGCGAGTTCTACAACCAACCCCTCTCCCCAACCCGAGCCGCCCGTTTCCGTAGATTCTATGAGGAGACTATCGAGCGATTGAGGGCTATCGACTTTGACGGCTTGGATCGCACCGGGCAAGTCGACACGATCCTTCTGCAGAACCTATTGAAGAACCGCCTTCGCCAATTGGAGATCGAGGGACAGGAAAGGGAAGCCTTGCAACCGCTCCTGCCGTTTGCGGAGGGGGTGATCGACCTTGCCGAGGCTCGTCAGCGGGTAGAGGAGTTGGACCCGGAGCATGCCGCCCGAACTCTGCAAACCCTAATCGCGCAAATCCCCACGGAGCCCGAAGCCGAGCGAACCCTTGCGAACCAAGCCGCCAAGCGAACTGATGAGCTTCGAGAGTCGATGAAAGAGTGGTTCGAGTTCTATAAAGGCTACGATCCGCTTTTCACCTGGTGGTGCCGCGAGCCCTATCAAGCCGCGGACCAAGCCCTTCAAGACTACGCAAAGCATCTGCGGGAGAAGTTGGCAGGCATCGCAGCGGACGACAATCTGGCCATCATCGGCAAACCTATCGGCAGGGAAGCTCTCCTCGCCGCCCTGGAAGCCGAGATGATCCCCTACACGCCCGAGGAACTGATCGACCTTGGGAAGCAGGAGTACGCCTGGTGCGAGGCGGAGATGAAGCGGGCGGCGCAAGAGATGGGGTGCGGCGACGACTGGCATAAGGCCCTTGAGCTAACCAAGCAGGACCACTTGAAGCCAGGAGAACAGCCGAGGTTCATCCGGGAACTCACGGAGGAGGCCATCCAGTTTGTGAAAGACCACGACCTGATGACGATCCCGCCCCTGGCCGAGGAGGTTTGGCGGATGCGGATGATGTCGCCCGAGCGGCAAAAGGTCAATCCGTTCTTCCTGGGCGGAGACACCATCATCGTCTCCTTCCCGACGGACGGCATGACCCAGGAGGAGAAGGCAAAAAGCCTGCGGGCCAACAACCGCCACTTCGCCCGCGCCACCGTCTTCCATGAACTCATCCCCGGCCACCACCTGCAGGCCTATATCGAGGAGCGCAACTACCCCTACCGCTCTCTTTTCTACACGCCATTCTGGACCGAAGGCTGGGCGCTGTGGATGGAGTTTCTGTTCTGGAATCTCGGCTTTCCGAAGACGCCGGAGAACCGGGTGGGGATGCTGTTTTGGCGGATGCACCGGTGTGTCCGCATCGAGTTCTCACTCGGCTTCCACCTGGGCTGGTTTACGCCGGAGGAGTGCATCGAGATGTTGGTGGAGAAAGTGGGTCATGAACGAGGCACGGCGGAAGGCGAAGTCAGGCGGTCGTTCAAGGGCGACTATCCGCCGCTCTACCAGGCCGCCTATATGCTGGGGGCGATGCAGATGCGGGCGTTGGCGAAGGAGTGCTTGGAGGATCGGGGTATGAGCCACCGCCAGTTCCACGACGCGATCTTGGCGGAGAACAATATCCCGATTCCCGTTCTGCGGGCGGTGTTGCTGGGGATGTCTCTGTCAAGGGAGTTTGATGGGACTTGGAGGTTTGCGGGCTAGGTTCGTGGCATGGGCGTCCCCGCCCATGGTTTCCAAGGCCGTCTCGGTCTTGGCTTGGTGGGTGTATTGTTTCACGCAAAGGCGCAAAGATCGCAAAGGAAAGTAGAGGCTCTTTGCGATCTTTGCGTGAAATCAAGGGGAGACAGCGGCAAAATGCATCCGCCGCCTACAAGTTTCCACGGAGGATCGACATATCCCGCATGGACCGGATTGGAGCCTCAGGGCTGCGGTTTTGTGGCGGGTGGGAGCCTGAGGGAGGCGCGCCCTGAGGCAGACAAAGATTTGGACTTTTCGGCGTGACGGCTACTCAGGCGACTCCTCAGAGGTGCGCATAGCAAGGGAGGCGGTAATGTAACCCATGACCAAGCCTATCGAGCTACCTGAGTTACCCAGAAGAAACACGGAAATAGCGGCCAGAATGATGGTTGGGAAGACGAACAAGAGCCCTCGGATGGTCAAGTGAATGTTATGGTTTAGTCGAGGTAGCAACCACAATGCAGACCCGAAAGCAATGAGGTACATCGCTATTGTATTGCCAAGCATCAAGGGCAAACTGACGATGACTTCCTCTTTAAGCAATCCATAGAGGAGGACGGCTCCGACAGCCATGAGCAAACCGATGCTAGCTACCCAGAACTTAAATTGCCCCAGCTTCATCGCTCACTGATTGTACACGGCTACCGCAGTTGGTGCTTTGGCGTGCGAGGTTTAGAGCCGCCTACATCGTGGGCGCTGGGGTCTGGAGGGAGACTCGCCTTTGAAGCCTCAGGGCTGCGATTCTGGGGCGGGTGGGAGTCTGAGGTAGGCGCGCCCTGAGGCAGACAAAAGCCTTTCTATACCAAGTTGATCCTGCTACCCGTTCAAACCCCTCTATCCCCCGGCCCCTTTCTCCCTGACCTTCGGGCAGGAAGGGGGGCCGGACTCTGAGTTTTCGGTGTGAAGGCTACTGAGGCGACTCCTCAGAGACGCGCTCAACCAACGATGCCGCCACCATGCCCATAAGGCAGGGAATATAGCTGTCGTTGCCCATTAGAAACACGTTGATAGCAGCAAGGACGATTGCAGAGGCGATGAATAGAAGGCCTCGGGTTGTCCAATGCGCTACACGAGATAGGTGGGGCAACAGTAGTAGACCACTCACAAAGGCGATGAAGTACATAGCAATCGCACTTCCAAGTATCCACGGCCAATCGGTGATCCCTTCCCCTTTAACCCATGGCTTGAAAAGAATGGTTCCGGTAGCCATGAGCAATCCGAAAGTACCAGCCGCCCAGAAAGTGATTTGCTTCAGCTTCATCGCTCATTAGATTGTACACAACTACCGCAGTTGACGCTTTAGTATGCGAGGTTTAGAGCCGCCTACATCGTGGGCGCGGGGGTTGGGAGGGGGATTCGCTTCGTGATGAGGATGCCTTTGGCGTCGTCTCGGTAGAAGACCACCACTTCCTGCTCCTCAGAATGGCTTGCAAGAACGGGGGTTGGTTGGACTTTTTCTGCTGGTTCCACTTGAGCTACTGTCGTCGCCTCCGTCTGATCGACGAAGTGCTGATGGATGCTTGCCAACCTATCCATGGTGCTGCATCCGACAAGGCTGGCTACCATCGCTAACAGAACGAAAACCTTCACGCCCTAAGCTACGGAACCAGCGCCCGCCAGAATTCCGCATATTGAATATGAGCGGAAAAAGGCCCAGGATCGTCTAGGTATCTATGAACGGGAAACTGGTCTTTGTATCCGCCCTTGCCGCCGCGTGTGCCATCGGAAGCGCCCAGACGCTGCCTTTGCCCGACCGACCCCGCATCGGGTTGCGGGCTTCCCTGGGCCAGTGGAACCGGACCATGGTCGGGTTGGGGGCGGATGTCACTTTCCGAATTCCGTTTGCGCCTCTGCCCGCGCTCCGCTTGGATGGGGAAGTTTGGGGCAATCCCAGCGACTTTGGCAAAGGGAAGCGGGGCAATGCGATCTCCTTGCTTGGCATCAAGAACCTGCCTGTGCTCTATGTCGGTCTTGGTCCTACGTTCTGGTTCACCAGCGACGATGGGGACCACGATAGCGGTTTGGGCCTGAAACTCTTGGTGGGAGCAGACATCCCGGGCAGCACGATGTACGTTGAGGGAAGCGCTATCGTTGGGCCTGGCCCCGCCGCTTTCTTCGTCTCACTTGGATTTAAGTTCTAGCCCACGTTCCTTTCGGTGGCCTCTGCACTTTTCGGTGGTTTTTTCAGTTGGCGGGGGATGGAACCACAGAGGACCGCAGAGGGCCACCGAAGAGATGAGCGAATACTCCGGTAGCCTATGCCACGGTTTCGCCAAGGTTTTGCGTATGCTTTGATTGTGAACCGACTACGACTGGCGAACCTCGCGGACCTTGCGAGCATCGAGAGTTTGATGAAGCAATCTATGGGAGAGATCGGGCCCCGCTTCTACACGGCTGAGCAGGCGGAGGGTGCGGCCCGGTTCCTCACCATCCCAGATCCAACTATCACCTCGGACGGAACCTACTTCGTGGTTGAAAGCGATGGCCTTCTCGTTGGCTGTGGAGGCTGGAGTAGGCGGCGAAAGCTCTTCACCGGCAGTCTGGAACAGGAGACGCTCAGCGGAGACTTCCTGGACCCCGCAACGGAAGCGGCGAAGGTTCGGGCGATGTTCGTCCATCCGGCGCATACTCGGCAGGGCATTGGCGAGATGGTGTTTTCTGCGTGCGAGAAGGCGGCGTTTGCGGCCGGTTTCACCAAGTTAGAACTGATGGCTACCTTGCCTGGAGTTCCCTTCTAC
Organism: uncultured Fimbriimonadaceae bacterium; assembly: GCA_964501275.1. Lineage (GTDB taxonomy): Bacteria > Armatimonadota > Fimbriimonadia > Fimbriimonadales > Fimbriimonadaceae > 55-13. Next base: position 113,661 of record CAZCSP010000011.1, on the reverse strand, counting down.
CGGCGCATGGGATGCCAGGAGGATGGCGTCGAGGAAATACAACTTCCAGACGGAACGTTGCTCCCCTGCCTCCGAATGCACAAGGCCCTAGCCGGATCGCTTGGTCCAAGTGTACAGGCAGGCATGGCACTCCCTCCAACGCCATAGGCGGTAGAGGTGGACGGGTAGGACGACGGGGAGGGGGAGCCAGAAAGTGAGGCAGCCTTGGAAGCAACCAGGGAGGATGCCATGCTCGGGCGTGTGGATAGAGTGGAGGCGCGAAACTCGGCGATAGACCCGGTCGGCCCGGCATTGCGGACAAAGCTCTCCGGTCCGCAACAAATCTAAATCCAGCACGCTTGCATAGCATACGCTTCCTGAGGGGGCCAAGTTGCACAACGTACAGGACTTGGACTGTGTCTTCTGATAGTGCTATTGAAAGTGCCGCACGACGTCCAGATAAGGGCCTGATCGTTTATTGCAGATCGCCAAAAAAGCCAAAGCCCCACATGGATGCGGGGCTTCGAGATTCCAGTGGAAACGCAAATGTCTAGGGTCGAGTGATTGCCCATTCGGCAAAGTCCAGCCTTGCTGTCCAGTTGCGCGGCCCATTGGCAGGCGGGATGAAATCAATCTTTGCCCTGATTTGGCGATTTGACTGGTTGATGTAGCGGGTCGGGTTGGAAGCCGGGGAAACAGAGACCGTGGTGTCTGTTTGCGAGACGGCACGAGTATTCATGGGATCCCAGGCGCCGGTCTGAAAATTGTAGAGACTGAGCGTTTGGGAACCGCCGCTGGAAGAAGCGCCGACTTCTAGTTGGAAAGTGATGCTCGTCGCGTTTATATTAGCCGCCGTACCCTGCATCACCACCTGCAGAGGTGGGGCTCCACGGTCCAGGTTGTACCTGGGAATGCTCGTTACCCACCAGTCGTCACTGTCCATGATTCGGTCAATGCTTTCGTCCTCGGGAGAGGTTAAGAAGCCCTGAGCGACCGTGACAGAAGTAGGCTTGCGGATATCTACGATTCCATCGTCGATGGTGATCGACCGGAGGTGATTCGAGAAGATGTTTGGTTCAAGGCTGACTAGTTCGAACTCGTCTTGGGAGTAGACGCCGTCCAGGGGACTCGCATCATACCAAAAACCGTTTGAACTTGAACCTACAGAAGGCTCGCTCGCTGTGTTGTAAACGTTACGGTAATTGTTATCGAATGGTCCTTCGCCATTATCGTCAGCGTAGTTAAAAATAGCCGACCCGTTTGGGTATCGCATCTGTTGCGCCATATAGCAGTTGTTGCTGGGCGCGATGATATTGAACAGCGAAACGGGAATCGTGATCCTGTAGGTTCCCGGAGTTGGGAAATTCAAATTGAACTGAGGCCCGGAGTGGAATCCCCAATCCTTGAATTCGCCACTGAACGCGCTCGTGCCAGCAGGCGCTCCAGGGTTGTAGTTCGAATAGCATCGGAATCTAAAGGTTCGCACAACGTTGGCAGTTCCGACGTCGACGCCGAACGTCATAGTGTCCCATCTCTTCCCGGCTCCGTTCTGCAATATCAAGTCATCGAGGCCGCTTGGATCTTGAGTTTCGTTGGGATCGAGAATTGCATAACCGAAACCCGCATCGGCGGTATAGATCGACGAAGACATAAAGTTCCCGACGCTTGACCTGCCGAGTCCACCTCGCCAGTTGGGTTGAATCGACAACCAGAGTTCATCCAGGGGCGTGCGGACAGAGTTCTCCCGGGGGATTGGTTTCTTACGAGAGATTCGCGTTGCATGGATTTTCTCCACCGTTACGGGCACTTCCAGCCCCTTGATAGATCGTTTCGTTCCATCTGGATTCGATACCCAGCCGAACGCCACTTTGATGGATGCCTGGGTGAGACGGGCCTGCGGCGCATGGTCGGGAGAACATACGGCAAACGCGGAAAGCGCGAAGAAGCTTCCCAGGGCGAGAGATAAACGGCTCATATGATTACAACCTCTAACAGAGTTTATATGTAGTTGTGCCGGATGCCAAGTGGTTTTTGATCGAATTGGCGTCTTCAAGGATGGCGACAGGCCCGGCGCACCCACCGCTTACGCCTTTGACGAGGCGTCCCTGCAAATGTTCCGGGGCGCCGTCGAGCCTTAATGACTGGTTAATGGATGGAGCATTCGACAACGCGATCTTTCTCGATCCGCACGTGCATCCGTCCTCTGGGATGGGGGATGTCGGTGCATTCGATCCAGTCAACGCCGAGCGGGAGCGGATCGATGTGGTCTTCCCCTGGCTCGACTCCGACCGCGTGGCGCATGATCAGGTCTACGATCCAGGAGTGCATATAGTCGTCGTAGCCCCGATAGAGGCTGGGGGTTCCGGTGAACGGGTCGTAGTGCTCGTAGGAGTTGGGGCGGGAGGGGTCGCCGTCGTGGAACATGAGGGTGATGGCCTTCATGAGAGCTTCGGCGGCTTTGGCTCTGAGGTCCGAGTTGGCAGACTCTCCACCCCCAATCCCCTCCTCATTTTCTCGCGATCCCTGCTCTCGGTTTGCCGCACCACTTGCCGCGGAAAACGAGGAGGGGGCTTCCCTGGCCACATTCGCAATCGCATCCACCAGATGGCTGTTCACCATGGGCCAACTTCGGCCATTCCAAGGGCAGTTGAGGCGCTTATCTTTCCACTCCGAGTCCGCTGAAAATGTCGGATCAGAGAGCGCCGTTGCAGGGAATCCTTTCGGGAGCCAGAACTCGTTTGGACTCAGTAACCAGCGATCGACGACCTCACAAACAAATCGCTCTCGGATCGTCTCATGTTGCATCTGCCACCGAATGATTCCAGGGAGCAAAAGAAGAGGATAGAAGCCCGCTGCCGGCCGGGCAGATGAGCGGCTGCTGTCTTCCAGAACGTCGCAGAAGAATGCTGCTTCGTGGTCACTGGAAGCATATAACAAAGCGAACACAGGGCGCTCCGCTTCATCACACCAGCCCCAGCCATCTTTGCCGAGGAAGCTTCCGTCGGTGATCTCCTCTGTGATGAAGTCCAAGAGAAGGGCTGTATAGGTCGTCGCGTCTGTGCCGCCCACTCGGAAGCTCGACCATTGATCAGCATATTCGGAGACCGCCTGGTAGCGGCTCATATACTCTTGGCCGGTTTCGTTCTGATCCAGGACTGCCGTCATCCTCAGCCAAGGGTGCCCTTCTGGTTCATCTTTCACCCAAAGCCCTCGCTCCTGGATCAGATACAGCGCATATCTGACCAACATCTGGAGAGAATCATCGTTGAACCCACCAGGGTGCAGCTTCGATAGGGTTTTGGTGCCTGTCGCAAAGTCCGCATGATAGAAATCCCTCGCGGGGCGGCAGGAGTAGTTGTGGCCGGGGAAGCTGCCGTCCGGCCTTTGGCACTTTGCCAAGTTTTCCAGAATCCCAATCGCCAGTTGGGGCGAGTGCATCCAGGCGACCTCCCTGAGGTGGGCCTGGGCGGAGTAGGTGACGAAGTTGCGGAAGAAGCCGATGCCCTCCGTAATGAAGGGCGAGAAGGTCGTGGCATGGGCAGCCTGCCCATGCGTCCCAGGACCAGCTTGGTCCTGGTCAGCCGCTTGCTTGGCCCATTCATCTCCAGAACCGTCTTCTCTACTACAAGCCTCCTCCACAACCTGGCAGGTTGTGGGACGCATGGGCAAGCTGCCCATACCACTTACGTCAACCGTATTCAACCGCAAGCCGTACCAGCGGTACCAGTAGGCGTGGGTGAGATACGGGTCGCTGGAATTAAATTGGGGGACGGAGGCGAAGTAGGTTCGCCAAGCTTGCTCGTTTGCAGCAACTATGTCGTTCCCCTGGGACCCCCGGCGTCCCGCCGGGTTGCTTGGGCTCCCAGAGGAAACTTGGCAACTCACGACCAGCGGTTCACCCGCCTGAAGCTCATACTGCTGGAGGATATGCACCAGCCCCTCCAGCGGTGGTGGGCCGACGAAGAGCTTAGAGTCGCCGGGGAGTTTGCCGTCTCTTAACTTCTGGGGAAGCAGGGAGGTTTGCCAAAGGGGCGCATCGTCGTGGCGTTGGGCGAGGTTGACGGTGTGACTGAGGCGGGGCTGGTTGGCGGTGAGGGCGATGTGAAGGCTCAGAGATGGCAACATCCCTGGCATTCCTCGATTCTTCGATTCCTCGGTTCCTCGATTGGATATTCGCTCGGCGTCGATTCCCGTTCTGTCAGGCTCCAATTCCGATGGCCAAGCGGTCGCAAATTCGTAGGAAATCCCATCCTCCCAAACTTCGCATGAAAGGAGAGACTGCCACGGCGTCCCGTAGCCCGGCTCCTTTAACTCCGGCAAAGACCAAACAAACGCCATCAACGCCTCACCCGAGAGCAGTTCAAAGACCGAAACCCACTCCTGATCCTCGGTCACCAGGCGCGTCTCGCGAACCTTATGGGAATCAGAGAGATGCTCGAAGATCATTCGGTCGGGACGCCAGGAGACCATCTCGCCGCGCAGTCTCACCGGCTTCCCCGCAAAATCACAAAACAAAACGGTGAACAAGCGCGTCAATCTGATATCGGCAAAGTAAGATTCGTCCCAGAAGCCGGGCGATTCTAGCCAGCGAGGGAAGGGGGGCGCGTACAGGGCTCCCTTGCCCCCGCCTAGAAACCATTTATCTTTGCGTTCGAGTAGAGAAAGCGGGTCCACGGTGCCGATTTTATTCATAAGGGATCATCGCGTCGTAAAATCTTCGTACAGACACCTAGCAACATTATGAAACTGCCGACCTTACTCGCCAGCGCCTCCTTGGCGCTCTCGCTGCTGGTCTCCGGGGTTCAGGCCCAAGAGAGACCCAAGATGGATGCTGCCGCCAAGAAAGAAGTCTTGGAGCACATGACCAAGCTTATTACTACCCATGCCTACGTTCCCGGAGTCGACTTCAAGAAGCTCGGCGAACTCCTGGACAAGCAAAAGGAGGATTTGGACAAGGCCGAGACGGAAGACCAGTTCGCCAACGCGGTGAACATCGCTCTGCAGGAGTTCGGATTCAGCCACATCGTCCTGATGCGCCCAGTAGATGTCAACGCTCGGATCAACCGCAGTTCGGTTGGCATCGGCGTGAATATCCAGCCCCATGAAGAGGGCATCTTGGTGGTTCGCGTTGTACCCAAAGCGCCGGCTGATGAGGCCGGAATCGTCGCGGGCGACATCCTGATGAAGGCCAATGGCAAGCAGATCACCGACCCCGCCGACCTTCGCGGCGAAGAGGGCGAGCAGGTCACGATCACGGTCAAGAAAGCCGACGGTAAGCTCAAGGACTACACCATCACCCGCAAGAAATTCTCCACGGTTCGCCCTGAGGAGTTGAAGTGGGTGGACAAGGACACCGCCGCGATCAGCATCTATACCTTCGACCTCAGCTACGATCGCCGGAACGTCGAGAAGCTGATGACGGAGGCCGCCAAGGCTAAGAACCTGATCATCGACCTCCGCAACAACGGCGGCGGCGCGGTGATGAACATGAACCACTTCATCGGCCTGGTGCTCCCTCGAGGAGCGACGGTTGGCACATTCGTCTCCAAGCAGTTGGTCGACGATTTTGTGAAGGAGAAGGGCGGCAGCCCCGACGACCTGAAGGCAATTGCCGAGTTCTCAACGCGCAAGCTCACCTCGCCCGGCAACCCGAACATCCCGGTCTTCAAGGGCAAGATCGCGGTGCTTGTTAACGGAGCCAGCGGCTCTGCCTCGGAGATCACCGCCCAGGCCTTGAAGGAGAACCTGAACGCCCCGGTCATCGGCACCAAGTCGGCGGGCGCGGTTCTGGTTTCAGTCATGGTCCCGGTCATCCGAGGCTTCCAGGTGCAGTATCCGATCAACGACTACGTTTCGGCAAAGGGTGTTCGACTGGAGCACAACGGCGTGGGAGTAGATATAGAGGCAAGGACTCCTCAGGAGATCATGCCGGGCAAACCCGATCCCGCCTGGCAGCAAGCCCTCCAGCTTTTGGCAAAGGCTCAAGCCCAAAAGTAAAGTAAAAAACGTTCCTCCCCTTCCAAGCGATTCGCCTGGGAGGGAGGTTTTCCTGGCAGGTTCAGAATGGTCGGCAAGACGGCGGCACAATGCATCCGCCGCCTACAGGTCTTTTCAAACTACCAGTTCAAACCCCTCCACCCTCAACCCTCTTCTTCCCCGACCTTCGGGGAGTAAGGGGCTCTCTTATCGCTCGGTTAAGGTGGCGACGGCAAATGCGGCTAGGCCTTCGGAGCGGCCAATGGCGCCTAGCTTTTCGTTGGTGGTGGCCTTGATGCTTACCGCTCCCACGGAACAGCCGATGGCTTCGGCGATAGCGGTTCGGATGGGGAGGGATTGGGGGGTCACTTTGGGCCGCTCGGCGACGACCGTGGCATCCACGTTCACCACTTTCCACCCCTCCTCTTCGATCAGCCTCGCCGCTTCCTGGAGAAACTCCAGAGACGGGCAATCCTTCCAGCGGGGATCGGTGTTAGGGAAGTGTTGGCCGATGTCGCCCAGGCTGGCGGCTCCCAGCAGGGCGTCTACCACCGCATGAAGGAGAGCGTCGGCGTCGGAGTGGCCCTCCAGCCCCGCGCCATCAAACTGGACGCCGCCGACCATCAGCGGGCGGGTGGGGTCGCTGGAGAAGGAGTGGATGTCGTAGCCAAGGCCGGTGCGCGTCTCCCGAAAGCCCGCGATCCCCCGCGCCTTGGCGAGGTCGGATTCGGTGGTGATCTTGAAGTTCGCCGGGTCGCCCTCGATGATGGTGGGCTTCATCCCCATTTTTTGAAGGACGGCAAGATCGTCGGTCAGGTTGCCAGACGCGGAGGAGTGGGCTCGGAAGAGGTCGTAAGGGCGGCAGCCTTGAGGGGTCTGCATGGCGACCAGCTTGCTCCGATCCACCACTTTGCCGTTCAGATCGCGCAACGTGTCAGGGACAGGAACCGCTGGCCCCGCAGCCCCGCTCTGGAGGGCCGCATCCAGTACGGCGTCGATCAGTTCGGGGGAGACAAAGGGGCGGGCGGCGTCGTGGATGAGAACGAAGTCGCACGAATCGACCATGGCCACGCCGATAAAGCAACTATCTTTGCGGGTGTCTCCACCCTCCACCACCTTCGCTCCTCGCACATGGGATAGGTAGTAGGAGTACAGGTCGGGCGGACAGACGAACACCCGCTTATCGATCCGGGGGTGGTTTGCGAATACATCCACCGACCATTGCCAAACCGGCTTCCCGCCCAGCCTTGCCCGAATCTTGTCGCCGCCAAACCGAGTTCCCTTACCCGCACCGAGAATAACCGCGCCGACCTTCATCTAGGGCGATCCTTTCTTGGGCTTGCGCATCTGAAAATCCGGGCCGTCGTTTTCCCGGATCTCGCCAAAGATCAGCTTCCCGCGTTCGGTTTGGATCACCTGGGTGACCATCACTTCGACGGTTTCGCCAATGGCGGATCGACCGTTCTCCACGACGACCATGGTGCCGTCCTCCAGGTAGCCGATCCCTTGTCCCGGCTGGTTGCCTTCTCGAATGATCGCCAGGGTCAGGGATTCCTGGGGCAATACGTTTGGGCGAAGGGCGAGGGCGAGGTCGTTCAGGTTGAGAATCTTTACATCCTGAAGTGCGGCGACGCGGTTCAGGTTGAAGTCGTTGGTCACAATGTCTGCGCCCAGGTGCTTGGCCAAACGGACTAACCGAGAGTCCACCGGCTCGTTGGTGTCGGACGCGTACTTGTCGTAAATCCGTACCTCCAGGGGGAATTCGGCCTGCATATGCTTGAGCACTTCCAACCCGCGTCGCCCCCGCTGTCGTCTCAGCCCGTTATGGTCGTCGGCGATGTACTGCAATTCGTCGAGCACAAACCCCGGCACATAGACTTGACCTTCCAAGAATCCGGCGCGGGCGACGTCGTAGACCCGGCCGTCGATGATCACGTTCGTGTCGAGGATCTTGATACCGCTCCGCCGCGCCTTGCCCCGGTTCTTGGACCAGGGAAGCACTTCGTCCATCGACTGGAGAGCGAAGATCGAGATGGCGACGAAGCCGATGGTGAGAGCGACGATGAGTAAAGGTAGAACGGTGATCGAGACGCCGATGGACTGGAACAGCACCATGAACGGCAGTGAAACCACCACCCCGACGAACGCGCCGATGAACAGCGTGACCTTGTCACCACTGGCCATCTTGTCCCACCGTTCGACGGTCTTTTCTACCCAATCAAAGACCTTAGATCCAAGCCAAGCCCCGACTATGCCGCCTAAGACGGCCAGGGGAAAGATAGAAGCGAACGAGCGGGCGCCTGAATAGTCGCCGACCGCAGCCGCATCGCCCCGCACCAGGGGGGTGATCCATAGGAAAATCTGGTTGAGAATTGCGGGAGCGGCAAATCCGAGTGGAACGGCCCCGAGTGCGGCAAAAATCGCGATAACAATGAGCCGGGCGATCACTCGACCCCGGCCCGACTTGTACCTACGAGGCGCCTGAGGCGCCTGCTTGGCGGGTGTTTCGTCTTCTACCAGCGGCGCATCTCCATCACTTCAATCTTTACCTTGTCCAGAAACGTAAACGTGAAAGCCTCTTCGACGTTGCCATCGGAGAGCTTCACATGGGTTGCGGATATCTGAGGATCGGCGGTGGTGGAGTCCATTCCCAACCATCTTTTGCCATCCCAAATTTCAACCCAGGCGTGATAGTAGAAGTTACCATCCCAGTTGACCAGTCCGCTTGCTACTCGGGTCGGAATTCCCGCCGCGCGTGTCAAAGTCGCGGTCAGTATCGCGTAGTCTCGACAGACGCCTTCCTTGGAGGACAGTATTTCGGTGGCATCCCGCAAGACCCCGATTCCAGCGTTTGGTCTCATCTTCTGGTGGACATAGTTCTTGATCTTGACTGCCGCCTTCTTGGCATTGGTCTCCGTTCCCACGATCTGCTTCGCCAGCGTCTTGAACTGCTCCGAGTTGCTGGGGATGTGAAGGCTGGGCTTCAGCCACGTCGGCTTGGATGCCCCCGCTTCCTTGATTGTCAGCCCCGCCGAGTCGCCGAGCTTGGGGGGATGGACGGTCACGACCCATGACTGGCCCTTTCCGGTCAAGGTTTGGTGGGTGTCCTTGGGAGCGCGAGAGAGGTCTCGGCCCGTAATCTTCATCTTGAGATAGCCCATCTTGCCCGGATCCTTGATCGGCTTATCGGTCTTAATGCTGGTGACGAGGGCGAGGTCGATGGATGGACGGTAGCCGCTTTCCGAGGCGCCCATGGCTTCTTCCTTCGACTCGGGAATCATCTCGATTCCCATTGGCCCCTCGGCTTTTACCAGATCGCCTTTGGCTGAGAGGAAAACCGTCGTATTGGCCCGAGGGTCGATGATCTCTACCTTGGTGGCGGAGATCTTCTTGCCCTTTACCTCCGCCTCGCCCGGCCCCTGAACCACCACTTCGTTCTTGATGAGCGTGGCAGTGGTAGGATCGAGCACATAGAACGTCTTCTTCGTGCCCGCTCCGGCTCCTCCGGTGATCAGCGGAGTTAGCGGATCGTCCACGATCTGAGCGCCAGCGGGAATGTCGATAGTCTTCTTGCTTGCGGTCCCGTTGTTGTCGATGTCCAGCGAAATCTTTTGGGTGGCGAACACGGCATCCAGTGTCTGGGTTCTCCCAGAGCTGGTAGTCACAAACCGCATCTTGAGAGGGCGGCCATTGGCGTCCGACCAGGAGACCGACTGGATCTCCATCTGCATGGCGGTTCCCAGAAGGCCCGCATTGATAACGGTGCGCGAGTCGTTCCGCTTGACCGCCTTGCCGTTCAGAGTGTCGTCGCTCTGACTATAGGCCGAATAGCCAAGTTTGTTGCCTTGCAGATAGAGGCCGAGATAGGTCTCCTGGGCAAAGCCGAGGCTGGCCAGGGCCATGACGATGGTCACGATGATTCTTTTCATTGGGAAGCCTTATTCCTAGTCTAGCCGAGTGCGGGCGTTGATGCACGTATAGACGAATAAAAGAGGCCTTCATAGCCTTCATTTCTTGCGCCTTTCCGTCAATCATCAACGGATGGAACCGTTAGAGGGTTTCCGTGGTCTCGTATTGCGGGTAGGATGCACCCGCATCGAAGGATATGGCAAAGAAACTCGTAATTGTGGAGTCGCCCGCCAAGGCGAAGACGATTGGCAGCTACCTGGGAGGAGACTATGAGGTCCAGGCCAGCATCGGCCATATCCGGGACCTTTATCCCAACGCAAAGGGTTTGCCCGAGGAGGTCCGCAAGAAGTGGTGGGCCGACTACTCGGTCGATGTCGACAACGACTTCGAGCCTTACTACGACGTTCCCGCCGAGAAGTCGCAGCAGGTCTCCAAACTGAGACAGGCCCTGAAAGGAAAAGAGGAGTTGATCCTCGCGACTGACGAAGACCGCGAAGGCGAATCCATCTCCTGGCACTTGCTCCAAACCCTGAAGCCCAACAAGTCGGTGAAGGTTTCCCGCATCGCGTTCCACGAAATCACCAAAGAAGCGATCTTGGACGCGCTCCGAAACCCTCGCAAGATCGACGAGGATTTGGTAGAGGCGCAAGAGGCCCGACGCATCCTCGACCGACTCTACGGCTACACCCTCTCTCCCGTCTTGTGGTCGCGGGTGACCAAGAACCTGAGTGCGGGGCGGGTGCAGAGCCCGGCGGTGAAGCTGATCGTGGAGCGGGAGATCCAGCGCCGCGACTTCCACAGCGCGATCTACTGGGACCTCAAGGCCAAGCTCTCCCATGAAGGCACTTTGTTCGAAGCCGAGCTGAAATCCGTGGACGGCAAGCGGGTCGCCAACGGCTCCGACTTCGACGCCACCACCGGCAAGCTCAAAGAGAAGTCCAATGACGTTCTCCTGCTGAACGCGGAGCAGGCGGGGGAATTGGCGAAAAAACTCATACCCGCCAAGCCCTGGAAGGTCTCCAAGCTCACCGAAACTGCTGGTCAAGAGCGGCCCTATGCGCCCTTCATGACCACCACCCTTCAACAGGATGCCAACCGGAAGTTCGGTTACAGTGCCGACCGCACGATGCGCATCGCCCAGACTCTATACGAAGGCGTCTCAATTGCCGGCGAGCAGGTGGGTCTCATCACTTACATGAGAACCGACAGCCTTACCCTGTCCACCGCCGCGTTGGACAATCTGCGCGGGCTGATCGGCAAGGACTATCCCGATTGCCTCCCAGCCAAGCCGAACACCTACACCAGTAAAGTCCGCAACGCCCAAGAGGCGCACGAGGCGATCCGCCCCACCGATGCTCGCCGCAAGCCCAGCGAGATCAGGCAGTTCCTCACCGACGACCAGTTCAAGATTTACGACCTCATCTGGAAGCGAACCGTCGCCAGCCAGATGAAGAACGCCGACGTGCTGCGAACCGAGGTTGAGATCGGCATCGAGAACGCCATCTTCCGGGCCAGCGGCAAGCAGATTCTGTTCGACGGCTATCGCCGGGTCTACCTGGAAGGCTTGGACGACGAAGAGGCGGAGAAGGAGTCGGGCGAAAGGAAACTGCCTCGCCTGAAAGAAGGCTTGGAGGTCAAGCTGGAGACCCTCAACGCCGCCGAGCACGAGACCAAGCCGCCCGCCCGCTACACGGAGGCCACGCTTATTAAGGAGCTAGAGAGCCGAGGCATTGGCCGGCCCAGCACCTACGCCAGCATCATCAGCGTCATCCTGGATCGCGGCTATGTGCGCAAGAACGCCAAGCAGTTGGTGCCGACCTTCAAGGCGTTCCTCACGATGGAGGTTCTGGAAGGCGGGTTCAAGGAGTTCATGGAGCTGGACTTCACCCGCAACATGGACGACGAACTGGACGAGATCGCCAGGGGCAAGGCCAGCGCGAAGAAGTACCTCAAGGAGTTCTTCCTGGGCTCCGGTGAGCACCCGGGGCTGAAGAAGGCAGTGGATGAGCGCAAGAAGGAACTCCCCTATCCCGCCTACGTGGTCGGCAAGCACCCCGACACCGGCGAGCCGATCCTGGTCCGCAACGGCAAAGACGGCGACTCCTTCCTGCAGACGGAGGAGGGGAGCGCCAAGAAGTACGCCAACGTCCCCGAAGACCTGGCCCCCGCCGACTTAACGGTGGAGAAGGCACTAGAGCTTTTTAGCCAAAAGGCCCCAGCCGCCGAGTCGATTGGCATCCACCCCGAATCAGGCCGGAACCTGCTCCTCAAGCAACGGGGAAGCTACTACCTGGAGGTCGAGCGCACCCCGGAGGAGATCGAGGCGAAGGTGAAACCCACCTGGGTCAGCCTTCCTCCCAACACCGATCCCCGCACTCTCTCCCAGGATGACCTGGACCTCCTCTGCTCCCTGCCCAAGACCATCGGGAAGCACCCCGAAACGGGCGACTCCATCGAGTTCCGCATCGGCAAATACGGCCCCTATATCCAGGGCGGCGCGGAGATTCGGAATGTGGACGACTGGAAAGTCGGCGTGAATCTGTCAGTGAATGAGGCGGTGGAGATTCTGAAGCAACCCAAGTTTCAACGCGCCGCCCGAACCGCCGCCGCCCCCTTGCAGTCGTTTGGCCAGGTGGAAGGCGCGGCGGGCGAGGTGAAGGTCTTGAGTGGCCGCTTCGGCCCCTATGTGACGGATGGAGAAACCAACGCCACCCTCCCCCGAGGCAAAGACCCCACAACGATCACGGTAGAAGAGGCGATGGAGTTGCTGATCAAAAAGCGAGAAGCTGGGCCATCCACAAGGAAGTTCGTCCGAAAGAAAGCGACCCCCAAGAAGGCGCCGGCAAAGAAAGCGAAGCGTTAAAGGTAAACCCTGGATGGCTCGTGCCAGGGCGTGAGCCTGAAGTCTGTAGGCGGCGGATGCGTTGTGCCGCCGTCCCGCCGCAAACTCCAAACTCCACCCTCCAAATTCCAAACTCGAATCCATGCGCCGCTACGAACTCCCCATTCTGATCGCAATCCTGTTGGATCTCGCGGGGTTTGGGATGGCGTTTCCCGATATCCAGCTTCGCGCAGAGGCGATGGGGGCTTCGGGAATTGTGATCGGGTTGATCCTCGCGAGCCTGTTCGTAGTTCAGTTTTTGGCCTCGCCCAAGTGGGGCGCTCTGAGCGATCGTATCGGGCGAAAGCCGGTGGCGGTGGGCTGCACGGCATTGAGCGCCCTCTCGATGGTCGCCTACGCCATGACCGACTCGCTGTGGGGGATCGTGGCAAGCCGGATTCTGGGGGGCTTAGCGGCGGCCAACGTCGTGGCACTCCAGGCGTACCTTGCCGAGCGAACCCCGGAAGGGGAGCGGGGACCGATCATGGGCCGGATCGGAGCCGCGATCTCCGTCGGACTCATCGGCGGCCCGTTCTTGGGAGGGCAACTGGCTCAGATGGGAGGCAGCCAACTGGTGGGATGGGCGGCGGCGGGCGCGAGTGGGACCGGAGCCCTGCTTCTGCTCCTTGGCATGAAAGGGACAAGGCCCGCGAAAACCATGGAGAAGCCTCTCAAGACCGCGCTCTTCGATTTGCGCCTCCTGCGAGACCTCCCCGACCTGCGGCCGATGGTCGCTCTCGCCGCGACCGCCTGGTTCGCCTTGGCCTGCCTGGAGGGAACCTTTGGCCGCCTGATTGCGCATATGTTCGATTTCCCGCTCTACGACTCGGGGATGGCGTTTACGAAGCCGCAGGGGGTGTTTGGGACGATCTTCGGGCTGGAGTCGTTGGTGAGCTTCGCCATCCAGGGACTCTTCTTTGCATGGATATCAGCCCGAATCTCGTATCGGAACCTGCTGCGGATGGGATTTGCGATGCAGGGGATTGGCCTCTTCCTGACTCCGTTTGCGCCAGGGTTGGCACTGCTCTTCACCTTCAGCGCCATCTTCAGCGCAGGCGGAGCGCTGGCCAATCCCACCATCAACACCATCTGCTCCAACCTGACGCCCGAGAGTCGGCAGGGGGAGTTGTTCGGTTTGCTCCAGGCGTCAAGGTCGCTGGGATTCTTACTGGGGCCATTGCTTGGCGGAGCGCTTTTCGACCTGCTTCCGGCGGCGCCCTATATCCTGGCGGGAGGTGTGGGGTTGCTTGCCGCTCTGTTGGTGCCAAGAGGCAAAGCGGCTTCAAGCGTGGCCTAGGTAGGACTCTGCTTGCTACTCTTCTGTGGTTCTGGGCGGCCCTCGGTGGTTTCGTCTGCGGCCAATTGGAAAACCACCGAAAAAAAGAGGACCGCCGAAGAGAACGCGAGCGCCCCTGAAATTCATGTGCAACGGTGGAAACAATCTTGCCCCAGGGCCAAGAACCAACCTGTGTCGTGACCCCGTCCTGAGGGTGTTTAAGGGCTTTCACGTTGTCTGTGCGCATTTGCGCGTTATTTGAGAGCAGTTGACATCTTTGCCGCCTCCCACCTCTTCCCGTCATATCTATCAGTCCGGGGCCTAGTGATTTTTGAATTCATGCTAGGCCTTTCGACTTGGAAAAGAAAATCCTAGGATGTTGGGAACTCAAATGCGCTTATAGTGAGTAAGGACATGCAGCGTGAAGGTTCGAGACCTCGCAAGGGGTCGAAATCCCTAAAACCTCAAGGCACTCTTCCACGCTTAAACAAGAAGGGGCCGCTGTCCTACCTACGGGTAGGTCCGGCATGGCTAGCTAGTTGAGAGACTGGCTGGCCTTTTTTCCTTTTTGGGCCAGGTGCTACCCAGATTGGAACGACTGGATAATCCGGTAGAAGTCGGCTTCAGACTCCTTTGCGTCGTTTGGATTGTAGTAAGTCTGCAGGTAGTAAACGATTTTGCCGTTCGACCAGGCGAAGGCTTTCACCGCCCAGGGCACGCCCTCGTGCGTGTAGGTGCAGCTTAACTCCTGGCCCTTCTTGTCGCCGACGGTCTTAGCACTGTAACGAATTTTCACTTCGGTGACGTTCTGGTCTTCGCTAAACCAGTAAGTGGCGCTTTCCAACTCTGCCTTGAGGTCCACGAACTCAAGGGATCGATACCAGTAGGCGGCGAACCAGGTATCGGTGTAATCGCTTTCAATCTCGTAGGCCGTCCAAGCTCTGTAGGCGAGGCTGTTGATCTTCTCAAACTCGATCGGAGCGAACTCGGGTTCATTGGGCAACTCCATTTCGAATGGCCCTTCTGGAAACTTGTATTGAGCCCAGCCTTCCTGTAGGCGCTTTGCTACGACCGGCTTTCCGGCCCCCTCTTTCGCCTTCGGCGGCTCTTTCACCATCTGGGAAACCACATAGAAGCCATATCCGCAAAGCCCCGCCACGAGCGCAAAGCCGACTCCCAAGATAAGAAGAATCGGAAGCCAGGGGATGGGCTTCTTTTGGACAGGCGGCGAAGGCGGCGCGTGCATCGGGAACCATCCTAGCGGATTTGGATTCGGCTGCGCAAGGCGTGGCAGATGGCGATGGCAAGGGCATCGGCCACGTCGTCCGGTTTGGGGGGCTTTTCTAGGCTGAGGAGTTTGGTGACCATGAACTCCACCTGCTTCTTGTCGGCAGAGCCGACGCCCACCACCGACTGCTTGACCTCCGGCGGTGCGTACTCGGCCCAGTCGAGGCCCTTCTCACTTCCTGCCAGCAGAATCACCCCGAGGGCTTTGGCGACGTCGAAGGCGGTGGTCTTGTTGGCGGCGAATATCTGCCGCTCCGTCGCCATGGCGTCGGGACGGTGGGTCTCGATGAGTTCCAGGACTTCCCGGTGGATTTGGGCGAGGCGCTCGGTAATGGCGACGCGGGGAGTCTGGATGAGGCCGCATTCGATCATCGTCATCCGCGATCCCTCGCGCTTGATGACGCCGTAGCCCACGCGCTCCAAGCCGGGGTCGATGCCCAGAATAACCATGCTGCGTATAATCATGCCATGATCGTGGATCGACCAGGGCGGGACCGACTGATAAATGCGATCAATCGGTATGCATCGGGAAAGATCAAGTCAGATGCGCTTCACGACGAGGTTCTCAACAGTCTTGGCAAGCATCCAGACCGGGCCGTGGCGGAATGTGCGACCTGCTTGTGGTGCACCTACGACGACTTTAAGGATCACGCCCTCTATCCAGATCCAATCACGTTGTTGAGGATGAAGAGGGTAGTCGCCTTCTTGGCTTCCGACCTAGATTACAGTCACCGGTCGTTTAGCCCCATGCCCATTTTTAACCGCAATAAGGAGATAGTCAAGCCGTATTGGCCGTTCGCCTCACAGTCCGAGTGGCGAGCGCACCGGGGCTTGGCCAGCTACTTCCAACCAGACGAAGATGTCCTCATCGTCTCCCACGCCCGAAGATAGCCCCCCTATAGGACCTATTCGACCTATAAGACCTATCCCCCAATACCCAAAACCCAACGCCCAACGCCGACTCCCTCACGTCCGCTTGAACTTCCTCATCAGGTCCTCTGTGCTTAGCGTGATGGTAATCGGCCGCCCATGCGGGCACATGTAGGGGTTTTCGGTGGTGGCCAGGTCCACAATCAGCTTCTCCATCTCTGCATGGCTCAAGGGGTCGCCCGACTTCACCGCCATGTGGCAGGCGGTGGTGATCCAGATGTGTTCCCGACTGGGCACCAATTTGCGGGCCACGCTGGAATCCACCAGTTCATCCACCATGTCCCGCAGAATCTGCAGCGGGTCCTTCGACCGGATCGCCGCCGGGACCGCCCGAACCACAAAGCTCTCGCCCCCAAACGGCTCGATATCGAACCCGACCGCGATGATCTCCTGAATCTTCTCGCCCAGGAGGACCGCGGATCGCTTGTCCAGGTGCAGAGTCTGAGGAACCAGGAGCGGCTGTTGCTCGATGGCGGAGCTTCCTTTCAGGCCGCAGAGATATTCATAGAGGATCCGCTCATGGGCCACATGCTGGTCCACGATCACGATGCCTCGCTTAGTCTCGGCAACGATAAACGTATCCATCGACTGTCCCAGCACCTTCAGGCCCTCTAGGAGGTCGCCAAAGGGATAGCGATCCGGGTGAAGTTGGCTCGGGGCCTCGATGCCGGAGGAGGGAAGGGGGGCTTGGAAGAGGGCGGAGGGGGGAGGGGCGAGGGGGGATTGGTATGAGGGAATGAGGGAAGGAGGGAATGCCTCTCCTCCAAGATTCCCTTCACTTCCTAATTCCCTCGCTCCCTGATTCCCTAAGACTCGCCAATCCTCAATACTCCCCGCCCGCTCCACGGCTCGCAGAGCTTCATTCGCTGCCGCGACCCCCTCTGCGTTCGGCATCATGCCGTGGTGCATCAGGGCGCTTTTGATGGCGAGCCTAATAGCATCAAACGCCTGACCCTCCTGTTGGAACTTGACCTCCGACTTGGTGGGCGAGACGTTGACATCGACGCGAGCCGGATCGACCTCGATCATCAGGGCGATCACTGGGTAGCGACGGTCGGGAGTCAGGTCGCGATAGGCTTGGTCCATCGCGGCGGTGAGGGAGCGGGTGCGGACCGGGCGGCCGTTGACGTAGAGATACTGATAGGCGCGGGTGGGGCGGTTGATGTGGGGCGGACTCACAAACCCCCGAATCCGCATCCCCCCGATCTCGGTATCGACCTCCGCCAGAGACCGACCCATCTCCCGCCCCCAAACATCGGCGATCGCCTCTAACATATCCCCGCTCCCCGAAGTCCGCACCGCGTTCTGCCCGTTGTGGACCATTGAAAACGCCACATTCGGGTAGGCGATGGCGTACTTGGAGACCACTTCCAGGCACTGGCCAAGCTCGGTGGTGTCGGATTTGAGGAACTTGAGCCGGGCGGGGGTGTTGAAGAAAAGCTCTTCGACGAGAATCTCAGTCCCCCGAGGCCCCGCCGCCTTTTGAAGAGGCTGAACCTCGCCGCCAACAATCTTGATCACGGACCGCAGGCCGTCTGTCTCAGCGCTGGAGAGGGTCATGCGCGAGACCGAGGCGATGGACGGCAAAGCCTCGCCCCGGAATCCCAAGGACGCTACTTCAGTCAGGTCCTCCACCGACCCGATCTTGGAGGTGGCGTGGCGTTGAAGGGCCATTTGGGCGTCTTCCTCCGACATCCCCCGCCCGTTGTCCCGAACGCAGATCAACCCCTTGCCACTGTCGATCAACTCGATCTCTATCTTGCTCGCCCCGGCGTCCAAGGCATTCTCCACCAGTTCTTTGAGGGCAGAGGCCGGACGTTCCACCACCTCGCCCGCCGCGATCTGGTTCACGGTATGCGGGTCGAGAAGGCGTATTCGAGGCGCGGAAGTGGTCAAGGGTATAGGTGAAGACGTTTACTCTTCGACCAGCGGTGCGAAGATATCGTCAACCTCTACGATACCGCCCCCAAATGGTACAAGCAGACCCTGCCCTGGGTTGAATATCTCCGTTTCCGTGTAGTCTCCCTCAAGCGGTTGTCGATAGACCTCCACCACCATCCCCTCGATGCTGACGACCCAGTACTCGGGCACCATCGACTCGGCATAAAGGGTTCGCTTTCGTCCGCGATCCACTTTGATCGTGGTGTCGGAAACCTCGACGACCAGCAACGCTTCCTCGATCTTGGGATGCCGTTTCCAAAAGGTCTGCCGCGATCCTCGGTAGATAGCCAGGTCGGGCTCCGGCTCGGTCAGATTATTGACGCTCACCGGTTGCTGAGAGATGACGGTGGAATCTCGTGGCATGCTTATCAGCAACAAGGCCTCCAACTCCCGAATTACCGCCGCATGCTGCCATCGTTGCGGACTCACGCGCGACACCACAATCCCATCAATAAGCTCAAGCTTCTCCTCCGGCCCATATAGACCCAATTCTGCCGCGCGATAGAACTCGTCTACCGTAATCAGCCGAAGCTCGGCCTCACCAACGATTAGGGGCACCGCGCTCACAAGACCTCCGGCGGCTCTTCCCCGATGGCGATCAGGACGTCATCTGTCCGAATCGCCTTCCCACCCAGAACTGCGACCTCGATGGTTTGCCCGGGGCCGTAGACTTGGGTCGTTCGATACTCGGCTCCCGCGGGATCGCGATAGACCTCCACCACCTTGCCCGGGATATTCACAATCCAGTATTCGGAGACGCCATGCTCCGCATAAAGTGCCAGCTTAATCCTCCGGTCGAAGCCAACCGTCGAGTCGCCGACTTCGATGATCAACCTTGCCTTTTCGATCAGGAAGCCGGTCTTGTCGAAGTCCATTGGCTGTCCATCAAGCAAGGCCAAGTCAGGCTCGGGCTCATTGGTCTCATCGACGATCAAGGGAACCTGGCAAATGACGGTCCTCTCGGGTTCCGCCAACTTGCGAAACAGTCGATCAAGCGCCATCACCGTCACTGCATGTCGAACACCCTGGGGACTCACTTTTTGGATGACCTGCCCTTGCACCAATTCCAAGCGCTCGGTGGGCCTGAAGATGCCCTGAGCCCCGGCTCGGTGGTATTCCGAACGGGTCCAAACCCTTAGCTTGGGATAGTCGGTGAATCCCATCGCGGCGCTCATACCCATATGATACGCTCCATCCTCTCAAAAACCACCCGCATTCCTACTGAGTATTTGACGCTAGCCAACCGAGAATCTAACCAGGCAGCCCGCACTATCACGGGCTGCCGACATTGAGCTCATGTTCGTCATTATCGGCATCGTCGTCGCCCTTGCCGCCACCATGATTGGATACGTCATGCATGGTGGCCAGATCGGCGTGCTTATTCAGATCAACGAGTTCGTCGTCATCGGCGGATGCGGCTTGGGCTCATTCCTCGCCGCCAACGGCATGAAGAACGTTCAGGCCGCGATCAAGAGCGTCATGGGCCTGCTCAAGCCCGACCCCTACACCAAGGATGCCTACAACGACTTGTTGAAGATGATGTACCAGCTCTTCAATGTGGCGCGGAAGGAAGGACTGCTCGGCTTGGAGAAGCATATCGAGGAGCCCGAGAAGAGCGACATCATCAAGAACTTTCCCACCTTCCTCTCCAACCATCACGCCAGTTCCTTCTTCTGCGACACTCTAAAGGTGATCTTGACTGGTGCGGTAGGTCCCCACGACCTGAGCGAGATGATGGAGTTGGACCTGGAGATCGCCCATGCGGAGGCGACCATTCCGGTCGAAGCCGTCCAAACGGTCGGGGACGCCATGCCGGGCTTCGGCATCGTCGCGGCGGTGTTGGGCGTTATCATCACGATGGGCAAGATCGGCGGCGACGCCGCCGCAATCGGCCAATCGGTCGCTGCCGCACTGGTCGGAACGTTCCTCGGTATCCTCCTCGCCTACGGCATCTTCGGCCCCATGGCCCGCGCCATGCAGCTTCGCCTGAAGTCCGAAGGCCAGTATCTCAACTGCATCCGCTTCGCCCTCTTCAGTTTTGCCCGAGGCGAGTCGCCGATCACCTGCGTTGAGTTCGCCCGCCGAAACATCGAACCCAGCGTCCGCCCCGGCTTCGCTGAGATGGAGCAGGGCGTGAAGGAGAAAGCCGCGTGAGGTCGGAGGTCGGAGGGTTGAGGGGGGCGTGCGAAGTGCTAAGTGCGAAGTGCGTCGATTGGTTGTTGGACTTTGAGCTTAGGATTCTGAAGGTAGTCGAAGATTTGCTACCTCCAAGTTCCGTTCCCAATACGACGCACTTCGCCTTTAACCCTCCGCTTTCAACCCTCCGACCTCCCACCTGCGCACTTCGCCCCCCGCACTTCGCACTTCGCACTCAGGGCTCCAGATTCCGCCCCCGGCCCTCCACCCTCCACCCTCAAAATGGCTGACACTCCCATCATCATCAAAAAGAAGAAGTCGCACGGCGACCATGGGCATCATGGGGGGTCGTGGAAGGTGGCTTATGCCGACTTCGTGACGGCGATGATGGCGTTCTTCATGGTCATGTGGATCATGGGCCTCTCCGACGAGACCCGCGCCCAGATCCAGGGCTACTTCAACGACCCGCTGGGCTTCGTCAAGAACCAACCCAAGTTGCCCATGAACATCGCTCCGCCGGGGACTCCCAACGCCAGCAAGGGGCCGGGAGCCGGGGATGGCAACGAGGCGCACAAAGGCGACGCAAAGGAACTCACGAAGATGAAGGAGGAGATCGTCGAGCGCATGAAAGCCGACGCCGACTTGAGCCAACTCCTCAAGTACGTCGAGATCGAGGTCACGACCGAAGGCTTGCGCATCGAGCTGGTTGAATCCACCATCGCCACGTTTTTCCAAAGCGGAAGCGCCCAAATTCTTCCTTCGGGAATGTCGTTCGTCAAGCGGATTGGCCCGCTCATCGCCGCCTCCAAGCGCCCTTTGGTTATCGAGGGCCATACCGACGCCCAGCCCTACGCCAGCAACGTCTACACCAACCTCGACCTCAGCGCCGACCGCGCCCAGTCGATGAGGCGTGCATTGCAGAATTCCGGGGTGCCGATGAAGCAGATCGAGCAGATCCGCGCTCTCGGGGACACCCAGCTAAAGCGCCCCGACAAACCCTACGACGTCTCCAACCGCCGAGTCAGCCTGCTCCTCCCCTTCCAAAAGCCGAAGGACTCCAAGAAGTACCTGCCGAGGGATGAGTTCGAGAACCGCCTCAAGGTTTCCAAGCCCGACCCGGTGGATATCAAGGGACAGCCCCACTATTGAAACCTGTAGGTTCATCGAGGCGTCATATACAGAAGATGTGGTAACATGGATACCACAAGAGGAGAGATGAACACATTTGGAGATTTTGTAAAGGAGCGTCGCCTTCAACAGGGGTTGACGTTGAGAGCGTTTTCTGGTTTGATCCAGATGGATCCTGCGAATTACAGCAAGATTGAGCGGGGCGTTTTGGAACCGCCTGAGCCAGGGCCAAAACTTGAAGCAATTCGAGAAGTCTTGAAAATAGAATCTGGCTCGGAAGAGGACAGGGAACTGAGAAGGTTGACCGAACTGGGCAAGAACCGTATTCCTGAAGGAATTCGGAATAATCAACTGGCAATGGCCGGTCTGCCGGTGCTGTTTCGATCTCTTGAAGAGAGCGAACTGACCGAGGCCAAGTTCAACGAGCTTGTGGAGTTCCTGAGAAAAGAGTAGCCCATGACCCGCCGTGAGCAGATACGCCTTACGGCGGAACATTTCCTCAAAGAACATCATCCCACGCTGAACCTGCCGATCCCCATCGAGGACATTCTTGAGATCAAGTGTCGAATCGAGGTTCGCCCGCTTCCGGGCTTGTACCGGCTTTTTGCCCGAAACGGAATCTTGTTAAGCTCGGGTGGAGTCATTGCCGTTGACAACGATGACTACGAGTCCAATCAAACCCGGCTCCGGTTCACTCTAGCCCACGAACTGGGGCACATCCTATTGCATCGCGAGCACATGGAAAGCGTATCGGCAGACGATGTGAGCCAAGCCTGGAGCGCTTACAACAGCCTTTCGCCGGACGATTTAGGTCGGATGGAATCGGATGCCAGCTTCTTCGCCGGACATATCCTTGTCCCGCAACCCAAACTCGACGAGGAACTTGCCAAAGTAGAACAGCGCCTTCAGACGACGCATGGGATCAGCGTTCGAGGGAAAGGTATCGAAGTGAGGGATGTCGTGGCCAAGGCGATGGCAACGCCGTTCGATGTTTCGTGGAACGTTGTGCGCTACCGTCTGGAAGAATCTGAGCTTCCTTAGCCGACTCCTCTCGTCCATTTTTGGTACAGTAAGCAGAGTCGATGATGCCTCTCCTCGCGGCTGCCTTGGCGGTCGCTCCCGTTTATGCCCCGGCTCAGCCTTGGGCGCTCAACTTTGCCGCCCCGCCGCGCATCCCGCTGGTGGGGGATGTGAATGCCGATGGCTTCGTCGATCTGATCTGCGTCTATCCAAGCGGTAACAGCATCATCGACGTCTCCCTGAACGTTCAAGGCCAGAAGTCTGGCCGTCCTTTCCAGGGCCTCAACCCCTGGGGCAAAGACTGCCAAGCAGCGGCGGCTGCCGACGTAGATGAAACGCCCGGGACCGACGTGCTGGGCCTGTTCGACGGCGACCAAATCCGCCTCGCCGGAGCTTACACCAACCGTCGCTTCAAAGATTCGGAGTGGCTGAAGCTCCCTCGCAAGCTGGACAAGCCGGCGCTGGTGGTGGAAGGGCAAACCCTCTTCGCTTTCAGCCAAAGCAATCGCACCTGCTACAAGATCGACCTGAAGACCAAGAAGATCGAGAACGGCTCCAAGCCTCGGCTTCCCAAAGGCCCCGACGTGGTCTGGACCGGGGACATCGACAAGGACGGAGACCTGGACCAGATCATTTTTCGCTACGGCAAGGAGAAGCACACAGCCTACCAAATCCTCGTCTCCCGCCAAATCTCCCCCGGCGAGACCGATTCCGATTCCGACGGCCTCACCAATGAAGAGGAGGAGCGCTTGGGCACCGATCCCTATAACCCCGACACCGACGGCGACGGCCTGTTGGATGGCTGGGAAGCGGGCAAGTTCCGCGACCTCGACTTCAAGGCCCTCGGTTGCAACCCACGCCGCATGGACATGATCTGCTACGTCGCCCGATTCGATGACGTGGACGACAAGCATTTCAAACGCGAACTTGACAGGGTAGTGGATACCTACTCCAAGCTGGATGTGGTCAACCATGACGGCTCCAAGGGCTGGGGTCTCCACTTGATTTATCTGAATCCCATCGCGGGCGAGGACAAGAAGAGCGGCTGGGCCCGAAATCGAGACAAATTCCTGCCTAACAAGCACCGGGGCATCGCCCACTTCATGCAGGTGAGTCAGGGCGGCGGTGGGCAGGCGGACCAACTGGGCGACGGCGGGGGATGCGGGGCTAACGCCCTTTGGGCGGTCTTTCTCCACGAGTTCGGTCACCAGATCGGGATGGACCACAACGGCTTCTGGCGGCCCGCCTTCTGCCCCATCTACCGCAGCCTGATGAACTACGCCTACTCCTACAGCCTGGAGGACGACTATAACAAGATCGCCTACTCCAAGGGCGAATTGGCAGGCTACACCCTCAATGAGACCAACCTGAACGAGGAGATTCCGCTTCCCTATGAGAAGGTCAAGTTCCTGGAGAAGGGGCCCTACCGATTCCGCCTGAAACCGAACGGCAAGACCACCCTGATTGACTGGAACTGGAACGGCATCTTTGGCGAGAAGGGCATCCGGGCCGACATCAACTATTCCTATGCCACCGGCGGCGGTCGCAGAGACGATGTAGGGAAGAGCCATTCGGCCCCGTGGCTGGCGATTCACAAGAATCAGGCTTACGTCTTGTACGGTCAGCCCAATACGCCGGGCGACAAGAAGACCGATCCCACGCTGTCCCTGAACAACCCTGGCAAACTCCTTTATCGCAAGCTGATCGAGCCGTTTCGATGGGAAGAGCCCATGCAGCTGAGCGACGAATTGACGGGCGACCCCGTCGCCATCTCCCACAACGGCTACCTGGTCGTCTTCTATCCAACCTCGCGCGGCGTCCTCAAGAAGACCATCGGAGTGAACTCAGAGCCCGAGGTCGTCGCGGCGAACTCCGCCCTTGTTCCAACTGTGGGCGCTAGTGGAGACCGCCTGTACGTCTTCCTTTGGGACCCCACTAACCAATCCGTCACTTTTCGCATGATGGTGAAAGGGAAGTGGGTGGGCGATGGCCAGCTATCGGAAAAGAGCACGATCCCGGTCGGCATGACCTACGACACCATCCGCAAGCATGTGGTGATCGGCATGGCGCAGGATCAGGATGAAAAACGGCCTTCCCGTTGGCAGGTCCGCTGGTACGAGGAGACCAAGACTGGGCTGGAAGAGAAGCGGATGGACTGGATCGGCGGGGAGAAGGGGACGACCCGAGGCAACTCCCGATGCACGTTGCTGTTTGAGCGCACCCGCGATTCCGGTCCGCAGGGTCGTCTTCGCTTCTTTGGCCAAGGGGCCACGACCAACGCCGCCCCTTGGGCCTGCACCTACGTCGCCGAGCAGATTGCGGATAAGACGGTCAATGGCGGCTGGCTGGTGAAGCGCTACTACGACGAGTGGACCCAAACTCGCTCCGCGCCCGCTGCGACCTGGTTCAAGGGCGACATCCTCTATGCCTACCGGTGGGTGGATGGTGGCCAGGGCGCGACCGACAACAACCTCCACGTCGCCTACAAAGCCCTCGGCATCGACGACGCCCCCATGGGCGACCACGACGACCTCGCCCACTTCCGAGACTTCGGCATCCGCCACTCCATCATCTATCTCAGCGAGCCGTAGGTTCCAAGTTTGGAGTTTCGGGTTTGGAGCTTGGAACTCAGTGATGTGTAGGCGGCGGATGCTTTGTGCCGCCATCCAGCCGTAGAGTTCTTTCACGAAGTCTCACGCAATGGCGCAAAAAGAGAATCTACCCTTTGCGTAAAACATCAGGATCGCAACGCCTCATGCGCTCACAGCTTTCAGCAGTTCGCGTTCCGAGCCGCTGATTTGCTCATCCTCGACAGATGTTCGGGGACATGGTGGACACAGGGCGGCACAGAGAAATCCGCCGTGAAACACCGCGCCCACCGTGTCGCTGTGGTGATTTGCAAGTCTTGGATGGGGTTCTAGGCACGGCGCATTCCAAACTCCAAGAAAATGCCTATACCTTCGCTTTGGGATGCCCATCACCCTGAGCGAGCCATATCTGGTTTTGCCTAAGCCGATTGCCTGTTGAGAGTCGAAGGACTTGATCGGAGTCGCTTCCTGTCCGTACCAGGCAAGATCAAACTAGCGTCAGATCCTTCGATTCTCGACGAGCAGGATTCTCGATTACGGCCTTAACGGCGGCTCGCTCAGGACGACGGGCTCTCTGCGGGGAACTATGAAAAGATCTCCCCATCTTCCCTCATGCCCTACATCCCTAGAACCTTACGCTCGACGTCATCCCAAAGAACAGCCCCTTGTCTCGGAAGCCGAGTTGCAGGCTGAGGGTGTCGTTGGGGGTGTACTTGACGGCCCCATTTAGATTCCTGGCATCCCACTCGGCAATGACGCTGAACCGGTTGCCAAACAGCAACTCTCCACCGCCGATCAGTCGTTCTCGGAACATCCCCGTTCCCACACCCGCGTGAACCTTGAAGCCGATGGGCAGGGAACCGTCCCCGGGCGACTCCATATTGGGAAGCACCAAGTCCGCGGAGCCGATCACGTAGAAGGTCTGGTTGATAGCGTCGGCTGCGTCGATCACGCCGATTCCGATCTCGAAGTTCCGGAAGTTGGAGGGGATGATGGTGACCTTCGCGTTGGCGATGGCCTTGTCGGTCAGACCGTCCCGGTCGATGTAGGCGCCACCGATCTCCACATAGTCAATGATGCCGTAGTTGGCCGAGGGGCCGCGGTCGTGGCGACTGAACGAAGCGCCCACCCTGGCCTCGTTGCGCCGAACAGTGTAGGCCGTGGGGATCGAGATGAGGCCGGTGGGACCGTACATCGAGTTCGTCCGGGTGAGAGGCTGCCGCGTGCCCTCGGTGACCTGCAGTGGCGTCGATTTTGCCGCGACGCTGGTTGCGACGAACGCGGCGAAGATCGGTATCGATAAGAAATCCATATGCTTTGCTCCTTCCTAAAGTCGTTTCCATCCATGAAAACGACGCTTAGCGCAAAGCTGTTCAGATAGTCCTAATGATGGTGGCTCGCCATGCACTCTTGGCACATCATTTTGCCGTCGTGAGAGACCAATGTCGCCTTGGGGACTTCCTTGCTACAGGTGTCGCACTTAGCCAGCTCTTGGTTGGCGACGGGGGTGGAGGAGGACGACGTCGGCGATGGCTCGGTGGCGGTGGCTTCGTCGCTGGAGCAGCCTGCCAGCAGGCCGAGGGTAAGGAGCGACAGAGCGAGAACGATCTTGATGTTCATGGGGACTATTATCCCTGAGTGGGAGGGAATGGGGGAATTGCTGGCTGAAGTGGGTGCTTTGGACGCCTATCGTCGTGGCGGCCCTTGCCTTCATAACCATGGTCGTCGCCGAGCGCCGGATCGACTCGGAGATCGAGCGGGAGGTTGCGGAGCTTCTGAAGATGGGCGTGGAAGTGCCGCCGATCAAGCCGGAGAGGGACGCAGGACCGGAATATGAAAGATTGGTTGAAACGCTTTCGAAGGAGTGGGCTGAATCTGGCATTTCGGAGCAGACACTCTCCTCTCTCGAAGTAGCAGGTCGAAAGCCTTTTGCAACCCTAGAACCGGCATGGCACCGGGCAGAAGGACTGATTCCTAATTGCCTCTCAGACGAGTTCCGGAAGGCTGAAGCAAAGAAGGACTTTGCACGAATGAAAAGAATCTGGCAGATCGGAACGACATTTGAGGTGCAGGTTGCAGGGGGCGATACCACCCGATATATGTTTTTCTACCGTATCGCACAATTCCTGCCGAGGCCAGCAGTGGATGAACTAGAAGTTCTTGCTTGGCATCGCGAAGAACTTGAGAACTACGACTATCTTCGCCTCGTTCGTGCTCAGCTATCGTCCTACGGTCGCGACTGTCGATCTCCATCAGGTAGGAACAACCGAGTTCCTCCGGGCGCCTATGTAGTTCACAACCCTGCACCGCCCTCCAAACCCTGGTGGGAGAAGGCGGTTGAGTCGCAGGTGATGTTTCGGAAGGCGGGCGAATTGGAGATGCTTCGAAGCCTAAGAAGAGTATCTGCAAAGGCCCTCCAATCGCCTCCATGGGAGACGATTGATACGGACTACTATAGTGCCGTATGTTCTGACCTGGATCAGCAAGACACATGGTCTGCTAGGTGGGCCAAGGAGCAACGAGTGGCTCCTTGGAATTGTGTACTAGGGAATGAACCTAGTCTTGATCTCCGCTACTCTCTCATCATTCTGGATCTGATGGAATCTAGGGCAAGGCACCTTCCGCTCAAACCTACCTGGAGCAAGAAGTATTGCGTCGATCCCACGGACGGATCGCCTCTGAAGGTAACAGTAACGAAGACCGAACTGGCAATCCACGGCGCGAGTAGTGTCTACTCGACTCCTTGGTGACTCCGCCGATCCTGTATCCTGAATCTGTGGAGAAAACGCCCAACGTCGCTGGCTGTGGACGCCTATCGTCTTGACGATCCTAGGCTTTGGCGGCCTGCTGGTGGTCGAGCACAGAACCAGTTGGCTCCCCCGGCATCCGCTTGCGCGAGGCTTGGCGTACCGGTGATTTAAGATGTCGGGGGTTGGAACATGGATGCCGCCACACGGAAGCCCCCAACACCTCGCCGCCCTATTCGCCAAAGTCTCAAATGGAGGGTGTTGGGGGAGCGCAGACTTAGGTGGCCGAACCGACCGCAACTCATCCCCAGCCTACGAATTAGCCGGTTCGGGTTTTAGCTTCTTCAACGCCCTTTTGGGCGCACCTTCTACGTAGGTTCTCATCTGGTAGCCCTGCATCCAAGGCTCCCGCTGACGCCATTGCCGCCAGGATCGGATGACCTCTTGGCGAGTGGCGAGGTTCAGGTTCTTGGCCAGGCCGACCAGCCTGAGAGTCTTCACCACGTGAGCCGCCAAGTCCAGTTGCCAAGCGAAGACGCCGTGCTGGGCCCAAAGCTCGGACTTGTGGTGGGTGTTGTGGCCGCCCTCGCCCAGGGCCAGAATCTCGATGACGGCGTTATTGCGCGAGTTGTCGGGGGTGACGAACGGTTGCTCGCCCCACAGGTGGCAGACCGAGTTTACGCAGAAGGTGACCCAGTTGAGGAAGCAGACGCGGGCCAGCGACTCCCAAAGGCTGATTCCGCCCACGTAGTAGGGGATCGCGAAGCTGAGGACCAGGATCGAGAGATAGACCAGAGGGTTGCTGATGAACTTAACCACCGGGTCTTTCTCGATGCCGATGATCGTCTCGACCAGCCGGGCCCATCGCTTCTTGATGAGGGTCTCGGTGGACGCCACGACGTTGCCGTTCTTGTCCTTCGCCTCCCAGTGATAGGCGTCCTCATCCCGATAGCGGAACGTGGCCGGGTCGGGGCCGTTCTTCAAGAGGTGCTCGCGCCACTGCTCGATCGACATCCCTCGGGGCCGCATCAGGCTGGGCTCGCGGAACGCCCACATCATGAAGCTGTGGAGGAACGCGTAGACCTGCTCTTTGAAGATGCCGCGCTTAGTCTCGTCGAAGACGTAGGGCGAGTGGACGTCGGCGCTGGTCTCGCCAAAGGCGTGGTGCTTGCTGTGCTTCTTCAACCACTCGCCGGCCGGTCCCTGCATGGCAGTGCTCCCCATCGCGAGCAGGATGCCTTTGACAATGGGATGAGCCTTGAAACTGGGGTGGGTGCCGATGCGGTGGTAGCCGACGGTGATGCCGAACCCGGCGACCGCGTAGCCTCCCAGGAACCACAGGAAGTGGTGGCCGTGGAGGTAGTAGAGCGCGTAGAAGCCAGGAATCAAGAGTAGGGCAAAGCCGATGCGGTAAGCGGACCGCCAAATCCGGCTCCACCAGGCTTTCCTGACGAGTTTGGGATGTCGCCACTTGAGCAGTTTGGAGGCCTCATAGAGGTCCACATAGCTGCTCACCCACGGATAGCGGCGAAAGGCGGGGCGGACCCACTTGATGTGGATTCCAATAAGCAGGCAGATATAGGCCAGAGCGCCGATCGTTTGCCAGAAGACGACCTGATTCTGAAGAGCTTGGTAAAGGAGAATCAGTCCGCCAATTGGGGGCATGAACAAGAAGATGCCCACCATGAACTGCTCGAAACGGCGATGCGATGTTGCTGTATCTACCACTATAATCCCTGGTTGTTATTGTCCGGTCCCTGATCTGGCTCTATTTTGAGCGAAAAGTGGAGCGTCGATGAGAGGAACCGTCGAAACTTTATAGACTCCGTCAAGTTTCAAAAAGCTCCCTCGATAGGTACAGGACGAAGCGTATCCCAAAACCAAGGCTAAAACGCCAGATGTGGCGGTTTTTGAGGACAATGGGGCAGTTTGTGCCACAAACCAACTGTAGGCGGCGGATGCATTGTGCCGCCGTTTTTTAGCTCCCCCAACACCCGCTAGCCTCAAGCATCGGCAGGCGTGAGAACAAGGTGTTGGGGGTACTCGGATCAGACGCCCGACATCTCAGTCAGTGCTGGGCCGGGTCTCAGGCGGACGGATGTCGGGGGAGCACATGAAGCTCAAACGCGACAGGGGAGTCCACCTCTAGAACCTCACACCCTTGATCTGGCACCGCACTTTGTACACGCTCTTCTGCGCGGTGATGTAGAGGGTCTTGGCGTCTCGGTCGCCCCAGGCGCAGTTGGTGGAGCCTTCGGGGACGGGGATAACGCCCAGCTTGTCGCCTTTGGAGTTGTACACATGGACTCCTCCGGCTGTCACATAGAGGTTGCCTTTCTCGTCCACGCGCATCCCGTCAGGGCCGCCGCCGACGTCGGCGATAAACATCCGGCCATTCTCAAAGGTCCCGTCTTTGGCCACGTCAAAGGCTCGCACATGGCGCTTCTGGGTGTCGGCGACGTAGCAGACTTTCTCGTCGGGCGAGAAGACGATGCCGTTGGGGGTGGTGAAGTCTCTGGCCAGCGCGACCATCTCCCCGCTCTTGCGCAAGAGGAAGACGCCCCGGAAGTCCAACTCGGGAGTCTGGCGCCCCAGGCCATAGGGCGGGTCGGTGATGTAGAGGTCGCCGTTTTTGCGGAAGACCAGGTCGTTCGGGCTGTTTAGCTTTTTGCCTTCAAACTTATCCACAATCACCGAAATCGACCCATCCTTATTGGTCCGGGTGATGTTGCGCGACCCGTGATGGGCCGTGTAGAGAAGCCCATCCGGGCCGATGGTGTTGCCGTTTGGGTTGCCCGCGTCGTCGCGATGCACCTTCGCCTGCCCATCCCAGACGTGGACCTGGTTGCCAGGAATGTCGCTAAAGACCAGCTTCCCATCCCGAGTCCAAGCCGGTCCTTCGGTAAACCGATACCCGGTGCAAACCTGTTCCACCTTGGCGTCTTTTTCCAGAATGCCGTCGATTTGCGAGGGCATGGCGAGGGCGAGGAGGGCGACTAACATGAACGCATTGTAACCCGTCCGCGTCCTCCCCCTCCTCCAAGTGGTTCGTCTTGCAGGAGGGGGCCGGGGGGTGGAGGTTTCACTTGTAGTCGCCGTGAAACTTGTATAGAACTCCAAAATGCGCAATCCGAAATCGCGGCAGGAACGGCGGCACAATGCATCCGCCGCCTACAGATCGCTTCCAACTACCAGTTCAAACCCTCCATCCCCAACCCCTTCCTCCCCCACCTTTGGGGAGGAAGGGGCTTATTGGCTTGACAAAATCCAGTGCAATCAAATAAATTTAGCCAATGATACAAATAGTGGTCGGATCATGAATTGGGTGGTGGCTTTGGCTGGTATTGGAATCGTCGCATCTGAAGACCCCATCGTCACGGATCGCCCGGACTTTACGGAGAGCGGTCTAGTTGTGGGCAAGGGAAGGACCCAGGTGGAGAGCGGGTTGACTTTTGAGCGCTTCCGCCCCGACCGCCAGTTCGACATCCACTACGGCATCGGCCTGACTCGCAACGCGCCCGACTTCTTCATCGGCGCGGGATACTCGATTCGCTTCTAAATCCATGAAAATTATCCAATGTTTGCCTGTCATCCTTGTCGCTATCGGTTGTGGCTCCAGCCAAAAGGAGGCGGGCGGAAAAGTGAACGCGGTCTCGACCGTCGGCATGATCCGCGACATCGTGGCGAACGTGGGCGGGGACCAGGTGGAGTCTATCGGCCTGATGGGTCCCGGCGTCGATCCCCACCTCTACCGGGCCACCGCCGGAGACGTGAAGAAGCTGGACAATGCGCAGATCGTCTTCTATGGCGGGTTGGAGTTGGAGGGGCGCATGACGGACATCTTTGTGAAGATGGCGAGCAAGGGCACCCCCACCTATCCGGTGAGCGAGAAAATCCCTCAGAGCGAACTGCGTGAGCCTCCCGAGTTCCATGGCAAGTTCGATCCCCACATCTGGTTCGATGTGACCCTCTGGAAGTATGCGGTCGAGTCCGTGCGGGATGGGCTCATCAAAGTCAGGCCTGCCGCCAAAGAGACCTTTGCCAAGAACGCCGACGACTATCTGAAGCAACTGGACGAACTCCACGCCTATATCGAAACCGAGGTCGCGAAAGTGCCGAAGGAACAGCGCGTCCTGATCACCGCTCACGACGCCTTCGGCTACTTCGGGCGGCGATACGGGTTCGAGGTGATCGGCATTCAGGGGACCAGCACCGCGACCGAGGCCGGAGCCGGAGCTTTGCGGACCATCGCCAACACCATCGCCAACCGGAAGATCAAGGCGATCTTCGTGGAGAGCAGTGTGCCGAAATCCACCATCGAGGCCCTGCAAAAGGCGGTGCAGTCGCGGGGTTGGAACGTGTCCATCGGCGGCGAACTGTTCTCCGATGCGATGGGACAAGATGGGACGCCGGAAGGAACCTACATCGGAATGGTGCGGCACAACGTCGATACCATCGTGAAGGCCCTTAAATGAGTGAAGCGGTTCCGGCAGTCTATGTCCGCGACCTCACCGTCGCCTATGAGGAAAAGCCGGTCCTGTGGGACGTCGATCTCGACATCCCCAACGGCAGCCTGACCGCCATCGTCGGGCCAAACGGGGCGGGAAAGAGCACCCTCATCAAGACGATCCTCGGCCTGGTCCCCGCGGCCGCTGGCACCATCCGCATCTTTGGCGAGAAGTACGACCTGAACCGTAAGGCTGTTGGCTACGTCCCCCAGCGCGGGAGCGTGGATTGGGACTTTCCCACCGATGTGTTGGATGTGGTTGAGATGGGGCTCTATGGACACTACGGCTGGTTCAAACGACCGGGCAAGGCTGGACGCCTCACTGCCCTCGACTGCCTGGAGCAGGTCGGCATGGCCGACTTCGCCAAGCGCCAGATCAGCCAACTCTCTGGCGGACAGCAACAGCGCGTCTTCCTCGCCCGCGCCCTGGCCCAGAGCGCCCGGCTCTATTTCATGGACGAGCCCTTTGCCGGGGTGGACGCGACGACGGAAGTCGCCATCGTCGACATCCTGAAGAAACTGCGCGACGCGGGGAAGACGGTGGTGGTCGTGCATCACGACCTGGACACCGTGCCGACCTACTTCGACCGGGTGGTCCTCCTCAACGTGCGCCTGATCGCGACCGGCCCCGTCGCCGAGACCTTCACGCCCGACAACCTCCAGCGCGCCTACGGAGGCAAGATCGCCTTTTTGGACCGATGAGCCTGCTCCACGACCTGATCTTCGACTACACCCTGCGCAACGTCGCGCTCGGGTCGGCGGTGTTGGGCGTGGTGAGCGGGGTCTTGGGGTCGTTTGCGATCCTGCGTCGCCAGGGGCTGATGGGCGACGCGCTTTCCCACGCCGCCCTGCCCGGAGTTTGCCTCGCCTTCATGCTCACCGGGAGCAAGACCCCGCTGGTCCTGATGCTGGGTGCGGCGGTGGCGGGGTGGATCGGGATGCTGGCGATTCTCCATATCGTTCGTCGGACCCGCATCGACTCGGGATCGGCTCTCGGGATCGTCCTCACCGTCTTCTTCGGCTTGGGCGTCGTCCTGTTGACCGTGATCCAGCAGGGCAACGACGCGGGCCAGGCGGGCCTTGACAAGTTCCTCTTTGGACAGGCGGCAGCCCTGGTTCAGGAGCAGGTGGTCACGATGGCGGTCTTGGGCGGCCTCGCTTTGGGGATCGTCGCCCTGCTTTTCAAGGAGTTCAAACTGCTGGCCTTTGACCCCGAGTTCGCAGGGACCCTGGGGATGAAGACGCATGCCCTCGGCGCATTGCTGACCGGTCTCCTGGTGGTCGCCATCGTCATCGGGCTGAACACGGTGGGAGTGGTCCTCATGTCGGCAATGCTGGTAGCTCCCGCCGCCGCCGCCCGCCAGTGGACCCACTCCCTGTTGCGGATGGTTCTCTACTCGGCCCTGATCGGAGCCGGGGCGGGTTTGGCGGGGTCGATCTTCAGTGTCCTGGAGGAGGATGTCCCCACCGGGCCGACTATCGTTATCTGCCTGGGGATCGTGGTCATCGTCTCCCTCTTCTTCGGCTCCGCCCAGGGCTTGGTGTGGGATTGGATTCGCCGTCGTCGGGTTCGATTCGGGGAGGAGGGCGCGTGAGTTCCAGCCAGCAGATCGCGCTGGTCGCCGTGGCGGCAGGGCTCTCCTGTGCCCTGGCTGGGGTCTTCCTAGTGCTAAGGCGCATGGCGATGATGGCGGACGCAATCAGCCACGCCATCCTTCCGGGGCTGGTCGGCGGCTATGTGCTGGCCAAGGGGCCGAATATCTTCGTTGGCTTCCTCGGCGCGGCCCTGGCGGGACTGCTGACCGTGGTTCTGGTGGAAGCGCTCACCAAGAGTCGGCGGGTGAAAGAGGACGCGGCGATTGGGATCGTCTTTCCCTTCCTCTTCGCGATCGGTGTCTTCGTGGTCTCCAAGTATCTGGCCAACGTCCATATCGACACCGACGCCGTCCTCTACGGCGAGATCGCCTTTGCCCCGTTCGATACCCTGACGGTGAATGGGCGAGATCTCGGGCCGCAGTCGCTGTGGGTCTTGGGCGGCCTGACCTTGGTGAACGCCCTCTTCCTGGGCCTGTTCTACAAGGAGTTGAAGCTGTCCACTTTCGATGCGGGTTTGGCGGCTTCCTTGGGATTCGCACCGGTTCTCCTGCACTATCTCCTGATGGGAGTGGTGGCGGTGACGACGGTGGGGGCCTTTAGCGCGGTCGGGGCGATCTTGTCGGTGGCGCTCATCATCGTCCCCCCCGTCACTGCCTACCTCCTCACCCGCCGCCTCCCCCAATTGATCGGGATTTCGATGCTGATCGGGGCGCTTTCCGGGCTGGCAGGCTATGGCCTCTCCACCGTCTGGGACGTCTCCCCCAGCGGTATGATCGCCGTTACCCTAGGCTTGGTCTTCGGCATCACCCTCCTGGCCGCTCCTCAACAAGGTTTGGTCTCCCAGGCTCTCCGAAGGCGCAGGCAACGCTGGCAGTTCGCGACCGAGGTGTTGGTCATGCACCTCGCCACCCACGAATCCACCCCCGACCAAGCCCGAGAAAGCACCCTGATGCATTTGGAGCAGGAACTGGGCTGGGAGGCGGAACGGGCGTTGCGGATCGTTCAGAAGGCCGAACAGCAAAACCTCATCCACAACCAAGACGGCGCCCTCAGCCTCACCTCGGCGGGTAAGAAGTTGGCCCAGGACAGAAGCGACCCGTAGACCCCGGATGATTGTGCCGGGGCTCCTGTCGAGATTTCGGATTTCGGATTTTGGAGTTCTGTACAAGCCTTGCGGCGACTCCAATCTCCCGGCACCTCCTCACCCCGACCCTCTCCTCCAAGACGAACCACTTGGAGGAGAGGGAGTCAGATGCAAGACCGGGACGGTCTTGATACACATGGGCGGGACGCCCATGCTACTTCTTTTGCCCCGCCAACCCCCGTGTCGCATGGTGGTTCCAACCGGCCAGGACCAGGTGTTCGTCGGGGTGGGAATTGCCTTCTTCGATCCGGTCGTTTCCGGCATACATCTGCAGCAGAACCGTTTTCCGCGTCTCGCTCGACCGGTTGGGCATGGAGCCGTGGAGGGTGAAATAGTGGAAGAAGACCACATCGCCCGGTTCCGCCTCCAGAGGCGTCGCTCCCGAAAGCGGGTACTTTGCCAGCACCTCCGACTCGGATTGCCCGGAACTACCTTGGACCCGCCCCAGCTTATGCGATCCGGGATATACCCGCAGGCATCCCATCTCGTCGGTCGCGCGGGAGACGTGGATGATGGCGGCGATCATGGAGTCTCGCTCGGAAGGGAAGTAGGTCCAGTCCTGGTGCATCGGGAACGGAGCGCCCTCCTCGCTGGGCTTTTGAAAGAGCTTGGAATGGTGCAACACCACATCCGGCCCCAAGATGCCCGTGGCGACCTCCAGGAACTTGGGATGGAGGAACGTCCTGGTCCATTCGGCGGAATACTGCTGGACGTTGTGGGTGTGCAGCACGACTAACTTCTTGGCCGCCAACCGCTCCATCTCCGGCCCGGTCCAAGTGGCGTTGACATGCTCCCCGCTGGCCAGAATCTGATCCACAATCCGGTCGAAATCCCGCTCCAGACGAGCGACTTCGTCTCCCGAAAAAACACCCTTGGCAATGTAGTAGCCGTCCTCCGCGAATCGGCGGCCAACTTCGGTGTCGGCGACGGGGATTTCAAAAGTTCGTTCAGTTTCGCTTGTAGCCATATCGGACATGATAGACGCCGCCTCAGTTAAAATCAATGATAGGAACGGTCATATATTTGACTACTTCGGACAGTCATGGTTATTCGAGAGATTCTGGGAACGCATCGAATCGAGATTGAAACGGGTGGCTTTGTGCGTTTCGATGTTCAACTGACGAACTCTCCGCACAAGCATGACTACTATGAAATCTGCCTGGCTCTTGAAGGTCGCGGCGAGTATTGGCATGGCGGTAAGCAAGCGGTCCCGATACGCCCAGGAACCGTCTTCCTCGCCGAACCGGGCGTGGCCCACGAAATCGCCTCGTTCGCAACCAAGGACCTGCACCTCTACTTTGTCACGATGAGCCTCCATCGGTTGGATAGTCCATTGGTTCGCGACCTAAATCCGGTTCTGGAGTCTTTCGACGATGCCCACATGATTGCCTCCGAAGGCCATGAAAACCTTGCCCACTATCTTCCGCTTATCCACGAACCTGAACCCAGACGCGCCTTTATGGCAGCAGAATCGCTTCGGCTGTTTACGATCGAAATGCTCAACGCGCTCTGCGTTCGGCCCGCCCACACGATTTCGGACGACTCCGACGACGAACTGGCAAAGGCAATTGCGATTATCGACCGCCACGGAGATCGGAGCCTCACGGTGGAAGAGGTGGCGGAGGAATTGGGAGTCTCGTCGAGGACTCTGCGTCGAAGGTTTGCCAAGTCGGGCACATCGGCGGCGGAGGAGATCAATCATCGGCGCATGAGAAAGGCTGCCCACCGGCTCCTGATGGGGTTTACGGTTCAAGAGGTGGCGGATTTTGTGGGGATCAACAGCGCCGCTCAGTTGACTCGGTCGTTCAAGCGCGCCTTTGGAGTGAGTCCCAAGCAATTCCAGAGTTCCTATATGCCCGGAACACTTGCGCGCCGAACTCGCCCGGAACGTGGATCGCCTTGACTGCCACAATCGGGCGGGATATGCGGCGAAATGAGTTTGTTCCGAATACGCTTTGTTTGCGACTTCCTCAATTCACCTTCGTCCACAGACCGCAACCCTGAGGCTACGAGGTGTGGCCTAAGCCTCAGGGTTGTAATTGGCGGTGGGACAGGTTGGCTGCATATTCACCCTGAGGCATCTAGTGGGGTTTTGCTGTGCTTCACCTCTCTAACGAGGGGCAACGCTACTAAACCCGGAACACTTGCCGTCGCCACCGCATTGGCTGTTGATTAAGAAGTGATGAACTCTTTCGGTCGCTTGGAAGTCAGGAAGGGGATAGCCATAGCACGTGTAGATAGTGTCTACCAGCTGGCAACAGTTGCTTCCATTATTGAAGCAACTGTAGGTCGTTCCACCAACGGCTATTTTCTGACACTTCAGTATCCAACCTTGGCATTGCGTAGCAGCAGTGTGATCCTGCCCGGTAAGGGACGCGAAAATGACTGCGATGAAAAATACGACAGTAGTCCTATTCATGTTCATCCTCCGTTGTCTCCTTCATAGTTCGCCACCAATCGAAACTGGAGATAGCTCCGACGCCTTGGTTTTGGACCAATTGTCCATCAAGGGTAATTCCGAATGCACGGTGCTCGACATGGGGGTCTCCCCAAGATCTGTTTCCAAGATCATGATTGATGTCGATAAAAAGAATGGATCGTCCTTCATTATCCTTAGAGTATTGGGCCCAAGATGGCCGACGTCGCTCGATGCGGGGATCCTCGGGAGCATAGATGTAGGAAAACCCTTTTGGATTCGGCATAAACTGATTTGGAACTTCAGGGCAATGCCAGTTTGCTTTAGGGAATGCAGCTTCTAGGCTGTTGATCTGCAATGAAGAGGGCAATCCCATTTCGTAGATTGAGCCAAACTTATCCGCTCCGCCGTTTTCTTCCCGATACAACATAAGCGCTTGGTGGAGTCCCTTAAGATTAGTGATACACTTGCCCAATCTGACCGGTTTCAGCTCATCGCCTGATGTCGCTGCTGATGTCACTTCAGACGGGGTTGCGCTTGTCCTCACGATGATCGCTATCACCAATGCAGCGATGCCAGACGCAATGAACGCGTCTATGAACCAAGGGCGGTTGTTCACTTGATGTATCCCTCCAGAAACAAGCCAATTGGTTCACGGAATCGCTGTAGCTTTAGGATTCGATTTTTGGAATCTAAAACATACAGGCGGGGATAAAACTGATGGGAAAATTCACCGTCAAGTGTGTGGGCGCTATCGTAGAGAATGTTGCCAAACGCCGGCCCTTTGTACATGGTCTTCCACTGCTCCTCGGTACCATCTACGACCACAAATTTTCGTGCGAAGGTGCTCTTCGCTAACATCGAAAAGTCAACTGTTTGCACTGAGCAACCTGTGCAAGAACAGACGAAGGCGACCAATGTGTCATCCATATCTCCGGCCTTCGGATCCATGGGGATTTGACTTGCTCTAACGGTGTACCCGACCGGACGATCCCTCGTGATGATGTAGCTAGGGTCCACAGCGGCTGGGGAATGCCTATCTTCATTCACCGAAGAAGATTGTAGACATAATAATGCAATAGCTGTTGTCCAAAACACAGTTCCAGCCAAGACGTGTTTCCAAAGATGCATAAAACCTCCCTCAACCGAGAGTAGGATAACACAGTAAATTTCCAAGGCAAAGTTCTTTTGAGATTGCCAGGGCTACTGGATATTAAAAGATCATTCACGATATGCCCAGATGCCCCTCAGCGAATTAGGCAGTTTGCCAACCGGGCAGAACTGGGCGGTGATCCTGCCACTCCTCGCCATGACCATCCTCCCAACCCACGCCGAGACTACGCTCTACATCGGAATTTACACCGACCCGGCGGGGAGTAAGGGCATCTATCGGGTCGGCCTGAATCCAGAAACCGGCGCTCTCTCCCAGTCCCAACTCGCCGCCGAAACCACCGCTCCCAGCTACTTGGTTCCCCATCCCAACGGTAAGTTTCTCTATGCAGTGAACGAGTACAGCGGTGGCGAGGCGTCGGCCTTTGCTATTGAGAAGGACGGCCTCAGGAAACTGAACACGGTCCAGTTCGACGGAGGCGGCCCCTGCCATATCTGCACCGACCCTGGGGGCAAGTGGCTGTTTGTCTCGGCCTATGGCGGAGGAACGTTGGCGGTGCTTCCCATCAACGCGGACGGCCAGATCGGAGAGGCGACCGATGTCTTTCGCAACCAGGGGTCGGGGCCGAACAAGGGCCGCCAAGAGGCTCCCCATATGCACTTTGCCGCTTCGGTCGGCGGCTACGTTTACGCCTGCGATTTGGGCACCGACGAGGTCCTGACCTTTCGCTTGGAGAACGGCAAGCTGTCCCTACAAAACCCCCGCGCAGGCAAGACCGAACCCGGCGCCGGACCCCGCCACTTCGCCGTCCACCCCAATGGCAAGACCCTCTACGCCAACAACGAAATGACCCTCGGCGTATCCGTCTTCGACCGGAACCCAGACTCCGGGCAACTCCAACTCGTCCAAACCCTCTCCACCCTGCCCGAAGACGAGCCCATGGAAAGAAAATCCACCGCTGCTATTCGCCTCCACCCCAAACTCCCGGTCCTCTACGTCTCCAACCGAGGCCACGACTCCCTCGTAATCTTCGATGTCCAGCCTGACGGGAAGCTAAAGCGACGCTCGATGCACGAATTGGGAGTCAAGGAGCCCCGAGATTTCGTCATCGACCCCTCCGGTAAGTGGCTGATCGCCGCGGGCCAAAAAAGCGGAGACCTGGCCACGTTCCGCATTGACCCAAACACTGGAACTCCCACCCCAAGCCAACATCGGGTCCAAGTCCCAAAGCCCGTCTGCATCGCCTTCGCGCCGTGATTCTGGAAGCTCGAAGTTAATCTGGTAGCATTCAACCGGCCCTTCCCATGATCGATCCTCGCGATACCGCTGTAATGATGATCGTGTTCAATCGGCCCGACCTGACGCGGCAGCTCTTTGAGAGGATTCGCGAGGTGCAGCCGCGACGGCTGTATGTGGGTGCCGATGGAGCACGTCCGAACCGGAAGGACGATATCGAATCGACTCGGGAAACCCGCGCCATTGTGGAGAAGGTCGATTGGGATTGCGAGGTCAGGACCCTCTTCCACGACGAGAATCTAGGGGTCAAGAACGGCATTAAGACGGCGTTGGACTGGTTCTTTGATGAAGAGGAGGAAGGGATCATCCTGGAGGACGACTGTATCCCAGAGCCCACCTTTTTCCGCTATGCTGCCGAACTGCTCGACCGATACCGTGACGATGACCGTATCTCCACGATCACGGGGACGAACCTCCTGTTGGGTACCCAGCAGTTTGGGGATAGCTACTACTTCAGTCGCTATCTGTTCGTGTGGGGGTGGGCGGGGTGGCGACGGGTCTGGCGTCAGATTGATCTGCAGATTAAGACCTGGCCCCGGTTTCGGGACGAGGGACGACTTCGCCGCGTCTTTCCTTTAAAGCGTTCGTTGAAATACTGGACCAGGGTCTTTGATCGAACTTACAGCGGAGGGTTCAACTCGTGGGCCTATCCGTTCTATTACAGCCAGCTCGTTCAGAATCGGATGAGCATCGTGCCAGCCCAGAACCTGATTTCAAACCTTGGTTGGGGCGAGGGAAGCACACATACCACCAACAAGAACCCCGAGATGGGGACAGCCACGCTTCCGATGGAGTTCCCCCTCAGGCATCCTGAGTTTATCGTGCCCGACGAGCGGGCCGATCAGTTCGTGGAGGATTTGGTGTTCGCCAAGCCCCTTCATCGCAAGGTGCGCAATCGACTTGGACGGCTTGGTGCCAGGGTGACGGGTGGTTAGTCTGATGAGCCATCAAGCTCCGTCCAGCGGGTTTCGGCAATAACCTGTCCACGTTGGTACCCGTAGTCGCTGATCGCCAACTTCTCCGGGAGAACGGGAGAGACATCGATAATCGCCGCGCCCTCATACTGGTCGATGGTCGCCCAGTAGCCGTTGACGGAGAGATCTAGCCGATAGGCTCCAGGCTTCAGATTGACGCCTGAGAATTCCAGTTCGATCTGGTGGTTCTCTTTGGGTTTAAACGTGAACTGTTGCAGCCGGGAATCTCCGTGTAGGACCACGTTGTTCACTTCGTCGCAAAGGAGAAAGACGGCGTGAAGGAACGGAACGTGGCTATGTTTATGTTCCACTGAGAAGCGAACCCGGACGGTATCGCCGCTTTGAACCAAGGTGTGATCCAGGGAGACCGACCCGATGCGGTATTCGCCTGTACCCCGTCGAAGGTCGGGATTGGATCCTTCAAGGCTCTGCTTTTGGGATTCGATGTATTGGGCAATCGCCGTCTCAGTTGGACCGGCATACTCCATCTGACCAGACTTCAGGAAGAAGCACGTGCGGCAGAGTTGGCTGATGGTCTGCATGTTGTGGCTGACGAAGAGGATCGTTCGTCCACTCTGGGCCACGTCCTGCATCTTGCCCAGGCACTTCTTCTGGAACTCTGCATCGCCCACGGCCAGCACCTCGTCCACGATCATTACCTCGGGCTCCAAGTGGGCCGCGACTGCAAAAGCGAGTCGCACGTACATCCCCGAACTGAACCGCTTGACCGGCGTATCAAGGAACTGCTCTACCCCGGAGAATTCAACGATCTCATCGAATCGCTCCTGAATCTCGCGTCGATTCATACCGAGGACCGCACCGTTGAGGAAGATGTTTTCGCGCCCCGTGAGTTCGGGGTGGAAGCCGGTTCCGACTTCCAGCAAGCTTCCGACTCGACCCCGAATCTTGATCTCGCCCTGGGTAGGGGCCGTGATGCGGCTGAGGACTTTGAGAAGCGTGGACTTGCCAGCGCCGTTCCGGCCGATGATGCCAACCACATCCCCTTTCTGGATGTCGAAGTCCAGATCTTTGATGGCGAAGAAAGTCTCAACCGCTTTTCGTTTGAAGGGACTGCGGAGTTTGTTGACGACCGACTCACCCAGCGTGGTCGGCGTAGCCTCGTGGCGAATGCGGTAGCTCTTGGAGACGCCTCGCCCGCTTACGGCGATGTCGCTAGATGACATCGGCAAACCTCCTTTCGACGCGTCCAAAGAGAAGGCAGCCACCGAGAAACATGGCGGTCGATGCAATCAGGCTATAAGCAATGGCCCCCATGTTCAATTGCCCAGTGCCCAAGAGGGACCACCGCAGCCCTTCGAGGAGGCCGGTCAGGGGGTTGAGCGAGATGATTCCTTGGAGTCCTTCGGGTACGGCGTTCAGACCGTAGGCGATCGGGCTGGCATAGAAGACGAGGTTCATCAAAACGGGAAGCACATACTGCACATCGCGGAAACTGACCATGAGCGAACTGCTGTAGACGCCAATGCCCAGTGACGCCAGCAGGAAGAAGAACATCCAAACCGGCGTGAGAAGGATTTGCCAGGTGATCCCGACTCCGAAAATTGGAAGCATGATCAAGAGCAACAAGAGCGCAACGCAAAAATCGAGCATATTGGAGAAGGCGGAGGAGAGGGGAAGCAGGACCTTTGGGAAGTAGATCTTGGAGACCAGGGTGGTGTTCAATACCAGGGATCCTGAGGCCTTGATGAGGGTGGTATTAAACAAGTTCCACCCCATCATGCCAGCGTAGGAGAATACGAAGTACGGCAGTCCGTTCGGCGCCTGAAGATTGGCGACCCGATTGAAGACGAAAGACATCACGAGCGAGGCCAGTAACGGCTGGAGGAGCACCCAGGCCACCCCGAGCACGGTTTGCCGATAACGCAACTTGATATCGCGACTGCCAAAAGCGAACAGCAGATCCCGAAAAGCAAGAACCTGACGGAAATCCAGCACTTCCCATCGACCGATGGGACGAATCATCGTAATGATCTCTTTCTTCTGATCCATGCCTACTTCGAGCCTATTGTGAGGTACTCAAAACCAGCTCGTTCGGCCTTTGAACGATCGTACACTCGGCGTCCATCGAACAGGATGCGACGCTTCATCGGTTGCCCAAGTCTCTCCAAATCCAGTTGCCGGAATTCATTCCACTCCGTTACCAACACCAGGGCATCCGCGTTGATTCCCAATTCATAAACGTTTGGAGCGTACTCGATGTTCGGATAGATTTCGCGGACGTTCTCTTCGGCCACTGGATCGTAGCCGATGACCGTACCGCCTTTGGAGGTGATCTCCTCGATCATGATAAGCGACTTGGCATCGCGGATGTCGTCGGTGTTGGGCTTAAAGGCGAGGCCCATGAGGGCGATACGTTTGCCCTGGAACCCGCCCAACGCCTTCTCCATGCGGCGCAGGAAGTGCTTGGTCTGGTCGTCGTTGATCTCAATGACCTCTTTTAAGAGGCCGAAGTCGTAGCCGAGTTTCTCCGAGACGGTAACCATGCCCTGGACGTCTTTCGGGAAACAGCTTCCACCCCAGCCCAGCCCCGCGCTCAGGAACTGGGGGCCGATGCGGGCGTCGCTTCCGATTCCAGCCGCCACGTCCGCCAC
Organism: uncultured Fimbriimonadaceae bacterium; assembly: GCA_964501275.1. Classification (GTDB taxonomy): domain Bacteria; phylum Armatimonadota; class Fimbriimonadia; order Fimbriimonadales; family Fimbriimonadaceae; genus 55-13. The sequence continues at coordinate 70,207 of CAZCSP010000011.1, read as the reverse complement.
ATTCGCCTCGCAAAGTTCACAGACGCGGCTGAGGGCGTTGATGAAGCTGATCTTCATGGCGAGGAAGGAGTTGGCTCCGTACTTGATGAGCTCGGCGGAGTTCAGGTCCGTGACGATCATTGGGGCCTGGAGAGTGGCATAAAGGTCTACCAGCTTGACGGCGGCCTCCCGCTTCTTGGAGCCGATGACGATGCGGTCCGGGTGAAGGGTGTCGTGGATTGCCGAGCCTTCGCGCAGGAATTCGGGATTGCTAACCACATCGAACAGGGACGGATCGACACCGTGGGAGAGGATGATGTCCTCCACCATATCTCCCGAGCCGACCGGAACGGTCGATTTGTTGACAATGACGGTGTACTTATCGATGCTATCGGCGATAGCATGTGCGACGGCTTTGACGGCTGTCAAATCGGGTGTACCGTCCTCGGCAGGAGGAGTGCCCACGGCGATGAACACGACCTCGCTCGCCTTTGTCGCTTCGGCGATGGACTCAGAAATCTTGAGAAACCCGTCTTTGAGCCCCTGCTTCAGCATCTCTTCGACGCCGGGTTCATAGATGGGGGGAATCCCCTGCCGAAGCTTCTCGACTTTTTCCTTGTCCTTGTCTACACAAATAACGTCGTTTCCAAGTTGGGCGAGCACCACGCCCGTCACCAATCCAACGTAGCCTGTTCCAATAACTGCAACTTTCATAAAATACGATGAAGACCTTCCCACACATCTTCAAGCTAAGATTGTGCCATACGGGGCGGGCGACGGATTTTTTGGGTCTGGATTTTTGGTTTTGGGTCCCTCGGTTTTAGGTTGTAGGTTGGCCAGCAGGGATAGGGCCGATTCGACCAATGGGTCCGATAGGAGGGGCATCATCCAATCCCGCCAACCTAAAACCAACAACCTAAAGCCAAAAACCCAATGCCCTCCCCGATTGGTATCATTCTTGACGTTCCTCCTTGAGGAACTTTCCGGAAAGGAGCATGGTTTGATATGAGGGAGCTTGAAGCCCCAGATATGGGTCAGTTATCTGCAGAAGCCGTAACACCGGCCAACCCTTCGCCAAAAATCGACTGGCGGGAGTTGGGCCTCAACATCGTCAAGTCGAAGTATTTCTTGCCGTTGATGGTGTTGGCGTTGGGCGTCACGATCGTCTACTGGCCACTGCTTTCGTCCTTGTTTGAATTGTGGACTGGGCCTGACGGGTACTACACTCACGGTTTCCTGGTGCCGTTCATCACGGGCTACCTGATCTACCGTAATTGGGACAAGATCAAGGATAGGCCAGTTAAACCTGCGCTGTGGGCGATCTGTTTGCTCATCCCGCTGCTTTGGATCGCTTATGCGGCCCGCTTGGCAGAGATGAGGTCGATCATGAGTGTGGCGTTTGTGGCAACGATCCTGATCGGCGTTTTGTTCACCCTGGGCTGGAAGTGGGCGATAGGCGTCATGGCGCCGGTCCTTTACCTCCTCTTTGCCCTCCCGGTTTGGAGCGGTTTCGTCAATAACTATACGAACCCGCTTCAGATGCTCAGCACCAAGGTGGCATTTCACATTCTCAAACTGTTCGGCTCCCCTCACTTGGCGTCGAACAAGACGGACATCATGATTGGGAATTTCTGGCTGAATGTTGGGGTGCCATGCAGCGGCTTAAAGCTGGTCTTGGCGATCACGGCGTTCACCTGCTTTTTTGTGATGATCGGTGGCCTCCGGTGGTGGGGCAACTTCTTGATGTTCGCGGGCATCATCCCGCTTTGCTTGTTTATTAACGGCTTGAGGATTGCCCTCATTGGAGTGGTGGGCAACCAATATGGCGACGACGCTGGCATGAAGTTTCACGACTACAGCGGGTATCTCACCCTGATCGTGTGCTTCTTTATCTTGTTCAAATTCGCGAGGTTACTTGGATGGAAGGATTGATGAAGCGCGTTTTGGTCCTGTCAGGCTTCTTTGCCGTGGCAGGAGCCGTCTTCCTGGCGTTGCCCAATGCGGCGGAGAGCCATGTCGACGAACAGTGGATGAAGGAGCATGCTCCCGAAGCGGTTGGGTCGTATCAGTACGAGAAGAGTGCGGACGATCCTCTTATCTCCTATAAGGCAGACGAGGCAACCTATGAGATGCTCAGCCCCTTTGGCATTGTGTCTCGTCGGTACTTCAACGGAGAGGGCAAGCGGTTCGACATGGTGCTTATCGCAGGTAACGACAAGGAGAACTTCCATGATCCGCACGTCTGCTTCCGCGCCCAAGGGTGGACGTTCCTTGAGGACCGCAAGATCGTCGTTCCCACAAAGTCGCGCGGAGATATTCCCGCCACCTTCGCCAAGATCGAAAACAAGGGCGTGGAATCTGCGGCGCTGTTCTTCTACCGTGGACCTAAGGGCTTCTACCCTTCGACTCCCAACCTCGGGTTTGCGATGCTGGCGGGGCCGCTGATGGGCGACTTCAAAACGGATGCCGTCTTCTACCGCTTCATGCCGCAGTACTCCGGCGCGACCGAGAAAGAACTGATCGAGTTCGCGAGTGAGTTTATGGACGCGGCTGGAAAGTCGAGCGACAACTACTTCTAACGGGTCGCTTGAACCGGGTATCATTCCTTCCCGCGCCGGGGTGGCGGAATGGTAGACGCGGTGGTCTCAAACACCACTTGGGTTAAACCAGTGGGGGTTCGAGTCCCCCCCCCGGCACCAACCCCTTCTTTTGGCCGTTGGCCGTACCGTGTCACGCTTCACTTGGCATAGCTGTCGCGAAGCGATTCCCAGATCCTAAGTCTTGTGGTCAATACTCCGGATGACGCTGGATGCGCTGCCTAAGGTTAGCGGTTTTTGCGGTCAAATCACCCTACTTTTACCAGGTATCCCCGCCAAAAATTTCTGGTGAGTGCGGGGGCCATCAATCCTTCGCAAAAAGGGGGAATCGTCTGGTGAAAACAACTATCTTTGCCGCTGCTTTGCTCGTGTCCGCTAGCAGTCAGGCCATCAACATTTACGGAACCTACATCGCTCCCGGCGGCTCGATCTACGGCGCTACGTCTCAGGCCGCGCCAACTTTGTTTGGAGGGGGGAACCTGGACGCGATCTTTAATCAGGCCGCCAACGCGTGGAACTCGCAAATCGGCGACGACTGGTCCTTAGAAATCCAGTATGGCTGGAGCAATTCGATCGGTAGCGCACTTGCCCAGTACACGGGCTGGTGGTTCCCATTTGGAGACCTGCGCCACATTCAGGGGCGAATTCTCTTCAACCCAACTTACAGTTGGTTTGCCGATGCGACGCCGGAGGAGCACTCCGAGTATCAGCTTTATGAGGAGACGACCAAGGACTACGGAGCCGGGGCCATGAACGTTGGACGCAAGTTCACCCAGGCAACGGGAGCCGCGGCCGGAAGATTCGATCTCCTCACAGTCGCCACCCACGAAATTGGCCACTCTCTCTCGATTGGAGTAGGCCCGAGATGGACGGGTGAGGTCTCAGATGGGGATGTCGATGTGACTTCTCCCCGATTCTATGATGGCGCGGCTCTTCCCGTGGACAACTCGAAGGCCCACCTTGCGGACCCTACGGCGATCATGTGGTACGGCACAGGCCCTGGCGAAAGAAAGCTGATCTCTGATTTGGATCTCGAAGCTGGCATGCAACTCTCCGGTTTTGCCGTCAAGCCTGTCCCCGAGCCCACTGGCTTGGTCGTGATCGGCGCGGGGCTGGCGTTCTGGGCGAGGAGAAAGCGAAGAGAATCGTAGGGAATAGGGGAGGAAGTAAGGAATGAGGAAGTGAGAAACTCCTAAGTCCCTCCTTCCTTCATTCCCTACTCCACCTCTTCTTTCCCGCCCAACGCCTCCAAAGCGCTGCGTAGGTCGGTCATAGCAACGTCTACCTTGGCACCGATAGGTTCCAACGGACCGAGGTCGTCTTCTCCAGCCAGACTGTCCACAATGCCTCTGGCATCGCGGAGATCGTGAAGGGCGTCGTTGACCAACTCCACAAGCTTGGCGCGGCGTTGGTCGTAGGTGGAGACGTCGCCTCCCTTCTGAGGCTCGACGGCCGCCTCTTCCGCAAGAATCTCCCCTGCGCTGTCGATGGAAGCTTGAATATCCTCCAGCGATTGGCGGAGGTCTACGGTCGATGCCTCGGTAGCTTTGGCTTCTTTGAGGGCGTCTTCGATGGACCCCAGACTGGCGTCGATGCGGAAGACGCCCGCGCGTAGCTGCTCATACAACTTATCGGCAGGGGTGGCGTTCTCGGGTAGGGAAGTCGACGCGACGACCGTCTGTTTCTTGTCGCCGCAACCGAGGAGAGCAAAAACTCCGATCCAGCAAGAAAGCAAGATCAAGCGCATGAAAGCGCAATGTACCCGCTCGGGAGCGTAGAATCGAACCATGCCTGCCCTCTTCGCAATCATTGCCCTATCTCAACAGACGACGCCCGTGGACCCAATGCGGCTGCCAATCGGCAGGAAAGGCGAAATCCGGGTCGAGCTGAACCAGCTTACATCCACCCGCACCGGCAAGCCCGCGACCGTAGAGCAGATTGCCCAGGAAGCGGATAAAATCTCCTATGTGTACTTGGGTGAAAACCACGCAACTGCACCCCACCAGCAACTTCAGGCCGATGTGGTGAGGGCGTTGGTGGCTCGAGGCAGAAGGGTTGTGGTCGGATTGGAGATGTACACCCGTCCCAAACAGAGTTGGCTGGATCAGTGGTCGGCGGGGGGACTGAGCGAAGAGGAGTTCTTGGAGAAGAGCGATTGGAAGGGGCAGTGGGGCTTTGGATTTGAGTTCTATCGGCCTATCTTCCAGGCGGCAAGGGAGAACAAACTGCCCATGGTCGCCCTGAACGTTCCGCGCGATTGGGTGCGGGAGGTAGGCCGGAATGGCCTGGGGGCGCTAACTACCGAGCAAAAGCTCCAACTGCCTGCTGAGATACTCCTAGGCAACCAGGGGCACCGCAAGGTCTTTGAGGCTCTGATGGGCGGACACCCGCTGACGGGGGCCAGAGGCGAGAACATCTACTCCGCCCAAGTCCTATGGGACGAGGGGATGGCGGATACCGCGATCAAGTGGATGGAGCGGTTTGGGGACGAGAAGACGGTCTTCGTGGTGATCGCCGGAGTTGGGCACACCATGTACAACCAGGGCATCAACTACCGGATCGAGCGTCGGACGAAGAAGCGGGGCGTAAGCGTGTCGATGGGGCAGGCGAAAGAGGCGTCGATGGTGGCGAAGGGGATTGGGGATTTTGTGTTTTTGACGGAGGCGAAGGGATAAGGCCAACAGGACCAATAGGACGTATAAGTCGAATTGGTCCTATTTTCCAACCTCCTGCATTTAACCCGCTGACTCCTCCTCCACAAACGGCTCTCGGAGTTTGACTGGCTTCTCCGCGTTGTTCTTGAGCTTCATGTTCAGCATCTCGACCAAGACCGCGAAGGCCATGGCGAAGTAGGTGTAGCCTTTGGGGATGTGGTGGCCAGTGCCTTCGGCGACGAGGTTGACGCCGATGAGGACCAGGAAGGAGAGGGCGAGCATCTTAACGGTGGGGTGCCTTTCCACAAATCGCGAAATCGCCCCGGCAAAGGCCAGCATGAAGGCAACGGCTAGCACGACGGCGGCGATCATGACGCCCACCTGATCGGCCATTCCAACCGCGGTGATGACCGAATCCAGGGAGAAGACCACATCCAAGATCATGATTTGGATGAGGACGCTACTCATGGTCGCGACGCCCTTGGCTTCGCCGTGCCCCTCTTCACCCTCCAGTTTCCCGTGAATCTCCTTGACGGACTTCCAGATCAGGAACAGCCCGCCGCCACCGAGGATGATGTCGCGCCAGGAAAACGCCTGGCCGTCTTCGGAGAGGAACGGGATAGGGAGGGTGAACACAGTGGCTGTCGCATTCTTCACCCAGTTGATGGAGAGCAGAAGCAGGATGCGGGAGACCAGAGCGAGAAGGAGGCCGAGTTGCCGGGCTTTGGCCTGCTGATGCACGGGCAGCTTGCCAGACAGAATCGAGATGAAAATGATGTTGTCGATCCCGAGGACGATTTCCAGGATCGTAAGGGTCAGAAGCGCAACCCAGGCGCTAGGATCGGAGAGCCATTCAAACATATTGACCTTATCCCAAACGGGCTAGTTGTACCCTGGGTTGCGGGGGAGCGGCATTGGGTGTTGGGTTTGGGCTTTGGGGAGATTGGGAGATACCACAGATTAGCGTAGATTTTCACAAAATCTGCGGACCATATAAGGCTCTTTGGCAGAAGCCCTGGCACGAACCATCCAGGGTTTACGCCCAACCTTCTTTGAGATACCGTTTTCTGGCTTTCACCATTTCGACGATCCACCAGGTTAGACCAACGAGGAAGAAGGCTAGCAGCCAGAGGGGGTGGCCTACTATGAACAGCACATGATGTAGGGAGCCGGGCGCTGATGTGGCCAAGGCTAGCAACGACAGTAACCAAGCCATGTACGGGATGAACAGGGCCAGGGTGATTCGGAAGAAGGGGACCCAGGGCTTGGGGACGCCGCTGAGGTGCAGGGTGAGTATGGTTGCCGAGACCATGAGAAGGAATATCACACCACCGTCGCTCACCTGGGTTATCTGTAGGGCGCATTGGATCAGGACTTCTGTGAAACTGCGCTTTCCCTCATCAAAGATGTAGCCAAACACACCGCCTGTAAAGATACAGCCAATAACGGCGGCGAGGGAGCCGCCAATGGCCGTAACTGCAAACGGCACCTTGGCTTTCATCCGGGCGCCCCTTCGGCGATCAGGTTCTTGGCCTTCCTCGTCTCTCGGAACATCATCGTGACCCAAGCGGTCAGGCCCAGAGGGGGAAGGATGACAAAGCCCCATGAGCTTCCAAAGACCTTGACCCAGGGACTTGCCACCCATGCGGGGGCGGGGATATGGAGGCCGAAATTGTGGTCGTTGGTGGCGTCGAGGGCGAAGAGGGTGGCCCAGAGGACGACGGGGAGGAGCATCGCCAGCGAGACCTTGGCCAACGACTCGACCATTCTGGCGGTACCGCAAGCGCTCAGGACAAGGGCGATACCGGCGAGGATTGCCGAGAGAAAGAGGAAGGCCGCCGTGGCGGGCAAGGCGGCGCTGAATATCTCGGCGAAGTATCTTTCCACACTGGGAAACGGCTCCGCCAGTCCAGCGGACATCGCGCCAAAGGGGTAGGCGATCTCAATCCACAGGGCAAGGAAGCCTGTGGTGACGAGGAGGGACTTGCGGGTTGGTATTAAGTTGTCCATAGTATCCGCCCAAACGTCCAAGCCATGCCGCCAAAGATGACACAGGCCAAGGTAGCGAAGTCTCGCCAGGTCGGCTTTGTTTCATAGGTTTTCCAAAACTGAAGCGGGATTGTGTGGCCGACCGCCTTTTTCATATCCCTCATCAACCATGCGATCCCCAGGCCGGGGAGAATGAACATCCACCACCAGCCTCCCAGGAATTGGAGGACTGGGTGGAGCAGCCAGGCGGGAGGTTGCTCTCCAGGTCCCTGGGTATCGCTACCCGCGCCTGTACAGAGCATTGCCATGCCCCAGATGAAAACAGGGATCAGAAAGGCAAGTGAGATGCGGCAAGCCGAGCGCCATGCGCCTTGGAATCCATGATGGCTTGCGACTAGGATGAGGGCGATGAACGGGAGCGAGAAGACGAGCCCGACTTCGAGGGACCGTACAAACTGCCAGGGATTGAACTCAAAGTAGGTGCGCCACGGCTTGGGTTCATCGATCCCCTTGAACATAGTGTGGAGCGCAAAGCTCATCTCCAGTCCAAGAATGAGGACCGTTAAGACCATTGCAGCCAGGTTGCCTCGTTTCATTGCCTTTGTAAAAGCCTAACCCGTTTTGGCAGGCGGGTGTTCCGGTCTAGGTACGGTCTTTGAGGATTTCCTCGGCGTCGCGGGCCATGTGGAGGATGGCGAGGATTTGGACGTGGGTTGGGGTGTAGGAATAAACGACCAGGTAGGAGTAAATCTTGCTGAACCAGAGGTCGTTTGGCGTCAGGTCGTCTCTGCGATGCCCAATAGACGGGTCAGTTGCCAGATGCCCGAACTGCTCATATATAGCAGAGATGATCTTATCAGAGACATGCCTTCCGGCTTCACGTGTGAGGTAGCCGTGCACTTCATGAAGGTCTCGCTTGCAGGGGCCTGTCAGTGTGACAACGCGACTCATTCGAAGCCATGCCTTTGGTGGGCTTCCTTCAGAAAGTTCGCCAGCAGTTCTTCAGCCGTTCCTTCCGTATAGTCTCCTTCAGCAAGCGCTTTCAGCCCTGCATCGATTTTCCTTTGTACATACTCGGGGTCAAGTTGAGGCTCGCGGTCCTGCATCAGCCGCAACGCCTCGCGCACGACCTCGCTGGCAGAGCTGTAACGGCCAGAGGCGACTTTTCCGTGGACGTATTTATCGAGTTCGGGGGTCAGGGAAACGTTCATCTTGCTTCTATTATACGGCGAGTTATGTCAAAGTTTGACAAAGATTGTTACTCACTCTCCACCGGAGCCCGATTTCTTCTGATGTTCCTTCATCGCGTCTGCGGCCGAATCGAACTGCTTGACCGACAGAACGACTCGAAGCGTCATGCTCTCCGAGAATTGGGATGCTGCTTCCAAGCCACAATAACTGTGATGCCTTACCCCGCCAAGCTTCAGGAGTTTTTGGATGACCTCGCGATGTTTCCCGACAGAGCGGAGCGGATCGATGCGTTGATTTCGATTGGCCAACGCTTCAAGAACTCGGGGGTAGATGAGGTTCCCCGAACGACCGAGACCCGAGTTCCGGGTTGCGAGTCAGAGGTTTACGTCGCCTCAAGACCGGAAGGGCAGGGGCGCAAGTTCTTTTTTGGGGTGGACAACCCGCAAGGGATCTCCGCGATGGCTTTGGCCCAGATACTGGATGAGACGCTATCGGGCGAACCTGCTTCGGAAATCGAGAAGGTGTCGGAGGATGTCGTCTACGACATTTTTGGGCGAGAACTGTCAATGGGGAAAAGCCTGGGCCTTACCAATATGGTGAGGATGGTCAAGCGAGAAGCTTAGGGCTTACGGAACCTATCTGTCCCCACCATCAAGCAATCCCGCCACCCCGCAATCTACAATCAGACCATGCCTGATCCGATTGTTGCCCAACTTCAAGATTGGCTTCGCGCCCATGAGCAGGAGCTTTTGCAGGACACCCAGACGATGCTGCGGTTTGCATCGGTGGAGGGGTTGGCGGAGGAGAATGCGCCGTTTGGCAAGGAGAACCGCCAGGCCCTCGACTTTGCCCTGTCGCTCTGCCAGAAATGGGGTTTCCAGACCAAGGACCTGGAGGGCTACGCCGGGTGGGGCGAGTTTGGCCAGGGCGAGCGGCTGATCGTCTCCTTGGGGCATCTGGACGTGGTGCCGGTGGGCCACGGTTGGAAGCATGAGCCGTTTGGGGCTGAGATCGACGGCGGCTATATCTATTCGAGGGGCGCGGAGGACGACAAGGGGCCGACGATGGCTTCGCTCTATGCGATGCGGGCCATCAAAGAGATCTGCCCCAATATCCCGGCCAGGATGCGTCAGGTGTTTGGGTGCGACGAGGAGTCAGGATTCCTGTGCGTGGAGCGCTATGTCAAGACCGAGGAGGCTCCCACCTTCGGTGTGGCTCCCGATTCCGGCTGGCCCTGCTACCACGCGGAGAAGGGGATCGCGGACTTTGTGACGTCGGTGGAGCTTTTAGGCGGTGAATTTGAGCTGATCGAGGTTTCTGGCGGACAACGGCCCAATATCGTGATCGACGACTGTGAGGCGATGGTCCGAGTCACGGGAGCCGCGCGGGCCCATGTCGAAGGCAAACTGGCGGATGCCTGGGATGCCAACGTGGCCTGGAACTGGAATGAGGATGTGCTGGTGGTTCGGGCCAAGGGCAAGGCGGCTCACGGGTCGCGACCCTTCTCGGGCGACAATGCCGCCACGCGAATCTTCCGGTTCCTGTTGGACATTGCTCCCCTGGAAGCGGAAACATACTTTGAGGAGCTTCTCTGGATGACTCACCCGAGCGGTGTTGGGTTGGGGATTCACGGACGCGACGACGTGAGCAAGGACCTGACTTCCAATCTGGGGATCGTGGAGACAAAGGAAGGCCGCCTCTCGATGCTCACCAACATCCGCTATCCGGTCACCTGGAAGGGCGAGGAACTGGCTCAGACCTGCCGCGACTACCTGGCGACACTCAAGTACAAGTTCACTCTCGATGTGGTGCGAGACAGCCCATCCCTCTATTTCCCCTTGGACCATCCGTTGGTGAAAGTGATCCGGGAGGTGGTGGAGGAGGAGACCGGGGAGACCAAGGCTCCCGGCGTGATGGGCGGCGGCACCTATGCCCGGGCGATCCCCAACACGGTCAGCATCGGCACGGGTTGGGAAGGGGATGGGAAGGCCCACGAGACGGACGAACGACTCAAGGTCGAGCACCTCTTCAAGATGAGCCGCATCTATGCGCATATCCTGTATCGGTTGGCGCTGGTTGAAGGGTGATGGGATTTGTAGGCGGCGGATGCATTGTGCCGCCGTCTTCCCGCTGAAGTTTGAGCACCGCGTCATGGTGAGCGAGAGCGGCCCGAGCGTTGAGTTTTGTAGAGCGTTCTATGCCGCGGAGTCGAACCACCTCACCAGGTTGTAAGTTGAGGAAGTAACTACAGGAGGGTGAGGTCCTTCGACTCGCGACGAGCAAGCGGCTCCAATACAAACTGCTTCTGGCTCGCTCAGGATGACGCCGTACTACAAGAAGGCAATTATGAAAAGACCTGCCCTAATCCTCCCATCCTCGAACCCTGCTCCGTCCAGGGGAACCTATCTTCCGCTTGCCCTCTTTCCCTTGATACAATCCCATCATGAAACTCAAAACTCTCACGATTCCCATTCTCGCTGCCGTCTTCGCCTGCGGTATGGTCTCTCCAGAGATGGAACCTTCCGCCAACACTATTTACGAATTCACCAAGAAGGATATCGACGGCAAGCCGGTCAAGCTGGAGAAGTACAAGGGCAAGGTGCTTTTGGTGGTCAATGTGGCCAGCAAGTGTGGCCTGACCCCCCAGTACGACGGCCTTCAGAAGCTATACACGACCTACAAGTCCAAGGGGTTTGAGGTGCTTGGTTTCCCGGCCAATGAGTTCGGCAACCAGGAGCCGGGGTCCAATAAGGAGATCAAGGAGTTTTGCTCGACCCAGCACAAGGTGACCTTCCCGATGTTCGAGAAGATCGTGGTCAAGGGCTCCGGCATTGACCCGCTCTATGAATTCTTGATTTCACAGTCGGACCGCCCGAAGGACGACATCGAGTGGAACTTCGCCAAGTTCCTGGTAGGGAAGGACGGGAAGGTCATCAAACGATTCGACCCCCGCACGGCTCCGGACAATGCGGATTTGGTGAAGGCGATTGAAGCGGCTTTGAAGTAGAGCGAGGCTAAGGGTTCGGGGAGAAGAAGCGGGGAATCTCAGTAATCATGTACCAACCAAACCCTGCCAGAGTTTGGCAGGTGATGCCGAACCAGAAGCATGTGACTAACGACGAGTTATGAAGCGCAGCCAACCCGACGATACTCAGCCATACGGCAAGGGAATAGATGAGGCTGACTACAAGAGCCTTGGTGAGGTTTGCCTTGGATTCAAGGATGTACCCGGTGCACCGGAAGGATGCAACCCAGGCCGACCGCGATAAGGATGACTTGAGCCCATACAGAGGCTGATATGGGACTGGTAAGTGGTTTCCCTACATCACCAAAGAGTCCCCACAATAAACCTAGCGAAAAAACGACCAAACCGCTTTTGGCAAACCTTCTGGCAACCTTAAGGTGGGCTGACTGTTCCATGCCCTAAAGTATAGGATAAGTCACCCCATTGGACAACCAACAATCCCAAACAAGGGCTCGCGGACGCTCGGGCGGTTGGTTGGAGCGCCCGCTGAACCATGCTGTACTTTCCACCTCAATCCCGGCCAGGACCTGGTATTCGCACGGGTTATGCCTTAAAACCAGAGTTCAAACGGGGTATGAAAGGGGCGTGAATCCGCAAGCTCTTGCCCATCTGTTCCAGTCTCGAACCCAATCCGCCCCCGAAATCCTCGCCGTCGCCCCTGGACGCGTGAACCTGATTGGGGAGCATACGGACTACAACGACGGCTTCGTCTTTCCCGCCGCGATCGATAAGGAGGTCATGGTGGCCGCCCGTGTATCCCAGGGGTCGACCACTCTCTTTTCCGAGCAGACTGGCGAGGGCGATTCGTTCGACGCAGCGACGGTGGAGCCAGGACAGGTCGAGGGTTGGGCGGCCTATGCGGCGGGGATGGCCTGGGTCCTGCGCGAACACACGGGCCGGCCGATGCCCAACTTGGAGGCGGTGGTGTCCAGTACCGTCCCGATGGGGAGCGGAGTCAGCAGCAGCGCGGCCATCGAGATGGCGTTTGGGGTGACTTGGAATCGGGCAGCCAAGCTGGGGATCGACAACAAGACGATGGCGAAGCTGGCGCAGAGGTGCGAGAACGAATTCGTGGGCGTGAACTGCGGGATCATGGACCAGATGGCGAGCGCCATGGGGCGGGAGGGCCATGCGATGTTCTTGGACACCCGGTCGCTCGATATCCAGTACGCGCCCATCCCCGCCGACCTCCTGATCGTCATCTGCGACACCAAGAAGCCCCGCGCCCTAACCGACTCGGCTTACAACGAACGGCGCTCCCAGTGCGAGGAGGCGGCGGGAATTCTAGGTGTCGGGTCCTTGCGGGACGCATCGCTAGAGGATCTTTCGGCCCATCGGGATCGGATGCCGGAGATCGTCTGGCGGCGGGCTCGCCATGTGATCACTGAGGACGAGCGCAGTCTCGTCTTCCGCCAAGCCCTTGAACGGCAAGACCGCCAAAAGATAGGAGAGCTGATGCGTGCCAGCCATATCAGCCTGCGAGACGACTATGAGGTGAGCTGCGCCGAGCTGGACGCGATGGCCGAAAGCTGTTGGAGCCAGCCGGAGTGCGTGGGGGCCAGGATGACTGGGGCCGGATTTGGCGGAGCCTGTGTCGCCTTGGTGAGCCGAGATGGGTTGGATTCGTTCACAAAAGGCGCAACCCGAGCCTATCTCGCTCGTACTCATATAGAAGGCTCGCTGATGGTGTGCCGGTCAGTAGATGGGGCTAGGTGTTTGGAAGGGGATAGGGAATGAGGGAAGAAGGGATTGCTTACTTGGCTTGCTGGAAGAGGCTTGTAGAAAAGGCGATCCCAACCTCCTCAAGGTGGCTAGGATCACGAGCCTGGCAAGGTTCCTCCTTCCCTCTTTCTCAGCGGATTCCCTCGATTCCCTTCAGCCCTCTGCTCCAAATCCGGTATATAATGGAGGTGTCGCCAGGTAAGTAGAGTTGCCGGCGAACATTATCTGCGTTTTTGCGACAAAGAGAGTATGTGTCCTAGCTCCGATCTATTCCGGGGGAGTTCGATTGCTGTTGAGCAAGATTGGCGGGGCCTCATAGGGTTTGGGAAACTATCACGATTGCGTGCGATTTCTTCCAGACCATCTCAAAAATGCCGGGCTGTGTGGAAAGAGCTATACAGGCGGTTAGAAATAAAGTGAGGGGTGGGTTAATGCCAATGCCAACCACGTCGAGATCGGACGGTTCCAGCAGGGCCGTGCGGCTGACGAAAAGAGAAATTGAGGTGTTGAGTCTGATTGCGCAGGGTCACAGCAGCAAGGAAGCGGCTGATACTCTGTACGTGTCGAAACGAACGGTCGACTTTCATCTCGCTAATATTTACGATAAATTGCAAGTGAACAATCGTGTCCAGGCCTTCCGTGCGGCAACGCGCTTGGGTCTGATCCCGTTTGAGCCGACATTCGGCCACACACGGGGCGACGCGTAAGGTTTTCGAGCTCAGACAGATTTGGCCTCGCCGACGTAAGTCGGCGGGGCCTTTTCGCTTTTTGACTTTGGTTCCAGCCTGGTCATAGCGTATCATCCCCACCATGCTCGCAAAGGCGTTGGACTGGATTTATCCTCCCAAGTGCGGGCTTTGCGGTCGGTTTGGGCCTCGAGCGATCTGTGTGATCTGCCTGGCTGAGTTTCAGCCTCAGGACAACCAGATGAAGGGGCTCGATGGGCCGGTAATAGAAGCGGCGGCTCTCTACAAATATGAGTCACGAGCGGCGCAGGCGGTCCGGCGGCTCAAATACACCCGCATCACGCCCTTGATCGACCCGCTCGCCGAGTTGCTTCTGGATGGATATGAGCGTTTTGAACTGCACGACTACGACGTCATCGTCCCGATTCCCATCCATTGGAAGAGGCGGGTGTGGCGAGGGTTCAACCAGGCTGAAGCGCTTGCTTCCAAATTGCCGCAGGACCGGGTGAAGCCGGCTCTTCTGCAACGGATCAGGGCGACGAAGCCCCAGGTGAAACTGTCACGGGAAGAGCGCATGACCAACTTGGTTGGGGCTTTTGCCGCATCGCCAGAGGTCCGGGATCTGTCCATCTTGCTTATCGACGACGTGCGCACAAGTGGCCACACATCCGAGCAATGCGCCCTCGCGCTGCTTGAGAAAGGCGCAGAAAGGGTTGGCCTGCTCACCTTGACGGGGAGTGAGTTCTAGCATGGGTCACCCGTAACACCTTCAAATTGTTCGCAGACGTTATGTCTCGGGTTGGCCCTTTCCCTACTGTGGTTCTCAGTGTCTTCAGGGGCTATTTGTGAAGCCGGCGGGGGCCACAGCCAACCACCGAAGGGCTACTCCGAGCCTGAGGACGTGATCAGGTGTTTCTGGGGTTAGCTTCCAACACCTTGATTGGCTTCGGCGTCTTTCCCGCCGCAACCGAAAAGTCGGTGGAGGGAATAGCCTGATTCACCAGGGACCACTGGAAGGTGCGGGAAGATTGGAAGAGGACCCGGCCGTCCTTGTCCACATTGACCGCCGTCAGGTCGGCGAAGAGGCGGTTGTCCTGGCGGATGGCCATGGTGACGCGCAGGCGGTCGGACTTAACCTCGATCAGGTCCACCGCGACTCCGCCCAGGGCCATCGTTCCCGCCCGGCGAACTCGTGAGCCCGGAACGACCAGTACCTCCACCGGATTTTGCTTCATAGCCAGTTGGATGGGAAGAACCTCGGGGCGGGCTCCCACCGAGGTCAACCAGGCATTGACTCCATAGGCGCCCATCGTTCCTCGGAAAAAGCCCTTGTTGCAGACGAGGTTCAGTCTCTTGTTTCCCCAAGCCCATTGGGCCCCCTTCTGGTGCCCCGCAATCCGCCCGCCCGAGAAGGAGTATCGTTTTGAATCTCCATCCACGCTGATCGTCACTTTCGCCGATTTCAGATTGTCGAAGGCCCTCCGGCTAAGGTTCACAATCCGCCGGGTACTGTCATCGGCAAACACCGCCGGAGCCAGTTTGGCCGGCTTGGCTTGGAGCATTGTGAGGTAGGCAACAGAGGCGAGCATTTATTGAAGGTACCCCGAGATGTGGCCTGTGGTATGTGATGTGCCTTTAGATCGGTAAGGTCATTCCATGCACAAGCCACAAGCCACAAGCCACAAGCCACAAGCCACAAGCCACAAGCCACAAGCCACACCTACCCCCTCCCCAAACCCTGCGGTGCGCGGCTTTTGCCAAGGAAGCCGGCGAGGGCGATGACGGTGACGACGTAGGGGAGGGCTTGCCAGGCTTCGGAGGGGATTCGGGCTCCCATGAGTTCGGTGCCCTGGAGTTGCATCTGGATCGCCTCGAACAGCGCAAACCCGATGCAGGCCAGGAAGGTGGGGATCGGACGCCAACCGCCGAGGATCAGGGCCGCGAGGGCGATGTAGCCTCGACCTGCGGTCATGTTGTCGGTGAACCGGCCGACGTTGCTGATGATGAACGCTCCGCCCAGCCCCGTGAAGACGCCGGTCGCAATCAGCGCGACAAGCCGCACGCGTAAAGGTCGGATGCCCATCAGGCGAGCCTTGTCGGGATCGTTGCCGACCGCCTGCAGCCGAAGCCCCGCCCGGGTTCGTCGGAGATACCAAAAAACCAGCAGCGGAAGGACAAACGCAAGGACCATGTAGATCGAAACCGTGAACTTGCCCGCACTGCCCAGATCGACCACCAGCGTCGGCAAGATCGGGATGCCGCCGTCGCTCTGCTTATTGGCAAAGGCTCCATAAAGGTAGCCGCTCCCGCCAATCGCCATCAGGTTGATCGCCATGCCGCTGATGATGTGGTCGATGGCGAATTTCTGGGTCAGGAGCCAGTGGAGAAGGGAGAACAGAATCGCCGCCCCCACCCCAAATGCCACCCCCAGATAGGCATTCTGAAAAGCTCCCGCCGCAACTCCGGTCACACAAGCCGAAATCAACATCTTCCCCTCCAACCCAAGGTTAATGATTCCGCTCCGCTCACTGGTAAGGCCGCCAAGTGCTGCCAGAATGAAGGGCGTGGCCAGGGAGAGGGTGCTGAGGAGGATGGTTATGAGAACCATGAGAGACCTCCTGGGATTGCTGGATTGCTTGAATGCTTGAATGCTAGATTATTTTTGGAAACTTGTACAAGTCGCGATTCTAGCCCCCTTGAGGGGGTTGGGGGTGTGGCCAGGTTCTCCATTTGTATCGAAGAAGCGCAAACCAAGGTGGATCGGATGTTACAGGCGGAGAACTGTACGCCACCCCCAACCCCCTCAAGGGGGCTAGGATTACTGATCCCACGATTCCGCAATCCCCAATCTACTATCCGAGATTCCAGCAATTCAGCAATCCAGCAATCCAGCAATTTCCTCAACTCTCCACCGCCTTCGCCTTGCGATACCGTATAGCCGCCGCGATGACGACCAGGATGGCCAGAACTACACCGGTGATCCCCTTGGGGATGCCGAGGAGTTGGAGTTGGGTGCTGCCCTTGGCGAGGATGCCGAAGAGGAACGCGCCGGGGAGGAGGCCGATGGCGGCGGGACCGGCCAAGAGCGCAACCCCCAACGCATCGAACCCATAGCCCGAGGAGAAGCCTGCGTAGAACCGATGCTGGAATGCCAAAACCTGGATCGCCCCCGCCAAGCCTCCGATGGCTCCCGATGCCGTCATCGCCCTAAGCATCACCCGCTTGGCGTCGATCCCGGCGGTGGCGGCGGCCGTCGGGTTTGCGCCGACCGCCCGAAGCTCATATCCCGACACCGTCTTCCGAAGCCACCATCCCAAAGCAATCGCCCCGAGCACCCCAAGTAGCAGGCCGGAGTTGATGGTCCAGGGGCCGCTGTGGTAAAGGTGGGAGAGCTTGGTGGCGTCGGCGATGTTGGCGGTGGTGGTGCTCTCCTGGGAGGGGTCCTTGAGCGGTCCGGCGACCAGGGCCGTGGTCAGGAAGGCGGCGACGTTGTTGAGCATGATCGTGGTGATCACCTCGTGCCCGCCCCGATACGCCTTGATCCACCCCGCCGGATAGGCCCACAACGCCCCCGCCAGCATCCCGGCCCCGCATCCCAGGAACATCCCGACCGCACCGGGAAACCGCAGAGCCACCGCCGCCGCCGCACAGGCCCCCACCGTGAACTGGCCCTCTACTCCGATATTGAAAAGCCCCGCCCTTAGCGCCAAGTAAACGGCGATTCCCGCAATGAGCAGAGGCGTGGTCTCGCGCAGGGTCCCCGAGATCGCCGCCGGCGATCCCAAGCTCCCTTTCAGCAATGCCTGAATCGCTTCCATAGGCTGGGCTCCGGTCGCCAGGATAGCCACCCACAGCAACGCCAGCCCACCAAGGCAAAGGGCTCCAATTCCCAGGTTCCGCTTCAAGTCGCCCCCACCATCAGCCGCCCGATCACGTCGCCGTCCTTCTCGTCGCCCGGCCCCGGTTCAAAAAGCTCGCCCCGATTCATCACCACGATCCGGTCGCAGTGCTCCAAAAGTTCATCCAGGTCGTAGCTCACCACCAGGGCGGCGGCTCCTTTGTCGGCCTCGGCCCGGATGCCTTCGTAGACGTCGCGAGTCGCCGCCAAGTCGAGGCCTCTAGCGGGTTGGAAAGCGAGGATCAGCTTGGGTTCTCCGAACAACGCCCTTGCCGCTACGAACCTTTGCTGGTTGCCGCCGCTGAGGCTGGATATCGGTTGGTGGATGCCGCCGTGGCGCGTGTGAAACCGCTCGGCAATGGCGATGGCGGCGTCTTTCCGTTTGGATTCTTGGACAAATCGCCCAATGGCAAAGGGCTCCATCCTCTGGAGGCCCAGCGCCGCATTTTCATCCAGAGACCACTCTTCCACCACCGCCTCGGCGTGGCGGTCCTCGGGGATGGCACGCATTCCTGCCTCCAGCCTCTGCCAGCCGCTCAGCCGAGTCGCATCCTTGCCCAATAAGTGGATGTTGCCGCCCTGAATCGGGCTGGTTCCCAAGAGGGCGTGGAACAGTTCCCGCTGTCCGCTTCCATCCACCCCCGCAATCCCCACCACCTCGCCCGCCTTCAGCGAGAGGCTCAGGTTCTTGACCGCCAAGTCCCCCCGGTAGCCCTTCACTTCCAAGTTCGAGACCTCCAGCACCGGGTCGCCCAGTGCGGGAGTGTGGACGGAGGGCGCTTCCAGCCGCTTGCCTACAATCAGTTCGGCAAGTTCGGTGGGATTGGTTTCAGAGACGGCCTTCTCCGCCACCCGCTTCCCGCCCCGCAGGACCGTCACGCGGGAGCAGTGGCCAAAGACCTCGGGCAGGCGGTGGGTGACGAGAATCACAGTATTGCCCTCGCCCACAAGTTGACGAAGACTCTGAAATAGGGCCTCGCCGTCAGCGGGAGAGAGCATAGCGGTCGGCTCGTCCAGGATCATGACGCGCGAGTTCCGCCAGAGGAGCTTTAGGATTTCCAGCTTCTGCGCTCCGGCGGGGCTGAGTTCGGCGGCGTTGCGATGCCAATCGAAGGAGAACCCCATCTTTTGGGCAAGTTTCTCCGCGCGATCTTCAGCTTTTGCCAAATCCAGCCAAGGTCCGCCCTCCGCCCCGAGGATCAGGTTTTGGAGGCAATCGAGGTCGGGGATGATGCCATAGTGCTGGCTCACCATCCCGACGCCTTTCTCAATGGCTTGGGCCGAACTTCGGAGTGTTACAAGTTGGCCGTCGATAGCGATGGTTCCCGAGTCGGGGTGCAGGGCTCCGTAGAGGGCTTTCATCAGGGTTGTCTTGCCCGCCCCGTTCTCCCCGACCACCGCATGGATGGTCCCCTGCTCGACATGCAGATCGACCGCATCCAGCGCGACGACATCCCCAAACCGCTTGGAGATGCCCGTCATTTCGACCGCGTAGCTCACCCCCTGCCGCCCATCCTCAGCATGATCTCATAGAGGGCGGCGGTCGTCCATTCGCCATGCCCCTCTTCCTCCAGCAAGGATAGCAACTGATCGACGAGTTGGGTACCCGGCAACGCCGCGTCCACCTTGTCAGCCGCCTCCAGGCAGTAGCCAAAGTCCTTCCGCTGGTTCTTGACGCTGAATCCGGGACTCCAGTCTTGGCTGATGATTTTGGGGCCATAGTTCTCAAAGGCCCAGCTTCCCCCCGCGCCACCGCCCACCAACTCCCTGATCTGGGCGACATCCAGCCCCGCCTTCTTGGCAAAGCTCAACGACTCGCACAGGGCCAGCAAGGCTCCGCCGACCGCGATCTGGTTGGCCATCTTTGCCATCTGCCCCGCCCCCGGTCCTCCTACTCGTTCGACCCGCTTGGCATAGCAGTTGAGGAGTGGCCTCGCCTCCTCGATATCGGCTTCGTTTCCTCCGCAAAAGATGGTCAATGTCCCATTCTGCGCGCCTACGCTCCCCCCGGTGATCGGCGCGTCGATAAAGCGTCGGCCTTGGGCATTGGCATCGGCATGAATCTGCCGCGCGCCCTCGGGAGAGATGGTGGAGTGGTCGATGAAAAGGGCGTTGGGCGGGGAGTGGGGAAGCATGGCGTTCACACACTCCTGCACATCTTCGGTCCGGCCCACGCAGAGGAAGACGACTCCGCACCTTGCCGCCAGGTCTTCCAACGTAGCGGCGACTTCGCACCCTTGGTCTTTGAGCGGCTGGGTTTTAGCCGGGGTGCGGTTCCAAACAGCCACCGTCCTTCCCAACTTCAGAAGGTGCCCCACCATCGGCCCCCCCATCGTCCCCAACCCAACAAATCCAACCGCACTCGACATCGGCACGGAGGGTACCCGGAGGCTTCTGTGACGAGGTCGGAGGGCGGAGGGGAGAGGGCGGATTTGGTGAGTTTATCGGGATATCCGACTTTCCGCCCTCCACCCTCGAACCTCTGCCCTCAAAATCGCCCCGTTACTGCTACCAGCTTTCGCAAAGTTCCCGACTAGGAAAAAATTCTCAAAAAACCCCTTGGCAAATTTTGAAAAGTGGTTTATCTTAATGGAACCTCTTCTTGAGGTTTTGGGGATTTCGAACGGGCCGCAAGGCTCCTCGAGTCTAATCTAGTTGCCACACGGTAATCCCGCCCGCAAGGGCGGGAGGACCCATTTAAGTCTTGCTTTGAAATCTTATACTTGCCCCGGAGCCATGGGTCGGGAATCCTTCCATCGACCCAAAGGCTTCGATGGTCTCTCTTAGCTCCCCGAGCTCCTTCTGGCTCAGCCGCATCACGCTCTGCAACTTAAGGAAGTCCAGCACATTTACCGGCGACCCGAATCGCGCGGCGGTGGCGGTGGGTAGGGTGTGGGAAGGCCCTGCGCAGTAGTCGCCCGCGCTCTCTGGAGTCCACTCACCCAGCAAAATGCACCCCGCATTGCGAATCTTCGCCATCGCGTCTTCAGCATTTTTGGTCGAGATAGTGAGGTGCTCCGGCGCGATCAGGTCGACGATCTCGCAGGCTTCCGCCAAGTCCCGAACTACTATTACCGCACTTTGTTCCGCCATCGCCTGCCGCATGGTTTCTTCTCGCTGGGCTCCTTTAAGTTGGATCTCGATCTCAGCAAGGACCTCCTGCGCCTTTGCCTCCGAGGTGCTGACCAGGAACCCGGCATTATCGGGGGCGTGCTCTATCTGCGTGAGGAAGTCGGCGGCGGCGAAACGGGCGTTAGCGGTTTCGTCGACCAGAACGCAGACTTCGCTCGGTCCGGCATAGCCATCCAGGCCCACGCTTCCCCATAGCTGACGTTTGGCCTCGTTGACGTAGCGGTTGCCGGGTCCGACGATCTTGTCCACCCGGTCGATGGTCTCGGTGCCCAAAGCCAAAGCCGCCACCGCCGCCGCCCCCCCGACCTTGGCCACCTTGGCCACGCCGCAATAGCGAGCCGCATAGAGGACGGCGGGAGAAAGTTGGCCGTTTTCGCTCACCGGAGTCGTGACCGTCACATGGTTCACCCCCGCGACCTGGGCCGGGACGACGTTCATGACGACCGAACTGGGATAGTTGGCATTTCCGCCAGGGACATAGGCGCCGACCCTTTGAAGCGGGGACAATCTCTGGCCGAGAGTGGAGCCCTCCGGGGCGCGGTTCCAGGTCCAGCGATGGTTGGCGGCATGGTGGCGAGGCTGCCCATCGCGCTTGCGCTCCTCCGCCGACTGGAACTCCTGCTCCTGCCAACCTTGGGTAAGGGCCGCCAACTGGCTCTCATGGAAGGCCTTCACGCGCTCAATGGCATGGTCGATAGCAAAGGCATACTCCGCCTTCGGCATCGCCTCGTCGATCTCCTCTTGAGTGGCAAGAAGGCGGTCGATGTGAGGGGAGTCGAACTTGCGGGCGTTGTCCAGAAGTGCCTGGTCGCCCCGATGCCGGACATCCTGGATAATGTCTTGGACAACCTGGCCGACCGATTCCTCATACCGGACTCCGCGAGAGCGGAGAAAGGGCCGGGGGTCGTCGGTGGGGTTGAAGAGTTTCATTCCCCTGGACCGCCGATCTCCAGATCGGCCCCCGCTTGTACATTTCGGTTGGCTTGGATAAAGGGAAGCAACGATGGACCGCTGATCTCCAGATCGGCCTCCGCTTGTAGTTCACCCTTCATTTTCTGGGCAGAAGAAAACGGCCAATCAGCAGGACTTGAACACAGACCCGCTTTGACCGGATTTTGGTGGATGTAGGCAACGGTTTTGATGAAGTGCTGTTCATCGCGCATATAGCGGTCGAAGTACTCCCGATACCAAAACGGCCCTCGGCGTCCCAACTGTGCATCGGCTCTTCGCGACGTGTATTTCTTAATCGACTGGATGAGGGCATAAAGGTGTTGCCCTTCAAACGGCTTGAAAAGAACGTGGACATGGTTTGGCATCACTACATAGGCGTGAAGCTTGTACCGCTGGTTATCCCAAAACTCAAGGCTGTCGACGACGATCTGGGCAATGGCTGGATTAGCCAGCCAGGAGTGGCCCCGACCAAGGTCCAGATACTTCTCGATCATCCGAATCACCTGGATGCGCCGCTTCTCTTCGGGCATGAATTTCAGTTCTTCTTCCCACTGCTTGATCACCTTTTCCGGAACCGAGTCGTGGAGTCGGAAGGTCACAAACTGGTTGAGGCCAAAAACGTCGAAGTGAGGTAGGTAGGAGCGATCGTACCAACCCTTGGGCTTATTTGGGTTGATTTGCTTGGAAGCAGGCGGGTGGCTCCCGGGCCGATACATAGGGTGATCGTACCAGGCTCAGATACGAACAAGCAGTGGCTACAAGCTTGCCGATCTGGAGATCGGCGGTCCACTGGTCGCTTCCCTTATCCAAGCACTCAAAAGGTACAAGTGGCCGATCTGGAGATCAGCGGTCCACCTTTGCCTTCGCCCTCTCCAGCCTCTTCACCATCCGCGCCGGCCCCAGGACGCTCATTAGTTCAAACAGGCCAGGCCCGACCGTCTTGCCCGTCAGCGCAACCCGGGTGGGATGCACGACGGGGCCGATTTTTTCGAAGTCGTTCTTCTCCGCAAACTCTTTGATCAGCATCTCGCACCACTCCACGGAAGCCGTCTCCGAAGCCGAAAACCGCTCCAACAAGAAGTCAAACAGCGCGGGCACATGAGCCTGGCCAAACCATTTATCGACCGCCTTGGGATCAAACTCCACCTGTTCCACCAGGAAGAACTCGCAGGCTTCGCCAAAGTCCGCCAGGGTCTGGACTCGCTCTTGTTCGAGCTTCACGCACTCCAGCACATAGGCCCGATCCTTCAGGGCCGCCTCGCGCAAGCGATAGAGCCGCGACCACACATCGACCCCGATCACCGGCTTCTTATTCGGCATCGGGTCCTCTTCGACGTAGTTCACCCAATACTCCTTGGTATAGGGCGTCTCGATGAAGGCGAGTAGCGTGTCCAGCAACGCCTCGGGGGACATTTGGCGGATACGGTGGCCGTTGAGCCATTTCAGCTTCTCGATATCGAACCGCCCCGGCGAGGGTTGCAGGCCCTTGAGGTCGAAGGCTTGGATCAACTCCTCTTCGCTCAGCACTTCGCGATCCTCTCCCGGCGACCAGCCAATCAGAGCAATAAAGTTCTTGAGCGCATCCGGCATATAGCCCTGGGCGGCGTAGTCCAAGACCCTGGTCGCGCCGTGGCGCTTGGAGAGCTTTTTGCCATCCGCGCCGACGATCACCGGACAATGCACGAAGACTGGGTGCTCCCAGCCGAACATCTCGAATAGCAGCCAGTGGTTGGGCGAGGTGGAGATCCATTCCTCGCCACGCAAAACGTGGGTGATGCCCATCAGGTGGTCGTCCACCATCGCGGCAAAGTGGTAGGTCGGCATTCCGTCCGCCTTGATGAGGACCGGGTCGGGCAGAGTGTTGGTGTCGAATTCGACGCGACCTCGGATGAAGTCCTCCACGACGACGGTTCGGTCGCGGGGAATGCGCTGGCGGATGACGTAGGGCTTGCCCTCGGCGATGGCGGCTTCTACCTTGGATTCCGGCGCATCCCGCCAATCGCCGCCGAAGTAGCCAGTCGGCATCTTGTTGATCTGCTGGTACTCCCGCATCTCCTCAAGCTCTTGAGTCGTATCAAAGGCGCGGTAGGCGTGGCCCAACTCTATGAGCTTGTCGATCCAAGTCGCATAGATGCCCGCCTCTTTCCGCTCGCTCTGGCGATAGGGGCCATGCGGACCGCCGATGTGCGGTCCCTCGTCAAACGTGATCCCCACCCACGCGAGCGTCTCCACAAACTCCTGCTCGCTGTCCGGGTTGTAGCGAGACCGGTCGGTGTCCTCGATGCGCAGAATGTTCTGCCCGCCCTGGTTCTTGGCGAAAAGGTAGTCGAATAGAACGGTGCGGAGAGCTCCGACGTGGAGCAATCCGGTAGGACTAGGCGCAAAGCGGACGCGAACAGACATCGCCCTATAGGGTACCGGGACAGGGCTCGGGGTTTTAGGTTCTTGGTTTTAGGTTTTAGGTTTTAGGTTGGACGGCTTGTTGTAGGTCGTGGTCCCTAGCATCAAACTCAAAAACCTAAAACCCCGGTGCCTAAGTCCCTATCGCCTCGCGCATTCCCAAATGTTTCTGTACAATGCAATTCGTTCCAGGGAAGCGCAGTGGCGGATTGGTACTACATTGGACACTATGGGCAGTTGGGGCCCCTGACTCGTGAGCAGATCGACGAGTTGATCGATGGCGGTGTGATCGCCCGGGAGACCTACGTTTGGCAGACGGGGATGCCGGAGTGGCTGCCGGCGGATCGGGTGATTGAGTTGAGGAACGTTTTCAACGCCTCCCAGACCCTGGCCACGCCTCCGCCCCCTCCTGTTATGTCTGCCCTTTCCAACTCCTATCACACGCCCGCGCGGACCTTTGGCCCAGATGCTTTGGCCGCACACCCGGGATTCACCCCCGCCTATTCACCCATCCGCAGCGACCGGAGCCGCGTTCTCGGAGGGATTCTCCAACTCCTCATCCCCGGCGTCGGGCGAATCTATTTGGGCTACGCGGCACACGGGGTGATGCAGCTTGTCTTCACCCCGTGCTTCGCCATTGGATACCTATGGTCCATTATCGACGGAATCATCATCTTGACCGGCGGCGTCAAGTTCGACGGCTACGGTCGCGAACTCTCTGAGTAGTTTGTGGAGTCGCCAAGTCGGGTAGAACGTCTGTAGATTACACATGCGATCATTCTTGGTCTTGCTGGTGTTGAGCGTCGCAGTGGCGCTTGCCATCGGCCAATATTCCCCGAAGCCCGGCGAAACGGTGATGAAGATCGCCGTTGAAGGGCGGGGCAACGTCTTCATCAAGCTCCATACCAAGGAAGCTCCCAAAGCAACGGCTCAGATCATTGCCTTGGCGAACGACAAGTTCTACGACGGGCAAAAGGTCTTCCGAGCCGAAAAGACGCCCCGGCCCTTCATGATCCAGATGGGCGATCCCCTAACCAAGACCAAGGACGTGGACGACCCCACGATCGGCAGTGGGGGAAGCGGGAAGAAGGTGGCCTATGAGGACAGCGGATTCTCCAACGATGAAGGCGCCGTCGGCCTGGCCGCCATCCCGGGAGACCGCAACTCCGGCGACAGCCAGTTCTACATCCTCCTCACCCGAGCCCGCTTCCTCGATGGCAACTACACCGTCTTCGGTCAGGTGGTCCACGGGATGGACGTGGTGAAAAAAATTGAACGCGGCGACCGCATCACGAACGTGACGATCATGCGGTAGGCGGGGAAGGCGTTAGGTTTTGGGCATTGGGCCCATGGGGTGGTGGATTGCATTCGCTTTATCAAAAAGCGACAAGCCCCCCAAAGCCCAAAGCCCAAAGCCCAATGCCCAACGCCCTCCCCCCTATGCCATACTCTTTAACCCGTGGAACAAGCCTCGCCATCCCAATCGGAAGTTCCGCGCACGCCTTCGGCTATCCCCGGCACTCTGAAGGCGGTCGGGTTGCGGCTCCTGTACGGCATTTTTAGCCTCGTCTTTATCTCCCTCGTCGTCTTCCTGGCCGATGAGGTTTCTCCGGGGGACGCGGCGACGGTTTTGGCGGGGGACAAGGCGAGTGCGGCTCAGGTAGAAGCTTTGCGGGAGCAGATGGGCCTGAACCGTGCCTGGCCAATCCGCTATGTCGAGTTCTTGGGGAATGCGGCCAAGCTTGATTTTGGAAAGAGCTACTTCGGCACGAAGCGCGACATCCGGGAGATGCTGTTCGAGAAGCTGCCGATCACCGCGATGTTTGCCCTGAGCGCGATTGTGGTCGCCGCCATTGTCGGTCTGTCGTTGGGGACCATCGCGGGAATTTATCGCACCAAACCTCCCGATACTGCAATCCTCATCTTTTCCACCCTCGGCGTGACCATCCCAACCTTCGTGCTGGCTCCCGTTTTGGTGTACTTTTTTGCCACCAAGATGGACGTTTTGCCGCCGACTTGGGAGGTCAACATGCGCGCGCCGCTGTGGATGTATATGATCCTGCCTGTCGGCATTCTCGCCGCGCGTCCCTCCGCTCTCCTGACCCGCGTGACCCGAGCCAGCATGATCGAGACGCTCCAGCAGGAGTTCATGCGAACCGCCATCGCCAAGGGCGTCCCGCCGCGCCGCCTGGTCTTTAGGCATGGACTGAGGAACGCTATCCTTCCCGTCATCACCGTGGTCGGCACCAGCTTTGGGTTCCTCCTAACCGGCTCGTTCGTTCTGGAGACAATATTCACGATCCCCGGTATCGGACAGGAGGGGATCGACGCGATTCTGCTTGGCGATATGCCCAGGATTCAGGGCATCGTGCTGGCAACCGGGCTGATGTTCCTCCTCTTGAACCTCCTGGTGGACATCCTCCTGCCCATCCTCGACCCCAGGATTCGGGAGGGACAGGTTTGAAGGCGAAGCGGCCCTGGCTCCTTTGGATCGGTGGCGTGTACTTGGTGGCGCTGGTCGTTTTCTCCTTCGTCGTCCCGGCTATGCGGTCGTCCCAGTTGAGGCCGCCCGACAGCACGGATTTCAACGCCGTGACTGCCATCGTGGATCGTCCGTTCCTTCCTGCGGGAGGGAAGTATCCGCTGGGGACCGACGAACTGGGCCGGGACGTGATGGCGAGGCTGGCCCAAGGCGGTCGAACCTCACTGATCATCGGCCTCACGGTACAGGGGATCGCGCTGTTGGTGGGCTTGATTGTGGGAACCATCGGCGTCTATGCTCCCAAGTGGATTCGCGAACCCGCCATGCGCCTCACCGACGCCATGTTCGCCTTTCCCGACATCCTGCTCGGCATGCTCCTGATCGGCGCATTCTCCAGTGCCTCGGTCGGGAACCCGGCGTTGAAAGCGATTGTGGAGCAGGGGACGATCCCGGTCATCGCCGCGCTCTCCTGCACGGCCTGGCCCTCCATTGCGCGCCTGGTCCGAAGCCAAATCGCGAGTTTGAAAGATCGGGAGTTTGTCATCGCCTCCAAAGCCAGCGGCGCCTCGACCTTTTACGTCGTCACCCGCCACGTCCTGCCCCAGATTTGGGGGATATTGCTGGCGGTCAGCATGGTGGACTTGGCCGGAACCATCCTCGCCGAAGCCACCCTCAGCTTTCTTGGCATCGGCATCCGCCCGCCCAATCCAAGCTGGGGAGGAATGCTGAACCTGGCCCGCCAAAATATGCAAGCCCACCCCGAAGCCCTGATCCCCGCCGCCGTCATGCTAAGCGTCTCCATCTTCGCTCTCAGCTTCGTCGGCGACGGGTTGAGAGCCAAGTTGGATCCGAAGAATCGGTAGGGGGTTGGCGGAGGTTGGAGGGACGAGGGCGTAAATCGTAGACCCCGGATGGTTCGGGCCGGGGCTCAAGCCGAAAATCCCTCCTTCCGAACCCCGCCCTCCCCCCTCCAACCTCCGCCCCCAAAAAAGGGTCCTAGAAAACCAAGACCCTTCTCCGACCCAAAGCAGACCCATCATGAAGGGTCGGGGGGAACAAGAGCCCTTCGGCAGTTCAACAGGAGGTTCATATATGAACAGATTGCACGCGGTGTTGCTAGGCATCGTTTTGCTCCTCTCCATCGTTGGAACCGGCTGCGATCCCAAGGTCGCGGCGGCATCCAATGGCATCGAAGTCGTCTCCGTCAAGCTCGAGGACTGGACTGATCCCAAAGACGGGAAGGTTTACGTCGTCGCCTTGCCCACCTGGAAGAACAACGGCAAAGACGCCGTTCGTCAAGTCACGTTCGTGGCGGCCATCAAAGGCGATGAGTCCGTCCAACCCAAGAATCAGCCCGAGGAACCCCAGTTCTACGGAGCCATTGTAGAACCCGGCACCACCGTCGAGCCCAAGCGCGTCCCCGAGGAAGGCGTAGTGCTTGGTGAAAAGGATGCGCTGAAAGACCTCAAGGCAGATTCCGTCGAGGTGAAAGCCCTATTGGCCTCCGACAAAGAGTACATTCCGGCCAAGAAGTCGGACGCCTGAGTTCCCATACTCCCCCTCGCCCCCGTTCCGTTGGACGGGGGCTTTTTTTGTGATTTACGTGATGGGGGTGATGGACGTGAGTTCGTGAGATCGTGAAATCGTGAGAGCTTGACTGACCTGTACAACTCCGTTCACAGACCGGTAACCGGCAACCTCAGGCGAAAATATCTATTATAATAAAATAACAAAACATCATCTCCCTCACGCCCTCACGAACTCACGTCCATCACCCCCATCGCGTCAATCACCCAATCACGCTCTCACGCCCTCATTTCCCTCCAGCCCCTGGGGAAAGGTTGTTGATAAAATGTTTGCAAGAATGGCTTGCATCCACAATGGGTGGTGGTTGTATAATGAAGCAGACCCAAGATGTTGTGGTCGAAGAGATTTAGATGAAGTGCCCGTTCTGCGGAAACGAAGATCAGAAAGTCCTCGATTCGAGGCCCGCCCGAGAGGGGGAGGCGATTCGGCGGCGACGCGAATGCGTGGGCTGCAACCGAAGATTCACGACGTTCGAAGAGCCGGAAAGGCCGCGACTTTTTGTCGAAAAGCGAGACGGCACCCGGGAAGAGTTCAGTCGCGACAAGTGCCTCAATTCCATGCTCATCGCCTGCCGAAAGCGGGGTATAAGTGTAGACATCTTGCGCGCAAGCGTAGAAAGAATTGAGCGTGATCTGTTTCAGGAGTTCGAGGACGAGGCTCCGACTCAGCACATCGGCGACAAGGTCTTGGCCGAGCTATTCGAGATCGACTCCGTCGCCTACGTCCGTTTTGCATCGGTGTACAAGCAATTCGACACCGTTGCCGATTTTCAACAAATTATCGATTCTGTCAACCAAGGAAAGACAGTCGCCACTAACTAGGGAAGGTTCGCGTCCGTTATGAAAGTCAACCGTTATTTCACCAAGTCCGGTCAATCCGCCTACGAAGGCATCCCCTTCGAGCCTCGCACCAGTTCCATCAAGAACCCCGACGGCTCCAGCGTTTTCAACATGGAAAACGTGATGGTGCCCGCCCACTGGTCGCAGGTGGCCACCGACATCCTGGCCCAGAAGTATTTCCGCAAGGCCGGGTTGCAGGCGGGCGACAAGTCTATCGCCCACCCCACCCCCTGGACCAAGCCGGATGCGGATGGCGAAACCGACTCGCGCGAGGTCTTTCACCGCCTTGCCGGATGCTGGCGACATTGGGGCGAGAGCTTTAACTACTTCGACTCCCCGGAAGACGCCCAGACTTTTTACGACGAGCTTTGTTACATGCTCGCCATGCAGATCGCCGCGCCCAATAGCCCCCAGTGGTTCAACACCGGCCTCCACTACGCCTACGGCATCACCGGCAATCCCCAAGGCCACTACTATGTCGATCCCAAGACCGGCGACCTGACTCGAAGCGTCAACGCCTACGAGCGTCCCCAGCCCCACGCCTGCTTTATCCTCAGCGTGAAGGACGACCTGGTCAATGAGGGCGGGATCATGGACCTCTGGACCCGAGAGGCCCGCATCTTTAAATACGGCTCTGGCGTTGGCACCAACTTCTCCAAGATTCGCGGCGCGAACGAGAAGCTCTCCGGAGGCGGGAAGTCGAGCGGGCTGATGAGCTTCCTCCGGGTCGGGGATCGGAGCGCAGGTTCCATTAAGTCGGGAGGCACCACTCGTCGCGCCGCCAAGATGGTCTGCCTGGATATGGACCACCCTGACATCCGGGAGTTCATTAACTGGAAGGTGAAGGAAGAGCAAAAGGTCGCCGCCCTGGTAACCGGCTCCGCCCTGAATAACAAGCACCTGAACGCGATTGTGGGGGCGTGTTGGGAAGGGGCGTCAGGCGTTGGGCGTGAGGCGCTAGGGGAAGACCCCAATGCCCAACGCCCAATGCCCAACGCCGTTCCGAACTTTAACCCTCGCACCAACGCCACCCTCCGAAGAGCCATCGCCGAAGCCAAAGCCGCCGCGATTCCGCTCAACTACATCCAGAGGGTCATCCAGCTCGCTGAGAACGGAGTCCGGGAGATCGAGTTCCCGGTCCACGACACCGGCTATGAGTCCGAGGCCTACAACACCGTCTCCGGTCAGAACTCCAACAACTCCGTTCGGGTTCCTAATGAATTCTTCCACGCGGTGGAGAAGGACCAGGATTGGCACATGACCTCCCGCAAGGAAGGGAAGGTGGTCAAGAGCATCAAGGCCCGGGAGCTCTGGGATGACATCTGCGAAGCGGCTTGGCAGTCGGCTGATCCGGGACTTCAGTACGACACCACCATCAATGAATGGCACACGTGTCCGGCAGATGGTCGTATTAATGCAAGTAATCCCTGCAGTGAGTATATGTTTTTAGATGATACAGCTTGTAATCTTGCTAGTATCAATTTAACCAAATTCTATGATCTAAAAACCGGAAAGTTTGACATCGAGGGCTACAAGCATGCGATCCGGGTTTGGACCATTGTGCTGGAGATCAGCGTGCTCATGGCCCAGTTCCCGAGTAAAGAGATCGCTCAGCTCAGCTACGACTTCCGCACCCTCGGCCTGGGATACGCCAATATCGGCGCGCTCCTGATGCAGATGGGCATCCCCTACAACAGCCAGTCCGGGTTCGCGATCGCCGGGGCTCTTACCGCTATCCTGGGTGGAGAGAGCTATGCCGCCAGTGCCGAAATGGCGGGCGAGCAGAAGCCGTTCCCCCGCTATGAGCCCAACCGTGAGCATATGCTCCGGGTCATCCGCAACCACCGCCGC
Organism: uncultured Fimbriimonadaceae bacterium; assembly: GCA_964501275.1. Taxonomy (GTDB): domain Bacteria; phylum Armatimonadota; class Fimbriimonadia; order Fimbriimonadales; family Fimbriimonadaceae; genus 55-13. The sequence continues at coordinate 39,224 of CAZCSP010000011.1, read as the reverse complement.
GCCGCCTACAACGAGTCCACCTATGAGGGGCTCAGCGTCAAGCCGGTCGGCATCGACCCAGACGAGTGCCCGCCCGATATGCTCAAGGCCGCCCGCGAGGCCTGGGACAAGGCGTTGGACCTTGGCGATAAGCACGGCTTCCGCAACGCCCAAGTCACCGTCCTCGCTCCCACCGGCACCATCGGCCTCATCATGGACTGCGACACCACCGGCATCGAGCCCGACTTCGCCCTGGTGAAGTTCAAAAAGCTCTCCGGCGGAGGCTACTTCAAGATCATCAACCAGTCCATCCCCCCCGCCCTGGTGAAACTGGGCTACACCGCCGAGCAGATTGAGGAGATCATCGATTATGTAGTTGGGCACAAGCAACTTCCGGGAACCCCCTCCTCCATTTCACGGGATGAAAACTTGGCCCTGAACCTTACTCCCTCGGAAATGGAGGAGGGGGCAGGGGGTGGAGGTTATGCAATCTCGTACCAGGCTCTCCTCGCCAAAGGCTTCACTCCCGAGGTTCTGGCCAACCTGAACGCTGGGCTCGACTCCGCCTTTGAACTCAAGTTCGCATTCAACAAGTTCAGTCTGGGCGAAGATTTCTGCCGGAACGTCCTGGGCTTTACCGACGATCAGCTTAACGACTGGTCGTTCGATATGCTGGTCGAACTTGGCTTCACCCGGGCCGAGATCGAGGCGGCGAATGAGTTTGTCTGTGGCTCTATGACCATCGAAGGCGCGCCCCACCTGAAGCCGGAGCACCTGCCGATCTTCGACTGCGCCAACAAGTGCGGGAAAAAGGGCCAGCGGTTCATTAGCGCCGAGGGCCACATCCGCATGATGGCCGCCGCCCAGCCGTTCCTCAGCGGCGCGATCAGCAAGACCATCAACCTGCCCAGCAACGCGACGGTCAAGGACGTGGAGGACGCCTACTGGCTCTCCTGGAATCTGGCCCTAAAGGCCAACGCCCTCTACCGAGACGGCAGCAAGCTTAGCCAACCTCTCAACGCCAGCGCCGACGACTCGGCAGCGGCGATTTTGGAGGCGACTCTGGAAGAGAGGACTGAAGGATTGGAGGATGGGAGGATTGGGGAACTGGCTTCTGCCCAATCCTCGATCCTTAATCCTCAATCCTCTCACGATGAAATCCTGGCGGCCGCAACCAAGCTCGTCTACCGCTACATCGCCAAGCGACGCACCATGCCTGCCCGACGCAAGGGGTACACCCAGAAGGCGAGGGTCGGGGGCCACAAGGTCTACATCCGCACCGGCGAATTCGAAGACGGCCAGTTGGGCGAAATTTTCATCGACATGCACCGCGAGGGCGCGGCGTTTCGGTCGTTGATGAACTGCTTTGCCATCGCCATCTCGCTGGGCCTGCAATACGGGGTTCCGCTGGAGGAGTTCGTCGAGGCGTTCGTCTTCACCCGGTTCGAGCCCAACGGCAGCGTCCAGGGCCACGAGAACATCAAGATGTCCACCTCGGTCATCGACTACATCTTCCGCGAGCTCGCCCTCAGCTACCTGGGCCGCACCGACCTAGTGCAGGTGAAGCCGGAAGACCTGCGAGGCGATTCGATGGGCAAGCCCTCCCAAGTTCCCGACTTCGACGATGAGGAGGAGAAGGGAGACTTCGACGGCCATGTTCCCGGCACCGCCTATGCGGACCACGCCGGCCAAGGCTACACCAAAGGAACCGAGCAGGCCGCCCTCCCCTTCGACGGAGGCGCCGCCGTAGGCAGTCCGACCAGCAACATCGAGGCGGCAAACAAGGTTTCGCAAGGGAAGTCGAGCGCGATTGTGGTGGGGAAGGCCACACCCTCGGACAGGCCAGAGTCCGGTCAATCCACAGTCCACAGTCCACAAGCCACAGCAACCGCCCTCCGTCCCCCCCCCTCCGCCCTAAGTGAAACCGCCGAGAAAATCCGCCAAGCCCGCCTCAAAGGCTACGAAGGCGACCCCTGCACCAACTGCGGCTCGTTCACCATGGTCCGCAACGGGGTGTGTTTGAAGTGCGATACCTGTGGGGAGACTAGCGGCTGTTCATAACCACTGAGAGAAAAGCCCCTCTCCCTTGACGGGAGAGGGGTTGGGGTGAGGGTGAACGCCAGCCGCGAGCTTGTATAGAAAGAAGAACCAATAAACAAAGAAACATGAAAACCGCCGCCCTCCTCCTCATCCTCGCCCTTGGCCAAGCCAAGGAAAAGACGCCCTACCTCGACCAGACCAAATCCCTCCTGCCTCAGCAAGAGTGGAACCGCGAGGTCGTGAACGGCCAGTTCCCGGGAGGCAAGATCGCCTACCACATCGATTCCCCCGGCCCCATCGTCCTCACCATCCTCTCAGGTGCGGGATACAAGAAGATTCAGCGGATGATAAAGGGCGAAAACGTAAAGTTCGCCCTCGGGGATGTCCTGATGTCCAAAGAATACAAGGGCTTAATCACCGAAGCCTGGACCCCAACCCTAAAGAAAGGCTCCCACTGGTTCATGATCATGAACGCCACAAAGGTGTCCGCCCAGATTCGGCTTCGGTGTTGGAGGCAGGGAAAGGGCATATTAGAGGAGTGATATGATCTGCCCACGCGCCCCTGCACCAAGTGCGATACATGCAGGAGACCAGATGGTGTGGTTAACTTGCAACACACAGGGCCAGGAATCGGACTGTTGCGGCAAATGGTAAGTACATAGAGGCAAACAAATGAGCAAGACATTGCATACGAAGGCCGAGAGCATCTCGATCCACGAGTTAGTTACAACTTATGATGTTGCCTCAGTGCCTATCTACCAACGAAGCTATGCCTGGGACAACGAAGAGCTCGAAGAGTTTTGGAGTGACCTACAGGGCGTAGTAGCACAAAGCGACTCAAGTTATTTCATAGGGTCGATTGTTCTAATTGCTAAGTCAGGAACTTCCGTGGAAATAGTCGATGGACAACAACGGCTAACGACCCTATCCCTAGCACTCTGCGCTCTTCGCGATGGTTGCGAAGCCGTTGGAGACAAAGAGCGGGCGGAGTTACTGTCGGATTATCTCGGAAAGAAAGACTTTCGATCCTTGAAAGTCCAGGCAAAGTTATCGCTTAATGAAGAGAATAACGGTCTCTACAAGAAAATCCTGGATAAGGAGACGACGGCTGCGGACCTAGAGCTATTCGCAAAGGATAGAAAAAAACCTCTTTCGAATCGTCGGTTGGCTGCTGCCTACCTTTACTTCTCAAAGATGTTTTCTGAAGTTTCAAGTGGATTCACTGACAAGGAGAAATTAAGTGATTGCTTGGCAGCTCTGGTTAACAAAATAGAGGTTGTGCGGATATTGAGTCAAGACGACGTTTCCGCGTATACTTTGTTCGAAACACTTAATGATCGGGGTGTCGACCTGGCGTTGGCAGACTTGCTGAAGAACTATCTGTTTATGCGATCCGGTTCACGTATTGCAGAAGCGAAAGCAAGTTGGTCGGAGATAAGTGTCTTAATTGGTCGAGAAACCTTGACGCAGTTTATCCGTCACCAATGGATGAGTCGTAACGGTCTTATTCGCGAGCGAGACCTATACAAAAAACTTAAGGCTAAGATTGCCACCCCATCTCAAGTAATTGATTATCTCAATGAACTCAAAGCGGATTCCCAAATCTACTCGGAGATTGGAAACATAACTTCGAGTTTATGGGCCTCTTATAGTAAATCTGAAAAGGATTCGCTACGTGCCGTACAGATATTTGGTATTCGTCAGTGTTTTCCACTTATCCTTGCTGCACACTCCTTGAAAAAGATCTCGGATCGGGAATTGGTCCTGCGTTGGATGGTTTGTTTGCTAGTCAGGTACAGCATTATTGGTGAAAAAGGAACTGGAAATCTAGAGACTCTTTATGCTCGAACTAGTGTTGAGGTGAGGAAGTTACCGTACAGGTCTAGTGAGGTAAAGAAACTGTTTTATGAACTCTATCCCAGCGACGATGAATTCAAAGCGAATTTCACGGAAAAGACCCTTCAGAAGACAGAGTTGATCAAGTATGTTCTAGCTAGCATAGAGGATGAGCGAACTAAAAGCACGGAGAAGGTAGTCAATGCCGAGGGGCTGACGATTGAGCACATACTGCCGAAGAACCCTGCAGCAACTTGGGGTGCAAAGTATGCAAAGGGTGGCAAGCTTCATTCGAGTAACGTGTGGCGGATAGGAAATCTGACTCTTCTTACAAGTCCGATCAATGACGCCGTTGCCAATGGTGTTTTTAGTGAGAAGGTCAAGGAATTCAAGAAGTCTAAGTTGTCGATTACATCTGACCTTAAAAACTACACCAAATGGACAGAGGTAGCTATTGGTGATCGACAGTCTCAGCTTGCTGCCGAAGCGGTTTTGATATGGCGAATTTGATGCTTCTTCATTCATCCTTCCACAGCAAGGCGCGAGTTTTTGATGCCTCAGGGTGCGCCCTCCACAAGTCTTTGTCCGCCACAGGCCGCAGCCCTGAGGCTATCGCCTCCCTTTTAGGCAGCAACAAGCCCAGCACCCAATCGATCGCGTTACCGACGCCCCGAAAGGAACTGGAACTTGAAATCCCGAAGGTGGTCGAAAATGCTGTGGGGAGCCGCCACGTCGATGTACGTTCCACTCGACTCCACCTGGCGAGAAAACCCCACCATACTTTGATTTCCAAGCTCAAAGATCGAGTAGGGCTCTCCCTTTCCCGTATGGACCGTCTCGCGATATCCCAAAGAGAGTAGCTCGGACCGTCCCTCGGATAATACTGCCTCGTAATCCGCCGCAAGCTTGTACCGAGTCCAAGTCGGCTTGTCCCCCGACCACCAAACCGTCATCTCCGTAAGCTTGGCGCGACTAAGAAATCGGAACGGAGGTCTATCTGGCAAGAAGAAGGGAACCACAAACAGGCCCAGCCCGAGTGTGATCCCAATGAGTAACCGCTTCCGAGACCGCTTCATGACATCATCTTAGTGCCTGGGGTGCAGAGTATCCCTCCTGCCATCCACAGAGCCGGACTCTACCCCCGACACCGGGGGGTGGCGGGGGATCATAAATCTCTGCGCCCTTTGTGTTTTGTGAGAACCTTTTGAATTCACGTGAAGTCGCAAAGAACCGCTGAGGACTGGGGGGTGGATGACGCCACGCAACACCCCAAGCCATCCGGGCACAACGGTATCGGCCATACTCCATCCCAATGCCCACCATCCTGGACTCCCGACCCATGCCTGGATTCCGGGAGCAGATGGCGACTCGGATGGCGTTCTTCGTCGTAGGACTCTCGATGGGGGCTTGGGCGCCTTTGGTTCCTTTGGCCAAGTCTCGTCTGGGCGTCGACGAGGGCGGGTTGGGACTGCTTTTGCTCTGCCTGGGGTTTGGATCGATCCTCGGGATGCCTTTGTCGGGAGTCTGGGCGGCCAGGTTTGGGTGCCGGGCGGTGATTTTGGCGGCGGCCCTGGTCTGTTGCGCGGCTCTGCCTGCGATGGCCTGGGCGAATGAGATTCCGTTGCTTGCGGTTGCCCTGTTCGCCTTCGGAGCAAGCATCGGGACCATGGATGTGACGATGAACATCCAGGCTGTCATCGTCGAGCGGGCAAGTGGGCGGGCCATGATGTCGGGGTTCCATGGGCTCTACAGTGTGGGCGGCATCGCCGGGGCGGGCGGGGTAATTGGGCTTTTGGCGCTGAAACTGTCCCCGCTGGTGGCCACACTCGTCCTCGTCGTCCTGGTTGCAGCCCTGCTCATCCTCTTCGCCAAGGGCCTGCTCCCCTATGGCAGCGAGGAGGAGTCGATTGCCTTCGTCTTGCCACGAGGGAGGGTCCTGCTGATTGGAGCCCTCTGCTTTATCCTGTTCCTGGCCGAAGGCTCGGTCTTGGATTGGGGCGCAGTCTATCTGGGGTCCGTTCGCAACGTCGATGAGACGCGGGCAGCATTGGGCTATGTGGCGTTTGCCGTCATGATGACCCTCGGCCGCCTGACCGGGGACGCCATCGTTCGGGCTCTGGGCCGAAGCCGAACGGTGTTCCTGGGCGCATTGGTTGCGGCGGCGGGATACCTGGTCGTCGTCCTGGTTCCGTCCTGGCTGGCGACCATCGCAGGCTTCGCCTTGGTGGGGGCAGGGGCGGCGAACGTGGTACCGGTCCTCTTCAGCGCCGCCGGAAACCAGAAGTCGATGCCCTCCAACCTGGCGATTGCGGCGGTTACCACCATGGGCTACGCCGGAATCCTGGTTGGCCCCGTCCTCATCGGCTTCCTTGCTCAAGCCGCCACCCTCCCCCTCGCCATCTCGCTGATCGCAGTTTTATTGCTGGTTGCCGCGGCGTGCGCCAAACCGGCGACGAGAATTGATGGCTGAAAAAACGACGTTGTGCCGCTGTGCCGTTGTGTTTTGTGCTTGATCGGATGCGCGATGAATACCCTGCCAGAGCCAAGCATCCAAGAATATCCGCCAACCCCATCTGCGAAAATCTGTGGCCATCTGTGGTTCCAACAATGTCGGAGACCACTTATAATGTCTCCAAATGATGGGATTGCTTTCTCTGGCCGCTTGCCTTCTGACTACCCAAGCATCAGTAGCCGACGAACTTTCGGTGGACCTCTTCCTGGTCGCCAATAACGGCTCCCTAATCCACAACCTGGATTGGATGGAGAAGCCCGGTGGCGAGGAGGCGATTGAGCAACTCCTGCGTCCCTCCCTAAGCGCCCTGGATGCCCAAAAGAAGTCGTTCATCCTTATCGACGGCGGACAGTGCTCCGCCTTTAACTACGAGCGGGAGGGCAAGGTGATCGTTCGCAAATATTCCGGCTACGATTCGGCCCTGCAAACGCTTATGGTGAAGGGGAAGCCGAAGACACAGGTGCTGGCGCGGACAGAGAGTGTCGAAACCTCAACTTCCGGAACCACCGCCCGATCCCAACGGCCCTCCGGCTATATCATGGCGACCTTCATCCACTTCGACCTGCCGAACGACGGGAAGATGACGCTTGCCGTCCAAGACTTGAACTCTCTGCAAAACGTGCGCAAGAGGCCCGCTCCAGAGAAGGAGCTTTCCGGCAGTACTCTGTTGCTCTCCAACGACTCGATCCAATCCACCAAAGCGACGCTGGCCCAGGAAAAGGACGGACTCAACGGCATCGCCATCTGCCCCTGGGGCCTCCCCGACCCCTCCGCCCCCAACCTCATCTCCTTCCCGCCCGCTGGCGTGGTGAGCCACTATCAGTTGCAGTGGAAAGACGGAAAGTGGTCGGTCCGATTGGTCGGCTACCTCCGCGCGTCAGCGTCATGAGTCTAAAGACTGCGATTCGCCGAATCGGCAAAGGCTGGATTCTGCTTGCCATGATGGCGATGATCTTGCTCTTTTCATTCATCGCAGGGAGAACGGGATTGCCGAGCGAGTATGAATTCATCCGCAAATACGGGCCTCGACACGAGTTTGTGGCGAACCTAGCCGACCCTGCGATCAGCGGAGCCCCTCCAATGTCTTCCGCCTCCTGGTATCGAGTCTTCCTATTCGACGAACTCGATCCGAAGCTTGTTGAATACCTTTTGACCTTCGAACCCCTCGAGATGGGTCCTGATAAGTCGATTGTCAACTTATGGCTACCGGGTAACAGGATGGCTTTCCTTCACAAGGGCAAAAAAACGCTACTCATCAGCGGCGAACCTCCTCCCAACTGGTTCGCCCGCCAATGGATCGGGATCAAGTGGAGAACCGGCATCACTCCCAGAATTGGCGCTGGAAGTTGAGAACCGTTGTGCCGCCTTGCCTTTGTGTATTAAACTTGCTGGATGAGCGAGGAACCGCTTTAGAGGCAGGATGAATGTGAGCTATACGCGATGCAAAGGGATTCTTTTTATCGCTTGGGGCGTGAGCATGCTTTTGAGCTTTTCTGCGCCCCTTTTGCGTTCGATGACTGGCATTCAGGGAATCGGGCGATGGCCGATTTATACGGCGGTGGCGGTGATGCTAGTGGCTTGGTTCCTTATCAGGAAGCGGAATCCGCCATGTTCTTGGCCCTCGGAATGAGCGCATCGGCGATCACCTTCGGAGGGACGTTGGGGCTTCTGGCTGGGGGAATAGGCACTGGTAAGACCCTGCCGCTTCTATTGGCCGGAAAGTGGGCGATCTTCGCCGGAATCTTGACCTATATGTTCTGGCGGCAATTGAAGAGTGAGGAGCGGACAGTGGTTCAAGAATCGCGCTTCGAGTGGGATACCGCCGAGGAAGAAGAGAAGCTCAGAGGGATGTCGCCGGACGAGCGTCGCCGCTATCTGGACGACCGGTTTGCGGACCTGGAGCGCGAGGTCGAGGAGATGAGGAAGCGAACACGCCGACTCTGGCTCCCATCTGTGGCTCTTTTGCTTGTCGGCGCAATTGCTTACGGCTCGTCGCTTTGGTTGAAGGACAGGGTCGAAAAGTCGAAAGAGCGAGTCGTTGGTTCTCAGAGGTGAAGCGACGATGCCTGGCGCCAAGTACCTCAACACCGACTTCCTCCTAGAGTCAACCCACGACCTGACTCCGCTTGCCCAGAAGCTTGAAGAAGAAGGGCTTTTTCTTCTGTATTGCCGCCAGAAGCCGGACGGTTGTTGGTTGGCGTCGTTTGAGGCGGAGATGGATGCCCCGACTCCGGGGGAAAGTCTGCAGAGGCTCATGCCCGTAATCGAGGCGCATGAAAAAGAACTGCGCGAGTGCAATCGACGGGTGTTCGATGTGGGTTTCCAGGCAACGAGCGGACAGCCAGCCTACGAATGTGAAATCGCCCCGACGATCCTGGCAAGGATCGCGAACCTCAATGCCGAGATCAGAGTAACGATCTACCCACCTTCGAACGAATAGAGCGAATCAAAAACTGGCCTACAATAAACTGCCATGCATCGCGCCTTGAATGCCATCGCCACTACGATTATCGCCTGCGCGACCGGCGTAGGTGTCTATGCGGTGGTCCCCGTCCCGTCCGACCTGAGCCGATACATGCCCCGCCCAGTTGCGTTGGCAAGGTTCGACAGTTGGGGGTGCGGGGTGTCGGATTGGAGCTCCGCTTCTACGACCCGCTTCTACAAGGGAGTCAAGCTCTCGGCAGAAACAAAACACGCCCTGGAAACCGAACTGGTTCGGGACGGGTACATGAAGTCAGAGGACGAGTGGGGCGTCCGGTTTAGCAAGCATCGAGGCGGTTTCATGCCGGTAGTATCGAGGGTGCTTGTGCGGACAGACGGATCGTTCACTTGCAGCGCAAAGCGATACAAGTGGCGCGATTGATGCGGAATTTCCACTCCAGATACAGAGTCGAGCCCACCGCGCCCAGCGGAGCGGAAGATGGTTGCACCACGCCTAAAGGGAAGACTGCTGCGCCGCTAGGCTCTACGACTTCGTCGTCGAGCTTTCATGAAGAGCGCGCTTCCAACCCCGAGGATCAAAACAGATGCGGGTTCTGGAACAGGCTCTGAGTAGAGTCTAAGTCCTAGCCCATTGTTACCGACATTGAATGAAGCAATATCAATGACGACAAAGTCGCTTCCTAGCAAGGAAGTGTCGGCATTCGCAGGCATTGGCTGTGAAATGTTCGAATAGTGTCCGTAATGTCCTGGGGTACCTGCTGTGAAGCTGCCTACAGCTGGGCCTTGGGTGGAGTTGGTTACCGCTAAAGCCAGGTCATTGTTGTTCGTAAGGCCAAAACCTCTATCACCCCTAATGAGAACCTGAACCCCTATGTTGCTTGTGCTATTGAGTGTAACTCCACTTCCGAGATTAGATGATGTATTCGCAGCATTTGGAGCGTTGCTGAGTCGGTAGGCTGTATTTATATTTGGACTAAACGCACCTGTGTGCAAGGTAAATGAAGCTAACCGATTTGAGAAGGCTGGACTTGAGCCGCTGGTAGCGTTTGAAGCCATCTCCCAAAAAGAGACATCCAACTGAATATCAACGAAGTGCGTGCTTTGAAGCGTAAAATTGACAAACACAAGATCAATACCAGTGATCCTCAATGGGCTCGAAGCAGTATTATCCAAGCTAAGTGCAGCCCCCATTAAATGATGAGGAACATCTGTCGTCACAAACCAACCATTGGTTGGTGTAAGGGAATCAAAAACGATATCAGCTTTTGAGCAGGCGGTGATTCCTAAAATGGCAAAGGGAAACCAAGCTTTCAACATCATAGAACTCCACTCGGGAAAGAAGCTACAGTATACAACAGAAGCAATCGAAACAGAATCGGCGAAGAACGATGGCGATCTGCCTCGTATTTCAGGCAGTATGCACCTCATTAGAAGCCGTCCGTCGATCCCTTCAGTGCGATGAAGGAGCCAAGAACCCCGGACCTGGCAGGTCAGGGGACGCATGGGCAGGTTGCCCATGCCACAAATGGAGTGATACAATGCCCCTGTGCTGGCCGCAATGCTGTTCCTTCTGGAGGGTTCCGCTGAAGTCGCTGATTGGCGGTACATCCAACCTGCCATTTATCGGGCCGGATCAACCGTCAATGACCCGAAGGCGGTCGGAGGCTACGGACGAAGCAATAGGTTTCCAGAGCCGGTGAGCGACCGGAAAAGACTCAATGGACGGCTGAACGCTGTTCTTTCGAATGACAATGGAAATCTCAGTATCTACGTCACGAACGGGTCGAGTGAGTATCTCTGGCTGCCCGCACGCGATTCCCTCCTACACGCTGGCCTGGAGGCAAAAGACCAAAACGGCCGTTGGCGTCCTATTGAATACGACTGGACGGTTCAGTGCGGGGCTAGTTGGCACCGTGTTATTCTGCCTCCCGCGTATGAGTGGAGCTATCGAAAAACCCTTCCAGTAGGGCGATTTCAAACAACGATCCGGTTGCGGATTAAAACGGATGGTGGCGAGACTTACTCTAACGAAGTTCCGGCGACCTTGTTTAAGGAACGCTTCACCCAATCAACTGAATCGAAGAAGAAGAATACGATCATCCTCCAAAACAACTGGGCGACGAAGTTTCTCGGCTACATACCGCCAAGTTTCCTTAAAGAGCGCAACCTGGTTGCGTTGGATTGATAAGTTGCCCACACCTTAGACTAGGGTGCAGACGTGGTCGCTCTTTGGCGGGATTATTAGTTTCCCCGCTTTGTCCGCCAAGCCCGGTCTTTCGACCGTGGCCGGGCAAGCGCCGTCAGCCGCCGTCTTTTTACAGAGGTTCGGCGCCCTCTATCGCACAGAGCTGTTATGCCGCTTCGATCCGGCCGAAGGCTGCAAACCTCCGCTAATCCCGCATGACCGGGAACGCCAAACTTTCACGACTCTACGCCAAGGACCTTGCGAGATCCTTCGCGCTCCCTCCTGGCCGAAGCCGAGGGAAACAGGCTGCTTTCGCTCCTGTGCGGACCACTCTTTCGCTTGTGTACGAAGCAGGTTTGACCCTGCGACCTACGGTTTCCAAGACCGTCGCTCTACAACTGAGCTATTCGTTTTTTCCCGAACGACGTGCGTGGTCAGGCGTTCCGTGCCTTGTTAGACACAAAATGCGCCACGCCATCCTGCCCTTCCCCAAACCGTGGGTACCAGACGATCATCCCGGACGGCGTCCCCTGATCGAGATCAGAGTCCGTCGCGCCCTGGCGACTGGAGATCAGCTCTTCCGACGGTACGGTCGAACCAACGCTCCTTCTCTTCGGCTTTCACCCCTGGGCCTTTCGCGTGGGACATTGCAGAGGGCGACCCCTGCGCGGACCTCAGCACTCGCCGTCGGTCCTAGTCCCGGCCTTACGGATCAACGCCCGAGCGGGTCGGACGTCTGAGAAGCCTCGGATTGCATAGCGGTCCCCTCGCGAGGCGGCTGGGATGGGGCCCAACCCTTTGGCGCTGTTACCAACGTTTATCCATATCCTGGGCCATGCCCCAGGCCGCCCCGACGAATCGGGACAGGAGAGTTCAGACGGAAGCGGTTCCAGGATTGTTCCAGAGTTTTTTCAATCGGGCCAATTGGTCCGGTTTGTCCAGAGTTAATTGCAAAACTTGCGAAAGGCTCTCTTACCGCAAAGAAACAAAGAAACGAAGGACGCAAAGAAGAGTCGGAGCCTGATTAGCCCCCTTTGTGTATCTTTGTTCCTTTGTTTCTTGGCGGTGAGGAGAAGATCGTGGCGCCGCCGAGGCTGTAGCACCCGGCAAAGCCCCTCGCGCGGCTCGTTTTACACCACTGGTTTGGTTTTGCAGCTGGCTCTCGTCCAACATGTCCTATTCGTCTTATCTGTCCGATGGCTCCCCATCTTCGTAGTGATAGTGCTCCGAGCCTGCACAGGAAAACCTGCCCTTGAACTCGCGACCAAACTCATGCTCCTTCTTGGGCGCAAACACTCCTACACGGATCGCCCAGTCGTAGAAAGACTCATCTAAGGGATAACGAGTCAGACAGCCGGTCTGGTGGTTCGCCCCAATCCACGCCTCCGCCTTCTCTTTGGTCGTAAAGACCCCCGCCGGAAACACCCCACCGCCCGTAAAAACCCAAACGCTCAAATCAACCTTCTCGTCCAAGCCTCAAAGATACCGTTGCGATCTTTGTCGAGGGCTTTAAATCTGGGCTGAATCCTTGGGATAATGGTCCCATCAAAAAAGAAAGGGACTAACCACCGTTAGTCCCAAAGCGATAGCTTGGCGTCAGTACGTGACCCTTCCTGGTCCGCCCGAGGACGATTCCAAGCCCTTCAATAGTTATTATGCCACCAAACGTGCCGAAGTTCCAGTCCTTGGCGGAAACCATCGATTCGATTTGGCTGAACTTCACCCAACCAGCGATACCACGGTTCCAGCGATACCTGGATGAATCAGGAAACAGACAATTGGAAGCGATTGCCAAGTACTGTTGGAATCTGGAACTGAGCGAGGCTTTGCTACCCTGTCTGCACGCGGCGGAGATTTCGCTTCGCAATGGGATTCATCGAGCTATGGTGGCAAAGTACCTGCCAGCTTCTACGCCTCACTTTCCCAACGGCGAGCACCCGGATGAGTGGTGGTTCAACTGTTCTACAAAGCTGGGCGATATCCTTGACTCTCGGGACTACGAGCAGGTCCAACGCGCCTCGGACAAGGTGAGGGAAGGCAACAAAAGACTTACGACGCCAAGGGTGGTGGCCGAACTCAGCTTCGGATTCTGGGTCGACCTTCTCAACAAAGAATACGAAACAACGGTCGTCCGGCCCCTGTTGGGCTCTACCTTTCGAAAACTCACACAGGGTGAAAGAAGCCAAGTGTGGCTCAAAAGAACCTTCAGCGAATTCCGTGATCTAAGAAACAGGGTTTCACACCACGAGCCTATCTATCAAAGGGAAGACCTTCCCGCCTTGAATCGGCTGGCTTGGGACATTGTGAAGCAGGTGAACCCCGGTTTCGGCCAAGTAACATCGAGGTCATGCCGGTTCGACGCCGTGTGGACAAAAACCTGGCGTCCCTCCTATGAAGCTTTGGTCAGAGACGCGAAACGGCTTTATGAAACCTATCGCTGATATTCTCTTGCCAACATAGATCGGTGAACACATCAACTCACCCAGGACACCCATAGAGCGTGAGGATGAAGAGAAGGGATGTCGGCATTGTCGCCCTATACGGCCTGGTCATGGCAACCGCCTTGGCGACGGGGCCAGGAGGCCCCTCAATGCGGGCGCAAGTGCTGAGACTCAAAGACATGGTAGGCCTTGCCAACCTGCAACGGGACTACACCTACCACCCCGGTCAACCTCGCCCCATCTTCGAACCCGCGCCGGGTCAGCTTGTCGAGTGGGTGGAAGGGAACCTTGCCAGCGGGCCAATCCTCGGGTGTGGCCCAAGCATGAATTGGAGCACCTGCTATCCCAAGGGCGGCCTGGTGGGATTTAGCGACGGGTCGGTAAAGAGCTATGCCTCAATCACCCTCTACGGCGAGGATGGAAAAGGAACGACTCGGGTCCTCACCAGGTAGCAAAACAACGTTGTGTCGCTGTGCCGTTGTGTTTCCCCTTCACACCTCACATTCCACATGCCACACTAAGCGCATGGCGCTCATCGTTCGCCCCTATGAAGACCGCGACTCCGATGGCTTCTACCATGTCCGCGATCTCACCTACAACAACGGCCAGATCACGCCTCCCGAAAACCGAGGAAAACGCATCACCGCCGACTTTGTGGCGGAGGAGGACGGCCAGATCATGGGGGCCTTCAGCGTGTTGGATCTCACCTGCACCCGCGAGGATCGGGCCACCCTCAAATGCGCGGGCATTGCCGGAGTCGCCGTCGCCCCGGCGCACCGGCACCTGGGAGTGGGCAGCGCGATGATGGCATGGGCCGTGCCCTTCCTGAGAAACCAGGGCTATCAGATTGCCTCGCTCTATGGCTTCCGAGAGTCCTTCTATCGCAAGTTCGGCTATGAGGTCTGCGGCAAGCGGCTGGAGATGGAAGTCCCCTCCTACCGCCTGCCGAGAATCAAGCCCGAACTCCCCGTCCGCCTCCTGGACTGGCAAGACCATCGAGAAATCCAGGCCTGTCACGAAGCCTTTGCCCGACGATACACCGCGATGAACGTCCGCACGGATATGCACTGGGGCCGGGTGCTGGACGACAAAAAGGCGATCTACGCGGTTGGCGACCCGGTCGAGGCCTATGCGATTCTGGAGCACAAGATCGACTTCTGGGTGCCGCAATGGGTCAACGAAATCGCCTGGAGCAGCATCCGAGGCTACCGCTCCCTCATCGCCGTCCTCAGCCAGATCTGCATCAACAAAACCGCCCTGCAATGGTACGACCCCGCCGATTCCCCCTACCTGCAGATGTTCGCCGACCAAGGGGTGGAGGCCAAGGACGTGCGGCGCGTCATGTACCGCATCTTGGATGTCCCCGGCGCCATGTCCGCCCTCGCCTCAAGGGAGCCGGGAGCGTTCTCCATGGAAGTCAAAGACGACCTCATCCCCGAGAACGCGGGCTGTTGGCGGGTGGAAGACAATGGCGCCCAGGTGACTTGCGAAAGGGTAGATTCAGCCGACCTCTACGGAGACATCCAAGCCTGGACCGTCGCCTATCTGGGCGATCCGGGGATTCAGAGAGGGGTGATCGAGGAAAGAGAATCCGGAGCCCTGGCCGCCGCCGCCCGAATCCTGACTCCCTCCGTAGCCTATTGCCAAGAGTTCTTTTAGGGGGTGATTAAACACAACGGCACAGAGGCACAACATGCGGTACGGCTCCCAATGCCCAACACCGCAACGCCATAACGCCGTCCCCCAAAATGTCGTATGCTGAAAGAGACCTGAAACCCGATCTCCCACCGATCGCTCCTTGCAAGAGCCCTCCCTGCGAGTTCGCTTACCACGCTCACCCGAGCAGAAGGAGCCATCCCTATGAACACCGAGAGCGCCGACTACGCGGCCAAGTCCATCCTGGAAAACCACCCCAACGACCTGACGATCCGAGTCGCCATCGACAATCCTAACGACTGCAAACCCACCATGAACGCCTTCAAGCGCCTAGGATGCAAGGTCAAATTGGAGAAGATGGGCGGCATTGTGGTTGTGACCAAGCCCGCTTAGCAGGCGGGGATCAAGCCGCATTGTCGGCAGATGCGCCCGCCAAACGCCGGATTTTTTGCCTCAGGGTGCGCATACCGCCAGTTTGGCCCACTACCAACTGCAACCCTGAGGCTTAGACAAAGATGGGATCATGCCCATCGCGTTCCCCTTTGCGCCCTTTGTATCTTTGTTTCTTCGTGGTGCAATAGGCGCCATCTACCAGGAATGACCCTGAGTGAATCGAAAGTCGAGGGTGAGCTAAAACGCCCTCACCTCCAAAATCCGACTCACCGTCGGGGGAAACAGCTCCCCTCCCAAAGCCGTCAGCCGTAAGTACCGGTAAGTCCCGGAAACCGCATCTGAATACCCCTCCGCCGTCGCCCGATCTTTGTTCCCCTTCCGATCCACCAAGACAACCCAACTCCGCCCATCCGCCGACCCCTCGACCCGGTAAGAAGTCGGCGCCCCGTTCTGCCACTGCGTCACCACCTGAATCCGACGCACCGCCTGCACCGAACCCAAGTCGATCGTCGCGGTCTGCGGAGAAGGGTAAGTCAGCCAGTAGGCGGTCGGGTCGTCGCTGATGCCGTCCACCAGGTTCTCAACCCCAAACTGGTGATCCCGCTCGCCCGAGGTCGTGACCCGAGCCCCGGTCGTCAGACTCCGCTCTACGGAGACCTTCTTAACAGGATGAAACCAAACCTCTCCTACCGCCTTCGAGCCGAGGAAAGCCTGCACCGCCAAGACGCCCGACTTCTCAACCGTCACCCGGTCGCCCTCGATCAAATCCTGCTCGGTCGGAACCTGGCCATCTTGGCGAACCGCTAAGCGCAACTTCTCCGACCCTACGGGAACGAACCGAAACTCGGCCCGATCCGTGAACTGGGACACCTTCCCATCAACCCTGAACCCAAGCCGAGGGCCCTCCATCGCGACCTCCAACTTCCGATATCGCTCTACAAAGGCCGAGTACCCTAGGCGGGATTGCCGATTCCATAGCACCTGGCCAAAGGCGAGCATTCGGGCGGGCAGGATGCGTTGGGCATTCCACTCCGGCCCCTCCCACCAGCACATCAGACTCCCCTCGATCGGGGTTTGGAACTGGAAAGAGGCCTCCGCCGGATTGCTCCAGTGCATGATCGCAAAGGTCTGCGGGTTGGAGTTCAGAATGCGCTCCAGCGGAACCAGGGTGTTCACGTCGTAGGGAAGGTGGTTGACCACATAGTGCGGATCCCAGCCGGCATTGATGACGCGGAAGCCATCCGGCGCAAGTTGCTTGGCGGGATAGTAAGGCCCTTCCCACGCGACGACCAGCGTCTCCTTGGGAATCCGCCGCTTCGCGTACTCGCTGGCATGGAACCCCTCCCACACAATGGGCGCCTTCCCAAGACTCAAAACGTGCTCCGCCATGTCCCCCAGAAAGTCCACAAACACCTCCTGCGGCCCCATCCTCTCGCCCAAAGCCTTCATCGTCGCCTGCATCAGCGGGTCTTTTTCGGCGTTGGGATACCAGGCCTCGTCGCCGCCCAGGTGGATATAGGGCGCCTTCGGGAAGAGCTTGGCGGCCTCGGTCAAGAGGGCTTTCAGCTTCTCGCGAACCTTCGGCGATCCAAAGTTCACACAGCCCCTGGACTCCGATCCCTGGATCTGAAACACCTCGGGATCATGCTTCACCATCAGCGAGCTATGCCCCGGCATATCGATCTCGGGGATAATCGACACGCCCCGGTCTTCGGCAAATCGTTGCAGGTCGATCAGCTCTTGCCGGGTATAGGTCGGCTTCCCATGCTGGTTATGCCGGTCGATACCCTTGAGAGTGTCGGTCGGCAGCATCCAATTCTGATCGTCGGTCAGGTGGAGTTGGACGGTGGAGATCTTGGCGACGTTGCACCAGCGGATTAGCGTCCGCAAAGTGGACGGGCTGTGATACCGTCGGGCGACATCCAGATTGATGGCGCGAAAGCGAACTTCGGGCTTGCCACGCAGGGAGACTGGCTGCTTGGAACCGGTCGCCATCGCCTCCCCCAGACTGGACAACCCCCAGGCCGCTCCCCGAGGCGTAGAGGCCGAGACCAACACCTCCCGCCCGGCCTCAATCCGAAACTCCTCCTCGCCCAGCTTGGCATCCAAAGCCAGCCGCACTTTCCGCCCCGAAACCGCCTCGCCCCAATCCTGCACAAACGCCGCCGCCACCCTCTTGAACGGCTCGGGCCCTTCGATTTGGACTGGTGGGAGGGACGTCATCAGGGCAAAGGGGGCAAGTACAACAAAGAGCATTGCCTCAGTATGTACAGAATAAGCGCCCTCCATGGCTCCGTGGAAACGTTTATCTTCGGTCGATCAAGCGAGGCTGTGGTGTGAGGGGTTGAGGGGCAGCTCAAGGGGCGTTAGCTCTGAAAAACCCCCGGTTTACGGCGATGCAAATCGCCAGCCTGCCCCTTGGCACAGGCTAAGAGGGCGGCAGAGGTATGTCCACTTGGCGCGGGGGGAGGACTATGCCTTGTAGTAATCTCGATACCACTTCACGAACTTTGGAATCCCGACTTCGATAGGCGTGGTCGGGTGATAACCGACGGCGAGGGCAAGCTGTTCCGTATCGGCGTAGGTCTCCAATACGTCTCCGGCTTGCAAGGGCAATAGGTTCAGTTCGGTTTTTCTCCCCAAAGCCTCCTCCAAAACCTCGATGAACCGAAGCAACTCCACGCTCTGGTGATTGCCGATATTGAAGATGCGGTACAAGTCGGGGGCCAAACCGGGCTGCAGGGCCGCCTCCACGGTCCCCTGCACAATATCGTCCACAAAAGTGAAATCACGCCGCATCCGCCCAAAGTTGTACACATCGATTGGCCGGTTTTCCAAGATCGCCTGGGTGAACTTGAATAAAGCCATATCTGGACGACCCCACGGACCGTAGACCGTGAAGAATCGAAGACCGGTGGTGGGCATGGCGAACAGGTGGCTATAGGTATGGGCCAAGAGTTCGTTGGTCTTCTTGGTCGCGGCATAGAGGCTGATCGGGTGGTCAACCGGGTCGCTCTCTGAAAACGGCGCTTTGGGATTCATCCCGTAGACCGAGCTTGAGGAGGCATAGGCGAAGTGCCTGACCTCAGCATGGCGCGCCGCCTCCAGGAGGTTTGCCGTCCCCACGATGTTCGACTGGATGTAGATATCGGGATGGTCGATGGAGTACCGCACTCCGGCCTGGGCTGCCAGATGGACGACCAAATCGAAATGGTTTTGGGCGAAAAAACTTTGAACGGCGACGGGGTCCGCAATGTCCCCGAGTTGAAACTGGAACCCAGGCTGGCCTTCCAACTGCGCCAAGCGGTCCCGCTTCAACTGGACGTCGTAGTAGTCGCTCAGATTGTCCACGCCGACCACAGAGAACCCGCGGCGGCATAGTTCTTGCGCTGTGTGGAATCCAATAAAGCCCGCCGCGCCAGTTACCAGTATCGTTGCGGGGGGTTCGATGCGCATGGCCTTTACGACGGGCCAGTATACTTTCGCGCGTCATTGGAAGCTATATGGGATTTAAGGGAGTCGAATTCAAATCGCTACGGAAGCACGAGGATCAGCGGGGGCATCTCTATGAGCTATACCGCGACGATGAGTTGCCCGAAGGGTTCAAGCCCACGATGGGCTACCTCAGCTTCACCAAGCCAGGAGTCGCGAGAGGGCCTCATGAGCACCGCGACCAGACCGACGGCTTCGTCTTCATCGACGGCCAATACGAGCTCCACCTATGGGAGAACCGCCTTGGGGAACCGGAAAACTATGAAGTGATCGAGGTTGGGGAGGCGAATCCGGTCTTCGTGACTGTTCCTCCTGGCGTCGTTCACGCTTACAGGAACGTTGGCGACTCCACCGCGTTTGTAGTAAACGTGCCCGACCGACTTTATGCTGGATGGAATAAGAGCGAACCGGTAGACGAGATTCGCCATGAGAGCGACGAGAATTCGAGGTTCAAACTTTGACGATCTTGGTTACCGGCGGCGCGGGATTCATCGGGTCGGCGTTTGTGCGGCTGGTTCGTCAGGAGTTGCCGGATGCCCGTATCGTCATTCTGGACGCGCTCACCTATGCGGGGAACCTGTCCACCTTGGCCGAGGATTTGAAAGACCCGCGTGTCAAGTTCTTCCCCGGAAAGATCCAGGATCCGACCGTGGTCGAGGGCATCTTGAAGGCGGAAGGGATCACCCATATCGTTAACTTTGCGGCAGAAAGTCATAATGATCGGGCGATGTTGGAAGCCGGAAGCTTCATCCAAACCGACGTGTACGGCGTCTACATCCTGCTGGAAGCCGCCCGCAGATTCAAGATTGAGCGGCTCCTCCATGTCAGCACCGACGAGGTCTACGGCTCCATCGACGTGGGCGAGTTCACCGAGCAAAGCCCCATCGAACCCAATACTCCCTACTCGGCAAGCAAAGCCGGAGGCGAACTGCAGATTCGGGCGGCGGTGAGGGCGCATGGCGTCCCGGCTATCATCACCCGAGGCGGCAACACCTATGGCCCCTACCACTTCCCCGAAAAGCTCATCCCGTTCTTCATCACCCGCCTGATCGACGGCAAGAAGGTTCCTGTCTATGGCGACGGCTGTCAGGTTCGCGAGTGGATTCACTGCGAGGACCACGCCCGGGGCATCCTTCATGCACTGTTGCATGGCGAGATCGGCGAGGCTTACAACGTAGGCGACCAAAACGAGCGGCAGAACATGGAGGTCGTGAAGATTCTGCTGGAGGAAACCGGGCGCGACGAGTCCCTTATCAAGACCATCCCCGACCCCCGCCGAGGCGCCCACGACAAGCGGTATTCCATGACTGCCGACAAGCTTCAAGCCCTTGGATG
The DNA here is from genome assembly GCA_964501275.1 of uncultured Fimbriimonadaceae bacterium. Classification (GTDB taxonomy): domain Bacteria; phylum Armatimonadota; class Fimbriimonadia; order Fimbriimonadales; family Fimbriimonadaceae; genus 55-13. Next base: position 18,913 of record CAZCSP010000011.1, on the reverse strand, counting down.
GAAGCCGATCAAGCCGTTTGAGGAAAGTCTGCGAGAGACGGTTCGCTGGTACAAGGAACGCCAAGACTGGTGGCGGCCGTTAGTGGAAACCGAGGATTATCAACGGTTCATCCGGGCGTTTTACGGCCCGACTCTGGGAGAGGATTTATGAAGGCTCTGATTTTGGCGGGCGGGACCGGTTCGCGCCTGCGGCCCATCACCTACTCGATGGCCAAGCAGTTGGTGCCCGTGGCCAATAAGCCAGTCATCGAATACGGCATCGAGGCGATTGCGGAAGCCAGGGTCAAGGAGTTTGGCATCATCGTCGGCGACACCGGTCCTGCGGTTGAGAAGGCGGTGGGAGATGGCAGCCGATGGGGCATCCACATCACTTACATTCCCCAATCTGCCCCCCTCGGTCTGGCCCACGCCGTCGCCACCGCCAAGCCGTTCCTGGGCGATGACGATTTTGTGATGTATCTGGGCGATAACCTGATCAAATCCAGCGTCCGCACCTTGGTCGAGGAGTTTGAAATGCACCGTCCCGCGGCCACCATCCTCCTCACCCCGGTCCCCAATCCCTCGGACTTTGGCGTAGCGGAGTTGGAGAACGACCGTGTGGCCCGGCTCCAAGAGAAGCCCAAGGATCCAAAGTCCAACCTTGCCCTGGTAGGGGTGTACTTATTCGACCGACGCATCCACGACGTGATCGCCGTTCTGAAGCCCAGCGCACGGGGCGAATATGAGATCACCGACGCCATTCAGGCCCTGGTCGATGGCAACCTGGAGGTCCGATCCCATATCGTGGAGGGCTGGTGGAAGGACACCGGCACGGTAGAGGCGATGCTGGAAGCCAACCGCCTGATCCTGGAAGACCTGGAGCCACGTGCCGAGGGCGAGGTCGATGCGCTCTCCAAAATCGAAGGACGTGTACAAGTTGGTAAAGGAACGGTTGTACAAAACAGCGTCATCCGAGGCCCAGCCGTAATCGGGGAAAATTGCCAGATCACCGACAGCTTCATCGGCCCCTTCACCGCCCTCGCCGACAACACCAAGATCAACTCCACGGAGATCGAGAACTCCATCGTGATGGGCGACTGCGAACTCACCGACGCCCCCTCCCGCCTGGAAAGCTGTCTGATTGGGCGAGGAGCGACGATCAGGCACCAGAAGGGGACGCCAAAGACGATGCAGTTGGTGCTTGGCGATTCCAGTAGCGTAGTTTTGCCCTAGGAATCCGAGCCCTACAACCTCCCAATCCAAGGTATCCTGTAACCTTCCCTATGAAGCTTCACGAGTACCAGTCTAAAGAGTTGCTCGCCAAGTACGGCGTGCCTGTCCCTCCCGGAGATGTCACCAGCAACGATGCCGAGGCCCGCGCGATTGCCGAGCGGTTGGGGGGCAAAGTCGTGGTCAAGGCCCAGGTTCTGATGGGCGGACGCGGAAAGGCGGGGGGCGTGAAGCTCTTCGACAACGCCGCCGATGCCGCCAACTTCACCAAGGACCTGATCGGCAAGCGGCTGGTCAGCATCCAAAACCCCGACGGAATGATCGTGGACAAGGTCTTGGTCGCCCAAACCGTGGACATCGCCAAAGAGTTCTATGTGGCAGTATTGCTGGACCGCGCCGAGCAGAAGCTCCTGGTGATGCTGAGCGCTGAGGGTGGCATGGAGATCGAGGAGGTCGCCGAGAAGCATCCCGACGCCATCGTCAAGCTCCATGTGGACCCGGCCTGGGGGCTGGCCGATTTTGAACTGCGCCAGGCCGTGAAGGACGCCAACATTCCCAAGGAGGCCCAGAGCCAGATGGTCTCCATGATCCGGCAACTGGTGAAGGCCTACATCGAGTCCGACGCCGAGATGATCGAGATCAACCCCTGCGCCCTCACCCCCGACGGCAAACTGATCGCCGCCGACGCCAAGGTCTCCATCGACGACAACGCCCTCTTCCGCCACAAGGAGTACGCCGGAACCACCAGCGACTCCGCCGAACACCCGATCGAGGCCGAAGCCGTGAAGCGCGGCATCGCCTACGTCCACCTGGGCGGCGAGATCGGCATCATGGGCAACGGCGCCGGCCTCGTCATGCAGTCGCTGGACGAGATCAACGCCGCCGGAGGCAAGCCCGCCAACTTCCTGGACGTAGGAGGCGGAGCCCAGGCGGACCGAGTCAAGACCTGCGTCGAGATCATCTTGATGGACCCGAATGTAAAGGGCCTCTTCATCAACATCTTCGGCGGCATCACGCGCGTGGACGAAGTGGCGAAAGGCATTTTGCAGGCGTTCCAAGAGATGAAAGTGACCATCCCGGTGGTCGCCCGAGTTGAAGGGACAGCGGCAGAAGAAGGCCGGAAGCTATTGGAAGGCTCCCAGATTGTCCCCGCGGCGACGGTTCAAGAAGCGGCGAAGAAGATCGTGGAACTGGCTTACGCCTAAGTAGTATTGGCGAAAGGAAACTGTAGTTGACGATGCGAAGCATGTAGCCGTGGGCAGGGACCCGCGCAACTGGGTTGTAGATAGATGCCACGTTTGCAATCAAACTACAAGCTTCTTCGCGGTTCCCTGCCCACGGCTACACCCTGCGGGTCGGCTCCGGTACGGAGGATGGGGCGGTTGGAGCTTCCCTACGCATTGCGATAAGTGCCCCCAGTAACGAAACCCAAGCGAGCCCGCCTTTGTGCCACGACCGCCAAACCGAGGCTATAGGAAACAGACGCCAACCTTGATTCGCGAATCATTCCGATAGGCCTATTGTATGACAGACGCCGGTACGGACAGTGAAATTCTGGAGCCGTTGACGGGATTCGAACCTGCGACCTGCTGTTTACGAAACAGCTGCTCTACCCCTGAGCTACAACGGCTCGGCTGCTTGAAGCGCATCCAATAATACCCCGTCTAAGCCTCAATCCGGGACTTCGCAACGGCCCGTGATGCGGTCGAGGTGGATGCAGTAGATCAGGTCCACCTGGGGTTGGCCTTCTACTTGGCGAGGGGTCACGTCGCGGGGGCTGCGTCCCGAGTTGATCTCTACCGTTGCGGAGAAATGGTCGATCAGCTTCCCCATCGCCTCGTTCGCCTCCACGCCGGAAAGCTCCTCGTACCGCCCCCACAGGATCACGCTCTTCCAGTCGTCGAGCGCATCCACCTGGTGGACTTCCAGGCAGACCTGTGGGTTCTGACGCATCATTTCCACCTTCTTGCCCATCTTGGTTTGGCCGATAATCCGGTCGCCATCCAAGACAAAGCTGATCGGGACGACGTAAAGTTCGCTATCGGCCGCACAACCCAGACTGCCGAAGTAGGAGGAGGCCAAAAAGGATCGGGCAGCGTCTTCGGTTAGCTCGATAATCATGCCTCTCACTCTACCTGTTGGAGCCTGTAGCTCCTGTTGGTCTCTCCTTCGCTTCCCCCATCAGAACATCCGTCCTTCCCGAGCGTTTGCGGGCAACGCCAGGCGTCTAGATCGGTTCTTTCGGGCCGAGGAGTTTGGGTTGGCGGTTGAGGATTTGGATGTCTACCCACACCATGGACCGGGCGGCTACCTCGCGTAAATAGGTTTGAGGGGAGATGGAGCGGGGGAGGGGTTCGGTTTGGAAGCCGATGGCGTCAATCCCTTCCTCCTCGGCCACGAACAGAGCACGGGGGAGGTGGAAATCGTCGGTGACGATCACGCACCGCTGGACCCCGAACACCTTATGCGCCCGGATCACCGAGTCGAGCGTGCGGAAGCCGGCGTAGTCGAGAGCGATGTCTTCTTTGGGGATGCCGCGCTCGACAAGGGCCTTCTGCATCGCGGTCGGTTCGTCGTAATAGGGCGAGCCGTTATCTCCGCTCACCAAAATCTTCTTGGTCTTCCCGCTTTTATAGAGGCTGGCCGCGGCGTTCATGCGGCGCTCGAAGAAGAGGTTCTTGCGACCGCTCTTCACCTTGGGAGACGTGCCAAGGACCAAGGCGACGGCCTGGGCGGGAGTCTGTTCAGCGGAAGTGTAGATGCGTCCGTCGGCGCTACGAAGCACCGAGCGGTTGGTCGCCCACACGAAGCCCATTCCAGCCAAGAGGAGAAGACCGGCCCACTTCACCCACTTACGCTCTTTGCGAGGCTTCTCCACCGCTGGAGTTTATCTCGTTCGGCGGTTTTTGAGCTACGGATCCTTAGATTCAAATTTTCAGAAAACGCGACCGATCTCGGGTTCAAAAATCTGTAGCTGACTCAGGCTCAATTGAACCGGAATTCTCGTGCATTTTTTCCTGCAAGTCACACATGATACGACTTTTTTGGCGGTTCGGCATTGCGGTTTTAGGGTTCACAGCTCTGATACTTCAAGCCTGTAGCGACTGCCAACTGTCTTTTTTACGCAAGTCGCCAAGAACGCAAAGGGGTGCAAAGATGGTTGGGCTTCTACCACGGCGGCGCAGCGACACAACGATATCGATTCCTCGATTGGGTCGAACTCGGTTTCCCGATTTCGATTTCCGCTCTCCTCACCTGTATAGGGCGGAAAAGCGAGTTTTGTCAACCAACGATTTTTAGGATTGTGGGTGGCTGGGTTGGTTGAATGCTGGATGAGGTGGGAAGATAGCCTCAGGGTTGCATGGCTGTGGCGGGCTGAAGCCGGTGACATGAGCATCCTGAGGCAAAGAACCCGGCACCATGGCTGCCCTCGGTTTGGGCGCCGCTGCCTTTCTGCGCCGCCTCTAAGAGGCTGTGTGTAAACTCAAGCTTGTAGTACGGCGTCATGGTGGGCGAGAGCGGCCCGAGTGTTTTACTGTTCAGAGCGTTCTATGCCGCGAAGTCGAACCACCCCACCTGCTTGTAGGTTGGGAAGAAGTTACAGGTGGGTGAGGTCCTTCGACTCGCGACAAGCAAATGGCTGAGCTACAAATACCTTCTGGCTCGCTCAGGATGACGCCGTGCGGAAGCTAGAGCGAATTTACACACAAGCTCTAAGTCTCCTAACCTATCACCCCCAAAACGCCTTCGTTTTTGGGGGCATTAGCGGCATGTCATCCGCGAAGACCAATTTTACGTTTTCTGTGCCCCTTCTGTGTCTTCTGTGGTTCAAAAAGTGCGGCTCAAACCAGACAAATGAACCTTTACAAGCTAAGTAAGATGACGGGCATTCTGATCGTAAATGATGAAACGACAAAAAGCCTTGGCCGCTAGTGAGTAGCGAGCCAAGGCTCATATGGCTAGTTGATTAGAGTTGAGTCTAGGATGAAGTCCTGCGTAACCGCCAGACTCCAAACTCCAACTGGCGAACTACCAGCGACCACCGCCGCCAGAACGGCCCTTGCCTCCGCCGTAGCCGCCGCCACCGGATCGACCACCACCACCGCCGCCGCCGTAGCCGCCGCCACCGGATCGACCACCACCGCCGCCGCCGCCGCTGCCCTTGGGCTGGGCTTCGTTGACGGTGAGAGTTCGGCCGCCAAGATCCTTCTGGTTCTTGTCGGCGATCGCTGCCTCAAGCTGATCGGCATCGATATCGATGAAGCCGAAACCTCGACCCTCGATGATGCGGGCGTTGGTTCCACCATAGGCGTTGAAGTGTTGTTGAAGATCTCCCTCGCTAATCGAGTAGGGGAGATTGCCGACGTATAGAGTTTTTGTTGCCATGAAAGGCCTCCTGTTTTGCGGATGTTGACCGCTGATTCGGTACGGAAGGAGAAGGCTGCGATCTCGGGGACAGGATAGGCCTTGAGGCGAAATTCTTTATTCGAGACGGATGCGATCGCGATACGTAACCCGAAGAGTATACCCGTCTTCTACGAGATGGACCTATTCAGGCGTTACAATGAGGGATATGCCCCAGGAACCCATGTTCAGCGAACAGGAAGCCTCCAAGATTATTCAGCGCGCCGTAGAGCTGAGCGAGCAGCAGGGCGCAGGACAGTACACGCCCGGCATCACTCGGGCTGAACTGGAGAAGATCGCCGCCGAAGTCGGCGTCTCCGTGGATGTTCTAGATCGGGCCATTCGCGACACCATCAAGCACCAACCCACAAAGAACTCGTCCTGGTTTAGCGAGGAGTATGAGCGCGTGGTGGAAGGGGAGCTCGATCCCAGCCAGTACGACATCGTAATCGAAGGCTTGAAGCCTCTCTCCAACGCCGGCCAACCCCACGCCGCCCAAGTTGGAAGAACCCTCTCGCTCTCTACCTGGACGGGAGTCGGTCAAGCCAAGATCGACCTGACCTCCCGCAACGGACGCACCAAGGTGAAGGTGAAGTCAAACGCCATCTTCCAAGGCCTCATGACCCTCCACCCCGCCTTCATCACCGCCCTCATCGCGACCGGATCATTGGGCGAGAAAGGCATGGCCGTGCTAGGGGTCTCCATCGGTGCGGTGGCGATGGCGATTGGGGTGGGATTATTTGGTTTCCTAACGAAAAAGGGACACCGAAAAGCGGAGCAACTTGCCGATCAGATGCGAGACCGGATCGCTGATGCTTTGGAATCCGAAGCATCTTCCTCCGCTGTACGGACTGCTGCTTCGGATGAGATGCTTCATCAGCGGGTTGGGCAGGAGTAGGGTTTGTTCGACACGATTGTGGCTCCCATCACCGGCTTGGGGGCGGCTCCGGTGGCGATTGTTCGGTTGAGCGGGCCGCAAGCTTGGGAGATTGCGGGCGAGTTGGCAGGGGTACTGGGTCGGCCTCGGTATGCGCATTATGTGAGTTTTGTCACCGGAGACGACGGCTATTTGATCCTGTTTGAAGCGGGGAAGAGCTACACGGGCGAGAAGTCGGCGGAACTGTCGATCCACGGGTCTCGGGCCAGCGTGGGGGCGATGGTGGAGGCAGCGAAGGCTCTGGGAGCCCGCCCGGCGGAGCCTGGGGAATTTACCCAGCGCGCCTTCATGAACGGCCGCATCGACCTCACCGAAGCCGAAGCGGTGCGGGATACCATCGAGGCTGAGACCGGCGCCCAATTGAAGTTGGCGAACCTGATGCGGGAAGGTCGGCTGTACCAGAGGCTGGAGGAGATCAAGGACGAACTCATCGGGGCTTTGGCGGCGATTGAAGCCAGTGTGGACTTCAGCGAGGAGATTGGGGAGGTCGATGAGGAGGCGGTTGGGAACCGGATCGAAGGGGCTATTCAGAACCTTCAAAGTCTTCTGGAAACCGCCTATTCAGGTCGGATCATGCGGGAAGGTCTACGGATTGCGATTGTTGGGCCTCCTAATGCGGGAAAGAGTTCGCTCCTGAACCACCTTCTAGGTCAAGATCGCTCGATTGTTACTGAGATTGCGGGGACGACTCGAGATTATGTGGAGGAGCGGGCGACGTTCGATGGGTATCCGGTGGTCTTGATCGATACGGCGGGGCTCCGCGAGACGGAGGACCCGGTGGAAGCCATTGGGGTGCAACGGGCGCGGGCGATTGCGGCCCAGGCCGACATGGTATGGTACATAACTGAAAGTCATAAGGTTTCCGAACGTTTGTTGTTGGATAGCGTAAAAATCGTTAGGATTGCTAACAAAGTCGATCTCGGCCCTGCTCCCGATGGGTTTGTGGGGATCAGTTGTTTGACGGGGGAGGGGATTGGGCGGTTGGTGGAGATGGCGAAGACGGAATTCGACAATCCGCTTGGCATCGCCATCCAGACCCGGCATGAGCCCGAATTGGCGGAGGCGATCACGGACCTCCAGGAAGCCCAGCAGACCCTGCTTTATGGCCGTCCGCCGGACTTGGCGGCGGTGGGGTTGCGGGCGGCAATCCAGGCTATTGGGCGAGTTACCGGAGAGACGGCGGATGCGGACATTATTGAGCGCATCTTTCGCGATTTTTGCATTGGCAAGTAAAGTTGCCGATCTTCGCTTGAGACGGTTTTCGGCATTTCGGTTTTAGGATTCACGCCTCCGCTACTTCAACCGCGCAGCGACTGCCAACCACCTTTTTCACGCAAAGTTGGGCTTCTACCATTGAAGGAATCGCAGATGTTCGCAGATTGGGAAGGCGGCATTACGGATTCAAATTCCGACTTACGGCACAAGTCGTCTTGGAGTGCGGGCGGCTTCTTGGATTACAAGCTGGCTGCGGTCGGACCTGGAGGTCCAACCCACGGGGACCCGGCCGTGGATGTCAAAGCGACCTGTTCCTTGCTTACGTGCAGCGAGCCAGGTCAGTGGTTTCACACCCTGGGACAGATAGGAATCGTCGTTGTCAGAGTGCCTTACAGGCCCTACTTTAACACATCACCATAATCCCAAGGAAACTCATCGAACAACAGTTTGCGGATACGCTTCTTGTCATCCTGCGAAATGCGAGTCTTCTTATCGCCCACTTGAACATTGCCCACGATATCTACAAGATAGACCTTTTTGCCGTCGCTGATCTTTAAACGCAACATGTAGGGTTGGACGCCCTTGCTTGGCTCTTTGCTTTCGTCGAGGATACGAATCACCTTCGGCACCGCCGCCTGACATAAACTGGTCAGGTCGTAACGGCCTTCTAGGATCTTTTCATCAATGGCGTCAGCGTGGACAAACATAGGAAAATAGTAGACTTTGTACTTGTATTCGCTTGAACCACCCAAAGTGAGGGGCAGCAGCAAAGAAGCTACGGCAACCAAGTGTTTACCCATTGTTTGACCTCTACAAGGGGGAACTTTGCCCCCCACTTCTACTTTCGCCTCATTGAGGCATGAATCCTGAAGTTGCGGCTACGAGGCAGTTAGATTTAACATCTGCGAGTATAGCAGGACAGAGTTCCTAGAGCAGCCCGTGCCGTAGGGACCACGACCACTTCGTTTCTCGTTGCGGGGAGGCAGTCACTTTTTAAGGGACCGCAGATGATGCGGAGGTTCGCAGATGGGAAGATGGCGTATGGACTTTGGACTACCAGGCAGCGGTCGGACCTGGAGGTCCAACCCACGGTCCGCCCTGGCACGAGCATCCAGGGCTACATTTGCTTGTTCGGGATGACGGGCATCTTAACTATACAGGTGTTGGGACTAGGCAAAAACCGGCACTGGGCAGGGTTGGCTTCGGTCTGATTGGTCTTGCCAGGGGACTCGGAGGGCTCGGGCGTATTCCCAGCCCAAGGCTCCGATTTGGTGGACGCCAAAGTTCAGCATGGCTCCGGCTGGAATGGGGAGGGTTTGCTGTTGGACTACCATGAGCGGCTCTCTTGGGTTCTTCCAGTGGAGGACCAAGCGGTAGGTGACGTGGCGGCCTGTTGGGAGGTGGCGGTCTTCGGCGATCAGGGATAGGTAGTGGAGGTTTTCGATGGCTCCGGTGTAGAGGCGGGGGAGGAAACCGGGGCCGTGCCAGCGACGGTAGGTTTGGGTGCGGAGGTCGAAGGTGATGCGTTGGAGGGAAGCGAATGCCCAGCATCCGGCGGCCAACAGCATCAACCCGACCCAGCCGAAGTAGAAGGGCGAGCCGGACTGCATGACCTGGAGGACCAGGCCGTAAAAGACGAACGCCCCACCCACCGCCAAAGTGCCCCAGCAGAGTCGCATGTAGGCAGGGGGAGGTCCGAAGAAAAGGATGCGGCCTTCCTTCAAAAACCTTCCCGAGAGCGGCGTTTCCAGGGCCATATCACGAGTGTACTTTGGAGTTTGGAGTTTGGAGCTTGGAGTTTGGAATGGTTGCGACTCCAAGCTTGGGCGAACCTCCATCCCCCGGCCCCTTCCTCCATTTCCGGGGTCGTTTGCGGCTTGCCAAGATTCTTCCCGTGAAATGGAGGAAGGGGTGCCGCCGCCCGTGTTTGGAGTTTGGTTACAAGCTTTACGGCAACTACAAGAAACCTCCACCCCCGTCCTCCAAGACGAACCACTTGGAGGACGGTGAGCTTTTAAGCCGGTCTGGCGTTGGGGCCGAAGTTGGCGGTGTAGTAGTCTACGTAGTGGGAGCCGGGGGCGAAGATGGCGTCGATTTGTTTGAGGACTTTTTCGCTTAGCTGCACCTGACAGGCGGCGGCCGACTCCTCCAACTGCTTCTTGCTCCGCGCTCCGATGATCGGGCTGGTGATGCCGGGTTGGGAGGCGACCCAAGCGAGGGCGAGGGTGGCGAGGGTCATGTCGTTTCGCTCCGCCAGCATCTTTAGCCTCTGCAATCGGGCGGTCGGGATCTGTTTCAGACGGTTGTTCGGGTCGCTTCCGCTGTATCTCCCGTCTTTGGTTCCCGAGTCCAGATATTTGCCGCTCAGCATCCCGCCCGCCAACGGCGACCAGGGGATGACGGCGTAGTCGTAGGTTCGGCAGAAGGGAAGAAGCTCCCGCTCGACGCGCCGATCCAGCAAGTTGTAGGGTGGCTGCTCGCTGACGAACCCATTGATCCCTAGTTGCTTGGCGACGTAGTGGGCTTCGCATACTTGCCAGGCAGCGAAAGTGGAACAGCCCGCATACCGTACCTTGCCGGCTCGAATCAGGTCGTCCAGGCCTCGAAGGGTCTCGTCGATGGGGATGGCGGGTTGGGGGCGGTGGATTTGATAGAGGTCGATCCAATCTGTATCCAGGCGGCGCAAGGAGGCCTCACAGGCTTCGATGATGTGCCGCCGACTGTTGCCCCAGGCGTTCGGGTCGTGGTCGTCCATCTTGCCGTGACACTTGGTGGCAAGGACGATCCGGTCTCGCTTGCCCTTCAGCGCCTTGCCCACGATCTGCTCACTGACGCCTCGCGCATAGACGTCGGCGGTGTCGAAGAAATTGACGCCGAGGTCGATGGCTTGGTGAGCGATGTCGATGGACTCCTTCTCGTGCGAGCCCCAGTCATCGGGTTCCCAACCAAACGTCATGGTGCCCAGACAGGCCACAGAGACTTGGACGCCGGTCCTGCCAAGGGGTCGATATTGCATGATCCGTGTTTACCCCACCGAGCGCTAGTCGATGATTCTCGGGAGGTTGTCGGGGTCGTCGTAGCTGTAGTTGAACCGAATCTCGGTTCGCGCGTTCCCTGGGTCGGGGATCGCTTCGATGCTGATCAGACCGGTCATGCGATCCCGCCTCTCGGCGCGAACGAGCTTGGCGACTGGTTTGACCTCCCATTCCTGGTGGGAAAGGTCTCGCGTCATTTGATCGATCACCGATTGCGGATTGCCAGGCACCGTGACGAATGTTTGGGTCCAGAAGGTGGAACGGAATCCGCGGGGGATCAGTGGTTGGGAGATTACGGCCTGCACTTCATAGCCTTTCAGGAAGGGGTAGGGCGGCGGGAAAGTGGGAGGCAGGGGAGGTTTTTGGAGGATCGGGTCTTGGTGCCATCCGGGCGGCACTTTGCCGGTGAGGGGGAACTCAGATACGGTCACCAACCGGGCCGGGCCGGTCGCTCTGGCCCATTTCCAATATGCGCCGGGCTTCAGGTCCACGACGCTAACTACCTGGCGGATTCCATTCTCCGCCCGAGCCGCGCGAAGCTCTGGCGAGTTGCCGAAGTACTGCTCCGCAAAGCCCCGCTCCTTCAAGATCATTTGAAGATCGGGACCTTTGCCCGTGGGGAAGAGATAGTAGTAGTTGAGCCGAACCAGGCCGCCTTTTTGCCAAGTCGAGCCTCGGGTGACAGCGTGGCGCGGCTGCCCGGCGAGGGCTTCGACGGGCAATAGCGGCTTTAAGTCCGTCGAAAGAAACGCTTTCGGAATCGGACTGGCCGAGGGGACCAGCAAAAAGGCGAGCATCGCCAGCACGGTTCTATTGTCGCACTGATTTTGAGAAAAGTTGGAAAAAACTTGACTACGCTCGTCGTCAGTTGGTGTATATTGACTACATGCGTAGTCGTAAGCGATCGGAGCCGGGGCCTAGGCTTGGAGATTTGGAACTTGAGGTGTTGCAGTTTATAGCCAGCGATCCTCCCAAGACGGTGCGCGAGGTTGCCGAACAATACGGCGAGCCTCGGGGGTTGGCGCGGACCACCATCCTCACCGTGATGGAGCGTTTGCGGAAGAAGGGCTACCTGCAGCGGAGTCCGGGCAAAGGCGCCTTCCACTATGCCCCTGGGCGAGAACCGGCCGAGGTGATGGACAACCTGGTCCGTAACTTTGTCGAGCGGACATTGGGCGGCTCGATTCAGCCTTTCATGGCCTATCTTGCGAACTCCCGCGGTTTGACCCAGGAGGAGACGGCCCAGTTGAACGAGTTGGCGGAACGACTGGACTCGGAGAAGGGGGACGCCGATGAATGAGTTCGTAAGCGGTTGGCTCAACGTGATGTGGGCCGCCATTTGGCAGAGCGCCCTCCTTCTGGCGGTTGTCTGGGCGGTGTGTCGGTTCGCTCGTCAAATGCCTTCCCGCGTCAGAGCGTTGCTGTGGTTTCTGGTTCCCGCCAAGCTGGCGCTGGTCTTCCTGTTTATCTCCGGGATTCAGCTATCCGTGCTTCCGTCGAAGGAGTCCACCTTTGCCCTGCTCAACCATCGGCTGGACCTTCTCGCCCCGGACGTTCGGGTTCCGGCGAAGCCTTCGCATTACCTCAACGTCGTTACCCAGGACGGCCCCGCCCTTACTCTGCCCGAACCTCCCTTGAAGTCTGGCGTTGGGCTGGCGGTATTCGGGCTTTGGGGGTTGGGGGTGCTCGTGGGTTTGGTAGGGTTTCTCCGGCAGTGGTTCGTTGCCAACCGAATGTTGAGAGACTCACGTCCCGCCGAAGACGACCTGGCGGGGATGGCGCGGGAACTCGGGGTGGAGCTGGGATTGCGCCGGGCGCCGGTGGTCAGGGAGAGCGCCGCGATCTCTTCGCCCATGGTGATCGGTCTTCTCTCGCCAACGGTTCTCGTCCCGATCGGTTTCACCGAAGACCTGTCGCAGGAAGAAGCACGGATGGGGATCGCCCATGAACTGGCGCACATCCGACGACGGGATTTGCCAGCCAGCCTGTTCCCGGCCGTGGCGCAGATTCTCTTTTTCTTCCTGCCGACGGTTTGGCTTGCCAACCGTCAGTGGGAGACCGAGCGGGAAGCGGCCAGCGACGCCCTTGCGCTCGATGTGACGCATTCCACGCCCGGGTCCTATGGCCGCCTTCTCATGAAGATCGTCGCAAAGGACTCCCAACGAAACTTGTCTCCCGCCTTGGGAGCAACCGCCAACTATCACTCGCTTAAAGAGAGGTTAAGAAGAATGAACGTGTATTCGCCTGCCGCTTCCAGGGTCCGATTTGGATCCATGCTTGCGATTTTCGTCGGCTTGGCGCTGGTTCTGCCTTGGCAATTGTCTGCGCAGGGAGGAACTTCGGAGAAGAATGTGGTCCGCAACGGAGGATTCGAATCGGAAGAGGCCAACTGGCTGAGAGGCTCTTTGCCTCCCAACGCCAATGTTCCGGTCACGATTTCCCTCGACCGCCAAACTTTCAAAACGGGTAAGGCCAGCCTGAAGTTTGAGAAGTCGGAGAAGCGCTTCTACCCCGTGGCGTTGACCGCCCAACAGATTCCCTACGATGGAAAGGCGAAGCGCCTTAAAGTCGGGGTTTGGGTTAAGGCTCAGTCTGTTGCCAAATTCACGCTCGCCGTGATCATGTCGGGCGCGGGGGACGACGGCAAGATCGATTGGGGCGCGTATGTAGGCGATACCAAGGGGGCTACCAACTTAACTGACCACGATTGGAAGTATTACACCTCGGTCGTGGCCATACCAGCCGGGATACGAGAGATCACCCTGGCCCTCCAGATGTACGGCCCCGGCACCGTCTGGGTGGACGACGTGATGGCCCAGTACGTTCCCGACGATACTCCGGTTAAGGCGGCGGTGCAGGATACGTCCGAAGACCCCGACTCGGACCTCAAGGATGTCTCGAACGAGGAGCGCAAGGTAGGCGGCGACGCCCGGATGACCTACTTCCTGATCGGTAAAGGGAAGGAGCCGACGAGCGGCTATAAGATGCTGTTGGTGATGCCCGGCGGCGACGGCAGCGCAGACTTCAACCCGTTCGTCCAGCGTATCTGGAAAGCCGCTTTGCCGGAGGGCTACATCGTCTGCCAACTCGTGGCGCCCAAATGGTCGGAGGACCAGTTCTCGCAGATCGTCTGGCCGACGAACAAGAAGCGTTGGGCGACGATGAAGTTTTCCACCGAGCAGTTCTTGGAAGCCGTGATCGCGGACGCGCAGAAGGCGGTGAAGGTCGACCCGAAGCATATCTACACGCTTAGCTGGTCCTCGGGCGGGCCGGCGGCTTATGCGGCCTCGATGAACGTACGGACGATCAAGGGGTCCTTTGTGGCGATGTCGATCTACCGTCCCGACGAACTGCCTCCCGCGAGCGCGGCCAAGGGGCATGCCTACTACCTACTCCATTCTCCCACCGACTTCATCCCCATCGCCCAGCCTCGCAAGGCCGTGGACGAGTTGGGCAAGGCGGGCGCGAAGATCACCCTGGAGACCTATGAGGGCGGCCATGGCTGGCATGGGGACATCTTCGGCATGATTCGCAAGGGCATGGATTGGCTGGAGAAGAACTCTGGCGGCTAGGGCCAATATGCCAAGTGAACCTGACAAGCTCCTCTGGACGACGCCGTTCCAACTTGTAATTGGAATCCGGTATTCAAGCACAATCTCATATCCCCCCAAAAACCAAGAGCGTTCTAGGGGGAGATGACTAGAGCCTGACCACGCCCGCAGGTCTTCCGTTCTGGTCCAAGACCGGGATCTCCATTCGTACTCCGAATCTCGAATCCACGATGAGGACGGCCATCCGGGAGGGATCGACCCGTTGCATGATGGTTGGCTGGGCTTGGCCGGGAGGACCTTGCACGGGGCGGGACTGTCGTTCGGCGTCGATCTGTTGGACCCGCTGGACTGCCAACCTTGTGAGAGGGCTTCGGGGACCCAGTTCGATCCGAGTCGTCGATCCGCTCTCGGCAAGGGCGGCGGAGATTTGGGCTGGGGTCAAGGCATTCAGGCAGGCGATGCGGAAGTTCCGGGCTGCGGTCTGGCTCGCGGCGTTGCGCTCGGGAAGGGGCTCTTTTTGGATCGTCGCAACGGCCCGTTTTCGTGCCTCGGAAGGGTTGAGTTCGAACGCATACTCCTTAGCATTGACGACGAGCCTCGCTCCGACCGCCTTGGCAAGCCAGCGCGCAAACTCTTCTTCGGGCTGGTCTTTCACATGAACGAAAATGGGAGCACGATCGTAGAACCAGTGCACTTTCACAGGCTTGGACAGGGCTTGCCCGACCATTGGGATCTGGAGGGCGTCGTTGCCTTCCGTCTTGAAGGTGACTTTTCCGTCTTGCACGGCGGTTTTGGGAAGGGCGATCCGGTTGGGCTCGAAGCGGCCGCTTCTTCTGGATCCGTCGGTCGCGCTGGATCGGGAAACAGCCTCATTGGCACGGATAACGATCTCTACTTCACCGCCTTCTCGCAATACTCGCTGACCCTGATTCTCCGCTACCAGTTCCCTGGCTACAAACTGGTCGCTGAGAATGAGGTCGGTGCCAGGAAGGATGGCGTGGCTGAGCTGGGCGCGAACAGCCCGCGACATCTCGTTCAGGTCGCTGGTTTCAAATTCAGCCCGCGCCAGAATCGCCCCATCGCCTTGGGTCATCATCACATTTTGCTGGGTGTCTGTCGATAGGGCGGCGATGAACGCGTTGGGGGTTCCCCCGGCGAATTTCACCGCCAATATGGATGCCAAGATTAGGGTCGTCATGATAGGCCTCTGTTTGCTTAGACGACCGGGGGAGGGAAGGGTGTTGTGGGTTTTAGGTTTTAGGTTTTGGGCATTCGGCGTTGGGTTTTAGGTTTTGGGTATTCGGCGTTGGGTTTTGGGTTTTGGGCATTCGGTGTTGGGTTTTGGATTTTGGGTATTCGGCGGTGGGTTTTGGGTGAAGACTCCGGTGCCAAGAATCTAAAACCGAGGAACCCTAAAACCTTTTCCCCCACCAATGCCTGAACCGGTCGATGGGGGTGGCGAAGCGGGTTTGGGAGACGGTGGCTCGGGCTCGGTTGTTTCTCACGTAGATGGCGATCGTCGTGTTGGAGGTTCGCTGGTAGAAGCGGGCGACTTTGTCTTTGGGCACCGCTGCCAGATCCCAGCCTCGGCCCGAGGTCAGCTCTGACTGGGCGTTGGCGACCAACTCCTCGAACTCCAAGCTGGGGAAGTAGTCGATGCTCTCGGTGACGGTGGTGCGGCGGACGTGCCGAACCTGACCGTTGGCTTCGCTGGAGACGAGCCGGTCTTCGTAGTGGTTCTGGTGGCGGGCGGACTGGGCTGATTGGAGAAACTTAGGCGTCATCAAGGTGGGTTTCTCGAAGAGGAGAAGCCACAGGATCAGTCCAAACAGCCCAACCACCCCCGCCGT
>CAZCSP010000011.1:0-2612 GCA_964501275.1 uncultured Fimbriimonadaceae bacterium | reverse complement strand
GGACCGCTGATCTCCAGATCGGCCAATGCTTGTGCCCGCGTCGATACTTGTACTTTTAGTCCATCTCTTCGGGATAGGCTATGGGAGAATAGAAATTCGCAGTCTGGAAAAGCTCCACCGACTCTCCGCGAATCTGATGCTTCTCTCCCGCCGAGATGAGCAGGACGTCGCCGGGGTGGAGGTCGTGCGATTCGCCTTCGACCTTCGCCCGACCCTCTCCTGCCAAGACCAAGAGGATCTGGTCGGCGTGGGGGTGGTCAGTGCCGTAGTTTCCGCTGATTTGGCCCTTTTGCAAGTTCATCGAGGCGACCTGGGTGTGGGCGGTGTTGGCAAGGACCTTGAAAAAGGCGTTGGGAGAGGTGAGAAAGTCGGTCGTCCAAAGAAACATGTTTCTTTGGACGACCGACTGTAGGTTAGCGCCGAACCTACTGCTTGACCATCTTTACGCCGCCTGGCATATCAAACGACTTCATGTCGTCGGCGAGCGTGATCGTCTCCGGCTTATCGTTGGAGGGTTTTCCGCCCTCTTTGGTTGGGGTGATGGTGAGCGTCTTGCCCTCTAACTTGTAAGTCCCTTCGAGCTCCTCTGTACGGGTGCCCATTGCCATCGTCAGCTTGACCGTGCCGTCTTTGAACACGGCAGTAGAAGTGGGGGAATTGTCTCCCATCAGTTTCTTCATGTCTTCGCTCACTTCAAGCTTCCAAGTGCCCGCCATCGGGTCGGACGAGCCGCATCCCGTGATCGCAAGACAGATTGTGAGAACGGCGAATATCAGTAGCTTTTTCATTTAATAGACTCCTTTTGAGCATCGCCACTGTAACACAAAAATCCTTACCGTTTCCGCTTGTGTTTCAAGAACCACTCATAGAGTTCGGGCTGAGCATAGAACTGGGTCCAGACGTCGTGGCCGCCGTCTTTGATCTCGTCGTAGCGGATATCGCTGCCCATGGCCTTGAGCGCGTCCACGAATTTGCGGGACTGCTCGACGTTCACCGCTTGGTCCTTGTCGCCGTGGATGGTCCAGATGGGGAGCTTGGCGATGCGGGAAACATTCTTTGTGTCGCCTCCGCCACAGACCGGGGCGATGGCAGCGAAGCGGTTGGGCTGCTCCATCGCCAGAGCCCAGCTGGCAAACCCGCCCATGCTGAGGCCCGTGACATAGATGCGGTCCTTGTCCACCCGATACCGCTTCTCGGCGTCGTTCAAAAAGAGGATCAGGTTCTGGGTGTCCCACCACTGGCCCGCGTCGCATTGGGGGGCGATGACGATGAAGGGAAGCTTTCGCCCCGCCTCGATCTCCTTGGGGATGCCGTGGAGTTTGACCTGGTTCAAGTCGCTTCCCCGCTCGCCCGCGCCATGCAGAAACAGGATCAGCGGCCACTTCTTCTGGCTGTCCGCCGTATAGTCCTGAGGCGTGTAGGCCAGATAGCGGCCCGTAACGGTCCGGGTGACCTTCCCCTCAAAGGTGACCGGCACCTGGGACAGAGCGATGGCGGCGGCAATGGCGACGAGCATAGAATGAACGTTACCCAAATGATCTATGAAACCGAGCGGCTGATCGCCCGCCCCTGGACCCTGGACGATGCCGAATACGCCCTGCGACTGTACGGCGATCCCGAGGTCATGCGCTACCTCGGGCGGAATGGGGCGGGGGCGACCATTGGGTCTGTGGATGAGATGCGGGAGCGGCTGGGCAAAGCGGTGGATAAGTACGGGAATTCGCCGGAAGGCTATATCTATGCGGCCTTAGTTTTGAAATCGAGCGGAGAGCCGATCGGGACTTCGCTATTGAAACCCCTGGAGCTATCCTCAGGCGAAGCCGCCGAGGAGATCGAGATCGGCTGGCACCTGGCCCGGGACTATTGGGGGCAGGGTTTGGGAACGGAGTGCGGGTTTGGAGTGATGAAGTATGGATTCTCCCTGGGGTTGAAGGAACTCCACGCCATCGCCTATCCCGAGAACAAAGCGTCGCTGAAGATCATGCAGAAGATCGGGATGCGGTATCTGGGCTCCACGGATCGGTTCTATGGGGTCACAGCGGAGCACTACTTGGGGACGGCGTAGGGGTTTTAGGTTTTGGGTTTTGGGTTTTGGGGGTTGGGGTGAATCTGACTTATCTGACTGATCGGACTTATCAGACCGATCTGCCCCCAATGCCGAATGCCGAATGCCGAATGCCCAATGCCTAAACCCCAACGCCGTCCCTAAATCTCCAAACTCCGAAACCGCTTCTCCGTCACGTCCATGCCCTCGGTCAGCACGCCATAGGCCCATTGGACTCGCCTCTGAATCTCGATGGCTTGGGCGGCTTCGGGGGAGCCGGAGGGGAAGTTGGAGGCGTCGCTGCGCTTTTTGAGCTTCTCGAAGGCGCGGTGGATGTCGGCGTAGGGGGCGTTGATGGGGACGCCGAGGATCTTGGAGGCGGTGAGCTGGCGGTCGACGACCGCCGTCTCGGCCATTCCGCTCAGGTCCATCTTGCGCACGGTCGGCCGTTCCAAGGCTTCTTGGAGCTCCCGTTCGGCGCTGTCGAACTCTACGCCCTTAATTCGGTCCCACTCCCGGTTCACATACCCACGCATCAAATCATAGGCTCGACGGCCAACGCTCATGG
>CAZCSP010000010.1:0-127517 GCA_964501275.1 uncultured Fimbriimonadaceae bacterium | reverse complement strand
TCTCCTTGACGGAAAAACAACCACAGTTAGTGTCTCAAAAAACGGAGCCACTCCATACGAATTCCCTCAATCCCTCATTCCCTCCCGCCCCCTACAATCTCCTCACCCACACCTGCATACTCCCCGCCCCCCGATTGTTCCAGCCATAGTAGGGAACGAACGTGGCAGAGGTCTCCTCCAACTCCACCGACTCCGCCTCGGCAAAGAGTTGGTCGGGGAAAGTCTCCAACTCTCGGACGCCTTGCACCGTGAGCGTCGCGACCCCTTCCAGTAGAGCCTCTTCGACAACCGCGACCTCCGCATCCGTATCGGCCGCCAGCAGTTGGGGCGCGAAGCCGAGGTCTTTTTCTTCGGCGGTATAGACCAGCGGCCCGTAGGTAAGGGCGACTCGGCCCAGATCGTCTCGCACCCTAGGATCGGCGGCGACCCACTTGGGATGCATCTTGATCTTCAACCGGGCGACATCTCCCTTCTGCCACCGCTTCCTCGCCACGATGTACCCCTGGTCGAACTCGGCCTCCTGCTCCAAACCGGGAATCTCCGTCTCCACGTCGTCCGCCCAATCGGGGATGCGGAAGCGAATCTCGGCTTCCACCGGCGACTCTGGTTCCACCGTCAGCTCCACGTCTCCCGACCAAGGGTAGTTGGACTTTAAAGCCACTTTCGTCTTCACCCCATTCAGGGTGAGCGAAGCCTCGAAGCCGATAGGCAGGTGAATCCAAAGCGCCTTCTCCGAGACTGAAACCGCATACTTGCCAATCGACCCGATCAGGCGGGCGATGTTGGGGGGACAGCAGGCGCAACTGAACCAGGGCGTCCGCTTGTGTGAGCCTCGGCTCTCCAAGGGGTTGTCGTAGAAGTAGTGGGTGGTGTCCAGCGAAATCCCGGAGATCGCGCCGTTGTAGAGCGCCCTCTCCATCGTGTCGGCATACTCCGAGTTTCCGGTCATCTGGAGCAGGGCATGGCCCCAGAACACCAGCCCCACGGCGGCGCAGGTCTCGGCGTAGGCGGTGAGGTTGGGGAGGTCGTAGTCGGTGGTAAAGCCCTCGTTGTCCCCGCTCGGCCCGATCCCGCCGGTGACGTACATCCGCTTCTTGGTCAGGTTGTTCCAGGTTCGCTCAAGCGCCTCCCGAAGTTCCTCGTCCGGCTCCAGGTTGGCGGCGGCGATATAGAGGTACATCGCGCGCACCGCATGGCCCACCACCTCGTCGTGCTCCCGAATCGGCAGGTGATCCTGAAGGTACTCGCCGCTGTACTTCCCGTCCTTCTTGAGCAGAGCCGCGGCGGCAGAGGCCAGATCGATGGCGGCTTGGTCCTCGAACTCCGTTTCAAAGAAGCTGGGCCGATGCCCCCGATCCTCCACCATCCACCGCGCCAGTTCCCGATAGAACTCGTTCCCGGTCGCGTCCGCCAGCTTGATGAGGGCGAGTTCGATCTCCTCATGCCCACAGGAGCCCCGCCGCTTGCCCGGACCAAAGACCGACCCGATGTGGTCGGCAAACTTGATTCCGACCTCTAACAGCCGCCGATCCCCTGTCGCCTCAAAAACCGCCACCGCCGCCTCGATCAGGTGCCCCGCGCAGTACATCTCGTGCATCGCATTCAGGTTGCGCCACTTCATGTCGGGGTGCATGAGCTGGAAATAGGTATTCAGGTAGCCGCTGTCCTCCTGCGCCGCCGCGATGAGGTCGATCGCTTCGTCCATCGCCTGCTTGAGTTCGGGGGAGTCGCCGTGGTGGAGCGCATAGGCGACCGCCTCGATCCACTTGTAAACGTCGCTGTCGTTGAATCGAAAGCCCAGAAACCCGCCCGACTCCCGCGAAGCCGCCCGCTCAAAGTTCTTCAGCCGGTCGGTCTTGACCAGTTGCTCATGCTGGGAAAGCAGTCCCTTGGCAAGCAACTCCCGGTGGTAGCGGGACCAAAAGGGGTCGATGATTTTAACGTCGGAGAGGGGAAGGGATCGCAGGGAAGCCATTGGCATAAAGGTACCCGTCAAGTGTTCCAAACCCCATGTGAATTACGGGCTCGAATGTGGAACAAGAAGAGCGGGATGTCTGAACAGGCGAAAGAAGCTCCGGAAGGGAAAAAGAAAAAGGGCAAGCTGCCAATCATCATCGTTCTCGCGCTCGTCCTCGGCGGAGGCGGGTTCTTTGGCATGAAGATGCGCGGAGGGGACGAGAAGAAGGAGCCAAAGGTCAAGCTCGGCGCGATCGTCGAAATCAAGGATGAGTTCCTCACCAACATGGCGGAGCGCAACTCCTATGTCCGAACCAAGATCTCGATCCAGTTGAAGGAAGGATTCGACAAGGCCAAAGTGGAGCACGACTTGGCGCCGGTTCAAGACGCAATCAACATGAAGCTTCAGTCCACCAGCGTCCGCTCCGTGGCTACCCTGGACGGTCTGAGGAATCTGAAGCGGGAACTGGCCGCGGAGCTGAACAAGCTGCTGGCAGAACCGGAAGAGGAAAAGAAGAAAGAGAAGGACGAAGACGACGACGAGGACGAAGAGGAGACCAAGGAAAAGAAAGAGAAGAAGCCCGCCAAGATTCCCGAAGGCTGGGACTCAGCCAAAGGGCCAGTTCTAAAAATTCTCTTCGTCAGTTGGGCCACCCAGTAACCGTGGCATGGGCAGCCTGCCCATGCGTCCCCTGACCTGCCAGGTCAGGGAAGAGGCTTGGAATAGTAGCCCAGGTCGCGCTTCGGTTAGCGAATCCGTACACGCTCCGCGTTAGAACCTACTTCAGCAGCGCGGCGATCCGCTTATCCAAATCCGCTTCATGCTTGGGATCGAACCCAACTTCGACGTGGCGGATGACGCCTTTCTTATCTACAAGCAGGAACGTGGGAATCCCTTGGACCTTGAGGGTTTCTGCAAATTTCTCGGCTTCCGGCGTCTGCTTGGTGAAAGTGTAGGTGTACTTGGCCGCCTGCTTGAACTTCCCGGCGATATTGGCCTTGTCCGCGCCGCTCTCCAAGATGTTCGCCCCAATCACCGAGAAGCCCTTCGACCGGTACTTGTTGTGCAACTTCTGCAGGGTCGGCATCGCCGCCTTGCACGGTCCGCACCAGGTGGCCCAGAAGTCGATCAAGTAAACCTTGCCCTTCATCGAAGCCGGGGTGATAGCCTGGCCGGTAGTTGAGATCAGCTTGAAGTTGGGCACCGGCTTATTCTTGAAATCCTCGACTGGATGGATTTGGGCGGCGGCTCCGCAGAAGAGAGCGATGAGGGGAATAAGCGCAAGTTTCTTCATGGTTCTGGTTTTAAGGTTACTCCGAAACAGAGAGGGACGTTGCGGTGGGTTGATCCTCGGCCAATTTCCACGACAGTCTGTCTCCCCCAAAACGGTGGCTTTTTTGGGGGGGGACGGCTGGGTTAAACCGCTTCGCCCAGGTAGGCCGCAATCACCTTGGGATCGTTGCGAATCTCATCTGGCGGGCCATAAGCGATCTCTTCGCCGTGGTCCAATACGACGATCTTTTCACAGAGACCCATCACAAACTTCATGTCGTGCTCGATAAGGAGGACGGTCATCTTGAACTGGTCTCGGATGTGGCGGACGTCTTCCATTAGGTCCACTTTCTCCTGGGGGTTCATACCGGCTGCAGGCTCGTCGAGGAGTAACAACTGAGGCTCGGTGGCCATCGCGCGGGCGATCTCCAGGCGGCGCTGCTTGCCGTACGGAAGGTCCCGGCTGCGCACATTCGCCACATCCTCCAGGTTCACCACCTTGAGCAGTTCCATCGCCTTATCGCGATACTTATCCGTCTCCTTGATGACCGACGGCAGGTAGGTCAGGGCGCTTGCCAAACTGGTTTTTTGACGCAGGAACCCGCCGACAACTACGTTCTCCAGGACCGAGAGGGAGCCGAAGAGGCGGATATTTTGGAACGTCCGGCAGATTCCCAGGTTGGCAATCTTGTTGGGTGGGAATCCGGCGATGGATTTGCCCTTGAAGAGAATGGCCCCGCTGGTAGGCTTGTAGACGCCCGTAATAAGGTTAAAGCAAGTGGTCTTGCCCGCACCGTTGGGGCCGATCAGGCCAAACAGATCGCCCTCCTCAAGGTCAAAGGTGACCCGGTCGACCGCCACCAGACCGCCAAAGCGGATCGTAGCTTCTTGGAGGCTCAGGATGCTCACGCCGAGATCTCCTGGGAGGGGGTCTTCATGCCGAACATCTTGCCGAGGACGCTCCAAGACCATTCGTGATGGCCGAGGATTCCCTGGGGACGGACGATCATGACCGTCACCAACGCGACCGCAAAAATAGCCCACCGCAGATCGCTGGGGGTGTAAGTTGTGGAGCCGAGGTTCGTTTCGATCAGCGGTATGCGGTGCAGGATGGCCGATATTGGAATCTTGATGGCGAGGACCACGCCGACCAAGACGAGGAAGTATCCGAAATTGGGTAGCGACTCCTTGGCCTTGGTAAAGAGTAGGGCCACGACGGTAAACACAGCGAGGAGAATAAAAACGCCCTTGATCACTGGAGAAACCGACGACTGGAAGTTGAGGAAGGCCGCATAGGCGAGAGCAGCGCAGAGAACATATCCGAAGAACTTCATCGTCGATTGCCAGCCGTTGGACATCGTGAACGAGCGGTTTCTCACCACATTTGAAATGAGGATCGCAATGATGATCCCCAATACGATCCCCATCAGGTCGATCGCGGAGATCGGTGGGAAGCGGCGGAGGGCTTCGGGGACGATGGAGAGGGCGAACCCGGCAATAGCCGCGCCAGTGATGCTTCCCATGCCGCCAATAACGACCATCGCGACGATCAAGAAGCTCTGCGCCATCGAGCCGTCGTCGGGGGCGACGGTGGTGTTGAAGTGGGCGAAGAGAACTCCCGCTGCTCCGGCGAGAGCTGCTCCGAGAACGAAGGCGGCCACCTTCGTCTTGGTGGTATTCACGCCCACTGCCGAGGCTGCCAACTCATCTTCCCGAGTCGAAAGGAAGGCCAAGCCGTGGATGGTCTTGAGGAGGTTTCGGCTGAGGGCGATGGTGATGACCAGAAGCAAGCCAACGTGCCAAAACTCGGTGAGTTTTTGCCCGACTTTGAGTTGGTAGCTGCCGCCCAGATCCAGGCCGAAGATCGCCTCTTTGCCTCCGTCCTGATTGTTTATGAAGATGCGGACGATCTCGCCGAAGCCCATCGTGACGATCGCGAGATAATCGCCTTTGAGGCGCAAAGACGGAAGTCCGACGATGATGCCCGCCAGACTCGCTATGCCCGCTCCAAACAGGATCGCAATCAGCAGCCAAAGCTGATCGGGCATGGTCACGTTTTGGTATTGGGCCGACGTCAGCTTTCCGCCCGCATAGGCCCCGACTACATAGAAGGCCGCGTGGCCCATGGAAAACTGACCGGTGATGCCGTTGATAATATTGAGGCTGACGGCCAGGGTAGACATGAAGAGCGCCAGTGTCAGAATGCGCACATCGTAGCCGTTCAGTTGGGGGATCACAAGAATCTGGATCAGAAAGAGAACGACGAACACCGCGACCATGCTGACCAGGCGGGTCGTCCAAAACTTCTGCGCGTTGTAAGTTGCCGCTACGGTTGCCATCAGACTTTCTCCACCGTGCTTCCAAAGAGGCCACTGGGCTTGATGAGCAAAATGACGATCAGGAGGACGAATGCAACGGCGTCCTTATAACCTCCATAGCCCACCCAAACGATCATAGTCTCCATGACGCCCATGATAAGGCCGCCCACGACCGCACCGGGGATGTTGCCAATTCCTCCAAGCACGGCGGCGACGAACGCCTTGACGCCGGGAATCAGGCCGTAGAACGGGTCGAGCGGGGTACCGATGGCGGTGGCGTTCATCATGCCCCCTGCACCCGCCAGGGCCGAGCCGATGCCGAAGGTGATGGCGACGATTCGGTTAACGTTAATACCCATCAACGAGGCCGCTCCAAAGTCGTGGGAGACTGCGCGCATCGCCCTTCCGGTGCGGGTGTGGGTAACGAAGAACCAAAGGCCTGCCATCAGGACCAAGGTGACGCCGAGTACGGTGAGCTGGCTGCCGTCGAAGGTGATGCCGCCGAGGTTGATCGGCTTGCTAAAGACGTTCACGTCTTGGGAAATCGAAGGCTTGGGCGATGTTTTGAAGAAAAACTTTCCACCGTACTCGATGAACAGCGAGACGCCGATAGCGGTAATGAGAACGGCGATCTTGGGGGCGTTTCTCAACGGGCGATAAGCGATGCGCTCGACGCTGAGGCCAAGAATGGCGCATCCTACCATCGAGATCATCAGCATGATAAGCAGGAGCAGGTAGGGGTTCATCGTGTGGCGGTCGAACCACTGCATCGATGTGTAGTACGCCAGGTACGCGCCCACCATGTAAACGTCGCCGTGGGCGAAGTTTATAAAGCGGAGCACCCCGTAGACCATCGTGTATCCCAAGGCGATAAGCGCATAAACGGCGCCCAATTGGATTCCGATGACCAACTGCTGTGGCAGGAGTTCCCAGTTCAAGTTAAGATCGCATCCTCATCATTCAAAGAAAACGTACGGACGCGGATCGCCGGAGCGATCCGCGTCGATCTCGGGTTCAGAGTTTAGCCCTTGAACTCGAAGAAAGGTATCTGCTTGACGGGCACGAAGCCAGTCTTTTCTACTTTTAGCACCAGAGCAGGCTTCTGGGCGTTGCCATCCGGGCCAATCGTGATACTGCCGGAGACGCCCTTGAAATCCTTGATCCCCTGGATCGCCTCGATGAGCGCCTTGCTGTCAAGCGACTTGGCGTTCTTCAGCGCCTCAAAGCAGACCTTGGCCGCATCGTAGCTCAGAGCCGCCATCGCAGTACCAGCGTCGCTGCCGAATCGCTTCTTGTAGTTGGTAACGAAGTTGGTAACCTCGGCCCGATCTTCGGAGATGTGGTAGTGGTTTGCGAAGTAGCCCCCCACGATGCCATCGCCGCCTGAATCCAGCAGGTCCTTGCTGTCCCAGCCGTCTCCGCCTAGCATCGGCACGTCGAGTCCGAGCGACTGCCGTTGTCGAGCGATGGGGCCGACTTCGGTGAAGTACCCAGAGCAGAAGAGACCTTCGGGGTTCTTGGCTTTGATATTGGTTAACTGGGCTTTGAAGTCAATGTTGCCTGCCTCGTACTTCTCCTCGGAGACAATCTCGCCGCCCAGGCTCTTGAAGGCAGCAATGAAGACCTCGGATAGACCGGTCGAGTAGGGAAGTTTGCGGTCGGTAAGGACGGCCATCTTGCGGAGGCCAAGATCCTCGTACGCGTACTTTGCCATCGCCGCTCCCTGGAAGTCGTCGGTGTAGCAGACTCGGAAGGTTGCGCCGCCCTCCTGGGTGACGTCGATTCGGGTTGCGCCGATGGCGATGAGGGGAACGCCGTTGGCCTGGCAAACCTGGGCCGCAGGCAACGTGATTCCGCTGGCAACTTCGCCAAGCACACAGACCACCTTATCCTCACTGACAAGCTTCTCTGTTGCAGATTTACCACCTTCGGCCTTGGAGCCGGTGTCTTCGACGACCAGAACGACTTGCTTGCCCTGAATTCCGCCTGCGGCGTTAATCTCTTCAACGGCAAGCTGGGTGCCGTTCTTGGAGTCGAGACCCCAGGGCTGTTGCTCGCCATTCAGGCTGGCAATCAGGCCAATCTTGATGGTGTCGCCATCAACGGTATTGCCGGGAGCAGAGGGTAAATCGCGTCCAACGAGCGTCGTTGATCCGCCGTCGCCGCTACCGCCGGCACTGCCTGGTTCTTTCGGAGTGCAACCCGCGAAGCCGATCAGACAAACGGCCAACGCGCTGAGCAAAAGGGTTTTCTTCATGGATACCTTCACCAAATCTGTTGAGTGTGTTGGGAGTGCAGCACACTCCCAATCGTGGTGCAAGTATACAGAAATCCCTTAACCTTCGCTACGCACAAAAGTCAGGTTAATCGTTGTAAAGGTTCAAGGTCGGGCCGGAGTTATCCAAGAGCATGATGGTGCGGATGGCTCCGAAGGAGGGTGTGGCATTGATGACGTTGCCTACCTCGGTGGTGGTGCCGGCTTGTGTCAGGACGATGACTTTTTGAAGTCCTGCCGCCAATTCAATGTAGCCGGTTGCGGTCTGGTAGTTCACATTCGTGAGAACGGGCGTGGACTCGTCCAGTTCGGCGTCGGGGTCGACGATATAGAGATCGACCGGACCCAAATTGCGGTTGACGTGCACCAAGCGAACTTTGAAATTCACCGAGCCAGGAGCCGCTGTGCTGTCGTCCAGTGTCAGGATGCCGACTGTACTCGTTCCAGTTTGATAGGGAATCAACGTGTATTTTCCGTCAACATCGGCCTGTAGGTTTCCGGAGGCGATGGTGGTGGTGGTCCCGGTTTGCCGCACGCCAACGGAAAGAAAAGTCGCTGGTTGGCTGCCGTAACCTATGCCCGACCCATTTGTGAGCGCCAAGGCAACTGCGTTGAAATCGGTGAAAACGTCGATTGCCGGTGGGTTGGAAACCGCGCTGATCGCCCGAATTCGCGCAACCCCTCGCGCCGTCACCGCACCGCCGCATCCATAGGCCGCAACCAAAGCCGCCGCCACCAACAAAACGTGTCTCGCTCTCATTGTTTCAGTGTATCCCGAAGGAGGGAAGTAACGAACGATTAGCGACGAATGACAAGCTCCGCTTTCAAAAGAGTCCAGGGCTCACCGCTCGCAACTCATCCCGAGTCGGTAGTGAGGTTTGGGCGCCTAGTTTGGTGGTGGCGAGAGCGCCTGCGCGGTTGGCGATCATGACGGCGTTTTTGGCATCCCGACCCTCGTTTAAGAACTCGGCGAGGGCGCCGTTGAAGGCATCTCCGGCGGCCGTGGTGTCGATGGTTTTGAGTTCAATGGTGGGGCAGTGGGTTTCGACTTCGGTATTGACCAAGTAAGAACCCTTCGCTCCCAACGTGATCACTACATTGCCGACGCCCTGGTCCAAGAACCAGTGAGCGGCTTTGCGACAACTGTCGGGGTCGCAGGGGACGACGCCGGTGAGCCGCTCAGTTTCGGTCTCGTTGGGTGTTATCCAGTCGAGCTTGTGGAATATCTCTTTGGGGAAATTGGTGGCGGGGGCGGGATTGAGGATGGAGAGCTTGCCCTTGCCGATGATTTCCTGGACGGTGGCGATCGGCGTCTCCAACTGCATAAGAACGGTCTGGAATTCAAAATGGGCCATCCGCTCGTTCACAAAATCCGGATCGACACGGGCGTTGGCGCCGCCGGCGACGACGATCGTGTTCTCCCCGGTTTCGGTGACGGTGATCATCGCCGTTCCGGTCACCAGGTTCTGCTCGGCGAAGACGTTGGAGGTGTCCACTCCGTATTGCCGCAGACTGCTGATGATTTGGAGTCCGAACGAATCGTTGCCAACCTTGCCGATGAACCTTGGATGGCCTCCAAGTTTGGCGATGGCGCAGGCCTGGTTGGCCCCTTTACCGCCGGTGAAGGTGGCGAACTTGGTTCCCAGAACCGTCTCGCCGGGCAGGGGGAATCTTGGAACTCGGGTCACCAAGTCCATGTTTGCACTACCAACGACGACGACTTCCGGTACTTTGCCTGCCACGCCGCTAGTTTATCGCTCATGAGGTGCTTATCGCTTTCCCGCATCGTCCTTGCTTAGAAAATGGAGTTTCTGTCCCTTGCTCTGCAATGCTCGTTCCTGCCCATCGTGGTGATGGCCGAGCCGGAGACGCCCTTTGCCGGGCCGGGCTATGTGGTGCAGCAGGGGCAGGGAAGTCCGGCGAAGTCCGGGGATCGGGTGACGGTGGACTTCTGGGTTCAGGACGCCTCGGGCAAGGAGATCGCGAACAGCGAGCGACGCGGTATCAGCCAGACCTTCAGTCTCCTGCAAGCTCCCGGCGACTTTCTTTTGAGCAATGCCACCCTCGGAGCCAAAGAGGGGGAGGAGAGGATCGTTGTACTCTTTGCCGAGACCAACTATCCCGAGATCAGCCCTCTCAGCTTAATCAAGAAGCCCGGCCTGCTGGTCGTGCGGCTTCGAGTGGCCCGGATCGACCGAAGGTAGAATTGCGGCGATGCTGAGCGAACTCAAGGAGCTTTGGCGCTACCGCGAGTTGCTCTTGGTCATGGTCCAACGCGACCTGAAGATCCGCTACAAGAACTCCGCGCTCGGCTTCCTCTGGTCCTTCCTGAATCCGCTTCTGACCGTGGCGGTGATGACGTTCGTCTATGCGAACTTCATCTTCCGAGACCAGCCGAATATGGGGGCCTACATCATGGCGGCCTACCTTCCGTTCATGTTCTTCCAGCAAAGCATCATGGACAGTTCGCAATCGGTGGTGGCGGCGGTAGCGCTGATCAAAAAGATCTATTTCCCCCGAGAGCTTTTGCCCCTAGCGGCGGTACTTAGCAACTTCGTCAATTTTCTCTTTGCCCTGGCGATTTTCTTCGCCTACCTTCTCATCAACTACGCCCTCAATCCCGGCAGCTTCCCAATCCAGACCACGGTCTATCTGCTGCCGATCCTGATCCTTTTCAGCCTTGCGCTTGCGCTTGGGGGGAGTCTGATCGTTTCGGCGCTCAATGCGTTCTATGAGGATGTCAAATACGTCGTCAGCATCCTCCTATACCTGCTCTTCTTCATCTGCCCGATCGTCTATTTCGACGAGACGGTGGCGAACTCCAAGCTCAACCTGAACTCTGGCTGGTTGGCGTACAAGATTTACAACCTGAACCCCATCGCCCACCTCTGTACCGCGTATAAGAAGGCAATCCTCGCCCCCTACGACCCGCGGGTGATGGGAGCGGCGGGGACCTCGACGGATGAGATCGTCCAAGTGGGGGCGATCCCGATTAGTTGGAAGTATCTAGCGGCGACGGGCGTCACCTCTTTCCTAATCCTGATCTTCGGCTATTGGCTGTTTAACCGCCTTAAGTGGAGGTTTGTGGAGCGGCCATGAACCAAGGACACATGCGGATTCGGGACCTGCGCAAGTCGTTCCAACTGAACACGTCCGGGGCAGGGTCGATCAAGACGATGTTGCTCTGGTGGAAGCGGCGGAGCGTGCGCACGGTCGATGTCTTGAAGGGCGTCAGCTTCGAGGTCAACCCCGGCGAGTGTGTGGCGGTGATCGGGAAGAACGGGGCGGGGAAGAGCACGTTGCTTTCCCTCTTGGCCAGAGTTTATAAGCCGACCTCAGGCACCATCGAGGTCAAGGGCCGCATTGCGCCGCTTTTGGAGTTGGGCGCGGGATTCCACCCGGATTTGACCGGCGTAGAGAACATCTACTTCAACGGCGTCATCCTTGGTCTATCCCGAAAGGAGATGCGGGAGCGGACCCAGGCGATCATCGACTTCAGCGAGATCGGGGAGCACATCCACGCGCCCACACGCACCTACTCCAGCGGGATGTTAGCCCGGCTGGGGTTCAGCGTGGCGGTGCATATCGACGCCGACATCCTATTGGTGGACGAGGTGTTGGCCGTGGGCGACTACGACTTCGAGCGCAAATGCTACGCGAAGATCGACGAATTCCGGGCCAGCGGAGGGACCATCCTTTTCGTCTCCCACCAGATGGATGCCGTACGACGCGTGGCGGACCGGTGCATCTGGCTAAAGGATGGCCAGGTCCATCAGGTGGGACCGCCCGATCAGGTCATTGCGGCCTACGAGGGCCATGGTCCGGACCAAGAACTGGGCTCGTGAGGACCCGCCAGAAGAGGACCACCTGGTTGCGAAGCCGGGAATAGATGCCTAACGTCGCCAGAGTCAGGATAGACCAGATCGTCAGTCGGAGCAACGCTCCCAACCGGTTCAAGAGCCAACAGATTTTGGAGGCAAGGGGGCCATGGTGGATTTCAAAGTAAAGCTCCTTGCCCCGATTGTAACGAGCCACCGACTTCCACCGCGCCGCGCCCATGCTGGAGGAGCCAAGCTCGTGGATGAATTTGGCGGTGGGCTCGAAGACGATCTTCCCGTGTGCGCTCAGCCGCTTGCAGAGGTCGGTGTCCTCGCAATAGAGGAAGAACCGCTCATCGAACCTCTCCACGGGCCGGATCATCAGACAGGCTCCCATGACCTGAGGCACGATCCGCACCTCTTTGAACGGCTCGACAAACCAATAGCCCAGCCCAAACGGGCGCAAGAGCAACTCCAGGAAGGATTGCTCCAAGAACACCTTCCAAAGCGTCAGGCGGTCGGCGACCGATAGCTGGAAACTGCCGTCCGGGTTCTCCAATCGCCCGCCCGCCGCCACGATCTCCTTATCCCGGAAGATCTGGGCCAGCCGGAGGATCGCGCCCCGCTTTGCGTAGCAATCGCTGTTCAGAAAGAGGGCCAGTTGCCGGGTCATGGCGTCCAGTCCCTGGTTGTTGGCGGCCCCGAATCCCCGATTCTCGTCGTTTTGAATCAGGCGGACATTGGGGAACTCTTCTAAAACCATCTCGGGCGAACCGTCGGTCGAGGCGTTGTCCACGACGATGACCTCGTGCTCGGGCTCAATGCAGGCCAGACATTGGCGCAGTTTGTCCAGGGTGTTGTAGCTCACCACGATCACGCTAACGATTGATTCGGCCATGCGAGGTCCTGATGCTACAATATTCGTTCCCATGGCAAACGAAGTTTTGGTCACGGCAGACGGTTTAGCAAAGCTCAAGGCGGAGCTGGAAGAGTTGAAAGGCCCTACGAGAATGCGTATCGCCGAGGCGATTCGGGAGGCGAAGTCGCACGGCGACCTGAAGGAGAACGCCGCCTATCATGAGGCGAAACTGAACCAGACGCGGCTGGAATCGCGCATTGCCGACTTGGAGCGGGCGGTGCAGTCAGCGAAGGTTATTGAGCGGGACGAGAGCGGCGGCGCCCATCTGGGGTCCAAGATCAGACTGGTGGATCTGGAG
This sequence comes from uncultured Fimbriimonadaceae bacterium, assembly GCA_964501275.1. Classification (GTDB taxonomy): domain Bacteria; phylum Armatimonadota; class Fimbriimonadia; order Fimbriimonadales; family Fimbriimonadaceae; genus 55-13. The sequence continues at coordinate 114,660 of CAZCSP010000010.1, read as the reverse complement.
TTCGACGACGAGTTCACCGTGAACCTGGTCGGCTCCTTTGAGGCCGATCCCGCCCACGATCTCATCTCAATAAGTTCTCCGCTGGGAGAGGCCCTAGTGGGTAAGAAGCAAGGCGACGAGATCACCGTGCAGTCGCCCAACGGCATCAACCAGTACCGTCTTCTTTCGGTCGAATAGCCATGAGAACCCTCTTCCTTGCCGCGATCTGCCTCTTCGCTCTCGGGTGTGGCGGCGGCGAAAAGGCGACGTCTCAAACAGAGAAGCCTGAACCCACGATAGCCCTCAAAACGAGAGTACCAGGCCCCGCCAAGGTCGAGCCCCCGGATTTCGAGAAACGGACCTCGCTGAGAATGGTTCGCTATGGCGACGAGTTGCGTGTGGGAGACGGTGTCGACACGGCCCTACGTGTCTTTCGCGAGGAGAAGAACGCCTACAAGATCGCCGAAATGCCACCCGGTTGGAAGGACGAGGCTTACACTTGCCAAGGCTGGGACAACGGCACGATGGGCTTCGGGGCGATCCTTTATGACGACAAGCTGTGCCTGGGCCTATACCACGAATACAAAGCCGACCAAGAACGGGTGGAGGAGATTGTAGGCACCTATGAACGCCTCAATTCAGTCCCCTTGAAGACAGTCGTTGGGAGTCGGGTGCGCTACTGGTTTTGGGAAGACGACGTCCATCGCCTGATGATCTGCGCGGTGCAGTCGCCCAAAGAGGGCCTTAACGTCTCCGTCTCGCTGGGGGACACGCGGATCATGAACATCATGGGCATGAGCCCAACCCAGGCCGAGAAGGATCGGGCGGCGGCGGAAAAGCTGTTCCAGGAAGCGTTGCAGAAGCAGTCTGGTTAGGGCTTGCTGAACTTCTTGATCTCAGGCTGTATTTATGCCGACCTGATCCGTAAACCGCCGACCCGGAGGGTGGACGCCCATCTCGCTACGGCCGATCACGTTAACCTGTGAGAAGGTGGAGGCGCAGCCCTGGGAATCGAGTAAAGCCCTTGTCAAATGTGACGAGCCTTGCAGATAAGCCAATGGCGACGGCGGCCAAAAAGGCGTCCGTCCATCCTCGCGTCGTGACGATATTCTGTGCAACCCATGTATCCAGCAGTTTCTCAACCTCTCCTGGCTCGCCAATAAAGGCCACTTCCTCCTGAGATCGCCACTTCTGATAGGCCGCCCACGCTTCGGCTGGCGTCCTTACCTCGTCGCCCATTGCTTCACGCTGACAGAGAATCCGGTGAAATCCCAAGGCGGTCACTTTGCAGAAAGCCAATTTTCCGTTCGTTTCACCTTCAAAGTAGTTACGCGCTCGTTCGTGATGGACGTGGCCCTGGGATGACAAGGCGATCCACAGGTTGATATCAGGGAGGTCCATGCCGCTCGCTCTAGCCCCTGTCCAGAATATCGTCGATTTCCGAACCTGTCAGATTGGGAATCCGTCCCCCTCTGGAGGGCAGGATTTCAGGCAGAGTTCGTTTGGCATTGGACAACTCTTCAACCGACTCAAATTCAAGCCCTCGTTCAATCAGCCGTGTCAGGAAGTCTTTCAGTGTTTGCCCCCGCTGTACCGCGGCGATCTTGGTGCGCTTCATCAGGCTGTCTGGCAGGTCAAGAGTGGTCCGCATATTTATATCATACCATAAATGCGTCGATATGTGTTTATGGGTTATCGGCATTGGGTATTGCGACGTTGCGGTTTTGGATTGGCTTAGCTTGGGGAAATTGAACCATCCGGTTGGCTTAGATGGGCCTTGGGCCAAGGTCCCACGGGCGTATTGCTTTACACCCGCGCTACACAGTAAAATGTCCGATTGTCGTTAACCCCTCCGAGTGGTTGGGGTGAGACCGAAATCGGGCGACGGGTCGCCCTCCCTAACCACAAGGACTTAGAAAGAAAAGAATATGGCAAGAGCTAAATTTGAAAGAACTAAGCCGCACGTCAACATTGGCACAATCGGCCACGTCGACCACGGCAAAACGACCTTGACTGCCGCGATCACCGGTATCCTCGCCGAGAAGGGACTCGCCCAGAAGCGAGCCTACGACGAGATCGACTCGGCTCCGGAAGAGAAGGCTCGTGGAATCACGATCAACATCTCCCACCAGGAGTATGAGACCGACACCCGACACTACGCCCACGTAGACTGTCCGGGCCACGCCGACTTCATCAAGAACATGATCACCGGCGCTGCCCAGATGGACGGAGCGATCCTCGTCGTGGCCGGTACCGACGGTCCGATGCAGCAGACCCGCGAGCACATCCTTTTGGCTCGACAGGTCGGCGTGCCTCACATCGTGGTCTACATCAACAAGGTGGACCAGGTGGACGACGCCGAGCTTCTTGAGTTGGTCGAGATGGAGATCCGCGAGCTTCTGAGCAAGTACGGGTTCGATGGCGACAACACGCCGATCATCATGGGTTCCGCCCGCAAGGCTCTCGACCAGGTCGAGGCTGGCAAGGTGGACTTCGAGGACAAGCACGTCAAGTCGATCCTCGACCTGATGGCCGCCGTCGACAGCTACATCCCGACTCCTGAGCGAGACAAGGACAAGCCGTTCCTGATGGCCGTCGAAGACGTGTTCACCATCACCGGTCGCGGTACCGTTGCCACGGGCCGCGTCGAGCGAGGCCAGTTGAAGTCGATGGAAGAGGTTGAGATCGTTGGTCTCTCCGAAGCTCCTCGCAAGACGGTCTGCACCGGCGTTGAGATGTTCCGAAAGACTCTGGACTACTGCGAGGCGGGCGACAACGTCGGTCTGCTTCTCCGTGGCGTGGAGCGAACTTCGATCGAGCGAGGCCAGGTTGTGGCCAAGCCCGGTTCGATCAAGCCTCACCGCAAGTTCAAGGCCGAGGTTTACGTTCTCTCGAAGGAAGAGGGCGGTCGCCACACCCCGTTCGTAACGGGCTACCGACCCCAGTTCTTCTTCCGAACCACGGACGTGACCGGAACCCTGAATCTGCCCGCCGGCGTCGAGATGGTCATGCCTGGTGACAACATCACCATGGACATCGAGCTCATCGAAGGCAAGCCGGTCGCGATGGAGCAAGGTTCCAAGTTCGCCATCCGAGAAGGTGGCCGAACCGTCGGAGCCGGAACGATCACTTCGATCAGCGACTAAAATGCAAAGAACCTCCAGAAACCTGGAGGTTCTTTTTTTGTGGCCTGTGAGGTGTGGCTTGTAATGCTTTTTTGCTTACAGACCACATTTCACAGACCACAAGCCACATTTAAAGCGAGGTTGGTCCCGACTGCCGTTGGGATGGAATTCGCGAAAATCAGGGTGCTTGGCATTCGGTTGTAGGCGTTGGGGAAGAACCCAACCCTAAAGTCCAATGCCCAACGCCATCACCAAGGCAAACATGAAAGTAAGAATCAGACTTAGAGCATACGATCACCGCGTCATCGACCAGTCGGCCGAGAAGATCACCGACACCGCCAAGCGAACCGGCGCCCGAGTCAGCGGCCCGATCCCCCTTCCCACCAATATCCGCCGCTTCTGCGTCATCCGCGGCCCACATATCGATAAAGAGTCGATGGAGCATTTTGAGCTCCGCACCCACAACCGACTCATCGACATCCTGGAGCCGACTAACAAGACCATCGACGCTCTCATGAGGCTGGACCTCCCCAGCGGCGTGGATATCGAAATCAAGAGCGCCTAGAGAAACACTTTCAGCCCCTTGCGTCATTGAGTCGCAAGGGGCTTTGTTATGTTTAAACCCGGTTAGCCGGTAAAATTAACACGAAGCACATGGGGCATAAAGTTGGAAAGGTAAGACGATTCCTAATCCTCCATGGGGCAACTCGGCAACTGGTGATCCTGGTCGGGGTCATCGCCACTTTCCTGGCGTTTAGCGGTTATGTCAGCCTCGTCAATCTGGCCCGAGTCACGGATAGTAGCGACCAAGTCGTCCACACCTTGGACGTGAAGCGCAAAGCGAACGAGATCTTTGCGATCGTCCTGAACGCAGAAACACGTGCCCGGGGCTTTTTGCTGACCGGGGACGAAACCTTCCTAGATCGGATACGGGAGGAGGCCAATAACCTGGATGCCGAACTCCGAGATTTGCGCTCCCTGGTGTCGGACAACCAAAAACAGACCGACCAGGTCACTCGGCTGGAAACGCTCATTCGCCAGCATAAGGAGCAACTCAGGCAGATCACCTCTGACGACACGAGCGGTCCAAGCCGAGCCGATGATCTCTACAAGTCTCGGGATAGCCTTGACCTGATCCGGGCTCTGGTGGCCGAGGTGATCCAGGAAGAGCAGAAGCTGCTCCAAGTTCGGCTGGAACGCGCCCACGACTCCCAAAGACTTTCAACCTGGCTCACTGTGCTGCAAACCATCGTCGGCCTCGCGCTTGTGTTCATCGGAACAGTCGTTCTGCAGAAGGAGTTGAACGCCCGGTTACGGGGCGAGAAACAAGTGCGACGGCTGCTCGCGGAGATCAGCGAGGAGAATCGGCGCAAGGATGAGTTCCTGGCGACCTTGTCCCACGAGTTGAGAAACCCCTTGGCGCCCCTGGCCAACACCGCCACCCTCATGAAACGGGTCGATCCCGGCGATCCGCAATGGCAGTCGTTCTACGATATCCATGAGCGGCAGTTGGCGCAGTTGGTTCATCTGGTGGACGATCTGCTGGACCTGAGCCGGATTGCCAACAACAAGATCGCCATCGCCAGGACGCCCGTCGATATCCGAGAAGTCATCCGGGATGCGATCATGGTGGCCCGGGGCGAGTGTGATGCCAAGGGGGTGCGATTGGTCGAGCCGGGCCTGTCGGAGCCGATCCGGGTGCTGGGCGACCAAGTGCGTCTTCTGCAGGTTCTGGGGAATCTTTTGAACAACGCTTGCAAGTTCACCCCGAAGGATGGCCAAATCGAGGTGAAAGTTCAGGCGGATAGCCAGTGGGCGACAATCGAGATTGCCGACACCGGTCGGGGAATAGCGGCGGCAGATTTGGAAGCCATCTTCACCATGTTCTCACAGATATCCAACGCCGACGGCGAGATGAAGAACGGCCTTGGAATCGGCCTGACTTTGGCCAAGCGCCTGGTCGAACTTCATGGCGGCGACCTGTCGGTGCGAAGCGAAGGGATGGGCAAGGGAAGCGTTTTTTCCATCAGACTGCCCCAGACCGATGCTCAGAATGAGAACCCTGCCCAGTCGCAGACGGCAGGCAAGTCCATGTCGAATCTCCGAGTGTTGGTGGCCGACGATAATGTGGACGCGGCCACCGCTATCTCGATGCTCATCGGCACCTTTGGGGCCGAGGTGACGGTGGTTCATGATGGCGAAGAGGCGGTTACCCAGGCCCTGGAGCGCCGTCCCAACCTCATGCTCATGGATATTGGAATGCCCAAGATGGACGGAATCGAAGCCTGCCGAACCATCCGCGCCCAAAGTTGGGGCAAGGAAATCACGATCGTGGCGCTAACCGGTTGGGGCCAGGATCGGGACAAAGAGCGAACGCGGGAAGCCGGTTTTACCCAACATCTCGTCAAGCCCGTGAGTTTGGCGGACATTGAAGCCCTCTTGGAGGAGTGCCAAAAGTCTGCTTAAGCGTCGCGCGGGGTGAACAGCAGTGGGATAACATGGGGCCATGGCTATTGCGTCTCTTCTTGCCACCGCTCTCATTTCCCAGACCGCGTCTTTCCAGCCTAGTGTCCAAGCCTGGACCTTCAACCGCTTCTCCACCGAGGAAGCGATCAGCATGACCGCGCAGGCGGGGTCTGCGAACATCGAGCTTTTTCCGGGCCAGGTTCTCAGCAAGGAGACGCCCGAGGTGAAGGTCGGTCCAGATATGGGTGCGGAGAACACGGAGAAGCTCAAGGGGTTTCTTACCAAGAACAACATCAAAGCCATCGCTTTTGGAGTGACGGGAATCTCCCAAAACCAGGACGACGCTCGGAAACTATTCTCTTGGGCCAAGGGCCTGGGAATCCAGGTCATCAACACTGAGTCCACCGACGCCATCGACACCATTGAGGCGATGGTGAAGGAGTTCGACCTGAAGGTGGGATTCCATAACCACCCCCGCCAACCGAACAATCCTAACTACAAGGTGTGGGATCCGAAGTACATCTTTGAATTGGTTCAGAAGAGGGACAAACGGATCGGGGCATGTGCCGATACCGGCCATTGGGTGCGCTCTGGGATTAAGCCGGTTGATGCGATCAAGATGTTGAGAGGAAGGATCGTCTCCAGCCACCTGAAGGATCTGCATGAGTTTTCCGGTGCGGGCCACGATATGCCATATGGAATGGGCGTCTCAGAGATCGTTGCGATCCTGCACGAGTTCCGAAAGATCAAGATGATCGGACCGGTATCGGTGGAGTATGAGTACAACTGGGATAAGAACCTGGCGGAAGTGGGGCAGTGCATCGGGTTCTTGAGAGCGTTTCAGACCGCCAATCTCCAAAGTCGCTCGTACCAGTCGTCGCCCAAGTTCGACTTTTTGGGAGGCTTTCAGATTGACCGCTATTGATGTGAATGAAGCCCTGATCGAAGGCTTTGCCTACGACCTATGGGCAAATCGCCAATGGTGGCAGTACCTACAAAGCAAGAACCTGGGTGAGCCCGATACCACGATTTTCCAGCACATCCTTGCGGCCCAAGAGGTGTGGAGCAAGCGAGTTGGCGGGACGCCTTTGAAAGCGATGCCGATTTTCGAAGTCTCGGAGGCGAAGATGCTTGAGCTGAATGAAGCTTGGACAGAGCACTTGAGAACCACAACGGATGATCCCGTGATCCACTATCACCGATTTAACGGAGCGGCTCATCAGTTATCCGTCACCCAGATCGCGAGGCACGTCTTGGACCATGGCGCCTATCACCGAGGAGAGTTGCGAGGGCTTTGCCGCGGCAGAGGCGCGGAGGATTTTCCTGAAACAGGACTTGCTGGCTACTACATCGTCAAAGGGTAGCCACAATTGGGGTTTTCTGGCGTATGGAGAATTGACACTCACAAGCTAGGAGGTGGTGTGAAGTATGAAGTTATCCCAAAGAACACCTGGAGGGCGACCGGTTTTAGCCGTCCGGTCATGAACCGACCCCTCCAGGTATGAAAGGTGAAAGGCCGCCCCGTTTGGGCGGCTTTTCTTTTGATCTAGGTACAGGCTGGGGCATGATCCAAGCGGGGCCAATCTGGAGATCAGCGGTCCGTCGCTTCCCGCACCACATACAAGTCTCCAGTACGAGCCCCGGCACGAACCATCCGGGGTCAACGATTCACACCTTCACGTCCATCACGTCCACCAAGTCAATCACCCGCTCACCCCAACAGCCCATAAATCTCTCCATACTTTGCACTCAACCCAGCCAGAATAGGTCCCGGTTCCATCGCTCGACCCGTCGCCCGAGTCACCAATTCTCTTGGCACGAAGAGCTTAGCTTGGGAATACACCTTCTCCCTCAGCCAATCCAACACCTCGCCAAACGCCTGTCGATCCAGCACATCCTTGCCCAAGTCGCGCTCTATGCACTCCCACATTTGGTAGCTGATGAGGTTGCCCATGGTGTAAGTGGGGAAGTAACCGATGGTACCCCTGGACCAGTGCACGTCCTGTAAGACCCCCAGCGTATCGGTAGGTGGCCGAATCCCAAGGTACGATTCGTACTTGGCATTCCACGCATCGGGCAGGTCGGCGAAAGTAGTTGTTCCGGTCAGCAACTCTGTCTCCAACTCAAACCGCACCAGAATGTGGAGGTTGTAGCTGACTTCGTCAGAACCCACCCTGATAAAGCCCGGCTCGACCTTATTCATCGCCCGATACATCCCCTTCGCATCCAACTGAATCTCGGGGAAACTGGTCTGAAGGTCGGGAATGAAACGTCTCCAGAACCCCCGCGACCGCCCCACGATGTTCTCCCACAGGCGTGATTGGCTCTCGTGGACGGCCAATGAGATGCCGCCTGGCAAGGGCGTTCCTTCGAACTCAGGTGGGGAGTTTTGCTCGTAGAGCCCATGCCCCATCTCGTGCAAGGAACTGCTGACGATCCCGCGCAGGTGGTCGCTGGGACGGGTGGTCATGCGTATGTCCCGGTTGTCGAGGTGGGTGCAGAAGGCGTTGGTGCAGATGTCCAGACGCCCGGCATCGAAGTTGAATCCTACGACCGCGGCCGCATGTTGGGCGAACTCGCGCAGACGTGGCCGATCAAAGTCCTTGGCAATTTGGGAATCATCAACCTGATTCCCTTCTTCCCTGATTCCCTTCAAAAGCTCACTGATCGGCCCCTTGATCGCATCGAACATCGTCCGTGCAGCGGCATAGGTCGCGCCCTCCTCGAAGAGGTCGATGAGTGGGTCGTAGATGTGATTCGTGTAGCCGATCGTTTCCGCCGTTTCCCTGGCGATGTCGTAGAGTTGTTCCAGGTAAGGGCGGAGTTTGGGGTAGTCGTTGTTTGCCTTGGCTCCCTTCCAGGCTTCATAGGCGTCGGACGAGACCTGGGCCTTACGCACCACCAACTCGGCGGGAAGACTTCCTTGGGTTTTGAGTTCCCGCGCAAGAACTCGCGCGGCGGCGGCGGGAATAGAACCGGGCTCAGCCTCGGCTGCTACTTCTTCAACCGACCGCCGAAACTCGTCCGAAGTCAGCCGCTGGTGGCGCATTCTGGCCAGGCGGGCGACCTGGGCGCTCCGTGCATCTCCTCCGGAAGCTGGCATTAATACCTGCCGATCCCAATTCATCAGTGAAATGGAAGCCTCAATCGCGTCGATATCCCGGTATTGTTCTAGAAGGCGTCTATACGCGGACGTGGACTGAACCATGAAACCTATGAAACCCTATCCCTTCATCGGCTTGCTTGCTCTCGCGGTTGCTTTGACCTCGTCTTGCGGAGGAGGCGGCGGCGGCACGGGTTCGACACCCTCCCTGGTTGGAGAGCAACTGGCAGGCAGCTTATCTTTTCCGACGGCTCTCCGCTTTACTCCCGATGGCGACATCATCTTTACCGAAAAAGCTACGGGCGACGTGCGGAAGATCGTGGGAGGCGTGCTAAGCCCCCATCCGATTTTCAACGTTTTGGTCCACTCAGGCGGAGAGCGCGGCCTGCTCGGTTTGGCTTTGGATCCTGACTACGCGACCAACAAGTACGTCTACATTTATTACACCAAAACCAGCGGAACTGAGAATGAGGTTTTACGCTTCACTGACGATGGTGTAGACCCCGATGCGACTCCGATTATCTCCGGGCTTCCCGCAAGCAGCAACCACAACGGTGGACGGCTGGAGTTTGGGCCTGATGGAAAGCTCTATGTGACGTTGGGCGACGTGGGCGATCCCGCTAACTCGCAATCCGACGCGAGTCCAGCGGGCAAAGTCCTGCGCTACAACCCCGACGGCTCGATTCCCGGCGACAACCCAGTTGCAAGCAATCCGTTGTTCAGCAAGGGCCACCGCAACTGCTTTGGCTTGGCCATAGACCCGGTTTCAGGGCAAGCTTTCGTCTCCGAGAACGGGCCGGATTGCGACGACGAGGTGAACCGCCTTACGGCAGGTGGCAACTTTGGCTGGCGTCCGGGACAGCCTTGCGGAGACTCCGACCCCAGCTACCTTGCGCCTTTGGCTCGGTTTTCGGCGGTCAACGCCCCGACCGGGATGGCGGTGGGCACCGGTACCTTTGCGAACTCACTGCTCATGGCGAGCTTCAATGATAATCGACTGCGCCGCATTCGCATCAACAGCTTCCCCAATGGATCTCTGAACTCGATAGAGACGGTCTTCATTGCAAGCGAGGCGATTATCGATGTGACGATGGGGCCTGACGGCAACCCTTACATCGCCACTAGCAATCGCATTTTGCGCCTCGTTCCGGGGTCATAACGCAAAGAAGCCTCGCTCAAAAAGAGCGAGGCTTCTTGGATTCAGAAACGGACTTGCCGTTCTCTTATTAGTTATTGGTGCCTGGGTTGGCGAGGAAGCGGCGAGCCCTCAAGAAGTTCCCGTTCATCAATGCAGATGGCCTCAACGACTTGGCGCTGGTGTCGCCGAACGCAAAGTTGGAGCCACCGGTCATCCGAGACCAGCCACGCTGGAGAGTGCTGTTGACTGCGCCAGTTCCGCCGGGACGGCCTGAAGCCAGTTCAAGAGCGTCGATACCTGTGTTGAGATCCCGTACGCCGTTGGCCAGGAGGACCTCGGTGTTGGGCTTACCAGCGAGGCCGAGATACTTCGTGTAGTCCTCAAGGCCGCCAGCGAGAACCACGAATTCAGACACCGCTTCGAGAGCGGTCTGCGAAATGGAAGGCTGCTGGACGATGAGAACGCCGCCCGACACCTCCCAATAGCCAAAAGCTCCGCCGGAACCGGTCGGAACATAGCTGGGGCCGAAGATAGCGGCCTGGTTGGCGGTGACGGTAGTGTTGACTAGGCCGTTGGCTGTATACGAGCGAGGATCGACGGTCTGCGCGCCGCTGTCGAGGAATCCTGCAGGAATTTCAACCTTTGCAGTTGGCTCTGTTGGGCTGAGAAAAATCTGCGTATTTTTAATGTACGGTCCAGTAACGGCTTTGCTCGACCACACGGGCGCAGTGTTGACGAGGTTGGCAGGATCAAGAGAGGCTGCGGGAGGGTACACATCGTCGTAATCGCCCATGTAGATAGCAATGCCGGTACCGATCTGCTTCATGTTGGAAAGGTCGGCGGATTTCTTAGCCGCAGCCTTTGCCTGGGCGAAAACAGGGAATAGGATCGCAGCCAGAATGGCGATGATCGCAATGACGACGAGAAGCTCAATGAGCGTGAACGCTTTCTTCATAAGTGGGAGTCCTTGACGCAAGCCGCAGCATCTTGCGCAGAACCTTGATTATGCGCAATCAGTTAAGGAAATGTTAAGGTTTAATTGCTGGAAAAATAGTTGAAATTACACGAACTTTTTTGACGGATTTCTAGTCTCAGGCTTTAACACGACCTCGCGTTCCATGCTTCGTCTCGGCTTTAACCTCCGTCAGCGAGCCGTTGCCGATGAGTTCGACTCATAAACATAGAAAGTCAGGAGGCTGCCCCCGTCGGGTGAATTCGCCAAGTCGCTGGTGGTGTAACGTATCGGTCGCGTCGACTGTTGGGCAGGGACCAGTTCGTAAGACGCATCTGGCTTCCGCATGGCCAGTTGCGTAACGACGCCTCCGTCCGAGTTGACTGCACCCCAGACGCCTTTGCTAAGCCAAAACTTCTGGAGGTCGGTCAGGGTCCAGCCAGACGGGTCCTCTCGGTTGTACTTGACGGCCAGTTTGCTAGCCACTTCATGATCAGCCTCCACCACAATGAGAACCCAAAACGTGCGGCTATCTTGGGACCAAGCCATGGAAGTGCGTGACGTTTTCATCCAGTCGACGATTGGGATTGCGCCTGCATTGGACTCACTGTCGGAAGAACGTGCCTGCTTCAGGGTGTCCTCAAACGGCTGGATGTGTAGAGGAAGTCCCTGTCGAATGAGCAGCTGCGCCTCGTCGGCGGCAAAGTCGAACTCGGCTTCCATTGTTTTCTTGTTGGGTTTGAAGAGGGCCTTGAAGGTCTGGCCCTGCACGCCGAACATCCACCGATGGCGTCCGACGTTGAAATGGGCCTTCCCATCGATGACCACAGGGCCGATATGCGTAGCCCAGCCATTTGGCGGCGAACCGGGCTCACGATCGTAGGCGAAGAACAGTCCGTTCCATGCGGCCAGAACCTTACGATCTTTGTTTAGGTGCGCCGTGACCTGACCCGCGCCCTTTGGAAAATAGTCGGTTCGATTATCGAACGGTACCGCGTCGTCCTGATCTTGATCATAGATGGCGAAGCGCAGGTTGGAATTTTCCTGAAAGTCAAATTGGAGCAGATCAAGGCTGGAACCGTCGGCCCCGGTGGACTTCCAGTGCGTAAACCCCTTGGCCAACCGAGTCTCAGTTGCTTGGGTCCAGGGCCACTTGGCGTCGGGACTTGGGGAGGGTGGAGTGGATGGCCTTGCCACGGTAGGCGTTTGCCTCGCGCAAGAAGTGGTAAGGGCAAACGCCGCTATCAGGAAGATCGTTCGATGGACCAAGGCTCGCACCGCCATTTGCCGTCCCAGTATAAGGCAAGTGGACTAAACTGAATGATGACTTACGGTTTAGAAGGCAAGAAGGTTCGGCTGATGCCACTGGACTACGACCGGCACTTCGAGAACGCTTTGCGGTGGATCAACGACTTGACCAACACCGAGTGGATCGGAACGCCCGACTTCCCCATGTCCCGCATGAAAGAGAAAGAATGGTTCGAAGCTCGGTGCATGGCGGAGAGGGATGAGGCCAACTGGGCCATCGAGACCCTGAGCGGAGAGCACATCGGCTTCTCCAACCTGTTCAGGATCAACTTCATCAACGGCACCGCCGAAAGCGGCAGCCTCATCGGCGAAGCCAGCTACCGTGGCAAGGGCTACGGATCGGATGCGGCGCGGGTAAGGGCTTGGTATGCCTTCGAATGTCTGGGCTTACAGACGATTTACAGTAGCTACTTTGAAGAGAACGAAATCTCGGCTAAGATGCAAGAAGCGGCCGGATATGAAATCTGGGGTCGCCAACCAAATGCGGCGTGGAAGCGCGGAGCTTATCGCACGGTGATCCACACGTTCTTGACGAGAGACAAGTTCGCAACGCTGAAAGAAGTCTAGGGAGATAACGATGAGAAAACGGATGGGACTGGTTCTGCTGGCCCTCTGCGGTCTGGCCGTCGCTCAGATGGGCATGGATCCCTTTGCCATGACCCGCAACATAATGACCTCGACCGGCAACCTGATGAATCAGAACGACTTCCGGAAAGAGCTGAAGCTGACCGGAGATCAGAACAAGAAGGTAACCGCGTTAGCCAAGGCCCACCAGAAGGGGATGCAGGATATCTCCAAGAAGGCGCAGTCTTCCGGAGCAGACATGGCAACGATGGCGGCCACTCTCAAGGAGATGGAGACACTGGACTCCGATACCGACAAAGCGATTTTTGCGGAGCTAACGCCAGAACAGACACGGCGGCTGACACAGATCAGGTGGCAGATATTGGGCGTCAAGTCCATCTATGAACCGGAACTCCAGAAAGAGCTTGGCCTGAGCGAGGAGCAGATCGGGAAGCTGAACGAGTGGAAGAGAGGCGAGAGCGAGCGAATGATGGCCCTGGTACAAGCCAGTCGAAGTCCAAACGCGATGAAGGAGGCCAGAAAAAAGATCAAAGCCGACGACGAAACCGCGATCCTCGGGGTGCTCCTCTCCGAACAAGTTGAGAGGTACAAAGCCGCCTTGGGGCCAGAGAGCAAGGCAGCCAGGCGGATGTCGGAGACGCTTCATTAGACAACGGACTTGAAGGTCGAAGCGGCCCGAAGTAGGAGACGCCCTGGTGACGTGGGCCAGCCAAAAGACGCCCAGCGTCCCAGGACCCAGCGCTCAAACCTGATCGAAGCCTGAATCGCCCCTTTTTCAGTGCATCACCTGGGCGCGTTCCTAAGCCATAATTGACTCGTGCCGAACACGCCCTCTGCCCATACCATGAAAAATCGGATCGATGAACTCGCCGGTTTGATGGAAGAGTTCAAGCTGTCCGAGGCCGAGATTTCGGCGGACGGATTCACGATCGCCTTCAAGAAGCGGGCGAAGCCAGTCGCGGTTCAGGCCGTATCGACGGTGGCGGGCGAAGTTGTGGTTGAGGAGATGTTGGAGGAGGAGTTCGAACCGGCGACCACCGTGGACGCCGCTCCAACGGGAACCCCGATAACCAGCCCGATGACCGGCATCTACTACTCCGCCCCCAGCCCCGGCTCGCCTCCGTTTGTGAAGGAAGGGGATGATTTGACCGCCGGCCAAGTGATCGGCCTCATCGAAGCCATGAAAGTCTTCAACGAGGTCCCGTCCCCAGCCAGCGGTACGGTCAGCAAGATCGTGGTAGAGAGCGGGCAACTCGTCAACCTCGGCGATCCTTTGCTGTACGTAAGCTGAAAAGAGCCCCCTCCTCGTTTTGTGCGGAAAGAAAGCTGTCGGTTTAGCAGACTGGGATCGCGACAAAATGAGGAGGGGGTTGGGGGTGGAGAGATCCTTGCCAAGCGCCTTGCAGGTTTCCTCGCCTCTTGTCCCGGTAAACTGAGAGCCGATGCGAACTCCTCGAATCGCCATCGTTCTGAGCCTTGCGATCTTTGCCGCGGGCTTGGCTGTGTTCCTCACCGCCCGGCAATCTCCTCCGTCGGCAAACCAGATCCCTGGGATCGACTTCACCCAACCTGAGCATCCCGTGACTCCGGAGATGATTCGTGAGGCGGACAAGCTGGCCCTGAAGGACGCTCCCGAGTTCCATTTGACCTCGGTGCGGGATGAGGTGGCGACCATCTCGGGCAAGCAGCAGAGACCCCAGTTCGTGCTCTTTATCCTTGATGGCTGTCCTTGCAGCATCGACGCCCAGCCCCTTTTCAACAACCTCGCCAAGCAGTGGAAGGGCCAGGTGGATTTCTACGGGGTGATCGACTCGGACCAGAAGAAAGGAAGGGCCTGGGCCAGCGACTACCGAGCCGCTTTTCCTGTGGTGCCCGATGCCAAGAAGGAGATTATCAAGGCGTATGGGGCAAAACAGTCGGTCTACTGCGTCCTGATTTCCACTGACGGGAAGGTCGTCAAGATGTGGCCGGGCTACAGCCAGGACATGATGAAAGAGATGAACGAGATGATCGCGGCGGAAGCTGGGGCCGAGGCGAAGCCGTTCGATGCCCAGTATGCGCCGAACGACAAGACCTCCGGTTGCTTCTTCTAGCCTTGTAACCAACGCAGGCCGTCCGCGTCCAATCACCAAAGGCGACATTGTGCGTCGAGGTGGTTAGAGATGTGGGTGTTTCGATTGGGCGTCGCTTCTGCGGCTTGGATGGTCTTTGTGGTTTCCCTTGTTGCTCAAGGTGGACAGGGAGGCGGCTTTGGCGGGGGAGGCATGGGCGCGGCAACAGGGCCGCTGACCGGTGATGAGGTCACGCAGTCGCTCATCCTGACTCCCGGCGAGAAGGGCGAGTGGGTGGTGGATGCCAAGGCAGGCGAAACGATCATTGCGACCGCGAAGAGCACCGTCTTTGACCCGGCCCTGGAGATCGTCGATGAACAGGGGAAGGTGCTGGCTTCCAACGACGACGAGGAGCCGGGAATCCAGAATCCGCGTTTGGCCTTTCGTTTTCCTTCGGCCGGGAAGTACCGGGTTTGGGTGAAAGGATACAAGTCGGCCGCCGGTGGTCCCTTCGAAATGACCCTGCGCAAGTTCGAGTCCACGCTCGTTGAGTCTCAAAGACCCGTGCCGATGTATCTGGACGACAAGGGCACGCATTGGCTTCGGGTGATGGGCAAGAAGGGACAGCCGTTCTCTGTTCGGGTGTCGATCCCTTCGCAAATACCGGGATATGAAGTGCTGGACCCGAACGGCAAGGCCATCGACGAGGAGAGTTTCGCCAGTAGCCAAACGCGCATCGATGTTCGGCGGGTGATCGACGGCGAGTACTACATCAAGGTCCACGCAAGAATGGCGGCCAAGGCTTTGGCCGAGGTCAGCGTGGAGCCGATCAGCCTTTTCCCGGTATCCAGTGGCAAGCCCATTCCCACACGCACCCTGGCTCCACAATCCGTCGAGCTTGCCCTCCTCGATGTAAATCCCGGAGACTTCGTGCGGATAGAGGCAAAAAGCAACGGTCTCAAGGCGGGCTTCTCCGTCGAGTCCTTGGAGTCTGATCAACTGCCTTCGTTCGTATCACTGGTCTACGACAATCGATCGAAGAAGGGTTGGGCTACCTACCTGGCGAAAGAGAAGGGGACGGTCGCCATCGCGATTTACCATCACAACGATCTGCCGATTCAATACCAGCTAACCGTCGCCAACCCGGTGCTGGCGCTCGACTCCGCCAAGTCCCGAACCTTGGCGTTGGGGCAAATCGAGTACTACCGAGTGGAAGGCAAACCGGGCGAGATCATGCGGTTCCAGGCGAACTCAACCGATTTCGACGTCCATCTGCGGCTCCTGGATGCAAACGGATCGAGGATTGCGGAAGCCGACGACTCGAGCAATGGCACCGATGCCGTCATCACCGCCGGCCTCCTCAACGAGGGTCCCTACTATCTCGCGGTCGCCTGCTACGGAATGGGCGGAAAGGGCGCCTATCGCTTGGCCCAAGAGAAGATCGCCCCCATGGAACTGGTTCCGGGCAAACCTTCCACGAAGCCGATTGCCGCCGACGATACCCAGATATGGTCCATCAAGGCGCACAAGGGGCAGAGGGTGGTCCTGAGCGTGCAGTCCAAGCAGACAGGCTTAAGCGTTCGAGTCGTCGGACCAAGAGGGCAGGCGATCAGGACGCTAGGAGATGAAACCGCTCAACTGCTGACATTCCCGGAAGATGGCATCTACACGGTGTGGGTCAAGGCTGGAGGGAGCGGGGAGTACAAGATCCAGCTCATCGACCTGGACTCATAGTTTGGCCCGGACGAAGGGATTCGAACCCCCAACCCTCAGTTCCGAAGACTGATGCTCTATCCATTGAGCTACGTCCGGGCGTGGACCAAGATTGTACCTTGCGGGAGTTGCAGAGAACAGGGATACCGGGCCACTCCCCAGGGAGCCCCGATGTCCCGCCGGGAAGTTTTCCCAAGCCTGCCCTTCTACTCCTGCCTAGACCACCAGGGAGCGCAGGGCTCCTTGGCTACCAGCTTGGTTCCACGACTGGGAGGGCGGCATTCTACGGCGGGGGGACTTGGTTGCCACCGCTACCGCCGAAACCAGTGCCCCAGCTCTGCTTCAACGATTCATAGGCCTTCTCTACCTTCTGCCTGAAGTCTGCGGGGAGACGGTCATAGGAGGCGAAGGGTTGGGTCCCCGGAGTGTTGTCCTCCAGTTGCCGACTCAGCGCGACCTCCGGCGTTAGTTGAAACAGGAAGCCGATCGTTCGCTGGTTGGCCATCCGATACTGGTCGTACTGCACCGGCGCCCCAAAGCTCGCGAGCTCCGGGCGTTCTGTCCGAACCTTCTCGAAGGCCAGCGACTCGGCGGTCATGAATCGCGATTCCTCCGCCTGAGAGCTGTTTGCCTGCGCGATCTCATTCGTCTTTAGGCTGAAGGAAAGGAACCCATCTCGTGGCACTCCGTTTGGTAAAAGGAGCGTCCGTTCGGTCAGAGCGCTCGGCATTCCGGCGAAGACGACCGTCGACCTTCCCTGTTGCCGGCTATTTATGGTCGGCCCGTCGAACGAGTTGTAGATATGCTCGGTCACCAGTCCAATCTGATACTGGCTCAACGTTCGAAGCGCTACCTGTCCGTTTTGGGCGAGCGTCTGCCTTTGGGCAGAAGAAAGACTGGCGTAGAACTGTAGGGTCTGCCAACCGCCGCCAAAATTGAATTGGCCCAAACCCGCATCTGCCGCCGGGCTGTTGATCAGTCGAAGATAGCCGTCGTCGATTTCGCCACTTCGGGGATTCTTGGCCTGCTTGGCGGCGTAAGCCGCCCAGTCGTCCAAACCCAGGTAGCCCTTGGAGTGGAGAAGTCGCAAGGCCTTCCCAAGCGCTGCTCGATTCACCTGCTGCTCTCTTGCCGAGGATGGTGTCTTGGGGGACACGATCATCCATCCTGCCTCTTCTTTAACATTCAACCCACCCGACCGCTGCGCCGTGCTAAGAAAGGCGCTTGGGGTTGAACTGCTGGTGACCGCCTGATGCAGGGCCGTGAAAGCCGAGTCGGGAAGGTAGGCGACCAGGTCGATATCCTTGGCCGCCGCGATTTTGGATAACCCTTCGCCCGGACCAAAGCTCAACGGATCGTACTGTTCAGGGTTGAGCAGCCTTTCGCGAAGTTCGGCGCTTATCTCAGGAGTCTTTCCACCCCCTCCGCCCAGTGTAAAGGAGCTGCCAGACCCGCTGGACGAGATCGCCACCGACATCACCCGAACCGTTCCGCCACCCGCTGTTCCCCCGCCAAATACTTGGGGCAAAACCTTGGCGAGTTCCTTCGTAAGATCAGAGAATTCGATGGGTTTATCATTGCTGGTGGGCGGGCTCGTCTGGTTGCCAGCCGCAAACGGGCCTGAGTTGGGCGGCACAAAGAACTGCCCTGAGCCAATCGTCTTCCCGTTAGGATCGGCTACCAGGAGGTTGACCGATGTTCCTTGGCCCACCCCGAAAGACGGGTTGCTGATGAGCAAGGCGTATCCGATGCCCAGGTTGGGATCGCCGTCTCCCGAGCCATCGCCGCCTCCAAAGCCGTTGATCACAATCCGGCGGTTATCCGTGCCCGCCGGGGGTGCATTCCTTTGCACCACATCCTTGAATGTTCGGGTGTCTTTTAAAAACTGCTGCAGAATCTGGTTGGCGCCGTTGGGCATTGCCATCTGCATCCGAGTCGGGTTCAGACCGAAGACGACGCGGTCGACCGAGGTGAGCGCCGTGATCTGGGCGTCCGACATCCGGGTCAGTAGCGCCACGATGGCACGGGCGGCTGGTGTCTGGCGGCCTGCGCTCTCAAAATCCCCGGGCAGTTGTATCACGCCTCCCGAAGCCGCTCGTGAAATCTCCTCGTTCATCTTCTTTTGCAGATCGACGAGCTTCTTCGCCGAGCTTTCATTAAAAGCGCCAAACTTCTGCTGCTGCTCCAAAATGCGCCCGAGGCTGGCCCGAAACTCCGCGACCCGCGTGGCGTTCTCTGTCCGGCGATCCGCTGCCTCAAAGTTGGAGCCTCGGTAAAAGACTAGGCCTGTGCCTTCTTTGCGCCACTCGCCGTTCAGCGCGGCTGCAATCTTGGCCAGGGTTTCGCTAACCGTGACGTCGCTCAGGTTCAGCAGGATCACATCGTCGGCAACCGGTCCCGCCGCAGACAGGGGAATTCCGGCAACCTTGGAAAGCTCTTCCAGAACCCGTTTGGCGGAACCGGCGGGGGCTTTGAAGTTAATCTTGCTCGACATATCCTGGGCCGTGGCCAGGCATCCGATCAAGGCGAGGGCGGCAATAAGGGAGGTGCGCATCATCTTTCTTTCCTCAAGTATGGCTTAAACTACGAATACAACCGTAAACATCGTTTCGGTTCCAAGAGGTATTAAGATTTCGTGGAATTAATCGCCGACACATCCGAGCGCCTGGATAAGTTCCTTGTGCGCAAACTCCCCGGCCACAGCCGGTCCAAACTAGCGAAGATCATCGGCGATGGGGGCGTCTTGGTGGCGGGGAAGGCCCAAAGAACGTCTTTTCGACTGGAACCCGGCATGTCGGTCACTCTGGAAGACCCCGCCGACTCGGAAGCCCACGACCTCACCCCGGCTGAGATTCCCCTCGATATCGTGTATGAGGACGACTACCTATTGGTCGTAAACAAGCCCCGGGGCCTGGCCGCCCATCCTGCCACCTCTCTGAAGGAGCCCTCGCTGGTCAACGCGCTCCTCGCCCGATCCCACGAACTCAGCTCCGCCGGAGGCGACTTCCGCCCCGGCATCGTCCACCGCCTGGACAAAGAAACTACCGGCCTAATGGTAGTGGCCAAAACCGACGCCGCCCACGTCAGCCTCGCCAAACAGATCGAAGGGAAGTCGGCGGAGCGGCGATACTTTACGGTGGTGGCGGGGAATGTGGAGCAAGAGCGATTCCGCATCGAGGCCCCCATCGCCCGAGATCGCCGGAACCGCCTCAAGATGGCGGTCGATCCGATGGGTCGTCGGGCCGTCACTCACATCCTGAGAATCGCCCGGTTGGATGCGGGTTGGCTTTTGGGAATCCGACTCGAAACCGGAAGGACCCACCAGATTCGAGTCCACCTGAGCAGCCTTGGGATGCCTGTGCTGGGCGATGCCGTCTACGCTCCCAAAGACTACCAATCCGGCCCCCTCCAACTCCACGCCGCCTACCTGTCGTTCGACCACCCGACGACGAAGAAGCGAATCGAATGCTACGCTCCGCCGCCTGACGATTTTCTGGGAAAGGAACTGGCGACGCAGGATTGTCTTACATCCATGTAGAACTAGGGAAGGCAAGACGATGGGCAGAATGATCTCTTTCAATTGCGACGACAAGGAATACCAAGGCTATCTTGCCGAAGCCGGCAGCCCCGGAATCGGGGTGATCGTGTTTCAGGAGTGGTGGGGCTTGGTGGACCATATTAAGGACGTCTGCGACCGGTTTGCCGCCGAAGGCTTCACCGCTCTGGCGCCCGACCTCTACTTCGGCGAAGCCACTACCGAGCCCACGCGCGCAGGCGAACTGATGATGGCCCTCAACATTTCCGAGACCGCCGAGATCACGGGTTGCGCCATCCAGCAGTTGATCGAGCACCCCAAAGTGAAGGGGCCGAAGGTGGGCATCGTCGGCTTCTGCATGGGCGGCCAACTTGCCTCCTACTGCGCCACCCACGACGACCGCATCGGGGCCTCCGTGAACTACTATGGCATCCACCCCAAGGTCACCCCATCCTACCGCGACCTCGCCAGCCCCTTGCTGGGCTTCTTCGCCGAGCACGACGACTACGCGTCCCCCGAAGCCGTCCGAGCCCTTGACGAGGAACTCACTCTGCTGGAGAAACAGCACCACTTCGAGACCTACCCCGGCACCAAACACGCCTTCTTCAACAACGACCGCCCGGAGGTCTATGACGAAGCGGCGGCGAAGGACAGTTGGGCCAAGATGCTGGTGTTCTTCCAAGAGAATCTATAAGTGGCCGTGGCGTGGGCAGCCTGCCCATGCGTCCCATGACCTGCTAGGTCATGGATACAGGCTTGTATCAAAAACCGAACCTGTAGGTGGCGGATGCATTTTGCCGCCGTCCCTCCGCTGACTTGGATCAAAGTCGTCTGCTGTGAGAGGCCTTCTGGCTCCATGGTACACGCGGAGGATATGAATCGTGTCGTCTTCGATAGTGAAGATGACCCGGTGTGAGAAGTAGTGAAATTGCCGCGCCTCGAAGTCCAGGTCTTCGTTTTCCGGTGCGAATGGGCATCTGCGGGGCATCTTCTCTAAATCGAGTATCCCGTTGTCGAGGCCGTCTAGCCAACGCTGGGACACTGCGAAGGACCCCTGCGTGGCGTAGTAATTTGCGCTTTCTGCGATGTCTTCGAGGGCAAGCTTGGTGATGCGAATCTTATACGCCATGCTGGGCTTTTAGAGCTTGCATCGCTGTGCGATAGTCTTCGGTTTCTCCGTTCTGGACCTGCTTGTAAGCTTTCCGAAGGCCAGCCAACCCTTCGGCATATTCTAAGCGGTCGAGCATGGCCTGGTAACCGTTCGCACTCTGAACGACCAGTTCAGGTTTTCCCTTCACCGTCAAGACTTCCGGCGTGTCAGCTTGCTGCAGGCGTTGCACATGCACTTTGTGGTTCCGTAGAAAATCGGTCAGAGAATGGACGTGCCGCAGGTCGATCATAGGATGCTTACTCAGTGAATCAGATAATTATATGATACCTTGCTTTACGGGGAACTGGGGACGCTACATTGAGAATCTGTAGGCGGCGGATGCATTGTGCCGCCGTCCTGCCGCCAACCTCCAAACGCCGGTAGGATGGGTCATGGAGATTTTCAGCTTGTGTGGCGGCATCTGCTGCTATGGCGCGATGCTTGGCGGGTGGCTGGCGATCTCGAAGGCGGCCAAGCTGCCAACCAAAGCCACGGTGATCGGAAGCGTCATCCTCTCCGCCCCGTTCTGCTTGGCGTCCATGTTCGTGGGCAAGTACGTGTTTTTGGATGAACAACTCATCACAGCAAGCTACGATGGCGATCTTCCAAGGATGGAGAGCCTTCTGAACATGGGAGCCGACCCGAATGTGCTCGGAGAGTTTGAAAGACCAATCTGCGCCGCCTTCGCCAACCAACATCACGAAGCAGTCAAGCTGTTAGTCAAGCGCGGAGCGAACGTGAATGTCGAGTGCTCCACCTCAACGACCAGCCTCGGCTATCCCCTCGATATCGCGGCGAATCGAAAGGACCAAGACCTCGTGGACTTTCTTAAGAAGCACGGAGCAAAAAGGAAGCCCTAAACCCTGCGCCTACGAGCATCCAAGGCATAATATCTAGAAGAGGAAACGATACAAATGGGCCTAGATATTCCCCATCGGTGGGAGCGGGAGATTGAAGAGGTCGCCCGTATCCAGAAGATCAGCCAGCGAGAAGCAATCGACCGCATTATCCAAGCTGGCTTGGAGCGGTTCGTTTTATCCCCTGAATCACCTTCCGCTTCCAACGCTTCGCTCTTTGGAAGCATAAAGGGACCAGGAGCCCATGGATCAAAGGAAGCGGTTGATCAGTACCTGGCTGAGTTGCGGGCCGAATGGTAAGTCTCAAGGGACATCGAGTGTATCTGGATGTGAGCACTGTCATTTACGCGTTGGAAGGCGTGCCTCACTACGCCAACCTGAAGGCTGGCATGCTCATCCCCCTCGACAATCTGGAATTTACGGTTGTGAGCAGTCGGCTCACTCTGCTTGAAGCCCTCATTCACCCGCGCAGGAATAACGACCAAGTTGCCGAAAGCATCTTTCGAACGTTTCTCACGCCCTCATCCCACAAAATCATTGAGCCTATCAGCGATGCTGTACTGGAGAAGGCCATCGACCTCCGAGCCCAACACCCTAGCCTCAAGACCCCTGATGCGATTCACTTGGCGACAGGCATCCTTGCTCATTGCGATCTGTTTATATCGGGAGATCTAGCCTGGAAGAAGATTGGGGTTACGGTGGTTGATCCTGCGGATGTCGGCTGACGAGGCGACGTCCGCCCCCGGAATCCAAGCAAGGGTAGAGATTGAAATCCCTTAGCGCCCTTTGTTTCTTGGTGGTGAAAGGATGCAGCGCGTAGTTCTAAGGCGAAGGCAACCCCCGATCGCCCAAGCCACAAACAACATTTCCCAACTCGCCCCTATAAATACCAGCCCCGCGAACCAAAGATGTCTATTGGCTGAACCCAGCCGGGAGTGAAATGGACATATCCGCACTAAGCCTTGCCTTTGGCGCGCCCGTCGAACAAACTGGTCAAACAACTGCCCAGCCCGGATTCGAAGCCGCCATCAAGCAAGCAGAGAACCAGGGAGTTATCCCGCCAGGGGCCCCACCCGGCCCCGAACCGCCACCCGACATGTTGTCAGTGGTGGAAGGAGTCGAGGTCGCCGAGCCGAATGCTCAGCCTCAAGAACTGGACTTCCACCCGCTTCCGAAAGTCGAGATCGACATCGATCTCCCGCAACCCTTCTGGAAGGCTCCGATCCAATCCGAGCGCGTCGAGTTTGGGGCAGACAAAGGCGAACCCGTCGACGATGCCATGAAGTGGCTCGTCGGCCAAATGGGATGCTATTTCTTCGAAGAGCCTCCCCTTGTGCCTGACTGCCCTGCGCCAGCGGTGAATGGCGAACGGGTGCAACCATCCGTTAGGGAGACGATCCTCAGCTTTCCCGTAGACCAGGGCGAGCCGCGGGACGGCGTTGCCAGACCGCAATCGAAACCACCGGAGCCACTCACGGGCGTCAGGCCATCTGGCGTATCCAAAAAGATTCCCCATCATTCGACCGCTCCGGCGATCGCCGGCGAGGATATTCAAACCTTCGATAAAGGGATATTGAAGGGCCTCAACCCGATCGCTGTCAAGCGAGTCGTGGTCCCACTTGACCGACTTCAGGCCGCCCATGCGAATGATGAGGCCACCGTCGTCCCCGAGCCGACGTCGCCTGTCAACCCCGAACTCTGGTTGGAAAAGCCATGGAAACCGGGGACCAGAACGAATGTGGGTAAAGAGCCCACGCCACAACCCAATCCCGCAGGAGCGAGGCCGTTCCCGGATAACCCGGAGCCTCGACCCTTCAAACCCACCGACTCTGCCAAGCCCGACGTTCTTACGGCCGCTGCGGCAGAAAAGGGATTCAAAACCAGCAAGTCGGATCTTGGCGGCGAACCGTCGAAAGGGAACGGGATGCCCAAGCGCTTTGATCCTGACCACCGAACCGAGGTGAGCAAGGGGAAGCTGTTTGGCATAAAGGACGCCCTGATCGATACCGAACCCGCGACCACGCTTTCGGCATCGACCCAGGTCGCTTCGGCTCAGGATGTCGCCCGCCCAACTTCGCCCCGACTCCAACCGCAGGAGGCAGAGTTGGTCATGAAGCAGGTGACCGACAAACTGCACATGCTTGCCGCCGCACGGCCTCGGAACGGCGTCGTCATCCACTTGAACCCGGAACACCTTGGCTCCATCACCGTGATGGTCAAGTCGGTCGGGCGCATGGTGGATACCGAGATCACCGCCAGCGACTCACGAGTCAGCGAGGCTCTGGATCAAAACCGGACTCGGCTGATCGAGGCGATGGACTCCCGAGGCTTCCAGCTTCAGTCCGTCACCGTGAGCCAGCAGAGCGGCAACGCCACGCAGCAGGAATCTAGCCGAGGCTGGCAACAGCCCAGTCAACAGCAGAATCAGGGGCAATCGCAGGGCCATCAGGGTCAGGGCGAGCGCTCTTTCAACCAGCCCAAGGCGGACGTTCGAGCTTGGGTGCGACGCGGACAGGCCGTCGATCTGGCCGCCTAAGGAGAAACGTTATGGATGTAGGAAACATCACTGCCGACCAGTACTGGGGGAACGCGCCCGCCAAGCCCAAACAGAGCTTGGACATGAACCAGTTCCTCCGGCTCCTCGCGGTTCAGATGGAGAATCAGAACCCGCTGGAGCCCATGAACGACCGAGACTTCTTTGCCCAGATGGCCCAGTTGGGTCAAGTCCAGGGCATGGACACGATCAATAAGAACCTGGAGGTCACGCAGATCACCAGCCTGATCGGCAAGACCGTCGTCGCCGTGAGGCCGATGTCGGAAACTGGCACCGGATACAACGAGATGGTGGAGGGCCGCATCACCTCGATGGTGGTGAAGAACGGCCAGTACTACCTGGGCGTCATTGAGGCCGACGGCGGATTGGTGGAGATTCAAGTCCCCGCCATCCACTCGATCAAAGAGTAACGAAATGGACAGTCGAATTCAAAACAGCCGAATCCACGATCTCCTGATCGGACAGCCAACGACCAAGCCGGTTCAGCCGGGCAAGGTCGAAGGCGGCCCCGACTTCGCCGCGATCCTCCAAGATCGCCTGAAAGTCAGCGGCCACGCCCAGACCAGGCTCCAGAGTCGAAACATCGAACTGGGCCAAGCCGAGTGGAATCGGGTCCTGGACGGGGTCGAAAAGGCCGCCGCGAAGGGAGCCAAGGAATCGCTCGTTCTGGTCGACAATGCCGCCCTCGTGGTGAGCATCAAGAACCGAACGGTCATCACCGCCGTGGATCAGCAGCACCTCAAGGAGAACGTGTTCACCAACATCGACAGCGCGATTATCGTGTAAATCGTCCGCACTGAAACGACTCATAGGACCTATCGGACTTATAAGACCTATACGACCTATTCAACTGACTGAAAAACAGGGAAGGGAACAGAGCAGGATCGGGCACTCCCCGAATGTTCGCCAAAGGCCCAGAAGCGGCCCAGGCTCCTTCCCACAACCGGAAATTGGAAGACGGAAATCGAAAGGCAAAACCAATCGCCAAAAACCGATAACCCAACGCCGACGACCGAAAGCCAAAAACCAAACACCATCGGAAGGAAAAAACATGCTACAAGCACTACTCGCTGGCGTTGCCAGCATCAAAGCGCAGCAGACGCGCATGAACGTCATCGGTAACAACCTCGCCAACGTCAACACCACCGCCTACAAGGGCTCCCGTGTAACGTTTCAGGACATGATCGCCCAGACTCTGCGCGGCGCCAGCCGACCGTCGGCCGGCATGGGGGGAACCAATGCGATTCAGTTCGGCCTTGGCGTCTTGATCGCCGGTACCGACGTGAACAATGAGCAGGGTTCGCTCAACGCCACCAACCGGCCCACCGACTTCTCGATCCAGGGCAACGGCTTTTTCATGGTTAGCAACGGCGACCGAGTGGCCTACACCCGAGACGGCGCGTTCGACCTCGACGCCAACGGCGACTTGGTCCACCGAGCAACCGGCGAGCGGATGATGGGTTGGACTGCTGACCCCGCAACCGGCATCATCAACACCAACCAGCCGGTTGGTCCCACCTCCAGTCTTCGAATCCCCATCGGCGCCCGAACCGCCGTGCAGCAGACAACATCGATCAACTGGGCGGGCAATCTGGATATGCGAGTCTTCGACGAGCCTGGCCTTCAGAGCACGGAGGCTATCGTGCGCGTCTACGACTCTCTGGGTGGCCAGCACGACCTCACTCTGACCCTGACCGAAACGGCCACTCCCAACGAATGGTCCTGGGCGGTTTCGGGAGTGAATGGCGACGTGGTGACGGGAGGCGGAACGCTTGTCTTCAACCCGGCCAATGGCCAGCTAACATCTGGCAGCCCCGGAAGCATCACCGTCACGCCTCCGGCATCAACGGGCGTTCCCGCGTTCCCGATCTCCCTGGAACTGGGCTCCATCAGCCAGCTTGCCACCGAGATGCAGGTGAACGCTTCCAGCCAAAACGGCTTTGCCCCTGGTTCGCTTTCGAGCTTCTCAGTTGGAACCGACGGCATCGTCACCGGTCTCTACACCAACGGCTTGACCCGCCCACTAGGCCAGATCTCCCTCGCAATCTTCCCGAACGCGAACGGTCTGGAGCGCACCGGAAGCAACCTATGGCGAGCCACCGATAACTCGGGCGTCGCGGTTGTCGGCACCCCCCGAAGCGGAGGCCGAGGCTCCGTTAACTCCGGCTTCCTGGAGCAGTCGAACATCGACATCGGAAACGAGTTCACCGACCTGATCATCACCCAACGCGGCTTCCAAGCCAACACCAAGGTGGTCACCACGGTCGATGAAATGCTCCAGGATCTCATCAATATGAAGCGGTAGGCAGGTAACGACTAACGACTAACGACAAACGACGAATAGCAAACGACTAACTACGAAACTACATGGCTCTAGCTAGCGGGTCAAACCGCTGGTGCCATCTAGCCAGTCTCCCAATCGTTTGTTATTCGTCGTTCGTCATTTGTCATTCCCCGAGGTCTTTTCACAATTGCTTACTTGCAGGACGGCGTCATCCTGAGCGAGCCAGAACAAGCTTCCTGTTGGGCCAATTGCTTGTCGCGAGTCGAAGGACCTCACCCACTTGTAGATTCATTTCCTAACTACAACCGGGTGAGGTGGTTCGACTTCGCGGCATAGAACACTCTGTCTAACAAAACACTCGGGCCGCTCTCGCTCACCATGACGCCGTGTACAAGTTTCAGTTGAATGATGAAAAGACCTCCCCCTTTCCCTCATTCCCTTAAAACCCGTCGTAAAATAAACCCGTGCTTTCCATCCTGTGTCTCCTGATTCTTGCACCCCCTGACGATCCCAAGCTCGATGGTCCGTTGCATATTGCCCGGGAGAAGTCCTATAAGGTGGAAGTCATGCTGACCGAGACTCTGACCAACTTCAATACCGCGCCCGAGAAGTGGTGGGTCTTGGCGCCGATGCTCCCCACCTACGATGCCCAAACCGTCCATAAGGCAAGCTTCTACATCCCCACCGAGACCGCGCTGCGGACGGCGTATCTTAAGGAGAAGGGAGGTCTAGGGCAGAGCTATATGTCGGTCCAATTTTCCCACCCGACCTCCCGACCGGTCACTGCGCAAGCGATTTATGAGGTGACCCTCTATAAACGTAAGGTAACCGAAGGATTTTCGTCCGAAAAGCCGTTTCCGTTAGGAAACCTAAAGAATCACTATACCGCCAACCACCCCTGGCTCGATTTGGGAGAAAGCGCCTTCAAAGATTGGCTGCGAGAGGAGAAGTTGGCCAAGGCCGCCGGCGAATCCGACCTCAAATTCGCCTGGCGAGTTTTCAAAGAGATTGCCACTGTATTCCGATACGATGACGAAGCCGAGGGGTTGACTCCTTTGAGCGTGATCGCCGCCAAGAAGTCGAATACGCTGGGCCTTGCCACCCTCTACTTGGCGATCCTGCGAAGCCAGGAAGTTCCCGCTCGCTACGTCGTCTCGATGCCCTTGCGGCAGTTCAAGGACCAGGAGAACTTCGTTTCGGATACGCGGTTACATGAGGAGACGGCGGATGTGATTGTCGAGTTTTGGACAGATGACCTGGGCTGGGTCCCCACCGACATCGTACGCGCCGCCGGATTCCATGAGCCGTCCCGCTACTTCGGCCAAACCGAAGGCGTTTTCGTCGCCTACCACTTCGACATGATCCAGTACGAGAGAGGCCAATACTCCTTTCTGGACCGAATGGACTGGAACCGGAACCTGGACTTAGGGCAGGCGAAGGTGAGGCGGAAGGTGGAGTTCAGGAGGCTGGACTAGGTTTGTTGCAGTTCTAGCCCCCTCAAGGGGGCTAGAACTGCGACTTTTGCAAGTCTCTCTCCAATTTCCGACTTCCGACTTCCGCCCTCCCCCCTCCAGCCTCCGCCCTGGTACACTCTCCCCTTAGCTTGAAACGCTATCTCGTCCTTAGCGACGGCACCATCTACCAAGGACTTGCGCTCGGCGCTCGGGGCGTCACTACTGGCGAAGTCGTCTTCAACACCGGGATGACCGGGTACCAGGAGATTCTTACCGATCCCTCCTACGCGGGCCAGATCGTCCTTCTCACCTACCCGCTGATCGGCAATTACGGGATCAACGAAGACGATTTTGAGTCCGACCGTATCCAGCCCACCGGCCTCATCGTCCGTGAAGCCTGCGAGGTTCCTAGTAACTGGCGAGCCACCAAGTCGCTCCACCAGCTTCTGGAAGAGCGGGGAACCGTGGCGATTCAGGGGCTGGATACTCGGGCCATCACCAAGAAGATTCGCTCGGGCGGGGTCACGATGGGCGCAATTGCCGACGATCCCGACCAGGGATTTGAGGCGATCAAGCAGTCGGCAGGCTACGACGAGCAGGACTTCGTTTTCAGCGTCAGCGCCCGCGCGCCCTATGCCTGGGGAGTCACGGGGAAGGAGCCGATCAGCGAGCCGATGGGGCCTTACAAGCACACGCTGGCGGTCCTCGACTGCGGCCTTAAGTTCAATATCCTCCGCCGATTCTCGGTAGCCGGGTGCCGCTCCATCGTCCTTCCCGCCACGACCTCGGCAGAAGAGGTCCTATCTTATCGTCCCGACGGCATCCTCCTCTCCCCTGGCCCCGGCGATCCGGCGCGGCTGGGTCCGGTGATCGAGACGGTGAAGGGACTGCTTGGCAAGAAGCCGCTGTTCGGCATCTGCCTGGGCAACCAGCTTCTGTGCCACGCCATCGGCGGGGAGACCTTCAAACTGAAGTTCGGGCACCGAGGCTCCAACCACCCGGTGAAAGACCTCCTTACCGGGAAGGTGACCATCACCTCCCAAAACCACGGCTACGCCGTCGATCCCGAGTCACTAGAGCGAACGGGCGCCGAAGTGACCCAGATCAACCTGAACGACGGCACGGTAGAAGGGATTCGCGTACCTGAGTTACAGGCCGCATCTATCCAATACCACCCCGAAGCCGCGCCCGGCCCCTGGGATTCACGGCCCTACTTCAGCGAGTTTGTGGAGCAGATGGCGGCGGTGAAGACCGGATAGCGTTTTAACCGGGGGTTGTGGACTTTTTAGTGAGTCACCGCACCCCGACTCGCCGGACCCACCGACCGTGCGTACTTCGCCAATGCGCCCTTCTCATACCGAGGCTCAATCGGTTTCCAGCTTTGCCTTCTCTGCGATAGCTCTTCGTCCGAGACATGGACTTTGAGGACGCCGTTTTCGGCATCCACGGTCACGGTGTCTCCATCCCGAACCAGGGCGATGGGGCCGCCGTCCATGGCTTCGGGACAGACGTGGCCAACCATGAGGCCTCGAGTGGCTCCTGAAAAGCGGCCATCGGTGAGGAGGGCGACGTCGTAGCCCAAGCCCTGGCCGACGATGGCGGCGGTGACGCCCAACATCTCTCGCATCCCCGGACCGCCCTTTGGCCCCTCATACCGGATGACTACAACATCTCCTGCCTTGATCTCCCTGCGCTGGACCGCCGCCATCGTGTCTTCCTCGCAGTCGAAAACTCGGGCGGGGCCGGTGTGGATGAGCTTCGTGACGCCCGCCGTCTTGATGACTCCGCCCTCAGGGGCCAGGTTGCCGCGAACGATGGCGAGGCCGCCGGTGGGGGCGACGGGGTTGGCCATGGTACGGACGACTTCTTGGCCTTCGGGAATCACGACGTCGGCAAGGTTCTCCGCCATGGTCTTGCCGTTGATGGTCAGACAGTCGCCGTGCAGGCAGCCCGCATCCAGCATTGCCTTGAGGACCGCCGGAACGCCGCCGACTTTGAAAAGGTCAAGCATGACGAAACGGCCGCCCGGTCTCAAATCTGCCAGCGTTGGCGTGCGTTTGGCGACCCGCTCCACGTCGTCCAGGGTGATCTCGATTCCAAGTTCGTAGGCGATGGCGGGGATGTGGAGGGCGATGTTGGTGGAACCGCCGGTGGCTGCGCCGATGGCGATAGCGTTCTCCAGGGCTTGGCGGGTGAGGATGTCGCTGGGCTTGATGCCACTTTTGAGGGCCTTAGTGATCGCCTCACCTACTTGGGCCAAAACCGCCTCACGTTCGGGAGCCTCCGCCGGAGGGCCGCTGGAACCTGGCAGAGCCATCCCTAAGGCCTCCGCCACGCAGGCCATGGTGTTAGCGGTGTATTGGCCTCCACAGGCTCCGGCTCCTGGGCAAACCGCGCACTCGATGTCGTGAAGCTCCTCGGCGGTGATCTTGCCGGCGGCAAAGGCTCCGGCGGCCTCGAAGGCGTCCTGGATGGTCACGTCCTTGCCCTTGTACTGGCCGGGCATGATGGTGCCGCCGTAGAGGAAGACGCTAGGGACGTCCAGGCGGGCCATCGCCATCAGCATCCCAGGGAGGCTCTTGTCGCAACCCGCAATCCCGACCAAACCGTCGTAGCAGTGAGCCCGGATCATCAGTTCTACCGAGTCGGCGATGACCTCGCGGGAGATCAGCGAAGCCTTCATCCCCTCGTGCCCCATTCCGATGCCGTCGCTCACCGAGATGGTGTTGAAGCGGCGGGGGCTCACTCCGTGGCGCTTAATCTCCTCCGCTACCTTCAACCCCTGAACGTCCAGGTTCACGTTGCAGGGAGTGGCCTCGCTCCAGACCGTTGCAACCCCAACCCAAGGCTGGAGCATGTCCTGGTCGGTCATGCCCATGGCGCGGAGCATCGCGCGGTTGGCGGTCTTGTCGGGGCTTTCGGAGATGGTTCTGGATTTGTGTTTGGGGTCGAACATAGTTATAGCTTGAATCTAAAGATGACGGGAAGATGGTCCGAAACCGATGAAGAGATGGTGCGGGCGGACTGCACTTTTAAGTCGGTGGTGAAAGCGTAGTCGATGCGCTGAACGGGAAACTTGGAAGGCCAAGTGTAGCCAGTGAGCCAACCTGCCGTTGCGAAGGCGTCGGTGAAATGGCGTCTCATTCGGGAATAGATGTGGCCTCGCGGGGGACAGTTGAAGTCTCCGGCGATAACCACTTTTGGGCGACCCCGGTACCGGTTGGTCAGCATATCGACCTCCATCTCGTGCATTTTCGAGACCTGTTGCAGACGGACTGGAATGCCCTTGGCCTTGATGTCGTCCAGCTTGTACGAAGAAAGATGCACAGCCACCACCCGGAGCCCGTTGGCGAACTCGGCTTCTAGTGCGCCGGGATGGTTGGGAATGAGGAGCACTGCCTCGCTACGGATCGGCTTTTCCTTAGAGGCAATCGCCACCCCGCCATGGCTCAGGACATGATAGCCGGGAATTCGGCTGTTCTCCAATCCCGAAGGCCCAAGACCGCTGACCTCTTGCAAGCAAACAACATCCGGCTGCCTTTCGTGCACGATCTCCAGTACGCGATCCAATCCGCCTCTTCCTCCCATCATGTTGAAGGTCATGAGGGTGAAGGATCCGTCAGGGCCGGACCGGTCGGCCCCGAAGGGGATCTTGATCCCCAATAGAACCCAGCCGAAGAGGAGAAGGACCGCCCCGTTTAGCTTGAGCCAGGAGCGGTTGCGCTTGGCCAGGCTACAGAGAACCAGGATCAGACTGGGGATCAGCCAGGGGGAGGGAGGGGCATAGGCGATGAAGGTGGAGAAAGGGTAACTCTCCGCCACCCAGGTTCCCAAAATGAACACCAAACTCAGAAGGGTCAGGTTCCCAATGGACAGCCAAGCCAAGATCATGCCAGGCAGCGCTCCTTTGCCCTCGCCAGTCGGGAAGCAGCGTACTCTTGTGGGACCTGGTAGAGGTCGGCGATGCGGGCGGGAGTCATGAGGTCTTGTCGATCTCCCAAGGCAACCAACCCCCCTTTTTTCATCATCGCCACTTGGAGGATCTCTGGCAAGACTTCCTCGATGTGGTGGGTGACGAGGATGAGGGTGGTCCCAGACTTTGTTAGATTGCCTAATGTTACCGTAAGGTCACCTAACGACTTCATGTCTAGGCCGCTGGTGGGTTCGTCCAAAACCAAGCCCTTGGGCTTGACCGACAGCGCCCGGGCAATCAGGACCCGGCGAGCCTCTCCTGTAGACAATGTGACGAAGGATCGGTCGGCGAGGTGGGCCGCTTCCATTAACGCCAAGGCTTCCCATGCGGCTTCTTTCATCGATGCCGATACTGAGTAGCCTGCGACGACCCCGAAGGTTCCCAGAATTCCGGAGACGGCCATTTCCAGAGCGGTTGGGTTGCCCAGAGACTTCTCGGAAACGTCCGCCGACACCATGCCCAGAACCTTGCGCAGAGCCTGGACCTCCCAGCGTTGCTGCCCGTCGATCATGGCCGATCCTTGTCCGGCGTAAGGATAGAGCTCATGGGAGAGGACCCGGAGGAGGGTGCTCTTGCCGCTGCCGTTGGGGCCGAGGATAGCGGTGTGCTGGCCTTGGCCGATCTGCAAAGTCAGGTTGCGCAGGATGGGGTTGCCATCCCGCACTACGGTTACGTTTTGCAGATCGACGAGGGGCGTCATGCTACTTGGCTTTGATGAACGGCATCATGCCGCGCAGCTCTTTGCCGACGGTTTCCAGTTGGCTGTCCCGGTCGGCGGCGCGATAGGCTTCGAGGCGCTTGCGGCCACCCTCTTTGTTCTCGGCGATCCACTCCCTGGTGAAAGTGCCGTCCTGGATATCGGAGAGGACCTGGCGCATGGCTTTCTTGGTCTCGTCGGTGATGATCTTGGGGCCGGTCACATAGTCGCCCCACTCGGCGGTGTCGGAGATGGAGTACCGCATGTAGTTCAGGCCACCCTCATACAGCAAGTCTACGATAAGTTTGGTTTCGTGCAGGCACTCGAAGTAGGCGGCTTCCGGTTGGTAGCCCGCCTCCACCAAGGTCTCAAACCCGGCTTTGATGAGGGCGCTGAGGCCGCCGCAGAGGACGACCT
Source organism: uncultured Fimbriimonadaceae bacterium (assembly GCA_964501275.1). Lineage (GTDB taxonomy): Bacteria > Armatimonadota > Fimbriimonadia > Fimbriimonadales > Fimbriimonadaceae > 55-13. The sequence continues at coordinate 81,319 of CAZCSP010000010.1, read as the reverse complement.
GCTCGCCGAAGAGGTCGGTCTCCGTCTCCTCTTTGAAGGTGGTCTCCAGGATGCCCGCCTTGGCACTCCCGATGCCCCAAGCGTAGGCGAGGGCGATCTGCTTGGCGTTGCCGGTGGCGTCCTGCTGGACGGCAACCAACGCAGGCATTCCGGCTCCCGCCACAAACTCGGCGCGAAGCCGGTGGCCGGGGCCTTTGGGGGCGACCATGGCAATGTTCACGTCGGCTGGGGGATCGATGAGCTTGTAGTGGATGTTCAGACCGTGGGCGAAGAGGAGGGTCTGGCCAGCTCGGAGATTGGGCGCGACGCCTTCTTTGTAGATGTCCGCCATGGGAACGTCGGGGGTGCAGAACATCAGCACGTCAGCCCACTTCGTGGCCTCGGGGACGGTCAAAACTTCCAGCCCGTCCTGCTCGGCCTTGGCCTTGCTCTTGCTCTCGGGGTGGAGGGCGACTCGGACGTCGATGCCGCTGTCCTTCAAGTTGAGCGCATGGGCATGGCCCTGGGAGCCGTAGCCGATGATGGCCACTTTCATGGATTTGAAAGCGGAAGTGTCGATATCTTTCTCGTAGTAGATGGTTGCCATAATAGTTTTGGTTATTCGTACAAGTCTCAAATACAGGTGATGCGGCTTATCCTTTTAACGGCTTCCTTTTAAATGTTCTTCGCATAAATTCAGGTACCGATTGGTCATTTCATCGATGGTGAACTCCGATTGATAACGCGCCTTTGCGTTTTCTCCCAGTCGCCGACAGGTATCCGCGTTCGTGAGCATTTCCCTCAGCCGACCGGCTGCCTGCTTGACGGGGGCTTCGACAGGTACCAAGTAACCGGTTTCCCCGTCCACAATGGCGTCGGAAATCCCTCCCCCAAGACACCCAATACTTGGCGCTCCGTAGGAAGCCGCTTCCATGTAAACCATCCCAAAACCTTCCAGATCGGAAAGGAGTACGAAGGCGTCACATGCGGCGTGGAGATGCGATTTATCTTCGACCCACCCCAGCAATCGGACCTTGTCTCCCAACTGCTCCTCGGCGTAGGCTTTTACGGATTCGAATTCGGGACCGGTGCCGCCAATGACGAGCATTGACTGCGGCATGTCTTTGGTCGCCAGTTTAAAAGCGTCTACAACAAGGGGAATCCGTTTTGGCTTGGTAAACCTCGCCTGGCAGCTCACCACCAAACCATCTTCTGGAATTCCTAGTTCGCGTCGGGCGGCAGATTTTGTTATTGGATTAGGGTCTTCAACTGCTAATCGACACACTTTCACTTGAGCTTTGCCACTATGTCCGTACCTTGAAAGCGTTTCTTTGTTTGGTTCGGTGGTGACCAGGACCGTATCGCTTCTTCTTAGGAGAGGGCGTGTGGCCTTTGCGGTGGACGGCCGTCCGACCAAGGGATGGTGAAGAGTGTAGATCGCGGAACGGATTCCGCCGAGTCTCATCCCGAGGATCAAACTAAGAGAAAAATCAAAGTTTGGATGTTGGATATTGACGAGGGAATGTCGATAGGCCCGGAAATCCTTTGCGATTCGAAGGACCTGCGATGGTTTGAATCCATCGCTTTGCAGATTGGGAAGCAGGACCGCTTGGTTTCCGTTGGAATCGAGATAAGAGTGTACTTTCTCCGCGACTGCCACCAGATGAAGAGGGTGGTTCCGGCGGGACAATCCGGTCGCGAGTAGGCGAGTCGCCTCCTCAGTGCCTCCGACGCCGGAGCTAGCCAAGATAAGAGTGATAGGTTTACTTGTCATACTGTGCGATAAGGTTGACCGAGAATGGATGTAACGATGGCCCTCAACCCCACGGTTAAGGAGTATGGCAGGTCCGTCTTTAGCCTAACGCAGCTTCTCCTTTACTTGCGATGCTGCTCCCGGCTTGCGAGTGCCGGGAGCGGTATCAGCCTCCGGTGTGGGTGCCGATGGCGACGGTGCCGGTGCGGACGATTTCTCCTATTCCGAACGGAGTGAGGGCCGCGATGAGTCTTTCTACCTCGGCTACCGCCCCGGTGTACTCCACGAAGACGCTCGTCGCGGTGGCGCGGGGGGTCTTGGCGTAGAACTCGTTTACCAGATTGTAAATCGGGATTCGGTCCTCTTCGGTGCAGTCGACGCGGATCAGGGCGAGTTCTCGGGAGAGGCCGTGGTTGGTTTCCAAGTCCTCCACCTCGACCACGTCGATCAGCTTCTCCAACTGCTTGAGCGTTTGGTGGAGCAGGGTCTGGTCGCCTTGGACGACGAGGGTCAGGCGGGAGTAGCCTTCCTGCTCGCAGTCTCCGGCGTTGAAGGACGCCAGCGAGATGCCCCTTCGCCGGAACATCGAGACCAGGCGGTTGATGGTGCCCGCTTCATTCTGGACGAGGGCGGTGACGGTGTGGAGTTGGCTCATTTGGTTGCTCCCGCCGTGGCCTTCGGCAGATCGGGGTCCATGATGACGTTGCTGTTGTTGGTACCGGCGGGGACCATTGGGTAGACGTTCTCCTCCATCTCCACCACGAACTCGCAGAGGACCGGGCCGTTGTGCTCCCTGGCTTCCCGGAGGGTTTGCTCCAAGTCTTCATTGCGCGAGCATCGGAAGAACTTGACCCCGTAGGCGTCGGCGAGCTTGCCGTAGTCGGGAGAGCCCATCGCGACGTGGCTGTAGCGGTTGTCGTAGAACAGCTCCTGCCACTGGCGGACCATGCCCAGATAGCCGTTGTTGAGGAGGCAGATTTTGACGTTGATGCCGTATTCCACCGCCGTCTGGAGCTCCTGGAGAGTCATCTGGAAGCCGCCATCGCCGACCACCGCCCAGACCTCGTCATCGGGTCGGGCGCATTTGGCTCCCAGGGCCGCCGGGTAGCCGAAGCCCATGGTGCCGAGGCCTCCGCTGGAAATCCAGTTGTAGGGCTCCGTGATCTTGTAGAACTGGGCCGTCCACATCTGATGCTGGCCGACGTCGGTGGCGACGATGGCGGTGCCTTGGGTGTGCTCGTTCAGAGCACGGAGGACGGTTCTTGAGAGGAACTTGCCCTCGGGGACGTGGAGCGGGTAGCGGGTTTGCCAATCCTTGACCTGGCTCACCCAGGCTTCATGCCGCTTGGGCTCTACCTTGGGGACCAGGGATTCCAGGGCCAGCTTGAGGTCGCCGACTACCCAGGCGATCGGGTTGACGGTCTTGCCGACTTCGCTGGGGTCCAGGTCGAAGTGGACGATCTTGGCCTTGGGCGCGAAGGTCTTGGTGTCGCCGGTCAGGCGGTCATCGAACCGGATGCCGATGCCCATGACCAGGTCGGCCTCTTGCACCGCCATGGTCGCCGCCGCCTCGCCGTGCATGCCCATCATGCCGAGGGAGAGTTCGTGGGTTCGGGGGAAGCATCCCAGGCCGAGGAGAGAGTTGATGAGCGGGATGTGGGCCTTCTCCGCAAGCTCCCGAAGCAGGTCCGAGGAGCCCGAGGCGAGGACGCCCTGGCCCGCGATGATAACCGGACGCTCGGCTTCCGCAATCAACTTCACCACCTCTTCCACTTGGGACTCGGGCGGTGCGCCGGGGATGGAGTAGCCGCGCCGCTCCACCTTATCGGGGAAGGGAACGTCGGTCTGGGCGATGAACACGTCCTTCGGGATATCGACCAGGACGGGCCCCTTGCGACCGGTGTTGGCCAGATAGAACGCCTCCGCCAAGACGCCGGGGAGGTCGTCCACGTTGGTCACCAGGTAGTTGTGCTTGGTGATGGGGATGGTGATGCCCTGGATGTCGGTCTCTTGAAACGCATCCTTGCCGATGGCCCAGGAGTTCACGTTGCCGGTGATGGCGACCATCGGGATGGAGTCCATCATGGCGTTGGCGATGCCGGTCACCAGGTTGGTTGCGCCGGGGCCGCTGGTGGCGAGGCAGACTCCCACGCCGTTGGTCACTCTTGCATAACCGTCGGCCATGTGGGCGGCTCCCTGCTCATGTCGAACCAGGATGTGTTTCACCTGGGGCCAATTCAGCATCTCGTCGTAGAGCGGGAGCACCACGCCTCCGGGGTATCCGAAGATGGTGTCCACGCCCTCGCGAACGAGAGCTTCCATTACTATTCTTGCGCCAGAACGCACGTCGATCATTCCTCCTGTTGCCACGTCCCAACGGTGGGACTGCCAGGTTCCGACTGCGCTGTCGTCGCCCTTCCAAGTTACATTGTCAGAGCAAACCCCAAGTAAAAAAGCCCTCCCGGACTTCTTTCCGAGAGGGCTTGCCTGGTTAGCACACCTTCTCGGCTAGGTAAGCCCGAGAATAAGAATGCTAATCACGACGAGAAGAGCGGACCCAAGACCAAGCGACGGCCGCAGGCCCGCTCCGAAACTGTCTGGTGGCGTGTTCTTCTCCACGTTTTTATCCTAGCACAGTTTTCGGCAGATGCCAAGGGTTTTTGGAGTTTGTTTAGCTCCGGGCGGGCTTTTTTGACGCGGGGAGCGGGGAAAAGTGAAAACGGTGGTTGACAAGAGGCGTTCTGAAAATGTATATATGTATGGTATACAATTGTCTACTGTATTTGCGACGTGGTTGGTCGGTGGTGCCGGTGCCTCATCGGCAGAAGTTCCCCGACTTGAACTGGAAGGTGTATCAGGGAAGGAGGGCCTCGGAGGAGGAGGCGGCGCGATGGGAGTTGGAGGATCAGGGCTTGGCGGTGGTGTGTGGAGCGGTTAGCGGGAACCTGGTCTGCCTGGACTTCGACGACCTGGAGGCTTATGAGGCGTGGGCGGCAGCCAACCCGGAGTCGGCAAGGGAACTGCCCACCGCCAAGTCGGCGCGGGGAAGGCATGTGTTCTTTCGGACGGAGACGGTGGAAAGGAGCGGGAAGTTTTGGCTGAAGGACGGCGGGCAAGTCGCGGGCGACCTGATTTCGGAGGGAAAGCTGGTGGTGGTCCCGCCGACCATTCATCCCAGCGGCATGGTGCGAGAGTGGGTGACGGAGCCTGGGGACGTGGTGCCGACGAGGAGTTTGGAGGAGCTTGGGGTTGCTCGGAACTGCTTGATTGCTGGAATGCGGGATTGCTCGAATGGAGAGAAAGAGAATCTAGCCATCGAGCAATCAAGCACTCAAGCAATTCCCCCAGGCTCCCGGCACGAACACTTGATGCGGCAGGCTCTGTTACTGCATCGCGCCGAGGTGCGGGGCGAGGCTTTGGCCCAGTGCCTGTTTGCCCTGAACCAGACCCAGTGCCAGCCTCCGCTACCCCGATACGAGGTGGGCCAGCTTGCCATTTGGGCGAATGCCCTTCCGGAGAAAGAGATGTTGATTGAGAGAGAGATTCGAACGCCTATCGGCAAGTCGTCGGTGGTGGCGGTGTTGCCCGATCCCGAGGCCGAGAAGGTCCGGTACGACGCCGCCTTTGTGGCCGCGCCCGAGTATCTGGAGGAGCAGGATGCCGAGACGGAGTGGATTGTGGAAGGCTTCCTCCCCGCCGGGTACCTGGTGATCCTGGGCGGAACCAGCAAGGCCGGGAAAAGCTGTTTCCTGACGGCCCTGGCGGTTGCCGTGGCGGAGGGGAAGGAGTTCCTCGGTTGCCCGGTTTTAGGTTCCTCGGTTGAAGGGACGCGCCAACCTAAAACCGAGGAACCGAGCAACCCAGAACCCTCTTCGGTCCTCTGGTGCTGTTTCGAGGAGTCCAGGGCGGAGCGGGCGATGATGATTCGGATGCATGGGACGCCTTCGCCGCGCCTGTTGGTGACCCACGACCGGCCCATGATCGACACGCCCGACGGCCTGGCCCTGCTTCGCCACAACGTGCGCAAGCACCACGCCAAGCTCATCGTCATCGACCCTCTCTACGGGGCCAACTCGGCGGAGAGCCTGTCGGACGGACGCTCGGCGCGAGGGGTTTTGGAGGGGCTGAAGGAGCTGTGCAACGAGGAGGGATGCACCGCCATCGTCATCCACCACCTCACGAAAAACGTCGGCGCAGGCCTCACCCGAGAGCGCATGGCCGACTCCAACCAGATTCTAGCGGCGGCCTCCATGGACATCCTGATGGACTCCAAAGACGAGCGAGGAGGAGGCCGCCTGATCACCCTGAAGTGCCGAGGCCGAGGCACCTTTGCCAACCAAAACTGGATCGTAAGGTCGTCGTCGGTGACGGATTTTGAGTTGGTGGTGCACGGAGAGGGGGTGACGGCAGGGGAGGTCTCGCCAGATAGTCCGAGGCAGGTGATTCTAAGGAAGCTTACACAAGGCCCTCGGGATGCAGAGAGCCTTGCGTCGGATGCGGGGATTCCCTATAGCTCCGTTCGCCGATATGTGCGCGAGTTGGTTTTGGAGGGGTTGGTCGAGATTGGGGATCGTGTCAATGGTCGTAAGCAATACCGCCTCACCCAAGCAGGTTTGTTCTCGAGCGGTGGTGATCGTGCCCACCCTTAGGAATTTGGGTGATCAATCACAGAGTGTGGGTTTGTTTGATCAGCCATACCTCTATGGCTGATCTTGATCAGATTGCAAGTGAATTGGTTGGGGTGGCTCTGTAGACATCGTCTGCGGTCCTAGTGACAGGGCCTAGTCTGGGCCAACCTAGATGTTCGAATCATGGATAACCAGCGATCAACAACACTTTCGAGGGCAAACCCCACGATATATGCCTAAACGTAGCAGGTTTTAGAATGCCGTTTTGGATTGTTTGGCAAGTCCACACCAAGGATGTTGAGCGCATGAAAGCTTTTGGATGCCAAAAAGTTCTGAGGTAAGATTGCTGTGTTTTGGTCAAGATCAGTCTACGTATTGCAGAATGGAGGAAAATATGCCACCATATGCAGTGGCATGTTGAACTTCAATGAGTTGCGAGAAAATCCTTGCGCAATGGCGCGCCAACCCGAGCAAGAAAGACGCTACCTACAGCGACGCCGAGACGTTACTGCTCCATTATGGCTTTGTGTCGTCTAAGAAGACGCACACAAACCACTGGAGCCATGAGTTACTCACAGACCACCCTAAATTTGTCGGCGGATTCATCCAAGTCACGAAACCCCACGGAAAGGGCAAAAGCCCTAACTTGAGTTCCTCAACCGTAAGGGATATTGTTGAAGCCATCAAGTGGGTATCGGAACACGATGAGGTAGAGCAGGATCACGCTGAACCTGAGATTGAAGAGAAGGAATGAAAATGAAAGAGTCCAATAAGTACACAGCACTGGTGCGTCCCGAGATTGAGGATGGAGACCTAACCTATGAGGCTGTCTTCAAAGAGTTTGGACGTAGCGCCATTGGCACTGGCTCAACCCCGGCGCAAGCACTAAGCAACCTTTACAAGAACGGGGATGCCCTCCTTGAGTTGCTACGAGAAGCTGGAAAAGAAGTACCGGAGCCTGAAGATCCACCAGAGTGGCTCTCGTATAGTGGGAAGATGACAGTTAGAATGCCAAAAAGTCTCCACTGGAAGTTGCATATGCTTTCAGGGGATGAAGGGGTTTCACTGAACACCTTGGTTGTGAGCATTCTGGCGTGGGGTGCTGAACAGAAACACTGTGATCTGACCCCAATCAGCTCGCGAATGATCAATCTCAAGGTAAACCATCACTTTCAAATTAATTGGACAAGGGCGCCTGGAAGCCCCTTTATCGCTGAAGTCCCTGTCCAACCCATCCGGATCCAACAACCAGCGCTTGTCTAATATGGCAAAAAGTCCTACAAAGAAGAAGTCAAAGCCGGTCAGCGAAGCAATATCCCCCAAGGAATATGCCGCCACGCTTGCCAAATTGGAATTGGTCAGCGTTGCTCTTTTGGAGAGTCATTGTAGGTTCCTTGACCGCGGAGCATTTCATGAGGCGGAATCTCTGGTGCCGCGTCTAGAGATAAATTGCCCATATAACCATGCCTCTATCGAGGGAGGATTCGTCCTCATGGTTGTAAATCACTACAGGCTAGAATTCTCAAACGAAAAAGGCGTGCCTACCCTTGAGTTTGATTTTGCATTCCAGACAGATTTCACAACCAGCGACAAGGTGTCCCCTGGTTTTTTTGAAGCTTTCAAAGAAGGTGCTCTGAAGCTTGTAGTTACACCGTATGCTCGTGAGCTTGTACAGAATCTTAGCGTAAGGATGGAGATTCCACCAATCATAATGCCTCTCATTCGGATCAACCAACCAACTGAAAGCGAATAGCAGAAACTCAAAATTCTAGGTTGACAAAATCGCTTCTCGACGCCTTTATAGATACAGGCGCACGATACGGCTGATGGGGCGGGGGATTTCTAAGTGCGAAGTGCGAAGTGCGTCGTCTCTATCCCCACGCCCACATTCCACATCTCGCAAGCCACATCTTCGAGCTGCCTGATACCCAAACCCAGAGAGGTGTCTGTTTCTATGTCGATTTGTCCTGAGTCCGGTTTGCCGTGTCCTGGCCCGTGCGTCTGCAAGAGGGCGCGGGTGGATTATGAGGAGCTTGCCAAAATCCAGCCCGAGGAGGTCTATCGCGCCCAGCCGATGGACTTCACCATGGAGAACGCGATGCAGGCTTTGGTGGGCCTGTATGCCTTGGCCTACGGCGCGTTGCCGTTGGACCGGTGGAAGCCGGGGGAGGAGGATCGCCAGTTCTGGGCCAAGGTGGACGAGGTCTGCGCGGTGGGAGAGCGGTTGCAGGCGGGAGAGCAGGTCTCCCGAGCCGAACTCCCCAAGCTCAGCCGCCCCGAGGCCCAGCGGATGTTCCACATAGTGATGCAATCCCACCTCGGTATCCTCCCACCCCAACTCGCGCTCCCATGCCCGGATGGGTAAGGGTAGGCGGTTCCTCGGTTGCAGGTTTTAGGTTTTTGGTTGGAGAGGCGAGTTGAAAGACATCGTCACCTTGATCGGAACCTGCTCCCCCACCGAACCTAAAACCGAGGAACCCACAACGTCCCTCCCCAACCCCGCGCTCACCCCCGGCTCCATCGTGATGCTGTCCTGGACCGACTTGGACCAACCTGGCTATTCGCAACAATCGCGAGAGGTGAATCAGAGAACCAAGGAGAAGGTCTATCGGCGGTACGGCATCGCGCCCAAGGAGCGGGCCGGGTTCAACATCGACCACCTGATCCCGCTGAGCCTGGGCGGGTCCAACGATCTGCGGAATCTCTGGCCCCACGCCTACCAGTCGGACTGGCCTCCCAAGCGAAAACTGGCCCTGGAGGCTCGGCTGAGAAAGCTGGTGCGGGAGGGAGCAATCCGGCTGGAGGAGGCTCAAGCGGCCTTGGCCAAAGACTGGACGGAGGCGTATCGTCGCTGGGTGGGATTTTAGGGGGTGGTTTTTAAGTTAATTTGAGATAACATGAAGGAGTGCGCCATGGATGGGCGCGAGGACTTGCATGATGCTGGCTACTTCACTTGCAATCACGGCCATTGCGGGGGCTATTCAGGCTCCGCCTCAGTTTTCTGCCGAGGAGAAGGCGGCGGTGGTCAAGTATTGGTCCACCCCTGGACGCTATTCCGTCGCCCCTCCCAAGAATTACAAGGCGGCGGGGCTGTGGCAGGTTCGGCTGACGGTGGCGGGCTCCACTTGGCTTTGGACTTTCAACCGGGCTCGGGGCGTGGCGATGAAGCCGACCAGCGATATCACCGGCAACGAGGAGCGGGACAAGGCCTGGGATGCCTGGATCGGGGCGAAGTTCGACTATGAGCGGTGGCAGGCGGGACAGGTGGCCTTGGCGGCGAACGCGATGGTGGTGGGCGCGGTTCCGACAGCGGTCGATACAACGGTCCCAACCCAAGAGCCGCCCTATCCCGGACCGATGCCGGAGGACATGCTCGCCTTTATCCAACAACCCTATTCGACCACGGTTGCCGGAACTCAGGTGCAGAACCCTCCGCCCGGAGACCCGCCACTCTTTGCCGAGGCGGTGGTGCCGATGGAGCATCGAGTCAAGTTCGACGATGGCACCGAGCTGGTGTATCAGGACAACACCAAGATGCGCGCCCGCTACCCCTATTATCGGTTTGAGCGAGGCACCATTTCGGCGGGTCGGCGAGTGAGTTCGCTGCCGGCCAAAGAGCTGGACGATCTGATCAAACTGGCGGATGTCAGCGATAGCGAGTCAAGGGTAATGAAGGCGGTCTCGATCCTGGAGGGCGGGTTCGACTCGGTGAACACCTACGACACCGGCTTCGTCTCGGTCGGGTTCATCCAGTTTGCATCGCTCCGGGATGGCGCGGGGTCGCTGGGGCAACTGCTTTTAAACTACAAGACGGCTGATCCTCAGGGCTTTCAGAACGACTTCCGCAAGTTCGGGCTGGACGTCACGCCGAGCGGCTTCCTGGTGGCGATGAACTGGCAGACGGGGTTTGAGGGCGTCGGGGCAGAGGCCAATCGGCGGATCATCGAGGATAAGCGACTGATCGCGGCGTTCCAGCGGGCGGGGCTGAAGAGCCAAGCCTTCTGCGCGGCGCAGATTCGGACCGCGAAGTCGCAATACTATCCGGCCGACGATACGGTGGACATCGGTGTGGCGGGCGTCAGCTTGGTTGGGAAAATTCGAGACTTCGTTAAAAGCGAAGCGGGAATGGCAACCCTGATGGACCGGAAAGTGAACACCGGCTCCTATGGTCCCCTCGTTCCCACCCTGCAGAAGGTCGCTCTGGAGAAGAAACTCACCCGATTCGCCGATTTTGCCAAGCACGAGCGGGAGATCGTCGAGGCGTTGAAGTATCGGAAGGACTACTTAGAGGACAAGAGTCTGAGCCAGCCGAGGTAGGGAGGTAGAAGGTGCCTTTGTCAGAAAGAGCAGAGAAGCTTGTGGCCGAGTTCACGACCGGTAGTCCGAAGCTCGGCGATATCAAGAAGCGCGCAAGCGAGATCAAGGTGGACCACGACTTGGCACTGGAGCTTTGGTCGACGGGCGAGTTCAACCCGCGTCTTCTCGCTACGCTCATCTTCGACAAAAAGCTCCTCTCCGAGAAGTTAGTCGATCAACTCGCAGAGGAGATGCTTCGGCATGACGCTCGGGAGCGGGATCAACTGACCGACTGGCTACTGGCCAACCAGTTCACCAAGGATAAGAAGCTCATCTCCCTGATGACCCGTTGGGAAGATCACCCTTGCCCCATTCACCGGCGGTTGTTCTGGTACCACCAAGCCCGCTTGCGCTGGGTCGGGCAGACCCCTCCTGGCAACAGTGCAAGCTTGCTCGATTCCCTTGAGGAGAAAATGGCGGACGCCGAACCCGGAGTCCAGTGGGCGATGAATTTCTGCGCCGGCCAAATCGGCGTTCACGAACGTGAATTCCGGTCCCGATGTATCCAGCTTGGGGAAGCGTTGGGACTTTACAAGGATGAACGCGTTCCCAAGAACTGCACGCCCTCATACCTTCCTGAGTTCATCCGAGTCGAGGTAGGGAAGAGGGAGTAAGGGAGTGTGGCTTGTGGCCTGTGGCTTTGTGGTGGGTTGACCTCAATCTGACCAATCAGACTAATCTGACTTATCAGTCGGATCGGTCCGATAGGTCAGATTAGTCAGAAACAAACCACAGGCCACAGGCCACATTCCACACTCAGCTCCCAAATATCTCGCTGAAGAACTGCTTCATCGCGGCCCAGCTTCTTCGATCCGCGTCGGCGTTGTATTGGCTCCCGCCGATCACGGTGAAGGCGTGGACGTTGAGGTTGTAGACGACGGTTTGGTGATCCACTTTGGCGTCGCGCATCTCATTCAGATAGCCCACGAACTGCTCGGTGGGGACGCCAGGGTCTTGGGCGGCGTGGATGGTCATCACCTTGGCCTTGACTCCACCCTCTTTGGCCGGGCTGGGCGTGGCGAGACTGCCGTGGAAGCTGACGACTCCCGTGACCTCGGCTCCGCTCCGTGCTAATTCCAGAACTCCGCCTCCGCCAAAGCAGTAGCCAATCGCGGCGGTCTTGGCCTTGTCCACCTGAGTCTGCTTCTTCAGCTCATCCAGACCAGCCTGCAGGCGGGCGCGAAAGAGGGCGTTGTCGGCTCGATACTTGCCGGCAAACTGCCCTGACTCCTGCTGGCTCTTGGGGCGCGAGTCCTTGCCATAGATATCGGCGGCAAAGGCCACATAGCCCATCTCGGCCAACATCTTGGCGCGGGTCTCCTCATAGCCGTTGACGCCGTCCCAATCATGGATGATGAGCACCCCAGGCAGGGGGCCGGTCTTGGAGTCGTCGTAGGCCAGGAAGCCTTCCAAAACGGTGTCCCCTTGCTTGTACTCCACCTTCTTAGTGACGATCGCGGCGGAGCTGAAAGCCGCCAAGGTGCCCAAAACCAGGGCGGACGTGATGATGCGTTGACTCATGATAAATTCCCTCCAACTTGTTCTAGGTCCGAGCCCCCTTGAGGGGGGTGGGGGTATGGCTAGGTTCCCTGTGGGTATCCAATGAGCCCAAGCCCCGGTGGATCAAACCTTACAAGCGGAGAACTGGGAGCCACCCCCAACCCCCTCAAGAGGGCTCGGATCGCGAGTTTTTCAAGTCCTTCTCTCTAGTAGTAACGAATTCTACGCGAGGTTCCGTTCAGTTGGGGTTTTCTTGCGGAGAGCGAAGTTGGTGGCAAGGCTCATCACCAGGGCAAAAACGAAGCCGACGGCGGTGCCGGTTTCCACCAGGCTTTGGTTCAAATCCGCACCGGTCAGCGTTTTGATGAGCAGGTGGATGTAGGTGGGGGAGTCGTCCTGGTAGCCGAGCTGCTGGCGGACTTGGAAATGCCAGTCGGTGCAGAGGCAGTAGCCCAGCCCATTCCAGATGCCCATGATGAACCAGGAGGCGGCGGTGGCGAGGACGGTCGCCAGGTGCCAGCGGCGGGTCTTGGGCCAAATCCAGCCGACGAGGTTGAAGACCACCAAACCTGTGTGGAATACCCAAAACCCGATATCCAAAGCCTGCAAACCAAATCGACCCACGACTTCTATCATGGGCCGAAAGGGGTTTTAGGAGGGTCTTGGTTTGCTCAGACCCGGCGCTTTCTTCTCATCAGGGCCAATGCGCCGAGGCCCAGCGCGGCAAGGGTGGCGGGCTCGGGGACGGCGGCGACGGAGTTCGCCCAATCCATGACGGGCTGGGACATCGGGGTGCCACCGGAGAGGAATCCCCAGTCCTTCGAGCCGTCGGGATTCCGTTCGCCCCAGGCGTGGATGCCGATGATGCCGTCGGTGAAGACCGAGAAGGCACCAAGGCTGGTTGAGACGTTGGTGGCGGCGGAGGCAAAGTAGGCGGAGCCGCTGTCGCCTGACCAGGAAGGGCCCTCACCCGAGACCGCGCCCCCTGTGCGAGGATCGGAGTTGCTCCAGTCCATGCTGGTCGAACTGATGGTCCGAATCGAGTTGTTGGCAAAACGGAGGGTGCCAAAGGTTCCGGCGTTATTGTAGCCAACCCACTGGCCTCCCACCCACTTCTCGGAGCCGGTGTTGCCCCGGCCCAAGTCGGAGAAGGTTGCGCCCGCCCCTGGGGCCAGCATCAGGGTCTTGGGGGTCAGGGTGTTGTAGGTGGCCAAGTCGAGGGCGAACCAGGCGACGGCGATATCCAGGTTGCCGGTATGGCCTCCTCGGAAAATCTTGGTCGGGTCGGCAGAATAGGCCGTTCCGCCCGATGCTCCAAACCGCATGGTGACATTGTTGTTGGGTACGACGTGCTCGGCGGTGATGACGCTGACCCAAGGGGTACCACCGATGATCGCCTTGCTATAGATGGTGCCTGTTCCGGATCCCGAAGGCGTGCTGACCCGCACGATCTCTTTGATCTCCGGCATCAGATACTCGGACCGGCCCGCGGCTTGGGCGACAACAACAACCGAAAACACGGCGGTCAGACCCGCCCATTTCAATGCAAATCCTCTCATTACACGCAACTCCAAGCAAACGACGGTCCAATCCCGCCAGATTGACTCAAATACAGTGTATCGCAAGGGAGGGAATGAGGGGAGTGGAGGGAATCTACGGAAAGGAGGGCGTGACGGCGTGAAAAAAGTGAGGAAATGGAGAGCCGACCTCTCAACATTGCTTTCTTCCCTCGATTCCCTGATTGCCTACATTCCTTAGCTCCTTCACCTCCTCACGCCGTCACGGCCTCCTTCCCGTAGATTCCCTTCTCCCCTGGTCCCTAATCCCCAGCCCTGCTGGAATCCTTCCTTTAAGCCGACGTTTAGGTGGTGGGTGTAAGGTAACATTTACCAACTTCACTACCACTTCGGAGATCTTATTTTGAGTTCCACCTCAGGTTCGGCAACGGCCGATAAGCCAAAAACTGTGGACAAGAATGTCCAGGCTCGTCCGTCGTCGAAACTTTCCAAAGACGAATGTCTTGAGCTTTTCCGGCAGCTATATCTAGCTCGCTACTTCGATGTCCGCTTGATCAAGGAGAAGCGCCGTGGCCGTCTTACCGGCACTCTCTACTCCTCCCACAACCAGGAAGCGATCCTGGTGGGCTCGCTCTTTGGGCTCCAGCCACAGGACTGGATCAGCCCGATCCACCGCGATATGCCCGCCTTCTTTCTGAAGGATATCCGCGCCGGTTGGGATAACGACGACCGGATGGGGATGACCATCGAAGAGGTCTGCTGCCAGGTTTGGGGCAAGGTGGGCTCTCCGGGGCGGGCTCGGGACAACTGGTCGCACATCGGCAAGAAGTCGAAGCACATCATCCACTCCACCTCGATGCTGGCGGGCACGATCCCCACCGCCGCAGGCGTTGTCTTGGCGGATCGGCTGAATGGGGGGAACGCGGTTGCGGTCACATTCAACGGCGAAGGCTCCACCGCTCAGGGCGTTTTCCACGAGGCGATCAACTTCGCCGCGGTTCACAAGCTTCCAGTGATTACGGTAATCGAGAACAACCAGTGGGCGTACGGAACTCCGACCCACCTGGAGTATCCGCTCCCCGACTTTGCCCGCCGGGCGGATGGTTACGGGATTCCGGGGCTGATCGCTGACGGGCAGGATGTGTTCGATGTCTACGACAAGGTGATGCAGGCCGTGGAGTACGCCAGGGCGGGAAATGGGCCGAGCATCATCGAGTGCAAGACTTTCCGCGCCTATGGCCACGGCGACCACGACGACGACCGGGCCGCCAAGTACCGCGATCCCAAGGAGGTCGAGAAGGGCCGGGAGCGCGATCCGATTGCGGTCTGCCGCCGGAAGCTGGTTGAGCTTGGCTACCTGACCGGGGATGCCGCGACCGCCTACCAGGCGGAAGGGAAACATGCCGCCGAGGCGAGCGACGAGGACTTTCCACCGGAAGTGGTGGCCTATCTGAAGCGAGGCGTGGAGTACGCCATGAAGTCGCCAGCTCCCGATGCCGAGGAAGGCGCGATGTGGGTGTTTAAGGAAAACTAATGGCAGCAGCGACCGTAACCGAAGCGCCTATCGCGCTTAAGAAGAACTATTTGACCGCCCTTAGAGAGGCGATTTATGAAGAGATGTCCCGCAATCCGGACATGATCTGCATGGGTGAGGACATCGGCATCCTCGGCGGTGCGTTTACCATCACTGATGGCTTGCAAAAAGAATTTGGCGCGAATCGGGTTCTGGATATGCCGATCTCGGAGGCGGCGATTGTCGGCACGGCGATCGGCGCGGCCCTGAACGGTAAGACCTGCATGGTCGAGATGCAGTTTATCGACTTCATCTCCTGCGGCTTCGATCAGATCGTCAACATGATGGCGACCTACCACTACCGAACCGCAGGCGACGTGAACCTGCCCGTGGTGGTTCGCGGTCCAGCGGGAGCCTATGGTGGTGGCGCACTCTATCACAGCCAGATGAACGAGGCCTGGTTTGCCCACTCTCCGGGCTTGAAGGTCGTCTGCCCCTCGACGCCCTATGACGCGAAGGGCATGATGAAGACCGCCCTCCGCGACGGCAACCCGGTCCTGTTCTATGAGATCAAGCAGCTCTATCGCGAGCGCAAGATCGAAGAGGAGCTGCCGATCGACGACTACACTGTGCCATTCGGCAAGGCGGCGATTCGGCGGGAAGGGAAGGATTTGACGTTCGTTTCCTACGGACAGAACGTCTACCACTGCCTGGACGCGGCGGATAAGTTGGCGGAGGAAGGGATTTCGGCAGAGGTGATCGACATCCGCTCGCTGGTTCCGCTGGACGAGGATACGATCATCGCCTCGCTCGCGAAGACGAACCGGGTGGTAGTCGTCAACGAAGCCCCGATGACCTGCGGCTTTGCCGGAGAGATCGTGGCCCGGATCAGCGACATTGGGTTTGAGTACCTGGATGCCCCACCCCTGCGAGTCACCCGCATGGACACCCCCGTCCCCTGGGCGAAGCCGCTGGAGCTTCACGTTCTCCCCTCGGTGGACAAGATCGTGAATGCAGGCTTGCGAGTTGTAAGGTTCTGAGAGGGAGTAAGGGAAGTAGGGAGGGTTTTCTTTCGTGACTCCCCTTAGAGCCTGTATGTAAATTCAAGCTTGTAGTACGGCGTCATGGTGAGCGAGAGCGGCCCGAGTGTTTTGTTGTTGTAGAGCGTTCTATGCCGCGAAGTCGAACCACCTCACCGAGTTGTAGGTTGGGATGAGACTACAGACAGGTGAGGTCCTTCGACTCGCGACCAGCAAACGGCGAAGCTACAGACTCCTTCTGGCTCGCTCAGGATGACGCCGTACTAAAGTCAGGGGGAATCTACACGCAAGCTCCGAGGGCTCCAGGTTGGGGTGCGCGATACGCAACGTGACCAATGCCCGCGCCATAATCTCCCCCATGAAGCGATGGGGGCTGATGTGGGTGGTGGCGGTTCTTTCTTGTCTGCCCATCCTGCTCTTGCGCGGAATCAGTCCGCTGATGTTGGAGGATACAGACACCGACTTCCTTCTCCAGATCATCCGCGAGCGACAGGACCCGTTTTACTGGTTCACCCACGACTGGCCGCTGATGAATCACTTCTATCGGCCCGTCTCCACTTTGCCTTTTGAGATAGACAACGCCCTTTATGGGAACACGGCTTGGGGCTATGGGCTGACCAATGCCCTGATCTGTTGTCTGTGCGTCTTCCTGCTGGCATGGCTGATGAGGGAGCTGACCGACAGCATCCCCCTCACCATCGCCTCGACCGCGCTCTTTGGGCTGTGGCATTGGAACGGTCTGGGCTGGGCGTTGCCTTGGCTTGGGCATCTCATTTGGGTCGTCGCCTTATTAGGGTTGTTTCGACATGGGTTCAAGGTGTGGCGATGGCTCCCGGCGATGGGAGCGTTCACGTTTTTGCTGTCTGAACTCGATGGCGTTGTGCCCCTGCACTTCCGAATGATCGGCTGGATACCCGGCCGCACGGCTTCGACGATGACGATCTTCTGTCTGGCCGCGATGGCGGCCTATGCCCGGTACGAGCGCATTTCAGCCATACGCGAGGAGCCCAAGCCGACCGCGCTGGACGAGCCAGCGGGGACTCGAAGCTCGATCCTGACCGACTCTCGAGCGCGATGGCCGTGGGTTTGGGCGGTGGTGGCAGTTTTGGCGGGGGCTTTGGCGTTTGGGAGCTATGAGCAGGCGGTGATGTTGCCAACGGCCTTGCTGGGCGTGGCGGTATCCCTACGACTTCAACGATACCGAGTTCGCTGGTCCTGGCAGGTTGTCTTTTGGGGGTTATTGGTCTTGTACTACCTTGCGCGCAAGGCATTCTTGCCAGAGGGCAGTTCGGGTTACCAGCTACAGCAGTTTCGCACCGGTCCCGGCGTATACTTCTCGATCTTCGCCTATGCGCTGCCGTCGTTCCAGTCGCTTTACATGCTCGCAAAGACGTTCGACATGAGCGTGTGGATTCTGCCTCGCACCTATGCGATTTTCTGGGAGGCGTACAGCAATGTGGCGGGACTCCTCGCTGCCTTCCGCCACTGGAGGCTGGCGCTCACCGGGCTGGCGCTCTCGTTCTTTGCCTATCTGCCGATGGCCTGGCTGAACCAGTTCGACCACTACCACTACTGGCCGATGGCGTTGCGGTCGCTGTTTGTGGCGGTGTTGGCTTGGGGAACCTGGGAGCTATGCGTTATCGCGGTTTCGCCCCCAGCGAGGCAAGCGCCGCCACGGCCCTCTCCCGCACCTGGTTCGCTTCCTCGTCGGTGAAGTTCTCGCCTTGTTTGCGAAGTTGCAGGGCGACGCTCAAAGAGTGGTTGCCCTCTCCGATTCCCTTGCCTTCATAGACGTCGAACAACCAATGCCGCTCCAAGACTTCTCCACAGGCTTCAATCAAAGCGTCGTCGACCTTGGCGAACGGCGTGGACTTGGCGATCTCGAAGCTGATGTCCCGCCGAACCGCCGGGTTGCGGCTGATGGGTCGATAGGAGATTTCGGCCTCATTGGTCAGCTTTGCCAGATCGATCTCCGCCAGATATGTCTCGGCTGGCAGGTCTAGATTTTCCACTATGTTCGGATGGATTTGGGCTATAAAGCCCGCCAGCTTGCCGCCGACATGGATGTATGCATCCCGGGTCGGATGGAGTCGAGGATCAGGCTCATCGGAAGCTTTCACCTCAAACTCGATATTGGCTTGGCGAAGCGCGTTTTCCAAAGCGCCCTTCAGACTGTAGAAACTGGCCTGCCCCGCATCGCTTTTCTGCCACGAGAAAGGCTGCAACGCGCCAACGCTGAGTATGCCGAGCAGTTTTTTCTCCTCAACTTTCTCTTTTCCGGGGAAGAACGCCGCCCCCATCTCGAACAGGTGAAGGTCTTTCCCGCCATTTCTAACCGCTGCATCGGCGAGGCAGGGAAGCAACGAGTTTCGCAGGACAGACATCTCAGGCGATGCGGGGTTCTTGGGACCGACGTGGCCGCCTTCATTGTCTAGCGGATGCTTGTCTCGGAGAGAGTGGCTGACGATCTGTATGAATCCCGCTCGCACCAGGGCATCGCGGATTAGGTCGAGTTTGAACAGCGGTCCGTGGGTTCCTCCAACCGGGGTATGCCCAATCGGAAGCTCTTCGGGAATCTTCTCGTATCCGTGAACTCGGCCCAGTTCTTCGATCAGGTCTTCCTCGCGCACGATGTCAGGTCGCCAGCTGGGTGGGATGATGTGATATGTGGCTTGTGGACTGTGGCTTGTGATTTCGAATCCTAGGTTGGACAGGTAGCGGGTGGCTTCTTCTGGAGTGACGGTCATTCCCAGGAGTCGGTTGGCGCGTTCGAGTCTCATTTGGATCGGTTCGCGGGTTTGTTTGCCGGGGTAGAGGTCGACGATATTGGAGAAGGCCACAAGCGGGAGGGATTGGGTGAGAAGTTGGGTGAAGCGCTCGATGGCCCGGACCACTCCATCCGGGTCCACGCTTCGCTCGAACCGGTAGCTGGCCTCGGTGTTCAGCCCAAGCTGTTTGCGGGTCTTGCGGACGGTGGTGTTTTTGAAATTCGCCGACTCCAGCAGGAGGCGGGTGGTGTCGTCGGTGACCTCAGTCTCCAGGCCGCCCATCACTCCGGGGACCCCAACGGGCTTGGCGGCGTCGCAGATCATCATCTGGCCATCTAGTTCATGCTCGACTCCGTTGAGGGTGGTCAGTTTCTCTCCCGGTCGGGCGTGGCGGACGACGATGCGCTGTTCTGTGAGCTTGTCTCGGTCGAAGGCATGGAGTGGTTGGCCGAGTTCCAGCATCACGTAGTTGGTCAGGTCTACAAGGATGGAGATGGGGCGCATTCCGGCCTGGGCAAGCCGCTTCTGCATCCAATCCGGACTCTGGGCAGTGGCGTCTACGTTGTCGTAAGCGCGGCAAGCGAAGCGGAGACACTCTGGGGATTCGATGGTGGCGGAGGCTGGGGGGATGGTGATCGGCGTTGGGTGTTGGGCGTTCGGGAATCCGGCCTTGGATTGTTCATAGAGTTCGGTCGGCTTGCTGTTGGCATCCTTCGCCAAGACCTCTCGTGCGAGTCCGAACACGCTCAACCCGTCGCCCCGGTTGCTGACGACCTTGATGTCCAACACATCATCGCCATCGACCTCCTCGATGCCCTCCAACTCAAACCCCGCCATGGTCAGCAGGTCGCCTACTTGTTCGGCAGTCAATTCGGTCTGAACGTAGTCGCGGAGTATCGAGATGGGGAACTTCATGCGAAGGGTGAGTTTACTTCGTAAGGCTCTCGGCTTTGGGTGCTGGGTATTGGGCGTTAGGCTTTGGGTTTTTGGTTTTGGGTTTGGCGGTAGCCATGAACCAGCACCCAATGCCTAACACCTAACGCCTCACGCCCAACACCGCTACGCCCTCTCCGGGAACCACTCTTGAGATTTAACGTCAAACCTGCTAATTAAACCGGGTTAGTTGCCCGATACTTTTACTAGGCTTGCATCGTCCCTTCGAATGCGAGCGAATGGGGTTTAGGATTTGCTGAGGGTTTGCGAAACTAGGTGTCTTCGTTGTGGTCGATCTCTTCAAGAAGAGTGCGCCCACCTCATGTGTGAGCAGTGCGGCGCTACCGAAGCCGGCGGCGATCCGGTGGTTCACGACCACGCGGTGGTCGAGATGGCGGTGGAGCTTTCGGATTACGGAAAGAATCCTTTGCCCAAAGCCGGGTAAAAGTTTCGCCATCGAGTATCTCAGCCCCGCTCTGGAGTTTCGCCTGCGCAAGCCGACTACGGTGGTGGATACGGTCGTCTTCCACGCTACCGTCGAGCCAACTCTGAAAAGCTCTCTGTCGATTCTGAGGGAGCGCGGGTTCAGCTATCACTATCTCGTCGACAAAGACGGAACCGCCATTCAGTGCGTTGCCCCCACGAACGTCGCCTTCCATGCCGGGCAATCCACCGGACCCCAGGGATCAGGGGTCAACGAATACTCCATCGGCATCAGCCTGGTGAACCTCAATAACGGCATCGACCCGTTTACTAAAGCCCAGATCGAGACCGCCATTCTTATCGCGACACGGCTCAAGGCCCGGTTCCCGAACCTCAAGTTCATCACGACTCACGCCGCCATCTCTCCAGAGCGGAAGAACGACCCCAATGGGTTTCCCATCAAAGATATAGCCGAAGCGACGGGCCTGTGCGTCTGGCTATAATCAGGCTAGATGGTCAAAGTTGGCATCCTTGGCGCAGGCGGTATGGGCAACGTTCACGCGAGGCAGTATCAAAAGATGTCGGATGTGGACCTCCACTTCTTCGAGCCCCTTCCCGAGAAGAGCGAAGGCTTTTCCAAGCAGTGGTCGGCCACGCCGCTGGATTCTGTAGAAGCGGTGATCTCTCAGTGCGATGTGGTAGATGTCTGCCTCCCGACCGACCTGCATACGGAAGCAGGTTTGAAGGCGATTGCGGCGGGGCGGGCGGTGTTTATCGAAAAGCCATTGGCCCGGACTTTGGAGGATTGTAGAAAGCTGATCGGTGCGGCGGGTGATGCCAATGTGCCGCTGGCGGTGGGCCAAGTGGTGCGGTTCTTTGCCGACTTCGCCACGGGGCATCGGCTGGTGAAGGCGGGGAAGATCGGCACTCCAGCGGCGGCGCGAACTCGGCGCGGAGGCTTGGCCCCGGTAGGGTCCAGAGGTTGGTTCCAAGACCATCACCGCTCCGGCGGCGTCTTGCTGGACTTGGCGGTCCACGACTTCGATTGGCTCCGCTGGACCCTCGGCGAAGTGAAGCACCTCTACTCCCGATCGGTGGGGATTGCGGCGGGCAGCGGGCCGGACTACGCCTTGACCACTCTGACTTTTGCAAGCGGAGCGGTGGCCCACGTCGAGGCGACTTGGATGGACCCCAGTGGATTTCGGACGACGTTTGAAGTCGCTGGAAGCAACGGCCTGATCCAGCACGACTCTCGTCAAAACGTGGCTTTGAAGACGACGGTGGAGGGAGGAAAGACTTTCGCCGACGGCGCGATCTCGGCTACCGATGATCCTTACTACAAGCAACTGCGGGGCTTCGTCGATGCGGTGAAGAATGGGACGGACGTGGCGGTGTCGGGTTATGACGGGGCCATGGCAGTGAGTATTGCCTTGGCGGCGATGGAGAGCGCAAAGACGGGTCGCGTGGTTGTGCCGGAGAGGGTGTAGGTTGGAGTTTAGAGAGGTCTGCTTATAACTGCAATTCGTGTGTAGCAGCCTCGACCTTCACTCATGGCAGAATTTTCTTCGCACACATCACGGTGTGCTGTGTCTCTTAACGTATCGTTCCACTACATCCAGTTCCGCTTGGATCCTCTTGGCAAAGTCGGGCGGTACCAATTTGACGGCCTTGCGAAGAGCATCCCTTGATCCGATCGCATCATTCACACTCTTCGATTTCCAGAAGTTGGCACCATGGGCCAAGTGTACGGTAATGAAGTCTTGCGGACGTCGATCTGCCAAAGTAGGTAACTTTTTGGCTAAGTCCAAGGTCCACGTGATCACCTTGGGGTCCGTCGGTCTCCTGCGCACGTACCCAACCATTCCTCGGATGACTAGGCGATCATTGGGGTGTCGACGAACGAGAAGCTGAGGCATATCTCCCGCGTCGAACTCCATGCGCATCGAGCAGAGGGCGAAGCCCATTCGACAAAATTCCATGGAGACGGTTGGCTTGTCGTACTTCATCCACGCCAGCGAGAGTTTCCCATAGGCTTTACTCGCCAATGGATCATAGTCGAAGTCCCATTCGAGGGCACGGGCCACCGTATAGACGGCGGCGGCCCGATACAAGCGCTGCTCGGTGATCGGACCGTTGTCCAGTTCTGCGACCAGTTGCCTCGCCTTCTCCGGGAGTCCTGTTTTAGTGGCATACCCGGGATGCTTTTTCAGGATTGCGGCGTACGGTCTCCAGGCGTTCTTCAGCGGATCGTCATCGTCCCAACTGGTCGTGACCCAAGGAGGCCGAACAAGGTCATCATTCCAATTGGCGGGGACCTGAGGGCTTGTTACAGCCGTTAAGAGAGCAAGTATTGCGAGCATCTAACCGGTTCCTCCTCCAATACCACCACCTGGTTGGGTTGTACCTCCTCCTGGGGGTGGATCATTCGGATAATCGCTACCAGTAAATCGGTAGAGAACTCTCTTCGGAGACGAAGTAGCGTGTGTTTGCCCGTACCGGTTCGGTGTAGGGGGCGGATGCATTTTTGCCGCCGTCTACAAGCTTTGCGGCGACTGCAAGGTCCTCGGACCTGGAGGTCCAAGGCACGGAGACCCGGACGTGGACGTCCAGGCTACGGCGGGCGGTGTCGCTCCTTGGTGTCTTTGTGCCTTGAGGCGGATCGACTGGGATGGTTTCAGCGCTGGCATAGGGCTACAAGCCTTGGGGCAACTACAAGCGAAACCTCCTCCCCCCGCCCCCCTCCTCCAAGACGAACCACTTGGAGGAGGGGGAGTCCGGAGGCCCCTTCCTCCTCTTCTCGCGATTCGAGCAGGATAAGTGACAAGCCTGTGGCCGCGGAAAAAGAGGAGGGGGAGTCTTTAATCTCCCAACCGCAAACTAGAGGGCTTGTAGCGCCGCGTAATTTCGAAGCCGTGTTCGTTGTAGAACTTGTCCAACGTCGTCCAGTCGATGATGCATCGTTGGACTCCTCGGTTTTTCAGTTCTAGCAGGGCGGTGCTTAGTACGGCGTGGCCTAGGCCGACGCCTCTCTTTTCTGCGGAAACCCCAATCGGCCCCAAGGAGCCCCACTTGCCGCCCAGCGAGTTTCGCCACACTGCGCCTCCGATGGGGAGTTTGCAGTTGGAGTCCTGAATCAGGGCGAAGCCGACGACGTTCGAGCCCTCGAACGCCGCTAAAACGCAACTGGGGTCGCCTTCGGTTCTCACCTTGTCCAAGACATCGTGCCGCCAGCGGCCTGGGAATTCGTTTTCCAAGAAGACCCGTAGCGCCACCACATCGTCGTCGCTGGCCAAGGTTCGGTACTCAAAGCCGATGGGCAGGGGGCGGGGCGGCACATAGTCCGACAGGTTGCGTTCCAGATCGAAAACCTCGTCTTGGTCCTCAAACCCCTCCACCATCAAAAACCCGCAGATGCCCCCGCACTCGATCGGACAGCCGGGCCAGAAGTGGCGGGAGTCGCTGCCGAAGTGGATGCGGTTGACGCCTCGATTGCGAAGGATGCGCTTTGCTTCCGCCATCAGTTCGACGGCAACCTTGGGGTCGGAGTAGGCGATGGCGGAGAGGTGGGCCTGGTCGATGGAGGGGCCCTTGAAGAGTCCGGCGGCGGATCGCTTGAAGGCCACAAAGCCAAGCACTCGACCAGCGGCGTCCGTCTCGATCTGGGAAACGCCCCAGTCGAAAACCGGCGACTTCACCGTGTTCTGCTCTAAAAGCTGGGCGTCGATGCGGAAAGGCTCCGAGTAGTACTCGTTCCATGCCTCGGCGAGAGCTTCGAAATTCGCGTGATGAAAGGTTTGGCGCATGGACTATGCGGCGGCAAGCTGGCGCAGGTGATCCCCGTATCGGTTCAAGGCCTCCCGCGTGCGCATGATTCGCGAGATCATGTTACCGTCATCCGTCTGCAAGAACGTCGCGAGGTCGGGGGAAGAGAACAGGGCTTCGAACGCATCGCCCCGGTCGTCCACCTCGAACTGCAGGTATGCCACCGCATATCGGCCTACTTGGGGATAGTTCTCCTGCATCCATTCGCGAACCGACAGATAGGCTTTCTCCAGGAAGGACGTAGGGCCGTACTGGGCGGCGTCGCAGAGGGTTTCCACCAGGGTCTCATACTCTTGGTAGAAGTGGATAAGGGCAAGCTGTCGCTCCTGCACCGTGGGGCCGACTGCCTGTTCCTTGGCCCATTGGCTCGTCTCCCGACGGTCCAGAACCGCCATTTTCAGACGGTTGGCCAACGAGGGCACCCTGACAACTCTTCCTTGCGTCCTTTCCATGCTCATTCCTTGGATTTCTCTACGTAGTTCATCCTGAGATCGCGCACCAGCCCGTGGACCCGCCGCTTGTCGTCCTCGTCCAGTTGAGGCTCGATGAAGCTTGCGAGATGGGTGGTGAGGTCGATGGCGACTTTGGCCTGCTCCATGTCCTTCTCGATCCGGCCCGTGGCCAGGTCGGGTTGCAGGCCCAGCTTGGACCAAGCGATGGTAGCCATGGTATCCACCATGGTCATGATGACGGCATACACACTCACCGGCTCAGGCGTTTGATTCTCAGACATTCTCTCGGGTATTCAAGACGAGCGAGGGGCGGGGAATGGTGCGGGCAGAGACGGTTTTGCGGCTTTTCGGTGTTGGGGCGTTGGGGGAGCGGCGTGGCCTGACCTATCTGCCTGATCCGACTGATCTGTCAGGTGGGTCAGATCGTTGGTCGGGAGAAAACACGTATAGTATCCTTAGAGCAGGTTGCGATCATGAGTGGAACTTGGACAATCGTATATGAATGGAGCGACGACGGGTGGTGGGTGTCCGAGGTCGCGGAGGTTCCGGGGGCAATCTCTCAGGGCCGGACGAAGGAGGAAGCGAAGGCGAATGTGCTTGATGCCCTCAACGAGTTGCTGGAGTTTAGGAGAGACGAAGCCAAAGCCCAAGTTGCAGAGCCGGGGAACATCGAAACCGTTCGACTGGCAAGTTAGCGCCCGCTGGGTTTAGGAATTTCCAACCGCTCGCAGATTCCTTTAACGGTGCCCCACGCTATTTCTGTATGCCTTGGCACTGCCGCCGACTTGCCGTTGGCCGTGTTCTTGTAGATCGAATGCCCGCCCGTGTCTCTAGCCAACAGACAGTTATGTTGGTGCAGGTGTTTTCGCAGGTCGCTGAGCTTCATTTACCTGGTTGGAGGTTACCCCTGATGGAAAGAAACTGCATTTGTTGAAGCCCAGGCCCGTTCTATCTCGCGGGTAATCTTCTCCTAGCAATCAACCAACAACCATGCCAGAAAAAGTGATCATCGTCGGCTCGGGGCCGGCAGGGTATACGGCGGCCCTCTACAACGCTCGCGCAGACCTTCAGCCTCTCGTTTTCGCCGGTCTCCAACCTGGAGGCCAGCTTATGATTACCACAGACGTGGAGAACTATCCGGGCTATCCCGATGGGATCATGGGGCCGGAGATGATGGAGCTTTTCAAGAAGCAGGCCGAGCGGTTTGGGGCGCGGGTGGAGCATAAAGAGGTGACCCGGCTGGACCTGACCTCTCGCCCGTTCAAGGTCTACGTCGGCGAAGATGTCCACGAGACCCACGCCCTTATCCTGGCCACCGGGGCCAGCGCGAAGTGGATTGGGCTGGAGAGCGAGATCACCTTTGGCGGCTTCGGCGTCAGCGCCTGCGCCACCTGCGACGGATTCTTCTTCCGGGGCAAAGAGGTGATCATCGTGGGCGGCGGAGACACGGCGATGGAGGAGGCGAACTACCTGACCCGCCATTGCAGTCGTGTTTATGTGGTGCATCGGCGCGATGAGTTCCGGGCGAGCAAGATCATGCAGGATCGCGTGCTCAACAACCCCAAGATTCAGGTGATCTGGAACACGGTGGTGGACGAAATTCTGGGAGACACCGAGCCAGTCAAGAAGGTGACGGGAGTCAGGCTGCACAACCTGGCCACGGACCAAAAGACGGAGATGCCGATCAACGGCGTTTTCGTCGCCATCGGGCACAAGCCCAACAGCGACCTGGTAAAAGGGATGATCGATATGGACGACGTGGGCTATATCCAAACCTTGCCGGGAAGTACCAAGACGAACGTCGAGGGCGTGTTTGCCGCGGGAGACGTGGCGGACAGCGTGTATCGGCAGGCGGTGACGGCGGCGGGTACGGGCTGTATGGCGGCGATCGACGCGGAGCGGTATCTAGAGCACCTGGGACACTAACTTATGTTGAGTTTATTGGCGGCTACGATGATGGTGGCGGGGCAGGACCCAGCCGCACGGTGGATGCATATGGTGGAGCCAGGGGGCAAGCCGCCTCGTCTCTCGGTCTACATCCGAGAGGTTCCCCTCGACCCGCCCAAGTTCTCGCCCAAACTATTCGGCGACGATCCGCCCATTCAGTGGCAATTCGATTGGATCGCCAGCGCTTTTGGTCCGGACGACGACGCGGTCTCCGATCCGAAGACGGGAGAACGCCAGGGCAGGATTCGATTTCGCGTCTTTAGCCAACTCAAGAAACGGGACTACGACTACACCGTCCTCATCGCCCGGCAGGGGATTCGGATGTGGGACGTGCTCTACAACAAGTACCGAATCCGCCACCCTGACAAATACAATAAGGGCATCATCGACTTCTATGTATGCTTCGGCGGAGAGGCGGGCGGCGAGCATCTGAAGGGCGAGGAGATCGTCAACAACCAGTCGGTGTCGGTCAGCACGATCTACATCTACGACGTGCGCAGTTTCAGTAAGCCGATCGAGATGGTTCGCGAGGTGGCGCATGAGTATGGCCATGCGGTTCTTCCCGCGGTTGGAGGCTACACTTCGCCCGAGCACTGGGCCAACGGCTATCTCGGCGAGAAGTTCTTCATGCGGATTCTGCGCGACCAGATGAAGCGAGGCGTGATCGGCCCGGACGATGTGATGGGCGCGAAACTGGCCGACTTGGAAGCCTGGGTGAAAGCCAATGTGGACTCATTGGTGGTCAAGACGGCTTCATCCGCGCCAAGTACGGCCCAACTCGCCGACAAGGGCAAGCCGGGGATGGATGCCTACATCGGTTTGGTCCTCTACGCCGACACGATTTTCCCCGCCTCGGTGGTGACAAGATCGATGCAGATCATGGGCTCGCAAAACGCGGCGGACTACCCGGACTCGCTCTTAAGAGCGACCCAAGAGATGCCCAGGATCACCCTGGCGATCCCGCCCTATCTCAAGGACAAACCGATCTGGATTCCCGTCGGCACCGGAAAGGTGACTCAGGCGCAGATCCTGAAGAAGAGCGGCGACTGGTGGCAGGTTTTGCCTCAGGCCGGAGGCGTGGTGATCACGACGGGGAAGGGCGCTTTGGCTGAGAAGGCCGTGCCCGTTGCTCGCACTTATCGCAAGCGGGATATCGTGGTTGGGTTTAAGTCTTTCCGGCTCGTACCTTAAGAGGTTGTAGCAAACATCGCGAGGACGGCGTCATCCTGAGCGAGCCAGAAGGAGTCTGTAGCTTCGCCGTTTGCTGGTCGCGAGTCGAAGGACCTCACCTGCCCGTCAATTCATCCCACTTTACAACCGCGTGGGGTGGTTCGACTCCGCGGCATAGAACACTCTGAGCAACAAAACGCTCGGGCCACTCTCGCTCACCATGACGCCGTACTACAAATAATGTGTTAGCAACGTGATTTATTGAACCCGTTGATGAGCCCAACCGGGGCTTCCGTATGCTGGCGTTCGGTCCAGATGAATCCTGCTTGGCGAAGCATGTCCCGCAGGGTCGCCGGGTCTTTGCCCGTTCGCTCATGCCACTCCAGGAACAGCACATCCACCTTGGATAGCAGCCCAAGCGCCTGCATCCGCTCGAATATTTCATACTCGGCGCCCTCTGCATCCAACTTCAGTACCAAGGTTCGACCGGCGGCTTGCTCGATGGCAGCTTGGATGGCGGGACCGGCGTCGATAACCTGCACAGTTTCCTTAGTACGGGTTTCAGTCAGGTTCGTTTCATAGAGCGAATTGCTGGACCGGATCGCGGCGTCTACTTCGATCTCGATCTCGGCGTCTTTGTCCGCCAGACCGACCGCTTCCAAGCGGATTCGGGAGGATAGCTTGGGGTTGAGATTCAGGTTTTCTTGGGCCATCTGCACCGTGCTCGGCACCAACTCATAAGCCACGACTTCCGCCTGGTACTCGGAGGCGAAGAAGAGGGAAGCCAGGCCAAGGTTCGCGCCCACGTCGATCACGAAGAACGAGCCGGGGTACTCGAAGCTGTAGAACCGCTCGACGAATATCTCATGAAAAACCTGAAGGTCCGCCCGGTTCCGTGCGACTCCCTTTACCCCGCCGACCTCGATGGCGATGTGGTCTTGGCGGATATCGAACTTAGCCCCCGCCCGAGTCCCCAAGTCGCCGCAGACCCGGTGGTTTTCGATCATCGTCAGGGCAGCGGGCGTCGGCTCCGTGATCGAGGTGCCCAGTCCGCCCCAAGTCAGGTTCCCGCTCCCATCCAGCCGGGCGGCATCCAAAGGCCAAACATCCAACCCCGCCAAAACCTTCCCCCATCGGGAGTTCAGCCGTCGGGAATAAACCCCCCGCATCACCGCGCGCCGAAGGGGCGTCACTAGTCGCATTGGCTTAGTGTAGCTTAGCCTCTGCCTGCTGCTTTACCCATTCAGGGCAGCCGACCGTCCTTCGGCGGTCCTCTGCGGCCCTTGGTGGTTTCGGTCTTCGCCTATTGAAAGAACCACCGAAAAACACAGAGGGCCACCGAAGGATGCTCCTCAATTTCGATAACTTGGGTTTGACAGAGGTGATGGCCGTTGCCCTTGGGTGGCTCGGGGTTATCGCATTGTGTGTCCGCCGCCCAGTCCTTCGCGGCTCTTTGCGCTCTTTGCGTCTTTGCGTGAGTTCAAATAGTTCTCGCAAAGGCGCAAAGCCCGCAAAGAGTTGCAAGGCAACAAACACCACGTAACAGCCCCGACAATCCAGGCTAGGGAAGCTTGGCCAGGGCTGAGTCCAAGTCTCGGATCAAGTCGTCGGCGTGCTCGATCCCGCAACTCATGCGGACCAGGTTGTCGTGGATGCCGATCTCTTTCCTCAACTCCGGCGGAATCGAGGCGTGGGTCATGATGGCGGGGTGCTCGATGAGGCTCTCGACGCCTCCCAATGACTCCGCCAAAGTGAAAACCTCCAGGTTTTCCAAGAAGGTGCGGGCTTCCGCCAGACCGCCCTTGGTAAAGAAGGTCACCATGCCCCCAAAGCCCCGCATCTGCCGCTTCGCCAACTCATGCCCCGGGTGCGACGGGAGGCCGGGATAGACCACTCGCTCGACCTTGGGATGCCTCTCCAGGAACTGGGCGATCTGCCAGGCGTTCTGGGCGTGCCTTTCCATCCGCACCGCCAACGTCTTGATCCCGCGCAGAACCAGCCAGCAGTCGAACGGACCGGGAGTCGCGCCGACCGCATTCTGGAGGAATTTGAGCCGGGCGTAGAGGGTCTTGGGGGCCGAGAAGTTGGGGTCGCTCCAGGTTTTGCGGGGGGCCTTGAGATTCCGGTCCCGCATCACCAGGCACCCCATCACCACGTCCGAGTGGCCATTGATATACTTCGTCATCGAGTGCATTACGATGTCGGCACCGAGGGCAAGTGGGTTTTGGAAGTAGGGGGACATGAAGGTGTTGTCCACCACCGTCAGGATCCCATGCTCCTTGGCGATGGCGGCGATCTTCGCGATGTCGAACAGGTTGAGCATCGGGTTGGTGGGGGTCTCAAACCAGATGAGCTTGGTGTTGGGGTTGATCTTCTCGCGAAGCTTTGCTTCGTCGGTGAGGTCCACAAAGTCGAACTCCAATCCGCGATAGGTGGCAACTTTCTCGAACAGGCGATAGGTGCCTCCATAGAGGTCATCCCCCGCGATCACATGGTCGCCGGTTTGGAAGAGGTTGAGAACACAGTCGGTGGCGGCGAGTCCGCTGGAAAACACAAGCGCCTTGTCCCCTTGCTCCAAGGCGGCAAGTTGGGTTTGGAGGACGGTCCGGGTCGGGTTGTCGGTGCGGCTGTACTCGTAGCCTTTATGCTCGCCAGGGCTGGATTGGGCATAGGTGCTGGTCTGGTAGATGGGCGTCATCACCGCGCCCGTAGCCTCATCTGGCTCGATTCCTGCATGAATGACCTGCGTCTCAAACTCCGGCATGGGTGCAGTTTAGCCGAGTGCGAAAAGCCCCCTCCTCGTTTTGCGCGGGAAGAGGGTGGTCCATGCCCCATGCCATAATTCTGCTATGCGCAAGATGACGTTGGAAAACTTGGAGATGGAGGCGCGGCATTTGATCAAGCTCAATCACTCTGAAGTGCCTTCCATTGTACAGAGCTTCATCTTTCCCGACGTTTCCGGCAAGGAGATTCGGGTCATACACGTTGACAAATTGTGGTTTCCAGAGGATGCCATCGTTCCGATTCAATTTTCGCCTGACCCTCAGGAAGGTCTCCACCACACCATGCAAATCGCGGTAACCGATCTGACAGGTCCGGAGAGACTAAATCCGCCACCGGAGTGGGGCACATGGGAAAGCGCGATTCCTGTGGAACGCATACGTAGGCGCAAGGCGAGTTGAGACCAGATCGCGCCTGGTTCAAGCAGGCCAGAAGCGACTTACGTACCGCCTTGATCCTTGAGCAGAATGAGGCGGAGATATGCCAGATCGTCCTGCATTTACAGATGTGCGGTGAGAAACTCATCAAGGGCTATGGAAGAAAACAGGGACAGTCACTTTGGGGTCACCATGCAGTCCACAACAGCTTTAGGGTATTGAGTGCGCAAATCGTTAATGATCCACGCTTGCGCAAGACTTTGATGGGTCGTACAGCAAGCCGTCGCGAAGTTAGCCGGGTCTTGAGAGGCTTGGAAGCAAGTATGCGCCGTGTAGAACTCCTGAACCCGTCGGTCGCAGGCCCGAACGCGCCCAACTGCGAGTATCCGTGGGGGACCGGAAACCCGCACGTGTGGCGCCCACCAGCAACTTACCGGTTCGGCAATGCAGTAGGTAAGGCGGCAAGGGCAAAGCTATACACGCTAATCGACAGAATTCTGTCCGCGGAACGAGTGTAGGGTTTAAACGAGGAGGGGGAGCTTTGGCTACAAGTGCGCGGCTACTCTGTGTAGCTCAGCTCTTTTCGAGTCCGCACGTAGTGGTCGCTTTCCGGCAGGAAGCAATCCGCCCAAGTCATCTCGCCGCCGTAGACGTGGATAGTCACGGCCTTCTCGTCATAAGGATTCTCGATGGTGTGGTGGTCGAAGGGGGGGATTAGGGCTCCGGCCTCTCCGACTCCCGCCACAATCTCTGCCTCTTTGCTGAACCAGTAGTTGTCGCCTTCTCCCTTATCCACCGAGTAAGAAGTCACCAAAATCTTGCCCCGATACACGCACTCCACGCACCACATCCCGGCGTGGTCGTGCAGGGCGGTGCCTTGGCCTTTGTCCCAGACCATCACCAGCGCCGAGTACCGACCCTCGGGGTCCAGGTGAAGGAGTCGGCGGGCGTAGCCGGTGGGGGACGGGCGCAACAGCTCCTCCTCCACAAACTCCTTGCCCGAATGCACCACATGCTCCAAGGCGTCCTTCACCGCCATACAGCACCCCTTCATTTCCTGGGTCTTGACGGCTTCGTCGAGGAGTTGGATGAGTTCGGATTTAGTGGCGAGATCGGTAGGCATAGGGTTTCTCCTGGTCGTCATTGACCTTCTCCAAGTATATCTGTAGGCGGCTGGCAAAAGGCCCTTTCTCCTTGATGGGGAAAGGGTTTGGGATAGGGGTGACGCCTGCCGACTATCTGCACCTGGACACCCAAGCGCTCTGCCAGCCTCACCCCCACCCTAAATCCCTCCCCCATCAAGGGGGAAGGACTTTTTGGTCTGTAGCGGGCGGGGTCTGGCGTCGCGATACACATCTGCAACTCCTCCAAACCTGCTCGCCGAATGAATTCGGCGATCCCAGGGGGTTACACTAGCGGCATGGACATCCTGCCAAACATCCTTGCCGCGATCGGGAATACGCCGTTGGTTCGTTTGAACTCCATCGGTAAGGAGTTCGACGTTGAAATCCTGGCCAAGTGCGAGTTCCTGAACCCGGGCGGATCGGTGAAGGACCGGATTGGGTGGTTTATGGTGGAGCAGGCGGAAAGGGAAGGGCGCATCAAGCCGGGCGACACTCTGATCGAGCCTACCAGCGGGAATACCGGGATCGGGCTGGCGATGGCGGCGGCGATTCGGGGGTATCGGCTCATCATTACTATGCCCGAGAAGATGAGTGCAGAGAAGCAGTTGATGATGGAGGCGCTAGGGGCGGAAATTGTGCGGACTCCTACCGAAGCCGCCCACGACTCGCCGGAATCCAACTTTGGGGTCGCCGAGAAGCTAAGAAAGGAGATTCCCAATTCGCATATCCTCGATCAATTCGGCAACCCCGACAACCCTCGCGCCCACTACGAGACCACCGCTCGGGAACTCATCGAGCAGACCGACGGGCGGATCGACTACTTCGTCGCCAGCGTCGGGACGGGGGGGACCCTTGCGGGGGTCGCGAGGCGGTTCAAGGAGGAGATTCCGACCTGCCAGATCGTCGGCGTTGACCCGGAGGGGTCGATCATCGGCGGCGGGGAGCCGGGCGGGCCTTATCTGGTGGAGGGCATCGGCTACGACTTCATCCCCGACGTTTTGGACCAATCGCTGGTGGATCGCTATATCAAAACCAACGATAAGACCTCCTTTGAACTGGCCCTGCGGCTGATTCGGGAAGAGGGGATGTTGGTTGGCGGGTCCAGTGGCTCGGCGATGCAAGGGGTTTTGGAGATTGCGAAGGAGTGCAAAGGCGGGGAGCGGATTGTGGTGATCCTGCCCGACAATGTGCGGAACTACATGAGCAAGTTCTTGAGTCCCGCCTGGCGGGCCGAGAAGGGCGTATAGATTCCTATGGAGCCATCCCTTTTTGGCGAAGCCTCCCCAATTGACGAAGGCGCTCCCTTGGCGGCCCGGCTGAGGCCGCTGACTTTCGACGACATCATCGGCCAAGTCCATCTCACCGCCCCAGACGCGGCGTTTCGTCGGGCGGCGGAGGCGGACCAGCTTCGCTCAATCATCCTCTGGGGACCTCCGGGAGTGGGGAAGACCACCCTGGCGGAGATTATCGCCGGGGTGACCAAAGCCCACTTCGCCCGCCTGAGCGCGGTGTCGGCGGGAGTCGCCGACATCCGAAAGGTGGTGGAAGAGGCGCGGCTGAGGAAGCAGTCAGGCCACAAAACCATCCTCTTCATCGACGAAATCCACCGCTTCAACAAAGCCCAACAGGACGCCATCCTGCCCGTGGTGGAGAATGGGACCATTACCCTGATCGGCGCGACCACCGAGAACCCGTCCTTCGAGGTGAACTCCGCCCTCCTCTCCCGCTCCCGCGTCTTCATCCTGAATCCCCTCACCGACGAGGAGATTCGGGAGGTCTTGCGGCGGGCCATTGAGGCGCAGTACACCAACGCGCAGATCGACGCCGAAGCCATCGACGCCTGGGTGAACCTCTCCAACGGCGATGCGCGGTCGGCCCTCAATATGCTGGAACTCAGCGTTGCCGCCAGTGTGGATGGGCATGTGACGCTGAAGGATGTGGAGTCGGCGATTCAACAGCGGGCGATGCTCTATGACAAGGGCGGCGAGATGCACTACGACATCATCTCCGCGCTCCACAAGTCGGTGCGGGGAAGCGATCCGAACGCCACGCTTTATTGGCTAGCCAGGATGCTGGAGGGAGGGGAAGACCCGATGTATCTGGCCCGGCGGCTGGTGAGAATGGCGGTGGAGGATGTGGGCTTGGCCGACCCCAACGCCCTGCAACAGGCGATGGCTGCACAACAGGCCCTCCACTTCATCGGAATGCCCGAAGGCGCCTTGGCTCTAGCGCAGTGCGCGGTCTACACGGCCACCGCGCCCAAGAGCAACGCGGTCTACAAAGCGTTCGGAGAGGCCAGCCAGGATGTAAAACAGACTCGGAACGACCCCGTTCCCATCCACCTGCGGAACGCCCCCACCAAGCTGATGAAGGAGCAGGGATACGGCGAAGGCTATCGCTACGCCCACGACTTTGAGGAGGCGGTGGTGGAGCAGAGGAATCTGCCCGAGTCCCTCGGCGAACGCGCTTACTACCGCCCAACCAAGCGCGGAAACGAGGTCGAAATCGGCAAGCGATTGCAAAGGTGGCGAGAGATTCTTGCCGAACGCTCCTCTCTACCGACCGAAGTCAAGTAAAATAGCCGCCGAATGGATACCAATGCACGGCTCATCCAGGCCGTTAAGCTTGCCACCAAGAAGCTCGCCAGTACCGGACAGTTCGACCTGTTGCTCAAGGAAGTGTTGCAGTTGTGCGTTGAGGCGGTGGGAGCTTCGGGCGGAACGATCTATGTGCACGAACCAGCCACCCGTCGGCTTCGGTTCCAGCACGTGCTGCCCGAGGACGTGGCGGATCGGCTCCCCACCAAGGACATTCCTGAAGACTACGGCGTAGCCGGGCAGGCTTTTCAAAGCAGCAAGACCGTCATCAAGGAGTTCCCGCCCAAACCCGACCTGAGCGACTTCGAGCAGGCGACGGGCGTGGTCCTGAAGAACATGATCGCCGTTCCCCTCCAAATGGAGGACGAGACCCCCATAGGCGTGGTCCAGCTTCTTAATAAGAACGAGGGCTCATTCAACGAGAACGACGCCGCGGTTCTGGAGACGGTCGCGGCGGTCTCCGCGATGGCCTACATCAACTCTAGACTGATCGAGGAAGAATCGCGCTCCTCCAGCCTGTTGGGAATGGGCAAGGTGAGCCACGACATCGGCAACCTCGCCGCCAGCTTGTATGCCAACCTCAGCTTTTCCGAACTCGCGATGGCAGGCCTCAAGGACCACTTGAAGGACACCGAAGTAGACGAGTCGGTGCCGATGTACGTCGAGACCTTGGACGGGATGTTTACCGACATCCAGAAGTCGGTGGACCGGATCGTGGGTTACTCGCGCCTCATCAGCGACCTCTCGGCGGGCCGATCGTTGCGTCCCAACAAGATCGTTGCCCCCTTGGCCGAGACCATCCAGACCAGCGCCGCTTACCTGGAGAGCGACGGGCGCAAGAACCATGTGGCCTTGCGCTACGAAATCCAAGAGGACGCGCCCGCGCTCTGGCACGACGAGCTTTACCTGTTCCGAATCGTCCAGAACCTGGTGGGCAACGCGATCAAAGCGGTCAAGGAGACCATCCCCGACGACTGGCGCGCCCAGGTCGAGGCGAACGATGAGGATGTGATCCTCGGCGAAGTCACGGTCCGCTATTTCTTCCGAGACGATAAGCACGTGGTTGAAGTCCAAGACACCGGCCCCGGAATGCCCCCCCAAACTGCCGAGCGCATCCTGAAGGGCACGGCGCGGAGCCAATGGGACAAGGGCGGCGGATCGGGCTGGGGCACCAAGATTGTGCTGGAGCTTGCCACGACCCACGACGCTGCCGTCGAAATCGACAGCGAACTGGGCGTCGGCTCTACCTTCCGAGTCGTCTTCCCGAACGTCCCGGAGCCCCAGCCTGAGTAGGCAGGAACTCTGAGCCCGCCTTGTCGGGTTGAGTTTGGAAAGGAATTCAAGTGAGCCAAGCCCCGCAGGATCTCGAACGAACCGACGAACAGCCAAAGAGCAGCTACGTTTCTCGAAAGGATGTGAAGGTCGTCGCCATCGCCATCGTGATTTTGGCGGTCGTCCTCAGCCCGGTCTATTTTGTGCTCCTGGAGAACCGAAATGCGTTCGTGTGCAAGCGGAACATCCAAGCCCTGGCCAAAGCGATCAGCCTCTATGCGGCTGAGAACAACGACCGCTTGCCTCCGGTATTCGTGACGGCAGATGGGATCACGCCGTATGTCGAACAAGACGGCGGAATCTACACCTGGGCTTACCTGGTCCGCCCTTACATGAAGTCTGCTGAGAGTTTCGTCTGTCCCAAGGCGAGCCCCGATGAGTGCTATCTGGACCATGACAGCGAGACCGGAAAGCTGATGCCTGTCTCCTACGGGATGTACATGCCAATGAGCGGTCTGTCGATCAGCTCCGTCCCCAACCCCGAGACCGCGATCCTCCTCGCCGAGACGTTCAGCTCGGGCGCTCAAGACTCTTTCAACCCCCACCCATTCATCGGTCCCGACGGAAAGCCGGTGAAGGATGGCTTTGCCGTTACCTGGGACACCGGGAATGTGACGCCATTGGGCAAAGTCGAGTCCGTCACACGCTTGGCTTACCGGAATACGAAAAACGGAACCTTCAAAAAAGACGGTCCCACCCGCCATCCGGAAGGCAACCACTACATCACCGTCGGCGGCTCTGCCGCCAACCTCAAGCCGGATGCGGCGTTGGTGGAGTGGGATGCCCGACAGCGGAAGATCGTGGGGCGCTGGGCGATTCCGTAGTCGTCACCAGTGCTTTGAGTCTGCGCAGTACTTGCGAATATCCTCTGCGTAGGAAGTTGGCGGCTTCATGGTCGACGTGGTGGTATACCGCATAGTGGCCACTTGTCCGGCATGATAGGAGTCGTGGTGGTTCATGATCTGAATCATGCGCCAAGCGGGCAGGTCGGTGGCGTAGTTGGTCGGCACCTCCCGGTCCAAGTCCTCCTCAGTGAGCGACGCCCAACTGGCCATCCAGTATTCATGACCCCGTTTCAGGTAGTCGAGCGCCCCTGCCCAGGATGGCTCAAAGGCTTCGATTTGCTCCGCCGCGTCCCGCCAGCGAATCTCGGTGTTGCGAAAGCTGATGCTGCCATACACCCATTTGCCCGAAGCCACATGCAAGACCACGCCCTGAATCGAGCCATCGGTGTGAAGATAGTCTTCCGCCGCCGGGGGCAGAACCGCCCAAGCATGTCCCTCGGATAACCCGTCCAGTGCCTTTTGGAGCTCGCTGAACGCATACTCTGCATCTCGCCTGTAAGCCTCGATTCGCGTCATAGGAGGACGTTACCTGAGGGGTACGAAGGGCGTTAACCGGTCACGGAGTACGG
This sequence comes from uncultured Fimbriimonadaceae bacterium, assembly GCA_964501275.1. Taxonomy (GTDB): domain Bacteria; phylum Armatimonadota; class Fimbriimonadia; order Fimbriimonadales; family Fimbriimonadaceae; genus 55-13. The sequence continues at coordinate 43,893 of CAZCSP010000010.1, read as the reverse complement.
CGTCATGTCGCGGACGATTTCGTTGTTCTCGTCCAGGAGGACGATCTTGGGGGTGACCTCTTCGTCAGTCCAGGTGAAGGCGCAGATGATGAGGCGGTCGCCAGTGTTAAAAAAACGGGCGGCTCCTCCGTTGAGGCCGACAACCCCTTTGGGACCGGCGAAGGCGTAGGTATTGAGCCTGGCTCCGTGGTCTACGGCCCAGATTTGGACCATCTCGCCGTCCTGGATACCGACGTGCTTCATCAGATCGCCGTCGATCTCGATGCTGCCGACGTAGTCGGGGTTGGCGTAGGTCACGTGGGCGTGATGGAGCTTGGATTTAAGCAACTGGAGCAGGCGCATCTTCTTTAACCGGTTCGGTTTCGGGCTCCGGGGCAGGCTCTAAGTCGAGCGGTTCGGGGCCCTTGGGAGTTCGCGGCCGTCGGTAGAACGCGGCCATCAAACCACCGAGCGTGAGGATACCTGCGCCCGCCCAAACCAGACCGGTCATGGGCTTGTGATACAACTCGATTGGGTAGAGAGCCTCAGCGAAGTAGAGTTGGAACTCAGCGCCGCCCGTGGCAGCATCAATGCGGGTCATGAGGACGCGAAACTCACCCGCTACGGGCATATCGGGATCTGCTCCGATCGCAAAGACTGGTTTTACATCGAACTTCTCGTGCTGATACTCGACGGTGACCTTGCCGATGAATCGGGTTCCGGCGGAGCCAGGTTCTCCGTCTACATCGTAGCCGTGGTAGGTGAGTTTGACGTCCAAATCCGTCTTCGACTCACCCGGCTTCAGCATGACAGGCTCCTTCCAATAGTTCATGGAGGGGGGAAGGAGGGTGAAGTATACGTCGTGGGTCCCGAACCGCTGGATATGTGGCCAGACCATTGGCCTTGGGCCATCACTCGAGTCGGTGTAGTAGAGCCCTGGCCGCGCCACGAACTTCCCATCAGGTCCCTGCACATCGAACTCCACTTTGTTGTCCCGATTGAAGAGGTTTTCCGGGTTGGGATCGGCCTTCAGCGCGACGGTGTAGCCCAGGCCCTGGGCCGGACGGGAGCGCTGGATTTGAATCTGAACTTTATGCTCCAATCCTCGCGAAACAATCATGCCCGCCATGAAGACGGCGAGGCCGATGTGGGATACAAAACCTCCGATCGACATGGGGGATTTACGGAATGTTTCGACGATCCTCCAAACGTTGGCAGTGAAAGCAAAGATGGAGAGGAAAACAAGGAAGGTAACCCAGAAAACGGTTGGAATCTCGATCGCGCCCGCAATCGTCGTGGTCTTCGTCAGGTCGGCACCGATGCCCCATTCCGGATGGCGAAAAAACAGGAGGCAGAATCCAGAGAGGCCGATGCTGATGGTGAAGATGTTCAGCGTGCGATTGAGGAGAGCCTTTGCCGTCATGGTGCGCCAACCGACGAAGGGAACGAGGCCGATCAGGATCATTGTTGGGATGTAGACCCAACCCAGGACCTGGTGGTATAGCCATTCCTCGATGGCAACATTTCTCTTCGCGAATTGCGATGAGAGAAACGGCATGCTCATGCCGATGGCGGTGGCGGCGCCGATGGCGCTGATGAGCAAGATGCCCGAGTTGTAAAGCCCTTCTCGATTCAAGCCGCTGGGAGCATGACCCGCCGAGAATTCGCTGGAGAGTCTTTGGCCTCGGGCGATGTAGATGCCGAAAAAGGAGACCAGCGAAACCAGGCCCAAGCCGACGAGAATCCACAACGCGCCTCTTTGCATTTGGGCGAAGCTATGGACGCTGGAGTCGCCAAGGAAGCCGGATCGAGTGAGGAAGGTGCCGTAGACAAAGGCGATAAAGGGGAGTCCAGCGAGGATGAGATTGGCTCCGATGTAGCGCCCGCGAGTGATCTGGATAATGAGGCCGTGGATCAAGCCGATTCCCAGCACCCAGGGGACGAAGCTGACGTTCTCCACTGGGTCCCATGCCCAGAAGCCGCCCCAACCGAGGGTCTCATAGGCCCAGAAGCCGCCCATGATGAGGCCGAGGCCGAGGATGGCGGTGGAGAGGATCGCCCAAGGGCGGACCATCTTGGCCCAGTCGAGCGGATTGCGCTCCAGCATGGCGGCGATGGACCAGCAGAAGAGGACGGTGAGTGAGCCGAAGCCAAGGAAGATGGTCGGCGGATGGATAATGACCCAGTAGTTTTGCAGGGCGGGGGTGAGGCCGGTGCCAGTGGGGGGAACAACCGCCTTGGGCATGGCGGCGATCTCAGGGATCAGGTTGAACGGCGTTTCGTAGGCCAGAATCGCGCCGAGACATCCCAGGAACAGAGCGTAGGGGATGGTGAACCAGCGACGGTATTGGCCTGTCCGGGGAGCGACCAGCAACCCAAAGATCGCGGAACACACGGCCCAAAGAAGGAACGACCCCTGTTGGCCCGACCAGATTGCTGCGATCTTGTACTTGGTGGCCAAGATCGCTTCGCTGTGGCTGAAGATGTACTCGTATTGGAACTGGTTGCCCAAAAAGAGCGCCGCCAGGCAGCCGAAGGCGCCAAACAGGCTAAGGCTGCCCAGCCAAAAGCCAACCTTGCCAAGCGCGCCTCGCTTCGTGGCCCAACCGATGGTCGAGATGATGAAGAACGCGACGGCGGCGAAAATGAGTCCTTTGCCAAGGGGCCCCAAAGCCATTCCCCAGGCGGGGGCATCGGGCATTGGGGGGAGTTGATTTTCCACGCTAGAGCTTCGCCTTGTCCTCGCCCTCGTACTTGGATGGGCATTTAATCAGTAATTTGTTCGAGTGAAACTCGCCATCTTTGACCGAGCCGATGGCCACCACTTCGGTAGCTAACGCCAAGTCTTGGGGCGGAGTTCCCGTGTAGACCACCGACATTGTTTCGCCGGTCTTATCCTTCAGCTCAAACCTCAGAGCCCTGGCCTGCAAGTCGTTGCGAATGCTGGTTTTCACCAAGTCGCCCTTCAAGTGGACGTTTGTGGCACCGGTTTTGCGAGCTTCGGAAACTGAAACGTAGGGGCTGGCGTTAGCAATGAATGCAACAGAAACGCCAACGATCGCCGCAACGACGACGAGAACCGTGAAAATGGGGCGAAATCGGATGTTCATGTCAGATCAGTCAACGTTTCTTACGCCGCGATATTCGCGACAGATATCCTCTGTGAGATAAACTTACCACGATGCAATCACCCTCTCGTTCAAAAGCCCTTAGAAATGGGGTCATAGCCATGGCATGTGTTGCCGTTGGCGCCGTCTTCGTCTTTGCCCAGTCGCCGACGGAGTATCAGAAACCAGACTACACAAAAATGAAGGTTTCATCGGAGCGGGACGATCTCTGGTTCGAGACCAATGTGGGCAGCTTCAGGATCATGCCTCGGGGCGATGTATTGCCCAGCGGTGACCTGTCCTTTTCTTTCACGGGCAGCGTTCTCGTCAGCGAGTTGAAGGGAACCGTTGTGCCGGAAGGGAACGTACGGCGTGAATACAATAACAGAGAGCGCGGCAAAGAGGTTTGGTTCGGCACGGGGCGACTGACCATCAAGGGAAGCTTCCGGTCGGTGCAGTGGTTTGGCCGAAACCTCAAGGCCAAGTTCAGTGGCAACGGCTATGTACGGCTTTACGGCGAGTTCGACAAGGACCTGGAAACCGGCTATTACTGGTTCGACCCCAAGGATAAGAAGTATTGGGGCAACTACGGCACCGGCTTCGGCGTTCCCGAGCAAAAGTTTGGACCGCAGCCTGACTCGGTGAAGACACGCGACGAATTCGAGAAGGGTAAGGCCAAGACTGGCGGCCAAGGCTAGTTGCTTCGCCAAACCTTTATCCATATTCCTGGAATCGGCCACGAGACAGAGGCCTCGCTTTGGAAGCAAGGCTGCAACTCGTGGTCGCACTATTTGGAGGACCTGAAGCGGTTCAAGATCGGGTCGGCGGACAAGGAATCGTTTCGTCGCCAGGTTAACTCCAGCATCAAAGCCCTGGATGAGGGCAGGCATCAGTTCTTTACGCGAGGGCTTGGGCTGAAGGAGTCATGGAGGGCCTTCAACGACTTCCGTTCCTCGTGCGTTTATCTGGACATCGAAACTGACGGCGGACAGAGTGGGTCGTCGGTGACGATGGTCGGGCTCTATGACGGCACGGACTTCCAGTGCCTGGTGAAGGGCGATAACCTGGAGAACTTCCGGGACATTATCTCCAACTACAGCATGATCGTCACGTTCTTCGGCTCGGGGTTCGACCTGCCGATGCTTCAGAAGCGGTTTCCGGGTTTGAAGTTCGACCAGATTCACTTGGATTTGTGTCCGACCCTTCGCCGAGTTGGAATCAGGGGTGGGCTGAAGAAGATCGAGAAGGAGATTGGGATTTCTCGTGGGGACGATCTTGAGGGACTGAATGGCTATGACGCGATTCTGCTTTGGCAAAGGTTTCAGCGCAATCGGGATGACAATGCCTTAGAAAAGCTGATTGCCTACAACCGAGAAGACGTCGTCAACTTGGAGAAGTTGGCGGAGATCGCCTTTGAGAAGTTGAAGGACGACACGTTGGACCGCGCTGGCTTGCTGTAAAGGGCCATTCGTTATAATGCTGATATGAGATTTGATGTGAGGCTCTATCAGGACGAGGATCGAATCTGGATCGCAGAGGTTCCGGCGATTCCGGGCTGTGGCAGTGATGGCAGAACGAAGGAAGAAGCGATCGCTAATGTCCGAGAGGCCATTGAGGGTTGCCTTGCGGTTCGCAAGGAACTGGGGATGCCGCTCGATTTTGAGACCGTTTCGATTGAAGTTGCGGCGTGAACAAGCTTCCCGTAGTGAGTGGCGACCAAACTCGCAGAGCCTTGGAACGCAATGGATGGGTTTTTCGGAGGCAGGCGGGTAGCCACATGATTCTGACAAGGGAAGGATCGTTTGCCACGATTGCCATTCCCCGTCATGTAGAGTTGCCAAAGGGCACTTTGCGACGGATCATCCGCGATGCTGGCCTGACGGTTGATGAGTTCGTTGGGCTTCTTTGATTTGATCCCACTTGGAGTATTTCAATAGGACCTATAGGACTTATAAGTCAAATAGGTCCTATTAGTTGCGTTAGTTCCGACTAGCTTGCATCCTCGGCGTGGCGGGGGCTACTTCTACGTAGGCGTTGGCGGGGACGACGAGGTAGATGTTCTCGCCGATCTCTTCCCATGTGCCTTCTTGGGCGTAGTTGACGCCGCACATGAAGTCCACGATCTTTTGGCGCAGGGCGGACTCAGTGGTGGCCAGGTTGAGAATCTGTTGCTCGCCGCACTTGAGGCCGTTGGCCGCCGACATCGCATCCTCGAACGACACGATCTGGCGTCGCACGGTCACGGTGTATCGGGCAGCCGACTTAAGGGTGAATGCGCGGTGCTCGGGGGTGGAGCCTACGGTGGACTCCTCTTCATACTCGTCGTCTTCTCGACGATGCAACATGCCCGCAAGTCGCGAAAATAGTCCAGGCTTTTCCTGGAGAACCAACTCTTCCATGATCAATTTCTCCTTCTAATCGCGAGATCCGAAGATCGCGCTTCCTACCCTGATGTGGGTGGCTCCTTCCTGGATCGCCACATCAAAGTCTTGGCTCATTCCCATGCTCAGCTTTTGGACTCCCAAGCGGTGAGCGTGGTTCCGAAGCTGGCGGAAGAATGGCCGCGATAGCTCCGAATCGATCACCGTGGGGCCAATTGCCATCAGCCCTGTTAAATGAACCTGGGAATAGCTTAGTACGGTTTGGGCGAATTCGTCAAGCGATTCGGGCGAAATACCTGCTTTTTGCGGTTCGTTCGCAATATTCACTTCGATGAAACCCTCGATCGGGCGTCCCGCCTTGGTGATTTCTGTGAGCTGGGATTCGCTGTCGAGGGTGTGGACGACCTCGAAAAGCTGGGCAACCTTCTTGGCTTTGTTGGATTGCAGATGACCGATGAAGTGCCAGACAATGTCGATGGGCAAGGCCTCGATCTTCGGCTGAGCTTCCTGCAGACGGCTCTCGCCAAAGTGGCGATGCCCGGCGTCGTAGGCTTGCTTGATGTCGTCGGTGGAGAAAGTCTTGGAGACCGCGATAAGGGTGACGTCGGCAGAATCCCGGTTCACGCTCTCGCAGGCTTGGGCGATGCGGGCTTGGATTTGGGCAAGGTTCCTGGCGATGGACATCGCCAGGAATTATGAAGCGGATTGGCTACGCAAGGTTGGCAGGACCAATCTTGCCGTTCATCCTGCCCCAGCAGTAGTAGGCAAAGGCACTGTAGAATACTGCGCTTCCGACTCCGCCAGTGACGTTGTTGAACGTGAAGATCGTTACCAGACTCACTATGGCAAGGATGGCCATGACGATCATGACCTGGTTAAAGCCTTTGCGCAATGCTTTGAACATTCCTAGGGCTCCTATGAAGGCAACGATTCCCAAAGCAATGTAGGCAATACCGAGCACAGTTCCGAGGGCGCCAAACCCGGCAACCGCCGCGGCATCTGCTCCCCCGCCACCGGCTGTACCAGCCGCGCCAAGGGCACCGATAAGACCGGAAAACCCAGCCATCCCCAAGCCGCCGCAGGCTCCGCAAGCCCCGCCTATCATGACCAAAATCGCGATCACCTTATCGGCGACAAAATCTCCAGAATTCGTTTCAGGTTGCAATTCCTTTCCTCCCAGATACAGGAAAGCCATCAAGGGCCGCCCCGTGACGCCATTCTATAGACTATGCACAGGTGTCGTCAAGAAAGGAGACGAGTTCGCTCTACTCTCTGACGCGCAAAAGTTGCGCTCCTTTCAGGGTGCGGCAATTTATTGCCGTTTTTCAGGCTTTGCAGGCCGATGAATCGGCCAGTGAAAGCGGCAATAAATTGCCGCACTCTAAAAGGTGCCGTACAGCCTGTCCCCGTAATCGCCCAGGCCGGGGACGATGTAGAATTTTTCGTTTAGGCCTTCATCCAACGCGGCGGTGAAGATTTCGATTTCGGGGTGGGCGGACTCAAGCTTGGCTACGCCTTCGGGGGCGGCGACGACGCAGACCATGACGACCTTCTTTGCTCCGTGGGCCTTGATGAGGGAGACGGCTTGGGCGGCGGAGCCTCCGGTGGCGAGCATGGGATCAACGCAGAGGGTGTACCGGTGGGAGAGGTCGGGGAGTTTGGAGTAGTAGCTGCGCGCGATGGCGGTGCTCTCGTTTCTCTCCAAGCCGATGTAGCCCACCGCCACATCGGGGAAAAGCTGCACCACCGGCTCCAACATCCCAAGCCCAGCGCGGAGGACGGGGACGACGGCGAGGCCTTCGCTGAGAATACGCCCGGCAGTGGTTTTGATCGGGGTGACGATCGAGCGCTCTTCCGACGCAATCCCTTTGGTCGCTTCCAAGACCAGCATCTTGGTGAGGTTCCAACTTAGGCGGCGGAACGTCTCGGGCTGGGTGGATTTGTCGCGAAGGCCGGTGAGTAGGTGTTGGGCGAGGGGATGATCGATGACGTGGAGCGGCATAGCGTATTTTGGCTCAGACGGGGTGACGGCATTTGGTGTTGGGCATTGGGTATTGGGTGTTGGGGGTTGAGTAAGCAAGTCGGCTCCCCGATGCCTAACACCTAGCACCTAACGCCGAATGCCATCTCCCCACCTTGCGCTTTGCGGGGGAAAAAAGGCAAAATCTTAACCTCCGATCACCCCGCCCGGTTTCCGGTCCTTAACAAATCTATGTCCACTCAAGCTGTTGCCGGAATCATCCTTGCCGCCGGAAAAGGCACCCGGATGAAGTCGGACATCCCGAAGGGCTTGCACGAGGTCTGTGGGCTTCCGATGGTGGAGCACGTGGCGCGGGCTTTGCGGGGGGCGGGAGTGGACCGCATCGTAATCGTCGTCGGGCACGGCGGGGAACTGGTTCAGCAACGTTTGGGCGACGCCTATGAGTACGCCTGGCAACGCGAACAGCACGGCACGGGCCACGCGGCTCAGATGGCGGCTCCTCTGCTCGAAGGCTTCCAGGGGAAGATTGTGGTCGCGGCGGGGGATACGCCCTTGGTCTCCAGCGAGATGTTCTCCGATCTCATCCACGGAGGTTCCAAAACCACCAAGTGTCTGATCGCCAGTTCGAACGTTGAGAACCCCAAAGGTTATGGGCGGATCGTGCGGAATGGAAGTGGCGTTCAGCGGATCGTGGAGGAGAAGGATGCGACTCCCGAAGAGAAAGCGATCCGCGAGGTCAACTCCTCCATCTACTGCATCGACGGGCCCACCCTCCTCGACTGCCTGCCCAAGCTGAAGAACGACAACGCTCAGGGCGAGTTCTATTTGACCGACGTGGTCGCGATGGTTGCGGAGCAAGGGGCGGCGGATGCGATGACGTTCGACGATCCCGACATTCTGGTGGGCGTCAACGACCGCTGGCAACTTGCCGAGGCGGATCGGAAAATGCGCGAAAGGATTTTGCGCCGCCATGCCGAATCTGGTGTTACGATCATGGATCCCGGCACAACTTATCTGGGCGCGGAAGTCGAGATCGGCGTGGACACCACGCTGGAACCCAACACCATGATCGTGGGGAAGACCTCGGTAGGAAAGGGGTGCCGCATCGGGCCGTTCACCCGGATCGAGGATTGCCAGATCGGGGATCAGGTCATGGTCTATGTGAGCTACCTGAAAGAGGCCAAGCTCCACGACACCGCCAAAGTCGGCCCGTTCGCCCATATCCGCCCAGGGAGCGAGCTTTTCCCCGATGTGAAGGTGGGGAACTTTGTGGAGACGAAGAACGCCACGCTCGAGACCGGAGTGAAGGCCAGCCACTTGACTTACATTGGCGATGCGATCATCGGCGAGAACACCAATATCGGGGCCGGGACCATCACCTGCAACTACGACGGATTCAACAAGTCCCGCACCCAGATTGGGCGGGATGCCTTTATCGGATCAAATAGCACGTTGGTGGCCCCGATCAAAATTGGGGATGGTTCGTTTGTCGCGGCGGGGAGCGTGGTCAGCAGTGGCGACTATCCCTCGGAAGCGTTGGTTATCGGCCGGAGTCGGACTGAGGTTAAGGAACAATGGGCAGCACAGTGGCGGAACAAGAAGAGGGAAAGGTGATCGCAACGCGAAACCTACGGGGCATGAAGCTTTTCACGGGCAATGCCAATCGGGCGTTGGCAGAGCGTGTGGCGGCGCATCTAGGGATCAAGTTGGGTTCGATCACCTGCAAGCATTTCGCCGATGGCGAAATCCAGGTGATGGTGGACGAAAGCGCCCGGGGGAATGATGTCTACATCATCCAACCCACCTGCGCTCCCACCAACGACAATCTGATGGAGTTGATGATCATGCTGGATGCCTTCCGTCGGGCGTCTGCTAGCAAGATCACGGTCGTGATGCCCTACTACGGCTACGCCCGGCAGGACAAAAAGGTCAAGCCTCGTGAGCCGATCACGGCGCGTTTAGTGGCGGATATGATCACCATGGCGGGCGCCCAGCGAGTCGTGGCGCTGGACCTCCATGCCGACCAGATCCAGGGCTTCTTCAACTGCCCAGTGGACCACCTCTACGGTCGCCCGATTATCGGCGACTACCTGATCGAGCAGGGGTATCGGGATCGGGAGGACGTGGTGATCGTGAGCCCGGACGTCGCCGGGGTAGGCCGCGCCAAGGCGTTGGCGGAGATGCTGCGGACCAGCTTTGTGGTCATCGCCAAGCGGCGTCCCCGTCCGAATGTGGTGGAGGTCGTGGAGATCGTCGGCGACTTCAAGGATAAGACCTGCATCTTCATCGACGATATGATCGATACGGGCGGGTCGCTGGTGAATGGGGCGATCGCGCTGTTGGATCGGGGGGCCAAGGAAGTGATGGCGACCTGCACCCACGCGGTCTTCAGCGACGGCGCGGCTCAGCGGCTCCAGGAAAGCCCGATCAAAGAGGTGGTCACTCTGGACACGATTCCGCTTGGCCCGGAGAAGCAGTTCGAGAAATTGACGGTGCTGGAGTCGGCTCCGCTGGTCGGAGAAGCCATCGCCCGCATCCACCAAAACCTGTCTGTGAGTTCGTTGTTTGATGACTGGCGATAAGAACGATGAATCGATCTCGTGGTCGGTGCGTCCTTATGAAAAGGCGCCTGCAAAGAGATACGTAATCTTTGCAATTGCGTTGGTTGCGATGGCGTTCGGGGTGTTTATCTACGGTCAGCCATTGCTAGGATTCGTCGGGTTTGCTATCATCCTTGGGTCAACGGTTGAATTTTGGGTAGGGTCTTCGTACAAAGTAGACGCTCAGGGAGCGACTTCTCGGACGGGGCTCTCGATCAGCAAGATCGGTTGGGAAGACGTGAAAAGGATTGTGATCGGCGAAAACGAAGTAAAGGTGTCGCCGTTGGAAGACGGGGGAAGTCGAATGGATGCGTTTCGAGGCGTTGTTTTGAAAGTGAACGAAGACAACCGGGCGCAGATCATCGAGGCGGTTCGTAGATTTGGGGGTGGCGATGTCCGATTTTTGGAAGGATGAACTGACCCCGGAGGAGGAGGAGGCGCTGATCGAGAAGGCGGCGAGCGAGATCGAGCGGCGGAAGCTGACGGCGCCCGCGCTCATGTTCTTGGAGTCGCATAAGCCTCTGGCGTTCCTCACCAGCCAGAGCGCAATCACCTTTGCGCCCTTCATCACCCCATTCCTGGGATTCGATTTTGTGAACGACTACAGTCGGCTGTTTGCCAAGCGAGAAAATGTGGATAGATTGTTAGATCGTATTGAGAGGGGTCGCGCGAAGCCGGCTCCGGCGGAGGAAGCCTCATGCTAAGTCAAGTGTCTTCTTGGAGGGGAGACCAGTATCTGGACACCGGGTGGGTCAATCCGGCGTTTACTCTTCTCCTATGCATCTTCATCCTGCTGAACATCAAGCGGGCGGGAGGCGCGAAGGACCTGTTCATTCGGAGGATCGCGGGCTTGAACGCGATCGACGAAGCGGTGGGCCGTGCAACGGAGATGGGACGCCCGGTTCTGATGGTTCCGGGACTGAGCGACAGCGTCAACGCCATCGTCGTTCAGGCGTTGAACATCTTCTCCTATGTCAGCCGAATCGCGGCGCGATTCTCCAACCCGATCCTGATCTGCTGCTACAGCGCCCCGATATTTACTGTTGGCCAAGAGGTGATTCGGGATGTCTATAACCAAGAGGGCCTTGCCGACAAATTCGATCCCGATTCCGTGCGGTACATCTCGGACAGGCAGTTCGCGTTTGCGGCGGGCGTTTCGGGTTTGATTCTGCGCGAACAGGCGGCGGCGACGTTCTTTATGGGCGAGTTCTACGCCGAGTCGCTGATCTTTGCCGAGACGGCAAACTCCATCGGTGCGATCCAGATCGCAAGCTCTACGGAGTCCACCCAGACGCCGTTCTTTATTGCCGCTTGCGACTATGTTCTCATCGGAGACGAGTTCTATGCGGCCAGCGCCTACCTGACTCGACAGCCGGTTCTGGTAGGGTCGCTGGTGGGCCAGGATTGGTGCAAACTGGCGGTGGCGGCCACGATGTTCATTGGGCTGGTGGCGAATACGGTGGAGCTTGGCCCCTTTGAGCACAAGACGATTAGCGAAGAGAAGAAAGCGGCCAAGTTACAGACGCTGGATCAACCTAGGCCGATGGGCTTGGGCGACACCTATATGAGCAAACTCTTTAGCAAGCAGACCGACCCCGACTTGAAGGTCGAACGCGAAAAGGACCCTGATTTCAAATCAGCGGCACCGCCTACTGAAGGAGAAGGTGGCTAATGGGCAATCTTCTCTTACAAGTTGAGCCAACCCTGAACTTCTGGAACGGAGAGAACGGAAGCGTTGGCCTTTGGACGAAGATCATCTTGGCGCTACTGGCGGGCGCGGCGATGGTTTTTCTTCTGATGAAGGCCCCAAGCCAGGCACGGCGACCGATCGTGATGTTCTCCACGTTCATCTCGGGCCTTTTCTATGTTCTCTATTTCTTCTGGCCGAGGCCGGTGGACAGGCAGCCAGGCGAACTGCCTCGCGACTTCGTGGAGTCTGTCTCGTTCTATATCGACGACGCTTTTGGCATCGTCACCGACCTCTCCTCTGTTCTTTCCGGCCTCTTGCTTGGTTTGGGCATCTACTCGCTGTTGAGGGTTCACCTTCGCCGGATCGCCAAGTCGCAGAGGGACTGGGCGTTCAGCGTTGTGCTGTTGGCCAGCATGGTGCTGATGACCGTTATCGGCTACTGGGACTGGATCATTCGACAGGGCGAGGCGGGCATCCTCCTTGAGGACCCGTCAAATTGGACCTTTGTGAACAGCGCCAAGGACATGATGTTCGATGGCCTGTTGCAGAACATGGACGCGGCGATGTTCTCGATTATCGCCTTCTATATCCTCTCCGCAGCTTATCGAGCGTTTCGAGTGCGGTCGATTGAAGCGACCATCCTGCTGGTGACGGCGCTGGTCGTGATCCTGAGCTTGATGGGCGCTGTCGAATACTTGTGGAACGGGGCGATCGACGGAGCGATCCGCAACAACCCCGATAGCTTCATGCACAACTTGAAGTTGACGGAGATATCCAAGTGGCTTCGCGACACGGTCCAGGGCGCCGCCATACGCGGTATCGACTTTGGAGTGGGAATTGGAGCCCTGGCAATGGGACTTCGCATTTGGCTTAGCCTTGAGAAGGGTGGCGTCGGAGGTAAATCGTAATGAGTTTTGGCGAAAAACTGATGTCCATTCCCCGTTGGGCGCTGTTTGTGATCCTGCTCGTCTTTGCATCAGTTCCGCTGTTTGTGACGATCAAGGTTCCCAATAAGCCGATTGAACCAGCCATCGACCTCTATGGCACGTTGATGAGCATCCCCGAGGGCTCTACCATCCTGGTGGCATCCGACTGGACGAAGTCCACGCGTGGGGAGAGCGGCGGGAGTTTCGACGCGCTTGTGAAGATTCTGATGCGTCGGAACATCAAAATGGCGCTGTACTCATCTGGCGATCCTCAAGCGCCTCAGGTGGCCCGCGATGCGATCGGCATACTCAATCAGGAACGTCGTGCAAAAGGGCAGAAGACGTATGACCGATGGAACGACTGGGTGACGGTTGGATTCTTCCCCAACGCCGAGGCCTGCGCCAACGCGATCGCGAACAACGTGCGGTCCGCATTCTCGGGTCGAACGGAGAATACACCGGAAGGAACCAAGCGCGACGTGTTCCAATCGCCTGTGCTCCAAAACATCCAGAAGGTATCGGACTTCAAGCTGATGATGGTCATCACGGCCTCCAAAACCTCGAACATCACAATCGAGCGAATCTACGGCAAAGGTGTGGACTTGGCGATGATGGTGACCGGCGTTATGGGTCCCGAATCGATGCCTTACTACTCGTCTGGACAGATCAAGGGTTTGGCGGTTGGGTTGAAAGGGGTTTACGACATGGAGCAGCTCATGGAGGACGGCATCACCGCGGAGATGAAGTCAAAGTGGGGCGTTGTTCCCGGCTTCCCCGGCGACAACAACGTGGGAAATGGGTCTCGGTACTATCCCACTCTCCATGCCTGTCTGCTGTTGCTGATCATCGCGGTGACGGTGGGCAACGTCGGCACATTCTTGACTCGAAGGAAGGCCAAGTAAGTGGATCCTAACTACATTAAGCTCAAACTTGCGATTGGCGTTCTGGCGACGATCGGCTTGTATTCGGTTCTCTTTAAGGAGAACCGCTTCTATCGGTTCTTCGAACATATCTTCCTGGGCTTGGCCTCTGGCTGGGCTCTGGTCATCCTTTGGACCGAAACGCTCAAAGAGAAGTGGTGGGACAAAGTGGTGGGGAGCGCAGCCACCAACGGCGATCCTGCGACCCACGGATATTGGGCGTTCGTTCTGTTGATCCCCATCGGTCTGCTGGGCTATTTTGTCTTCAGCAAGAAGCACAACTGGCTGAGCCGGATTCCTATCGGGATTATCCTTGGCATGTGGTCGGGGCAACAGATCCAGGTGTGGTTCAACCGGTACGGACCGCAGATGCGCGACTCGATGAAGCCGATTTTGCCGACCTCAACCGAGTCCTTCTTTGTGCCTTCCACGCCAACAGCGGTGGATGGAATGGCGCCCGACCAACTGGCGCAGATTGCGGCGGAGACGGCGAGAATCAATGCCAATGTCTATCCGACCGAAGCGTTGACCAATATCGTCTATGTCTTCACCCTCCTCTGCGTCCTGAGCTACTTCCTGTTTAGCTTCGAGATCAAGGGCAAGGTCATGAAGACGATGACCACCAGCGGCCGCTGGCTGCTGATGATCGGCTTCGGCGCGATCTTTGGCTCCACGGTTATGATGCGCTTCACACTTCTCATCGATCGTATGTACTTCGTGTGGATCGAGTTCTTGAAGCAGGGGATATTGGGGCAGTAGGCGTATGGCGATAGACTTTAGGTATTGGGCGTTTGGCAGATTGGTCGGATTGGGCCGATAAGTCAAACACCCAAAACCCAAAGCCAAACGCCGAATACCCTCATGGAAACCACCGTCGCCGCGATCGTTCTTCGCCGTCGAGATTCGGGGGAGAGTGATCGGCGGTTGACTTTGTTGACCAAGGAGCTTGGCAAGGTCGATGTGGTGGCGAAGGGGGCGAAGAAGGCGGCTTCTCGGTTGGCGGGCTCATCCGATCCTCTGACTATGGCGACCATGACTTTGGCAAAGGGGAAGGTCAACCAGTTTGTGACCCAGGCCCAGCCTCTCCACTCATTTCGTGGTCTGCGCACCGACTACGAGCGTCTCGGCATGGCCCTGGCCCTGATCGAGCTTTATGCAGCGATCCTCCCTTGGGGGGAGCCGATGGAGAGCGCGTTCGATCTGTTGGTCGGTTCGTTGAAAGCCATCGAATCCCACGCGAAGCCCATCGTGGCGTTGGTGTGGGCGGAGTTGAAGCTGATGGAGGAGAGTGGGTACCTCCCTCCCTTTGATGCATGCGTTTCCACGGGCGAGAAGGTGAGGGAAGCGGAACCCTGGCTATCGCCCATCGCGGGCGGCTATGTGTCCATGTCTGAGGCGATGAGCTATCGGGACTGCTATCAGACCACGGCGGAGGTTCTATGGGGGCTGGCGAGGACGGCGGAATTGGACGCGCCGCCTCCCAATCTCAAGTTCGCCGAGGACTGCCTTGCCGCCCTGATCCCGTTTTGGAGACACATCATCGACGCCCCTTTGCCTGCCAACGAGGCGGTGAAAAACGAACTGCGCCACCGCCACCTGACCTATAGCCCTTGAGGATTGTCGCTGGAATCAGGCATAATGCCTGAGCTTCTGGCCCGGTCGTCTAGCGGTTAGGATGCCGCCCTTTCACGGCGGAGATCGCGGGTTCGAGTCCCGTCCGGGCTACCAATCACTTTCCTCTTACTTCTTGTCTGACGCCCGTTTCTTGCGCTCTTGCTCCAGGGACTTCGAACGACGCGTGACTTCCTCAAAGTCCTGCTCAACCTTTGAAGGCTGGTTGATTTGTTGCTGGCGGTATTGCTCGAATTGTCTCTCGGCGAACTCCACTGCCTGCTCGTGGCTGATGTGCCCGGCGTGGGTCAGGATATCCCTTTCGCTCAGTTTTAGAAAGTCGTCCAGTTTGGCAATCCAGTCCGTCATCGTCATCGTTTTGCGGTTCATGGCCTGCACACGGGCAAATTCCAGATAGGCGGTGACGATGCCGTTCAGGGTTTCCAACTCTTCTGCGCCCAGATAGCTTTTGGCAACCAACGCATCGGCCCTGCGTGGCTTCGCGCCCGTCCAGTTGGTCATACCGGCGTTGGGCTTGGCGGCATCAGCGCGCTGCACGATCAGTTCGGCGGCGGTATGCCCATGCGCGGCCCAGTGCATCTTGTTCTGCACAGTGGCGAAGAATTGCTGGCTGGCGTTGGCGGACGGATCGTAGTCCACGCTGGTCGCGTAGATGTCCAGCACCTTTCGCCAGAACATCTTTTCCGAGGAGCGGATGTCGCGGATCTTCTCCAGCAACTCCTCGAAGTAGCCGTCATCAGGGTCGCGCTTGTACCGCTCCACATCCAGCAGATGGCCCTTGACGAGATACTCTCCCAGGCTGGCGGTGGCCCACTGGCGAAACTGCGTACCGCGCGGCGAGCGGACACGGTAGCCCACGGCTAGGATTGCGTCCAGGTTGTAATGGCGTAGCGTTCGGTTGACGTTGCGCTCGCCTTCTTCTCGAACTTGTAAGTAATCCTTACAAGTTGCCGCCATGTCCAGTTCGCCTTCAGCGTAGATGGCTCTTAAGTGCAAAGTGATGTTCTGCGGCGTTACCTGAAACAACTCTGCCATCTGCGCTTGCGTCAACCAGACCGAACCGCCATCGAGCCGCACCTGGATACGGCTTTGCGCGTCCTCGGTGCGGTAGAGAACGATTTCAGAACCTTGCTCCACTAGAACGGCCTCCCGTCCTCTCCCGGTTTGGGTTCAAACACCAGCCACTCCACCTCTGGCGCAACTTGTCCCAGGCGAGTCGCCAAGTCCACACAACCCGGGTGCTCGGTGGCGTAGTGGCCGGCGGCGAGAATGGCGATTCCGGCGGCGGACGCCTCTAGGGCCACATGCTGGCGCACCTCCCCGGTCACGAATGCATCGGCCCCCAAGTCCAGAGCGGCCCGCCATTCCGACTCCGCCGCTCCGCCCACCACGGCAACCTGGGAGACTATCCGCGAAGATGAGCCCCAGGTCCAGGATCGAGTTCCGAGTTGAGCGTCTACATGGGCGGCGAATTGGGGGAGGGAAAGGGAAGACTTCAGCGTTCCGATCCGGCCCATCTGCTGGCCTCGACCTTTGCGCAAAGGAATCAAGTCGAAGGCGGGCTCCTCATAGGGGTGGGCGTTGCGCAAGGCTTGGATGACGGCTGAAACCCGATCTGCCGGGCAGACCATTTCGAAGCGGGCCTCCTCCACCGACGAACGCTCTCCCACTTGTCCAATCGTAGGATTCGCTCCCGTCTGAGCTTCATAGGTTCCGGTCCCTGGCGACGAGAAGGCGCAACGGCGGTAGTTGCCAATGACGCCCGCCCCAGCCTCGGCACAGGCGTCTACCACCGCATCAACTGAATCTGGAGGGGTGAAGCAGACTAGCTTGAACTCCTCCGAACCGGCGGACGTCCCAAATGGCTGCATGTCCTTCAAACCCAAACGCGAAGCCAGGGCGTCGTTGATTCCCCCCGTTGCCGCATCCCAGTTGGTGTGGGCAGCGATATGGGAGATCCCGTGCTGGATCAGCGTCTGGATTGAGCGCCCTTCCAAGGTGTCGGAGGTGACGGAGGCGACGGGGTCGAAAATGAGCGGGTGGTGGGTCAGCAGGAGGTGGGCGTTCTGGTCGATGGCGAACTGGATGGCGCCCGGAGAGCGGTCCAAGGCCACAACCGCCTTACGCACCAAGCTCCGACGGTCCCCAGCCTGCAATCCAACCTTGTCCCAAGGGAAGGCGAATCGGTGGGGAGCGATCTGTTCCAGGGCATGGAGAACGGTTTGAACGGAGGCCATCCTGGAATTCTGACACCGATAAAAAGCGAGGACCGGGGTTTTTACGCCCCGGCCTTATCTAGCTCTCGCGTCGAGTAACTGATCGGCTCGTATGAATGATTGCTGTGAGGGATTCCTCGTGAACAAAATTCCGCCAGTTTTCTCAACGCCCGTTCGGATGTTGCATCTAAACCCTGTGGACTTGTGAGACACAATCCCAACAGAGCGTATGCTTCCTCTTCGGTGAGCTTTAATCCCGCTGGCAATGTACCAGTTGGCATGTGGGCCCCTCCTTTTATTCAGAAGCTCATACACTATGACGCCTTCCGCCCCTCATTTGATCCCCCAAATGTAAGGGTTTTTTGCGAATGTTAAGGATTGTTTAAGTCTAGCCTCATAAATCGCCGTCCAGAAGCCGTTCCACCAGGGAGCGGATCTGGTCTCGGATCGCTCTCACCGCCTCGATATCGAGTCCTGCCGGATCCTCCAGCCCCCAATCCTCGGAGACCAGGAATCGGGAGGGACAGGCCTCGGCGTCCACCCCGCAACCCATCGTGATAACGCTCATCTCAGCGTCGATCATGTCCTGGGTCAAGAGTTTGGGTTGGTAGCCCTCCATCGAAATGCCGATCTCCGCCATCGCCTGCACCGCCAGAGGATTCAGCACCTTCCCACCGATGGTGCCTGCGGAGTGGCCCTGGACCGGCAGACCGCGCTGAGCCGCGTAGTGATTGACGAACGCCTCTGCCATCTGCGACCGGCCTGCGTTGTGGACACAGACGAACAGGTACCGCTTAACAGCAGTCATTCGTCTCTCCCGCGAGGACCGACTCTAGGAAGTTGATAAGGTCTCGAAGGGATTCCCGCTCCAGACTGCAACAGACGCTCTTGCCCTGCTTCTCCGTTTTGATCAGGTTCGACTCGCGAAGCTCCTTCAGGTGGTGGGAGACGGTGGAGGTGATCTGTTTGGCCCCGGTGGTTTGGCAACAAAGCTCTCCCGCCGTCGGCCCGTTCACGGTTTCGGGGCAACAGCCGAGCTGGGCGACGAGGCGGAGCCGCGTGGGCTCGCCGAGGGCGCGGAACATCTGGGCGGCGTCACTTATTTCGATCATCATAGAAATAATAGCATACGTTTCTACAATTATCGAAATATAATCGAACGGTGAAAGAGATGCGCTGCTATGTGGCTGAATTTGTCGGAACGTTCGCCGTCGTGCTGTTCGGGTGTGGCGCGATTGCCGTCGTTCCCGATGGGCCAGCCAAGGCTTTGAGTGTGAATGTGGTTTTTGGGCTGACAGTAGCCTGTATGATCTACGCCCTGAGGAGCATCTCAAAGGCCCACTTCAACCCGGCCGTCACCCTTGGGTTCGTCGTTTCGCGTCAATTTCCGCTTCTGTGTGCCGTGCCGTATTGGGTGGCTCAGTTCCTGGGTGCGATTGTCGCGGCTGGCATGGTGTCCCTCCTTTCCCTAACCGGCAATATCGGCGCGACTTTGCCGACGGTGTCCGTCTATGCGGCGGTCGGTATCGAGGCCTTGCTCACTTTCTTCCTGATGCTGGTGATCAGGGGTTCCGCCTCCGGTTTTGCTGGAGCGGCGATCGGAGGAGTCGTGCTCGTCTGCGGCCTCTTTGCGGGAGGCTTGACCGGCAACGCCCTCAACCCCGCCCGAAGCCTCGGCCCGGCGATCTTCCAACCGGGAAGCCTCCCCAGCCTCTGGGTGTATATCGTCGGCCCATGCCTGGGGGCGGTGGCGGCGTCTACTTTGTACAGTTGGCTTTCTCCCGCTCTCAAGATTGAGCCCGTTGCCAGTTGTTGCTAGCCTGGACTACTCGTGATAGGTTCAAATCGCGGGCAGACTGCATCTTCACGGTCGAAGCAAAGCCATAGGATCGACCGTCTTTTTTCGGTGGTCCTCTGTGCCTTTCGGTGGTTCTTTCAATGGGCGGACGATGAAACCACCGAGGGCCGTAGAGAACCACCGAAGGATCGCTGACCGATTGAGTACGTGATCAAGAATAATCCGGGCTAGCGCCGACCGGTATACTCGGCTAATGCCCAAGGGCGAATATCTCCAGTACGGGGGCCAGGCGATCATCGAAGGCGTGATGATGCGGTCTCCTAACTACTTCTCCGTCGCATGCCGCGCCCCCAATGGCGAAATCGTTCAGCAGACCGAACATCTGGAGAAGACCTGGATTGGTCGCCAGAAGTGGCTGAAACTCCCCTTCCTCCGGGGCACGCTCGGGATTCTGGACGCGATGGCGCTTGGCATCCGGGCCATGCGGTTTGCCACCAAGATCCAGATGGACCCGGCTTATGCGAAGGAAGGTGAGCCGGTAGAGGTTGTCACCAAGTCGAGCAAGCGCATTCAAGATGTGGCCGTGGGTTTGACCATGGTTGTCTCCCTCGGGTTGGCCTGGTTTCTCTTCAATATGCTCCCCAATATCTTGGCGGAGCAACTGCGGCATACGGGAGTGAAGAGTGGCTATGCCATCAACGCCGTTACCGAGACGATCAAGGGCGTCTTTATCTTTGGCTACATCCTGCTGATCAGTCGCTACAAGCCGATCCAGGAGGTCTTTGAGTACCACGGGGCCGAGCACAAGGCGATCAATACCTTGGAGGCCAGCGAGGACTTGACGATCGACAACTGCATGAAGCAGACGCGCCTGCATCCCCGGTGCGGGACCAGCTTTATCGTCGTCGTCTTCATCATCGGCTTCATCATCTCCACCCTCACCCCGCGCTACCTGATTACCGGCGGACAGGGGAACATCGTTCTGGATATCCTGGGACGCCAGCTCATCGAACTGGTCGTGCTGACCCCCATCATTGCGGGCGTTTCCTATGAACTGATCCGCCTCGCCGGGAAATTCCGAAACACGACCCTGGTCAACATCTTCTTCAAGCCCGGCCTCATGACCCAACTCATCACCACCCGAGAGCCGAACGAGGGACAGGTGGAGGTTGCTTTGGCCGCTCTGCAGGCAGTGGTGGACGCTGAGGCGGGGTCGAAGAACGAGGAGCCGTCGGCGATCGATGAGGCGGCGGCGGTGATCAGCTAGGGACGGGGTTGGGCGTTAGGGGTTGGGCTTTGGGGGGTGTGGACTCCGGCCCGTGCACCCAATGCCCGACACCCAACGCCTTCTCTTACCCCCCCTTCACAAACCAAACCGTGAAGACCATCAGGTAGGCGGCGCTTCCGAGGATGCAGGCCTTTCTTACGAACTCGCGGTTCTGCCTTCCGTACCAAAT
Source organism: uncultured Fimbriimonadaceae bacterium (assembly GCA_964501275.1). Lineage (GTDB taxonomy): Bacteria > Armatimonadota > Fimbriimonadia > Fimbriimonadales > Fimbriimonadaceae > 55-13. Next base: position 23,206 of record CAZCSP010000010.1, on the reverse strand, counting down.
CAGGCCGATGGCTGCGATCACCAGGGTCATCCCTTTGACCAGGACGAACAGCCATTCGCTCTGCTCGATGATCGGCTTCATCAGGGGGTTCAGCTCACGGATGCGTCCCTGGGCGTGAAGGACCGCCGTCACGATGAGATCGATCAAACCGATGCCAAGGAGGAGATAGATGGCTCGGGATGGGACTGAAAAGGCGGCCTTCATGGCTATAGGATAAGGCATCCGGGGGGCCATCGTTGTCTTCCCAAAGAACTCTGGCAAAGTTGTCGGCAATATCCCGTGCTTTTGCGGAGGGACAGGTGAAATGGTTTAGCAACAGAGCCATGATTCGCTCCTCGCCCGTCTTCGTCTTGACATATCCGCTGAGGCTGACCACCATGTCCAGCGTCCCCGTCTTGCCCTGGAACTCCACGTCCTTCAGGCGGTTTCGCAGGGTTCCGTTCAAGGGGGAGACCAGGCAGGATTTCCATAGCTCGGCCGTCGGCTGTTCGTTTGCCCATTGCAGGAGTCTCGCGATGCCCCTTCCGGTGACCAGGTTGTGGCGGCTGAGGCCGCTTCCGTCATAGATGCGGAGATCTTCCTTTTGGATTCCAACTGTTTCGGCCAAGAACTTGGCGACCCTGGTTCGCGCCAGTTCGTAAGGCTTTGCCGAGAGGTCGCCCTGCTTTCCGGCGGCCATCAGGAGCAGCTTCTCCGCCATGATGTTGTCGCTTTTGACCAAACAGGTCTTCAGAATTTCGGGCAAAGGCTGTCCGCGGATGATGAGGTCGGCGTTGCGGTTCGGGACCGTCTTGGTGGAGTAGAAACGGGTCCCTAGGACCTGGGCAGCGCACTCGTCGGCGCTGGGGAGGGCAAGGGTGTCCAAACGCGTTCTTTTGGCCGGAAGGTATCTTCCTATCCGGACCGTCCTGCGGATCGGGTCGTAGCGCGAGGCTCCCGCTCCCAGGCTCGGATCGACGGTGATCTTCACTCCGAAGTTGGCGGGGAGCAAGAAGGCCTTGCCCTTTTCCGCCCAAAGCTCGAACGCGGCCTGGTCGAAGCAGAAGGCGGAGACCGGGGAGGCGTAGCGGTTCGGTAGGTCGTCCAACTCCCAGGAATCCGGGATGCCGATTCGGTACGCCTGCTTCACATAGACCGGGAGCTTGCCGGTCAGCTTCAGGGTCTTTTTGGCATCGGCGAGTTGCTGGTAGGTGAGGCTTGGGTCGCCGGTCGCCTCGACCACCACCCGACCTTTCTCCTTCCAGATGCGGGTTCTCGGGACATACTTCTCGCCCAACTCGTGCAGGGCATAGGCGCAGGCGATCAGCTTCTGGTTGCTGGCGGGCATGACTCTGAGGTCGGCGTTCCGCTCATAGATCGTCGTCCCGTCCAGGCTGGTCACGACCGCTGAGTAGACCGCTCCTTTTAGCTCGGGCGCGTCCAGGACGGCATCCAGCTTTGGGCTGAGGAGGGCGAAGGCGAGGGCGGTCAGCATGGCTTAGTATGCACTTGGAAACGTGATTGCGAATGATTGAGAAGGGCGTTTTTTGAATCCAAATCACGCGAATCATTCGTAGTTTTTTTGTTGATCGCAGGGGCGTCTGAAAGCCTCTCTTTCGAGGCGTTGTTCAGCTACGGATTCTTAGGTTCAATTTTTTCAAAAATGCGACCAAATTCAGGTTCAAAAATCCGTAGCTGGCTCAGGTTCAAATGAACCGGGATTTTCGTGCTTTTTTTGCTGCAAGTCGTACCAGGGGCGGTTTTTCGGCGTTTCGGCATTGCGGTTTTACGGTGCTTCTCGACCGGTTCGTTGTGGCTTCCGATCCATTTTTGAACCACCAAGTCACCAAGGCGCAAAGGGCTGGAGCGTTCTTACCACAACGGCACAGCGACACAACGAAGGGTCTGAATTGCTCGATTGCTGGATTGCTTGAGTGCTTGATTGAGGGGACGTTCTCGATTTTGAACCACCAATTCACCAAGGCGCAAAGGGCTGGAGCGTTCTTACCACAGCGACACAACGAGGGGTCTGAATTGCTCGATTGCCCGATTGCTCGATTGCTGGATTGCTGGATTGCTTGAGTGCTTGATTGGGGGGACGTTCTCGATTTTCTACCCACTCCTATCTATAAAGGGCGGAAAAGCGGGTTTTGTCAACCAAGAGTATTGAATTTTTTCAGAGGCTCTTCAAGAACGGATGTGGGGCGAGACTTGCAAGGTTGATGGGCGGGGCGGCTGATCCTCTTCCAAACTGCTTCGCAGGGCTTTGGCATACCGGCCCCAGAAGCGGGGCTTGGGGTTTTGGAGGAAGTGGGACTGGGTGAGATCCCAGCCTGAGATCAGGACTTCATGGGTGAGCGAGTTGGTGGTCTCCTTGTTTCCGGCAGCCGGATAGATCGTTATCTCGCCGCCGTACAACTCCGTTCCATTCCATAGAAAGTCGAACCGGGCGAAGTCCACCCCGACGCTTAGGCGCTGGGCATGTTCGGCGGCGTGAAGGTATGCCTCGACCACTTCGACGCCTTCTGGCAGGCGGGGCGGCTGAGAATGGAGCGGGTCATAGGGGCCATAGGTGGTATCGCCGTTCGCGTCCAGGTAGGCAATCCACGTTCCGGGAACTTTGCACTGCCCAATCACCGAACCCAGGACGGTGGTTCCGTTGCTACACCGGACATTGATATCCAAGAGGTTTTGCCGGGCGTCGCCTACGGCGCGTTCCACAAACAACGTCGGCCGCACCTGGGAGTAACCCCATTCCATGTACTTCTTTCCCCACCGCGTCTTTAGCCACCGGCTAGTTTTCTGAAAGAGGTCGGCCCGGTCGACTTGGCCATTCCTTATCTCGTAGTTGAACTTGCACCCGTGGTTCGCCTTCACGAAGACATCGCCTTTCAACGCGTCGTCGGGAATCTCCCGAGAGTCGGTTCCCACCCACAGGGTCTCCGGCACGGAGAGGTCGGGGCAAATCCGATTCATGTACTCCTTGGTGGCGAGTTTGTTGGAGAACGTTACGAAGAGGGGATTGCGGTCCAGCATACGTCGCCAAAGCATCCGCTCGGAGTACAGCCGAGGCCGGGCTATGTTGGGGAACAGTCCAATGCTCCGTCGGTGCCGGCGAATCAGGTTCGGATTGGAGGCATAGAGGGCGACATTGGCAAGGGCGAAGATGCTCTGGTCAGAGGGCATAAACTCTTGGACGGGCGGTGGCGGCGAAACGTGGCTGGCCTGGCGTCGGTCTTTTGGGCCCTCTCAGGGTTTGCGGCAATTGAGCACGGTGAGGACACGCACGGGGCCATGGGTGCGTTCCTTACAGGTTTTGGGCGACACCAAGGAGTGCCGATCTGGAGATCGGCGGTCCATTTTGAGGTTTTTTCAGTAAAACCCTTGTCAACACCTACAAGTGTTGGTATAGTAAACCTACACTTGTGGGTGTAGAGATGAGAGAATTACCGGCACTTTCAGAAAACCAGCTTGAGATCATGGACTCCGTGTGGCAACGGAAAGAGGCGACGTTGGGGGATGTTTGGGGGGATTTGTCGGCGGCAAGGCCCGTGGCAAAGAATACGATCCAGACCCTCCTGACGCGCCTGGTGGAGAAAGGGTGGCTGAAGACGAGGACGGAAGGGAAGACCTTTCACTACTCAGCCACCCGGCTTCGCGAAACCACTCTCTCCAACGTGGTGCAGAAGCTGGTGGACACCGCTTTTAAAGGATCCACTGAAGGCCTGATGATGGCGCTTTTGGAGGGGAGAGAACTGACCAAGGAAGAGGCCGACCGCATCCGCGAACTGATCGAGCGGGCGGAGAAGGAGGCGAAATGAATCCGGTGCTTGAGTTCTTTGCGGATCGCCAAGACCTGCTGTTCGTCGCGTTGGTGGCGCTGGAGATAACGGTGGTCGCCATCTTGGCCCTCGTCGCGGTCCGTCTCACCCGTCGCGACGCTGCCACCCGGTACGGGCTTGGCCTTGCCGCCCTCATTCTCATCGCCTTGGCCGCGCCCGCCACCTGGATGATGCAGAACGCCGGGTGGACGACGTTGGCTTGGGAGCGGATGATTCTGATCGATCCCAATTTCACACCCATCGAGATCGCCGAACAGGTGCGCCAGCCTCTGCCGCTTTGGATGTGGATTTGGGGAGTGGGCGCAGGGCTGGTTCTGGCTCGGGTTGGCCTTGGCTTTGTGAGAGTCCACCTGCTTAGGCGGGATTCCATCCAGTTGGAAAGGCTTTCGGGGAAGGTTGCGGTCTACGCCACAGACGACGCGGGACCAGCCGTGGTGGGCGCGTTGCGGCCCGCCGTTCTGATGCCCCGCAAGCTTCTGGATGCGCTATCCGATGAGGAGATTCAGGACGTGCTGGCCCATGAGTTTGCCCACGTCGCCCATCGCCATCTCATCGCCGCTCTGTTCCAAAGGTTCCTGGCGGCGGTCTACTGGCCCCATCCGCTCATCCACCTCCTGAACCGCGAACTGGTCGTGGCGCGGGAGGAGATGTGCGACAACGCTGTGCTCCGGTCCGCCGGGGCCGCCCGATACGCTCGGGTCTTGCTGCGCGTGGCGGAATGCCGGCTCCAGCCACGCCAGTTTTCGGCATCCCTGGGTCTTTTTGGCCCCTCGACCTCATTGGAAAAGCGGGTAAAGAGCCTGCTCGATCCCAATCGGAGGATTGAATCCAACATGAATAAAAGCAAAATCGTCGTCGCCTGTTCCACCCTTGCGCTTGGTATGGCGGCGGTGGCCGGTGCGAGAATCCAGACGCAAGTCGTGGTGCCGGTAAATCAAGATCGTGCAGCCCAACTGTCAGTTCCTACCGTCATTGTGGAACAGGTTGCTCCCATCCGTGCGAAGCCCGTTGTTATCCCTGGCAGGGCCAAGAAGGCAACAATGAAGAAGAAGGTAAAGGTTGTGGCAAAGGCACCCGTCAAGATGGGAGTTCCCTTGGTCGTCGCCCCCGGTGTGGCGGTGCCGATCCAGGTCGCGCCTTTGGCACCGGTTCCCGTAACGGCCCCAGCACAAGCGGTTGCGCCTCTGGCCGGGGCTCCCAGTCTGCCCGCTCCAGCGCCCGTTCAAGTTCCGGGAGGGGCCGCTACACCTGCCGTCGCGCCAACACCGGTTCAGAGCTTCCATGGCATTGCGACCACCGTCCCTTCTTCCGCCTACGTCGGGCAAGTCACCTCCAGTTCGGCAAAGCGTGACGATCTGGATACTTATCGCAGCATGAAGGGCGAGGATCGGCCGGACTTCTTGACCCATCCTTTGAAATTTGGGACTCCTTCGAAACCCGCCCAGACGCGATCTTTGCCGTCGTCCAACTCTCGACGGTCGATCCAGGGCCAACTGAAGCTGTCGACGGTAAAGGCAGGCCAAGTCTTCACGACTGACCGGCTTTCGCTGGCCAAAGCCTATGAGGCGAAAGCCACCAACTTCAAGTTGGACACAGTGAAGGTGAAGGCCTCGCTGGTGGAAGGAAAGGTTTCCAGGTTACTGGAGGAGCGAATAATCGTTAAGCCCGATCTGGACAAGGCGGTTGTGTACCAGTTGAAGTACAACCCCGAGACGAAGAAGTGGGAGCTAGTGCCCCTGACCACACCCAAGTAGCTTGGGGAAGGGAATTACCGAGTCTGGACTCCAAGGGCCTCGTTGTGTCGGTGAATGTTGTCGATTCTGCCGAGGCCCTTTCTATCGCGAAGCGAGTGCCCTGTTGAGGGGCCTTTCAAGGCCAGCCGTAAGGGAGGGAAAGCGATATAATGCGGACCTTATGAGCGACTGGCGCACAGAGACCCTTGATCGAATTCGAACCCTTATCCAAGAAGCCGATCTCGAGGTGGTGGAAGAGGTCAAGTGGCGCAAACCATCCAATCCCGACGGGGTTCCGGTTTGGTCGCATGGCGGCATCATCTGCACGGGAGAAACTTACAAGGACAAGGTTAAGCTCACCTTTGCCAAAGGTGCATCTCTCCCCGACCCCACGGGCCTGTTCAATTCCAGCTTGGATGCCGGAACCCGTCGCGCCATCGATCTCTTTCAGGGCGACGAGATAGATGAAGAGGCATTCAAGGCCCTTATTCGAGCCTCGATAGCACTGAACACGGCTCAGTAGTGGGAGTTCACATCTCCTGACAATGAGAGTTCGAAGCCATACGCCTGAGTCCGCAGAGCTACAAACGCCCAGCTGGAACCATCTCGATATTGCCAATCCCGATGACCCCTCCTCCGTGGGCGTTGGGTAGGCGAACGATAGAGATGGTCGCGCTTGTGGCGGAACCAGACGTCCAATCGTGTGAGATCGTCACGAACTGGCCGTCGCCGCCGAGTTGGGGGTTGCTTCGGTCGCCGTTGATGCGAATTTCGTAGGTGTTTCGCCATGCCGCTCCCCCGGATAGGCCGATTTCGCGGAAGCTGACGCGATAGGCAGTGCGCGGGTTGCAGCGGACTTTGGCGGACCAGACGGTGAAAGTTTCGGACCCGCCGGAATTCATGTACAGCGTCTGGCCGCCATTGGGAGCGGAGAAGGGTTCGGACGCAACATTGGTGTGAAGCTGGGGCGAGTTGAACTGGCTGGCAATGGTGTAGTATCCACCCCAAAGGCAGTTGGTGCCCGGCTTGATGTAGGGCCGGTCGGAAGTAAAGCCAGTGTTGCCCTGCCGAAAGTCGCCGTTCGGGATGATGGAGTTACCGGGGGCTTCGTCTCCCCCATCCCCTCGTTGCTCGCGAAGCAGGTCGCGGTACTTGGCGGCGATCTTGAAGGTCCTCACGATGTCGGCGTCTTCCAGATTCGGATAGCGACCTTTGGCGGCGTCGGTTGAGGCGATCAAGAGCTTCTCGGCCTCGCGGTAGCGCTTGCCTTCACAAGCAACGGCCATGTCCCGAATCGACTGGGCCAAGAGCGCGATGGAGTAGTTCTTGGCTACGGATTCGTCTTCGGCTCTGGAGACCGAGGTCTTCTGGGTCGTCTCGATCGTCCGCTTCCGGTCGAGATCGTAGTAGCGGAGGCGGACGTTCACCGGAGGCTTTTCGCGTCCGTTGAGGTTGAAGGAGAGCAGAATGACCTGGGTCGCCCCACTGTTCAGGTTGTCGAGCGGGATCGTCACTGAATTCTTTGAACGCTTGGGCTCGTAGCCATAGACCTTGGTCAACTCCATCCCCGAGCCAAAGTCGATCTCGATGCTGGGATCGGTGGCGACGGGAGAGATGAGGCTTTGAAGCTCCCTCACAAAGACCTTCTCGATATCCTCGGAGTCGGCGACGAAGTGGAACAGGCCGCGCCCGCTCTTGGCTAAGTCTTGCAGAAGGTCGCGGTTGAGGTCCAGGCCGACGCCGATGGTGGAGAGGTCGATGCCCCGGTCGTTGAAGCCCAGGGAGTCGTTGGCGATGCTCTTGGGATCGGTGACGCCTTGATTCGCGATGCCATCGGTCAGCAGGATGACGCGGTTGGTCGATTCCCGGCTGTAGTTCTTCTGGGCCTCTTTGTATCCCAGCATCAGGCCGGCGTGGATATTGGTGGCGCTGCCCGGCCCGATGCCTCGGATCAGGTTCAGGATGTGCCGATGGTCGCCGACTTTTTGGGCGGGGAGGAGAACGCTGGCGTTGGAGTCGAAGAGGACGATGGAGAGAACGTCGGTGGGTCGGAGTCGGGCGACCAGGTTGAGCAGGGAAGTCTTGACGCGCGAGAGTTTGTCGAAGGACGCCATCGATCCGCTCTTGTCGATCACCAGAGACAGATTCAGAGGGCGCAACTGCTTGCGGTCGTTGGCCAGCGCGGTGGCCAGGCCGACTTGAAGCACGGCCCGATCCTTTGACATGAAATCGTTGCTCCAGCGAAGGTCGAGCGAGACCGCCTCGCCTGCCTTGGGACGCCCGATCTCATGGCGATGGTAGTTGATGAAATCCTCCACGACCACATCTCGGGCGACCGGGAACACTCCCGCATTGCTCAGATACTTGGTTCTGGCCGCGCCCGCCGAGGACACACCATCCTGTGCGGCGGCGACTCCTGCCAGGGCCAAGGCGAACCAAAAACAAGAATCCCTCTAAACTGCGACATGAGTTTCCTCCCGATTGGCCTTTAGACGTTGGCGTTTTGCCAGGGGTTACTTGGCGACTTGCCAGGGGTCGCTGAAGCGTGGATCTTTGGTGATCTTCGTATCCGTCAGCGAGCGCAAAAAGGCGATCAGAGCTTTGCGGTCTTCGTTGGAAATCTCAAACCCCTGGACAAGGTTGCTCTTGTTGGGGTTGTCTCGACCAATGCCCTTGTGCGGTCCGGTCGAAATCGTTCGCCCACCGGCCGCATAGTGGTCGATCACCTCCTCCAGGGTCGCGATGCTCCCATCGTGCATATAGGGGCCGGTTAATGCGATATTCCTCAGGGACGGAGCCTTGAACATGCCGACATCCTCCTTCTTCTTGGTGTGTTCGTAGGTACCGACATTCGGCTTGGGATAGGTGGTCGAGCCTTTGACGTTGTAGAGTCCGGTGTTGTGGAACTCAGTCAGCCGATGGGGTTCTTGTGCGGTGACGGAGCCGCTGCTGAAATTGAAGCCTCCATGACACCGGAAGCACCTGAGCTTGTTGCTGAAGAACAGCTCCTCGCCCCGCTTTGCGGCTTTCGAGATCGCGCTGTCTTCGCCGTGGTATCGATATCGGTCGTACGGAGAGTCGATCGAAATGATGCTTCGTTGGAAGCAAGCCAGCGCTTTGGCGACGTTCTGGGTCGTGAAGGCCTTGGCCTCATCCGGGAAGGCAGATTTGAAGAGTTGTTTGTAAACCCTGTCCGCCTCCAGGCGTTTCAGATACCGGTGGTCTTTATGCAATCCCAACTCGATCGGGTCGGCGCCGAACATCGGCACGAGGGCATGGGCCTCCAGCCTCTTCAGGTTGGGATTGCTCCACGTCAGATGGCCAGCGTAGACGATGTTCACCAGTCCCATCGCGTTCCGATGGCTCTTTGCCCCGGTCGAACCAGGGCTGGTGGGCTTATCGTCGGCAAAAGCCCGCTCCTGACGATGGCAACTGGCGCAAGACTGCTTTTCATTGGCCGATAGGCGCTTGTCATAGAAGAGATGTCGCCCGAGCTCCACCTTCTCGGATGTCATCGGGTTATCCTTGGGAACCAGCGGCTCGGGAAAGCCTTTCGGCAACTGCCATTCATAGGCCTTGGCGGGGAATGGGGCGGTGGAGGAGGCAAGGGCGATGGCGACGCACACGACGCCCAGAGCGGTGGAAGCGGAAATCTTCAAGGTTCGTTTACTCCTTCTCCGGGAGCGTGAGGACGCGGATCGTCTGCACTATGCGCACCGACCGCGCCCCGGCTTTGTCCTTTGGGCAGAGGAGGCGGAACGGCCCTTGATATTGGAACAGGGGTTTCCCATCTTGGCGATAGACGAGGATCGCCCGGAGGTTGCCGAAAGTTGGATCAAGCTCCCCGATGGTAAACGGTACGGCGTAACCATCTCGCGCGGACACTACGACGATTTGCCGCAGAGCTTCGCCCCGAAGCTCCTTGCCACTTGGTACCCGCACTTTCTCAAGGAGGCTCCTCAGCGACACGCCCGAATACGTGATCTTAGTTCCATCTTCGCCGGTCACGATCTCCTTCTCTTGAGGAAGCTTGTCCAAGTCGGCCACCGTAAAGCGCACCGGCTTCGAGTCGAGCCCGACGACGGCGACATCCTTTTGCTCGCTCCCCGGTGCGACCTGTCCACCTGGCGCACTTGACACCCAGGCCAACAAACATGATATGGCGACGAGGTATTTCACTTGAGCCTATCTTTACCCGGTCGGAGGTGTGCTGAGACATGATCGCTGTCATAGTGCGGGCAGGTAGAGTCCCTTGAATGGATATCATGAGGTTCAGCGATTGCGTGGAGAAGGACCCGTCAAAAGCTGAAGTTCTGTTGCTGTTCTCGGAGGCAGCCTTGGGTGCAGCAAGGCTTGATCGCGATCGTGAGACGCAAGCGCTCCTCCCCCTCAATCCGGCTTTTGTCTGCGGACGAGAGTTGGAGGAAGTCCTTGACGATGGGACCTGCCAGTCCATCATTGCGTCTCTTGGAGCGGGCATTGTGATCCCGGGCTATCCGGAGATTTTCGACATTACCAAGCTGAGGTACGGGAAGGTTATCCTCATTACAGAGCAGGGCGAAGCCGGGAGTCGCCTGCGCAACGAAGTCCTGCAGTTCTTCTCCACCTACATGCGCCCCCTGATCGACGCCGGCCACCTTTTTGTCACTGGGACATCGCTGAAACCGGGATTCAAGCAAGAAGTGGTTGTTCAAAATATCCTCGATCCCGCAACCCGAAGTTTGAGAGTGGTTGTTGATAAGGGATAGTTTTGAAACATGTCTTGACATGTTATGTTAAAATCAATTGTCCAGAATATGTGTGGGGGGCCAAGGTGGAAGCCATTCAAAGCGGTGGCAATCCCAACGTGAGCACTGCCCAAGATGACGAATTCGTGCGCAACTCTCCTCAGAACAACAAGCCCACACCTGTTTTCCTTCGATTAAAAGCGGATTGTAAAGGAATGGTGTCACAATGCTATCTAGCCGCGAAGCGTGGCCCAGGTGGAGAACATTAGATGACCCAGCGCGACAGCCTGAACCAGGACATACTCAAGCATAGGGCTGAGATTAGGACTGATGGGTATCCAATTTCTATCGGTGAGCTCTTAGCAATGTACAAGGATTCGGAGTTGGACATTCATCCGGAGTTCCAAAGATTCTTCAGGTGGTCGCCAGAGCAAAAGAGTCGCCTCATTGAGTCACTCCTTCTTGGTATTCCGTTGCCGTCAATCTTCGTATCCCAGAGAGAAAACGGGGTCTTTGACGTAATTGATGGGTTACAACGATTATCTACGATTTTCCAGTTTTGTGGGGTCTTGCGTGACGAGGACGATCAAATCATAGAGCAACTTGTTCTCACTGAAACCAAGTATTTGCCTGCCCTGAAAGGCATGACATGGGGATCAGATGAAGATGGCCCTATAAGTATAGGAACGGATAATCAACTACTTATTAAACGCTCAAAGATTGACGTAAAAATTATTCTTCGTGAGAGTAGCGAGCAAAGCAAGTATGAGCTTTTTCAAAGACTAAATTCTGGCGGAAGTCAACTAGAAGACCAAGAACTGAGAAATTGCCTAATAGTAATGACAAAACCAGAGTTTTATCGGTGGATGACTGTCCTAAGGGATATAGACGTTTTCCAGCAATGTCTCGCCCTTTCCGACCGGAACGTTGATGAGCAATACGACCTCGAACTGGTCACTCGTTTTCTTATTCTTCACAGGGTGACTGATGAGGAACTCAAGAAGATTCAGGATGTTGGACCATATCTTGACGATCAGATTGTTGCCATGGCGTCAGCTTATAACGTTGAAGACGCGAAAGCACTACAAGACCTTTTCGAGAACACATTCGAACTCATCGCCGGAGCACTAGGAGAGGACGCATTCAAGAGGTTCGATGCGACCAAAGAAAAATTCCTGGGCGGATTCTTTATTTCTGCTTTTGAGTACCTTGCTCTGGGTGTAGGCTGGAGTGTAATGGCTGGTAGACCACCTTCCATTGAGTCTATTAGGGAAAATGCGAAGGCTATCTGGAGCAATGATATATTCAAAAGTAGAACCGGAAGTGGAGTCCGAGCTTCGCAGCGCATTCCTGTCATTGTTCCGATGGGTCGTCGAGAATTCTTATCTTAGTCGGAGCAGTTAGTGAAGACAGTTCGGGCTCTTGTTGACCATCTTGATGCGCAATCGGCTATGAGGCGCCGTGAATTGACGACTCTTTCCTTGACAGTCAAGAAGCAGAGTGGTCCCATGAAAGAATTCTTGTCTCGGTGGGCTGTTGCTTGTGCATACTCCCACTTTGAAGGCTTCGTTGTTGATAGTGGTCGCAAGTACATTGAACATATTGCGCTTCAGGGCATGTCATTTTCTCGGCTGAGGAAAGAGTTGAAAGTTAATGCTTTACATGTGAAGTTGCGCTCCCTCGAAAAAACGGATCGTACCTGGATGTATCTAGAGGTTTTAGATATCCTTCAAGGCGCGAAACCAGCAAAAGTTGATCCAAGCGTAGTTGACGCTCAAGATAACCTTAAATTTGAAGTATTGAAGGATATTTTAATTTGCTGTGGACTTGATGTCAGGCCTTATCAATCGAAGAATCTGTATATCGACAATGAACTTTTGGCGATAAGAAATCGAATAGCGCATGGTTCTCTGGAACCTGTTAGCGAATCGGAGGCCGTAAGCGCATGCGAGTTCGTGCGTGAGGTCATTGATAACCTACGCACAGCGTTTTCTAATGCAGCATTAATGAGGGAGTATCTAAATTAGGCAGGTTTGTTAAAGTCCTTATCGGATGGATTGATATCGTTAATGGTTTAGTGGTGGTTTTGTTCAGTTGTATTGGCACTCTAAAAAAAGTGAATGTGAGGTATGTCCAGTTGGTGGCCTCTGCGAGAGCCTCATTCAGTCATCGTTCAACGATTGTGGCTGCAGGTGAGTCTTCTTAGGAAGCGCAGCTACGTCAACGTCGTAGTATTGAGAGAGTATTAAGAAAAGTGGAAAGCCTGATTGACTCCTGTAAACAGAGCGCCGTGAACGGGATGGAGATGTTCCTTCGAAACTTCTCGCATGTACCCGATGACAGGTTGACCTGGACTCCGACTCCAACCTCCAAATCTGCGCTACGAATAGCCGCCCACACTGCGCTCTACATGGGAAGGTTCGCCCGAATGATCAATGCTCGAAGCACTCCCGTTGTGGACAACATAGAGGAGTGGACAGCAAGGAACAACGCCGAAGAGATCGCGATCACCACTCGTGAAGAGATGGAAGAGGTGTTCCGTAAAGGCACGGAAGAGGTTGTTGCCGCACTAGACACCTTAACTCCTGAAGAAACCGAAATGGTCTTGGATTCTGGGCAAGGTTGGACGATGCCGATGACTTTTCTCATGAATCTGCCGGGTTGGCACGCCACGCTTCACTTGGGTCAGATCGACTATCTGCAGACCTGCTGGGACGATCAGGAGATTTACGTGGGATGATTTCTTGGTTAGCTGGGCTCATGGAAAAAGAGAAGTGGCAACTTGAGAAGGCATGGGCGATCAATGATCACGGGATCATTCTTGGTTCTGGGTCGCCATGAGGGAAGGGAAGCGGCTTTTTTCTCCTTAAACTTGTTGTGAACAAGCAAGGCCGCACAACGGAGAGCCGCTGAAGGGGATGCCTACAGCGACCCACTACTAAATGCGAGCCAAGAGCTACTTCCGCTTTCTGCGACGCATCAGAGCCAGAGCGCCGAGACCTAGCGCGGCCAGGGTTGCCGGCTCGGGTACGGGAGCGAGATCGAAGTACCTTCCGCCACCGGTGTAGACCTGTGTCGAACCGCCGGTTGCCATGTCGAACACGAATACGCCCGCGCCACTCGACCATAGAACGTTGCCGTTAGCAAGCTGATACACGCCGCGCGCACCGGCGGCCGTGAAGCTGTTGATCACCGCGCCGGTGTTCGGATCCATGCGTACGATGCTGCCGCTGGTGAACACTGCTGCCAGAACGTTCCCGCTGAGGTCGTGGTCCATCTGCTCAAAGAAGCTCAGGGTCGAGTTGTGGAAGGTCCCCATGGATGCGCCAGAGAGGCTGAAGCGGTGAACATCATCGTTCGCCGAGCTGGCGGAAACAAGGATGCCGCCCTGATGGCTGAGAATTCCGAAAGGACTCGGTGCCAGCCCAGCGGTCGAGAAGCTTCCGAGAGGATTCCCCGAGAGATCGTACATGAGAACCGAATTCGCACTCGGAGCGCCGTTGGCTGCGCCGCCATTGGTGACATAGAGGGTGCTTCCAACAATGCCCATTCCCCGAATATTGTCCATACCCCCCGTCGTGCCGCCGCCGATCTGTCCAAGAGGCGTGCCCGTGAGCGACCATCTGGAAACCCGGTCGCCGACCTGCTCGGAGACCCAAATCTCGCTGCCGACCTGCATGGCATGAATCTGAGTGCCCCCGCCCAGACCGAACATATTGGCGTTCACGAGGCTACCGTTCACCGGGTCGAATGCGACAAGACGGTTATTGGTGCTGTCGGGCATGATCACGACTTGTGCCCCGGCGATGCCGACGAGAGCACCCAATCCAACGAACATTACGGCGATTCTAAACATGAAACCCTCCAGAAAACATTAAGATAACGCAAATACAGTGCACTGTTAACTGGGAGAATTACTAGGATTCCGACTAGCCTTGCCGGGCCGCGTCGATTGCGGCAACGTCGATCTTCTGCATCGTCATCATCGCCTCAAACGCCCGCCGGGCTTCGTCGCCGCCTGCGGCCATGGCATCGCTAAGGGTGCGGGGGGTGATTTGCCAGGAGAGGCCCCAGCGGTCCTTGCACCAGCCGCACATGCTTTCTTCGCCGCCGTTGCTCACGATGGCGTTCCAATACCGGTCGGTCTCTTCCTGATCGTCAGTCGCGATCTGGAAGGAGAAGGCCTCGGAGTGCTTGAACGCAGGGCCGCCGTTCAGCCCTATGCAGGGAATTCCGAGGACGGTGAACTCCACGGTCAGCACGTCGCCTTTCTTACCGCTCGGGAAGTCGCTGGGCGCCTCGAAGATGGCGGTGACTTCGCTATCCGGGAATGTTGCGGCGTAGAACTGCGCGGCCTCCAGGGCATCTTTGTCGTACCAGAGACAGATCGTGTTTTTTGGCTTCACTTTGTTTGCTCTCCAAGTGCCCGGTTATGGGAGGGCACGTCTAAAGTTACCGCAAGCGGCACGCTTGGAAGCGCGAGACATTGCAGCTCGACTCGCCAGCGACCCATTTGCACAAACCCCAACGATTAGTGTAGGATTCCTTGATGGTAAGCAACGCCCTTGTTTTAGCGGTCGCCTTGGCGGGGCAGGTTCAAAATCCCCTCGACCCAGCGGCGCTCCGGAGGTCGGTCGAATTCCTTGCCTCCGATCAACTGCAAGGCCGTGACACCCCATCGCCCGGCCTTGACAGGGCAGGCAAGTTCATTGTGGATTCGCTCAAAGCAACGGCGGCAAAGCCTGCCGGAGAGCGCGGCACCTTCTACCAGACACTGCCCATGCGCCGACTGACCATCGTTCCCCAAGGCACGACCGTACAACTTGGCGGACAGGCCTTCCGCCACGGAGACGACTTCATCGCGCTCATTCCGGCGAAGCCGGGCAAGACGGTCGTATCGGGCGGCATCGTCTTCGTCGGCCATGGCTGGGTCTTGCAGTCGAAGGGCATGGACCCCTATAAGGGCCTAGACTTGAAGGGCAAGTTCGTCTTCGTCTGTCCAACCAGTCCGAAGGACCTGACCGCTGCCGACACAAGTGGGCCTGCCGGAAGCTGGTCTGACCCGATTTCGGCGATCCAAGCGAGGGGCGCGGCGGGCATCATCTTCTCGCCCGCTTTTCACAATCTCGCCGGATGGCACCTGACACGGAAGAACGACGTCGAGCGAGGGCGAACCATCCTCGCGGGGGAAGACGCGGGTGGTGAATTGGCTATCCCTGCCATCATCGCATCCCCCCGGCTCTTGGCCGCCATCTTTGATGGCGAAGCGACCCGGGCGGGGGATGTCTTTAACACGATTGCCACGAAAGAGCCGCCCCCATCGCAGGCCCTCTCCGCCGCGAAAGTCCTCACCGTCTCGCTCTCGGTGAAGGAGACGCCTGCCTCGGCCCAGAACGTGATTGCGATGATTCCGGGTAGCGACCCCGTGCTCAAGAACGACATCGTGGCGGTCGGCGCCCACTACGACCACCTTGGAGTCGGGCGCGAAGTGGCGGGCGACTCGATCTACAACGGCGCAGACGACAACGCATCGGGCAGCGCCGCCCTGATCGCCGTGGCGCAGGCGCTCTCACAGGGTCCGCGTCCCAAACGGTCGGTTCTTATCGTGTGGCACTGCGGGGAAGAAAAGGGCAACATGGGCTCGCAGTACTTCGTCGACCACCCCACGGTAGACCTCAAGCGGGTCGTCGCGTATGTCAATGTCGATATGGTTGGCCGCAGCCGCCAATCGGGGGACAAAGACCCCATGAACGGCGATCTCTCGGCCCCGGATACGCTGTACGCCATCGGCCCGAAAGCCTTTAGCCGCGACCTTGACTCGCTTGTGGCGCAGGCAGCATCCAAAACGGGCGTTAAACTCGACTCCAAGTTCGACACGCTTAGCGATCCAAGACAGTTGATGTTCCGTAGCGACCAAGCCAGCTACGGAAACAAAGGCATCCCGTTTGTGTTCTACTACGGCGGTGAGCACCGAGACTACCACCAGCCTTCGGACAGCGCTGACAAGATCGACTACTCGAAGATCGCGCTTGCCGCGCGGCTGATCCTTGAAACAGTTCGCGCCATCGGAGACGCTCCCGAGCGACCGCGCATGGATCGCGCATACCCGGATGGGGAAGGGACATAATCTTAGTCTGGAGTTTGTCATGACCGCAGAACAAATCGTTTCAGAGATTGAGCCCCTCGGAACCGAGGGCTACCGCCGCATCTTGCGTAACCACGGCGTCACCGGGCCGCTCTTCGGGGTGAAGATCGAGGAGCTTAAGAAGTATGAGAAAGCGATCAAGAAGGACTACCAACTCGCCCTCGACCTCTTCGACACCGGCATCTACGACGCTCTTTATCTGGCCGGGTTAATCGCCGACGAATCCAAAATGACCAAGGACGACCTGCGCGGCTGGCTCGATAGGGCCACGAGCGACACGGTAGCCGAGTTCGCGGTCGCCTGGGTGGCGGCGGACGGCCCGCACGGCTGGGACCTCGCGCTGGAGTGGATCGAGTCCCCGTCTGAGAAGGATGCGGTTGTAGGTTGGGGAACGCTTTCGAGTTGGGTCGCGGTGAAGGACGACGCTTCGTTGGATGTTCCCGCGCTTAGGAGCCTGCTAGAGCGAGTAAAGACCACCATCCACGCCCAGCCTGATCGCGTGCGCTACAAGATGAATAACTTCGTGATCGCCCTCGGGTCTTACGTGTCGGAGTTGACCGACGAGGCTCTACGCGCCGGGGAAGAGATCGGCAAGGTGAAGGTAGACATGGGCAACACCGCCTGCAAAGTCCCGTTCGCGCCGGACTACATTCGGAAGGTTGCCGAAAAGGGTCGAGTAGGGAAGAAGCGCAAGTCGGCGCGGTGTTGATGGGTGGCTAGCTCGGTATCCTTGATGTGCAAATGACGCCTAACGCTTCGGATTTGAGGCTAATTGTTCTTTCGATTGAAGCATACGAATCTATCTATCAGGGGGTTCGCGTTCTAGTCGATGCAGAGCCGAGGCTTGCTGAAAAGCCCTTCATTCCTCAGCTATCCAAGCCGCCGTCAAGTGCAACTTCAGGTGAGCTTTGGTATCGGTCTGAGATGGGAGGCTTATTGCACGCGTTTAGGCTTCATGGCCATATGGCGACTCATCCCGCGACCCTGCGCTTTGATCAAGCTAATAAGCATTTCGCGAGAGCCTTGATGGGTACCTATAGCAACGTGCCAAAGTTCATTGAATCAAGCGTCTCAGCGTTCTATGAGGTTTTTGTGTTCAATTCAATCGCACGAACCGGCATCACATGTGAGTTCATTCCAAGGATCAATGGTAAGAGTCCTGACATCATGTTGCCAAAGATGCGGCTTCTAGTCGAGTGCAAAGATATCCAAGGGAGGTCGCTTACTACGTGGTCAATCTCGAACTTAGGAAGGCGCATCCGAGAATGTCATGAGAGTGCAGTGAAGCAACTCGAGGGTTATCCCGCTTCTAGCGGCTTTGAGCATATGGTGTTTATCGACTTGCCAGACGATAACCTCCCTCTTCGCCAGGCAATGAGCAGGAGTGACTTTATTGAACTCTATAGCCAGATTCTTGATGCTGGAGGCTCGATGGGATTAGATATCGAAAGAGCAGATTCATTAATCTTAAGCACATCGGGCATCTATCACCTTGTGGAGGCATCGGTGGGTGTAAGGCAACCGATAGTGGTCCCTCAAATTCATCCACCTGCGATGTTTCCTCGGACACCTATGAAGGCGATGCTACTCGATGCAATCTTTGCCGGTGAAGGAATGCGGGCATGGGCAAACTGGCAGCCAGCCATGACAGCTAGGATGCAATTTGAGCATCTTCTGCCCACAGATTACTTAGAAGCGAAGGCAAGTGGGCAAGCTAAAGATTATCTGGCAACCTACTGGTAAGACAACCTCAGCAACGCGCCATATCCTCAGGTATTGAGCTCGGTATGGTCCCCAAAAAGCGAGATCGCCATGGCTAACCCTACACTCCCACCAACCAGTGACCACCTCAAAATGCTCCAATGGCAGAGTCATGGCGGGTTTTGATTGCTAATGAATGCGGGAGGCGGCGGGATCGATGGTTTCGGGGTTTATCTTCGGAACCGTTATCAGCGTTGGCGGAATTGGATGCGGCGTTTGGATCTTAACTCAAGAGGAGGGAGCTGAAGTCGTTAACTGCCCTCGCGCTTGAACTCAAAGCGCCGGGGAGTGCCGCCCTTGATATAGCCGATTGTGGCGGTCAGGCTGTCATCCGTCAACTCGTAAACGATCTTCTTCGGATAGTCGTGGCGAGGGTTCTCGAACACCGCTCGCCTCCCCGAAAACTCGGTCATAACGAACTCCGTCGGCGCAGCGCCATTGGGTTGAGCGACATAAACCAGCCCACCGTCGCGCTCGACGATCCGCAGGTACTCAAACGCGGACAATCGGTCACGGTTGACCGTGCGCGCAATGGCGAACATCGAGCCGCCCTTCGGTGGGCTCCATCGCTCTTCGAACGAGATCGCGCCGCCCGTCCCTCGCGTTCCCGACCAATTGCCGGAAAGCCAAGCCAAATCGGCAATCGTCGCCTTGGCGGGGGTGGGCATCGGGATGTCCTTCGCCTGCTTATAGAGTCCAACCGACGGGACGCCCCGGGTCAATTCAAGATTCGAGCGCACGATCAGCCCGTCCTTGGTCATTTGGAATGATCGCTTGGTCACACTCTCGGGAGCCTGCCCCGCCGCACGGACGAACTCCATCTCATAGCTGAACACGCCGTCTTTCCACGAGCCTCGGTAGCGAACGAGCGCGCCCTCTGCGGGGCCTGCGATCTCGGTGGGAGGGCCATCGACTTTGACGCTCACATTGCGGTTCCCATTCCCGCCATGGCCCCAGACCAGAACAACTACTCCTTCTTCGACCTTGAAGATGAACCTCGCATTCATGGGCGGATTCACATTTTCGAGGGGCCGGCCCTCGGTCCGGTCTTCAATAAAGATCCACTCGCCATCCAACGCCTTCAGGTCATTGGCCTGCGGCGATGCCGTGCTGATGCTGGAAAGGGAGGCGACGAGCACGAGGACTGCGAGCGTAGCAACAGGCCGAGAATTGCGATTAGAGAAGGGTATCAACATTGTCATAGACCTCTTGTAGGCTTTATCACTGACTCTCCCGCAATCTACCCGGAAGCATCGCCAAACGCATCATAATCGGGTCGGTATGAAACTGCAGATTCGGGTTCTCGTTTTCGCGTTGCTGTGTGCGATGCTCGCCGTTGCCATCGGCCAGAAGCCTGGCATAGAGCCGGGCAGCAACGCGATCAGGTTCAACCTGATCCAGATCAACGACGTGTACGAGATCACGCCGGTGGGCAAGGAGGGCGGCATGGCCAAGGTCGCCACCGTCTTCAACGCCTACAAGCAGGTGAATCCGAACACGTATCTCGTGATCGCGGGCGACTTTTTTAGCCCGAGCGCACTCGGCACGGCCCGTGTGGATGGCGAGCGTCTAGCGGGAAAGCAGATGGTGGCGATGCTCAATGCGATCCCCCTGTATCTGGCGACCTTTGGCAATCACGAGTTCGATGTCTCCGAAGCGCAGTTCCAGCAACGGATGGAGGAATCCAAGTTCGGTTGGGTATCGAGTAACGTTTGGAACGCCCAAGGACAACCCTTCCCGAAGACGGAGCTTAACCGGATTCAGGTGATCGAAAGCGGCGGCCAAAAGGTGCGCGTCGGCTACTTCGGGGTGACCATCCCGAGCAACCCGGCGACGTATGTGAAGTACACCGACGTCATGGCGGAGACCGCCAAGCAGGTGCGGGAACTTCGACCGAAGGTTGATGTGCTCATCGCGCTTACGCACCTGGCATACGAGGATGACATGAAGATCGCTCAGACGTTCCCGGAGATCGACATGATCCTCGGCGGGCACGAACACGAGTTGCATCGGATCGAGATCGGCAGCCTGCCCGGCATCTACAAAGCCGACGCGAACGCGAGGTCGGTCTTCGTCCACGAATTTGCCTTCGACCCCGTCACCCGTAAACTCCAGAAGAGCTCCACGCTACGCCGGCTGAGCGCCGACGTTCCCGAGGACCCCGCCGTGAAGGCCGAGGTCGACAAGTGGGTCAAGATCGCGTTCGACGCCTTCCGCAAGGATGGATTCAACCCGGAGACCAAGGTCGCCGATGTTCCGATTGCGTTGGATGGGCACGAGACGAGCGTCCGCAACAAGCCGACCGAACTCACGAAGATCATTGCCGAAGGGATGTTGGCCGCCGCGCCGGGAAGCGAGATTGCGATCTACAACGCAGGCTCGATTCGGATCGACGACATGATCCAGCCAGGTGAAGTGACCGAATACGACGTCATCCGAATCCTGCCCTTCGGCGGCAAGATCGTATCGATCAAGGTCAAAGGGGCATTTCTAAAGCGGGTCCTCGCCCAGGGCATCGCGAACAAGGGCCAAGGTGGCTACCTCCAGACGGCGGGCGTGACCTACAACGGCGATCAGCCAATGTATAAAGGGGCAGCCATCGAAGACGGTCGCGACTACACCATCGCCATCAGCGACTTCCTGCTGACCGGCAATGAGCAGAACTTTGGATGGCTGAAGAAGGATGGCAATCCGGACATCACCGTTCTGAAAGAACACGAGGACATCCGCAACGCCACGATCGCGGAGTTAAAACGTCGGTTTGGGAAGTAAAACCTGGCTGGATTCTGGCGTCAACCCTGCAAAATGCCCCGACAAGTTGGCGTTAGATCATCACTTCGGAGTGCGAATCCTGTCTCGGTTGGGTTCAGATATTGAACATGAGGAGCACGGTACACCGAAGTCTACGCGGTTAGAACCACTTTAGGTTTGGTTTGCGCTCGTTGACGGGATCCACCACCTCTGCTACCTATGGCTCGGTGGGACAAACAGTCTCCTCATGGGGCAGCACGGTAAGCACGCGAACGATGAAGTCGTGGAACTCCTCCATGAACTGGCGCAGAAACGATTCGGTGGAGGGGTTCGTGACATTGCCATCGGCGTCGATGAGGTCCGGTGTGAACGTGATGTAGGCCTCGGGCGAATTCATCTGAGGCGCATTAAGGAAGCTCAACACGCTCCGCAAACTTTGCTGGGCGACAGCCGTGCCTATGGCGCCAGGAGAAGCCCCGATAACGGCAGTTGGCTTTCGGGCGAACGAGTTCGCCCCCCAAGGCCGGCTCGCCCAGTCGATTGCATTCTTCAAGCCACCCGGGATGGACCGGTTGTACTCCGGGGTCACGAAGAGGATTGCATGGGACCGGCCCACGGCATCCTTGAGAACCTTCGCCACTGAGGGAAAATCATTGTCGTAGTCGCTGCTGTAGAGAGGAAGGTCCTTAATGGGAATCTCCTCGGACTCCAGCCCCTCGGGTGCGAGCTTTTTCAGCGCCTGTGCGAGCCTCCGATTGATGGAAGTCGAAGAGAGGCTTCCCACGAAGTAGCCCACTTTGTATATCGTCATCAAAACCTCTCCTCGAACAAGCCGTGCATCTCAGCGATATTCACTCGCTCAGGCCGATCTGCTTCATGAACGTGACGAGATCGTACATAAGGTTCTCCTCAACGATCTGGCCATCATGCCACTTTGCGACCGTGTAGAAGTCCACATCGAACGACTTGCCGGTCGGCGGAATCTCGGTTCCGTCCGCGAGCTTCATGGGGCCGGTCATCGTGCCTCGGAAACGAGCGACCGAGCACGTCCAGTCGCCTGAAGCGAAAAAGACGCGATAGGGCTTGTTGTCGAGCTTTTGATCGGGGAACGTGTTCCAGAAGTCGATCGACTCCTGCGTGTGATCGTCGATCCCGACCGTTGGCTCCGTCTTTCCGGGCCAGCGGACGATGACGTCGGGCTTATGCCTTGCTCGGAAGAGCTCCGTATCCTGAGCGTTCCAGCCGTCGTCGAGCGTCTGCATGAGCTCCATGTTTCGTTCTTCGGTTGTAGTCATTTTGAATCTCCTTCGATGTTCAGTTCCAGTGTGGCGGTCTTTGATCAAGGGCAATCAGACGGCGGTGTAGCCTCCGTCGACCAGATAGTACCCACCGGTGATGAATGAGGCCTCGTCTGAGAGTAAAAAGCAAACGAGTGGGGCAACTTCATCCGGACGGCCGAGGCGCCCTAGAGGGTGTTTGGCTACAAGCCCGGTCCGCACGTCATCCGGGAGATTTGTCAGCAGTGGGGTCTCGATGTAGCCGGGCCCAATGCAATTGATGCGCAGACCCTGCGGGCCGTATTCCGCCGCGGAGTTCCTGGTCAGCCCGACCACTCCATGCTTCGCGGCGGTGTAGGCGCCATTGCCGATGGCCGCGACCATCCCGTGAATGGAGGCAATGTTGACAATGGCGCACTGACTCGCTCCCGCTTCGAGCATTGCGGGGATCTGATAGCGCATTCCGTAGAGAACGCCGTTCAAATTGATATCGATGACGCGTTGCCAATCGGAAAGGTCCGTTTCCCCGGCAGGAGCCGCTGCGCCTCCGATGCCCGCGTTGTTGACGGCGAAATGCAGAGCACCAAAGGTCTCCACTGTGAAATGGACTGCAGCTTCGGAGTCCTCAGGTTTGGCGGTGTCTTGTCGAAAGGAGCTAGCCACCCCTCCGGCATTCACAATCTCGGCCGCGACACGTTCCGCGCCTGCCACGTTGATGTCGGTCAAAACAACTTTGCCGCCCTTTGCGGCGATCGCCTTTCCTATTGCTTCTCCCAGGCCCGAGCCCCCGCCGGTAACCAGAGCGATTTTATCCTCGAATGAACTCATTGCTTTCTCCAAAAGGTCTGCACCTTGCGCTGATGGCACTCTACCACTTAGAGTGGCCGCGCTGCGAGCTTAAGGAGGCGCCAGACGAAAGGAATGCTAGAGCAGGGGAGTTCGACTCTCGTCCGGTTGCAGGCTTGAATTTAGGTCCAAAATGAGTTGGTAC
>CAZCSP010000009.1:0-140890 GCA_964501275.1 uncultured Fimbriimonadaceae bacterium | reverse complement strand
TGGTCTCTTCCCGCGTGCAAAGAGCATGGACTAGATCCTTTGCGTCCTTGCGCCTTTGCGTGCAACGTTGCACGCAGAGGCGCAAGGACGCAAAGGATCCCTTTTGCAACTCCTCCGGGGACCCCTATAATGAAATCAGTTTCATGAAGCTCCCAACTTTCATTCTCTTTCTCGCTCTCACCGCCCTCGGCTTGCCGAACGACGGTTGGGTGGGCTACACCGGCGCGCCGCGCATCGAGGGAAAGCATCCGACCGTTCGCATGGTGGACGAGGTCATCCACCTAAAGATCGGCCGTGATTTCATGACGGCGGACTGCCGCTTCACATTCAAGAATGAAGGAAACGCCGCCTCTGTCCGCATAGGCTTTCCTGACCATGACAGCGATAACTATCTGGACCCCAAGAAGGGCATCCAGTCGATTTACAGCAGTTTCAAATCCTACGTGGACGGCAAGCCCATGAAGACCAAGCTGATCGACGCCTCGGAAGACATGGGTTGGCAAGTCAAGACGGTCAAGTTCGGAAAGGGACAGACCAGGCGAATCCGAAACGTGTACTCCGTCGAACTTGGCAAATTGGCGCTAAGCGGCAAGTGGAGTTCTAACCGGGAGCCGAGGGGTCTATGCGGTCAGTACATCTTGTCGACCGGGCGAAGTTGGAAGGGCAATATCGGGAGCACCAAGATTATCGTGGACTTTGAGAAGTCCTCCCTGGTGAAGACGCCTATTCAGGTTCAAAGCCTCTTAGCTCATGACTTGGCCAGCAATGCCGCGAGATGGGAAAAGAATCGAGGCTTGGTCATGTGGGCCGGCTTTGCCCCGCCAAAGGTGCAGGGGCGAAGGCTGACTTTTGAGCGGAAGAACTGGGAGCCCAACAAGGACGGTGATGACGATCTATTCCTCAAGTTCGGCATCTACCCACGCCCGAAGAGTTGGGACTGACTCTCTATCCTTCGTCGAGCAGACTCACCGAAACACCGAAATGCCGTACCGCCGTCCGCCATAATCTACGCATGGCAAGGATGATTGTGGAGGAGGCGGAGGCGCTTCTGGACAGGGAGATCAAGGTTCTGGACAAGGGGTTTGTGCGGCTGGTGGACTACATGGGCGGCGACCAGCGGATCGTCCAGGCGGCGCGGGTGAGCTATGGCGAAGGCACCAAAACCTACCGCCAAGATCGCGGCCTGATCCACTATCTGATGAAGAACTGGCACACCAGCCCCTTCGAGCAGGTCCAACTCACCTTCCACACGAAAATGCCGATCTTCATCGCCCGCCAGTGGGTGCGCCACCGGACTGCCCGCCTGAATGAGATTTCTGGCCGATACTCGGTGATGAAGGACGAGTTCTATCTGCCCTCGCCGGAGCATGTCTGCTATCAAAGCGAATCCAACAAGCAGGGGCGGAGCGAGGCGATTCCATTTGACGAGGCGTTGCGGGTGATTGAGCAGATGGAGGCCGAGCAGAAGCAGAGCTACGCCAACTATCAGAAGCTCCTGGATGCCAATGTCGCCCGAGAACTGGCCCGCGCCAACCTGCCTCTGTCGCTCTATACCGAGTGGTATTGGCAGATCGACCTGCACAACCTCTTCCACTTCCTCCACCTCCGCATGGACCCCCATGCCCAGTATGAGATTCGCGTCTTCGGCGAGGCTCTGGCCCAATGCGCCAAGGCGGTTGCGCCCATGGCCTATGAGGCGTTCGAGGAGCACATTCTCGGGTCGGTCTCCTTCTCCCGCGCCGAGTGCGAGGCGTTGGCCCTGATGCTTGCCGGAAAGGACCATTCGCTAACCGGACGGCCTTTGGCAGCTTTTGAGGCAAAAGTCGAGAAGCTCAAATCCGCCGTCCCTGCCGAACAGCCCGAAGAACCGGTGTTGCCAGTGGCGTGAAACTCGCTTTCCTTGCCGGGTTTATTGGTTTCATGTTCCTTGGTCTGAGCCTGGGGTCCAACCCGTTTGGCTATGCTTCCCTCCTGCTGGCGCTGGGCTCTCTAGTCGGGGCGGTGATCTGGTGGGTGGCGGATTGGCGCAAACCTGACCCCTACGATCTGAAGCGCCTCCAGAAAATCCATGAGGCAGAGGAGCGGCGGTCGATCGAGGAGCAGTTGGAGGCCATCGACTCCGCGGGCAACGCCATCTGCACCAACTGCGGCAACCACTTCGACCCCATGCTCCACCGCTGTCCAGCTTGCGGCAAGTCGCTTTTCCAGTAGCCCAGATTATTGGTGAGAGGGTTCTGCGAACGGTCCGGTCCCTTTCGGTGGCCCTCTGCGGTTTCGGTGGTTTTTCAGATGGACATAGGCAGATAACCACCGAGAGCCGCCGAGAACCACAGAAGGTTGGGGAGACGCTCATCAATCTGCTGGGACAGAAGAAATCCATAGAAGGGATGGGCAGTAACAAAGGAGACGATAGCGAATCTTGGATAGGACCGTCCCGGCCCTTAGTAGCGTCCGGGAAGCATAATCTAGGTTCCCCAGAGGACTCCTATGCCCATCACCCTGCCAACCCAAACCCAATTCCCCGGCCCCGTCTCCAAGCAGATGTTGGACGAACTGGGCGCGTACGTCATCTCCCACCCGCATCCGTTCGTGTTGGACCTGGAGAAGTGCGAGGGGATGTGGCTGGGGACGGTGGATGGACAGCGGCTGTTCGACTGGGCGGGATACTACGGCTCCAAACTGATCGGCCACAACCATCCCGGCCTCTACGAGCCCTCTTATGTGCAGAGACTACTAAGAGCGGCCAATAACAAAGTCGCCAATCCCGACTTCCTGACCCAAGAGTGCCTTGACTACTACCGAATGCTCCACCGACTCGGCCCTTCGATCATGAAGGCAGGCGGGATGATGGAGGTCTACGCGGTGAACTCGGGCGCGGAAGCGGTCGAGAACATGATGAAGTATCTGGTCGCCAAGTTCAACCAGAAAAAGCTGGCCGAAGGCAAAGTCGTCTCCCACCGCAAGTTCCTCTACTTCGACAAGGCGTTCCACGGCCGAACCGTCTTCGCCCTCGGCGTCACCCAAACCATCGATCCTGTAGCCACCAGGGACTTCCACGGCCTGACCTCGACCGGCAACATCAAACTCCCCTTCCCCGCCTACGCCAGCGAGAACACCTACGCCGAAAACCTGCGCCACGCGCTCAAAGCCTTGGAGCAGGTGGAGTCCGCCCTCTCGCTGATGGCAGATGAGATCGTGGGCATCATCGTAGAACCGATCCAGGGCGCGGGCGGGCATCGGGTGGCGGTGAAGGAGTTCTTCCAGGGCCTGAGTGAACTGGCGCACAAGTACGGCGTCTATCTGGCCTTCGACGAGGTTCAAACCGGCCTCGGCGCGACCGGAAAGATGTGGGCCATCGACCACTTCGACCTCCCCTACGCCCCGATGGCGATTGCGGCGGGCAAAAAGTTTGGCACCGGCGTGGTCTATATGCGGGAGCCGCTGGAGGATGTCGGGGTGCTGGACTCCACCTGGGGCGGAACGCTGGCGGATATGGTGCGGGTCGTGCGGGAAGTAGAAATCCTGGAAGAAGAGGGCTTGATCCAGCGGGCGGCAGAGAACGGCGAGAGGTTGGCCCAGGGGTTGCAGAAGCTGGTTGACAAACACGCAATCCTCTCCAACGTCCGTGGGCTGGGACTGTACCAGGGAGTCAGCTTGGATACGCCAGAGCGCAAGGCAAGGCTGATCGAGGTGGCGCTAGAACAGTTCAATCTGTTGCTCCTCGGCGCCGGAAGCCGCTCCATCCGCACCCGCCCCAATCTGAGCGTCACCGCCGAAGAGGTTGACCAATTCCTAGACCTACTGGATCAGGCGTTAGAGGAAGTCCGATAGCCTGGTAGCGCGACGTTCCATTTCGCGCAAAAGGTGCCGGGTCAGTTTGGCATCGAACCCGGCCAGCTCGACCCTCTCGTATCGGCTCTTGAAGGCCCTCAAAAGCCGATCCAACTGGAATCGGATGGCGGCTTCCGGTACGCCAAGCCGTGAGCCAAACTCCAATAGATACCGCCCCTTGAAGTTGGCATCCCTTCCATCGAGTCTCAAAGCCATCCGGTCGTCCTTGTAGGGCAGAGTCGAGAGGAGATCGTAGGCGGGGCTTAGCCTCAGCAACCCTTTGCCGGTTTCCAACACGCTCACATTCTTGGCATGGAGATCGCCATTGGCGATCAGGAAGCAGAAAGCGTAAAGTTCAATGAACAGCGCCACTTCTTGGGGCCAGGTGCGACACACCTCCTTTAGCCCCTGAGCGACATCGCGGGCAGACACGTTGTACTTGTCGGCGGGATAGATATTCAGGATCTGGCAACCGTCCTCCTGATGGATGCGCTTGCCATCCTGTCGGTCAAACCTCTCCACCCACAGCCCCGCCGTCCCCTCCACGTCCCGCACGATCCGAGTCTTCGCCGTCGCCAGTCCGCAGGACCTTGCCAAACCCATAAAGAAATGCTCGCTCTCGATCAGATTCGGAAGTCGGTCCTGGTTGCGGTTGAACTTGAGAATGGCTTCGGGGCTATTCCTAAGCTTTCCAGGCAAGGTGATGCGGTTCGCCGAAATCTTGTCCTGAACTCCCGGAATACTGACTGACTCGATCGGAAGGCTGGGATCGCCGTACTGCTCTTCCAAAATCTGGTCGAACGTGGATTTGGAGAGGTCCCAGCTAGAGTCTGGCTGTGGTCTGGGTTTCTCATTCCAACTGAGCCAGACATCTCCTACCGTGTCTCGCCCCACCTCGACTAGTAGGCTGAGAAGATCGTCACGGGAGGTCTTGAGCCGCCCCGCAACGGTTTGCAATATCCAGCCTTCTGGAAGGAGGTTGGCAAAGAACGGAAGCAGGTTCACGCCTCGCGCCTCATAGCCTATCTGGGATCGGGGGAGGCATGTAGCGATGTCCGGCCCCCCATATCCAGCGGCGTACTCGAAAATCGATCCTTCACCAGTCCGGCGGATAGTCCCGCAGACGACCTCACCCTTCAAGACATAGGCGGTCCGGCTCACTCTTCGATCACCAGGTTTAAGCCAAGGACACGGAGGACGTCAAGTACCTTGTCAGTACGCAGAGTGGGTTTGCCCTTTTCCAGTTCGTGGACAAAGACATAGTGGCATCCCGCCAGACGCGCGACAGCGCGCTGACTCAATCCAAGAAGTTCCCGCCTGGCTTTCGCTTTTGCGGCAAGCTCCGCCATCCATGCTGTGGAATTGTCATTCATTAGCCGTTCGGCTAATTATAGCCGAATCGCTCATGTTATTGAGTCAAATATTAGCCGCTCGGCTTATGTTTGAGAATGTCCTAAACGCTTAAGGGGCAGCAAGGATTGAGTATTAGCCAATCGACTAATGTTTGGATCGCCCGCATCAACTACTCCGCAACCTTCAGCACGCTCAAGAACGCCTCGGAGGGCAGCTCGATGGAGCCGATTTGCTTCATTCGCTTTTTGCCTTCCTTCTGCTTCTCCAACAACTTGCGCTTGCGGGTGATGTCGCCTCCGTAGCACTTGGCGATGACGTTTTTGCGGAACGGCTTGATGGAGTCGGCGGCGATGACTTTGGCTCCGATGGCGGCTTGGACTCGGACCTCGTACTGTTGGCGCGGGACGACTTTTCGGAGCTGTTCGACCATCGCCTTTCCTCGAATGTAGGCGAAGGAGCGGTGGACGATAAAGCTGAGGGCGTCTACGGTGTCTCCGTTGAGGAGGATGTCCAGCTTTACCAGGTCGGATGGCTCGTAGTCGGCGAGGTCGTAGTCGAGGGAGGCGTAGCCTCGGGTGTTGGACTTTAGCTTGTCGAAGAAGTCGAGCAGAATTTCGCCCAGGGGGAGCGTGTAGTAGAGGATCACCCGCTTGGGAGTCGGATATTCGGTTTTTTTGTAGATGCCTCGGCGCTCTTGGCAGAGGGTCATGACAGCGCCGACGTACTCTTGGGGGACCATGATGGTGGCGTTGACCGTGGGCTCCTCGATCATCGCGATTTCGTTGGCGTCCGGGAAGTCGGCGGGGTTGGAGATGTGCTCCTTATTGCCCTTTTTGTCCGTGACGATGTAATCCACGCTGGGGGCCGTGAGGATCAGGTCGAGGTTGAATTCTCGTTCCAACCTTTCTCTCGCGATCTCCATGTGGAGCAGGCCGAGGAAGCCGCAGCGGAAGCCGAAGCCCAAGGCCGCCGAGGTCTCCGGTTCGAAATTCAGCGAGGCGTCATTGAGGCGCAGTTTGTCGATGGCGTCGCGCAGGTCCTGGTATTGGTCTCCATCGGTGGGATAGAGGCCGCAGAAGACCATGCTGAGAGCCTTGCGATAGCCGGGGAGGGCTTCATAGGCGGGCTCGGCGGCCAAGGTCACGGTGTCGCCGACTTGGGCGTCGCCGATGGACTTCATGGCCGCGGTCAGGAAGCCGACCTCACCGGTTCCCAGGCCGTCGTTCACCGTCAGCCCAGGGGCGAAGACGCCAGTGGAGTCCACGTCGAAGGTGCTTCCCGTGGACATCATCTTGATCTTGTCGCCCTTGCGAACACGGCCATCTTTGACCCGCAGGTAGGCCACGGCTCCCTGGTAGCTGTCGAAGTGCGAATCGTAGATCAGGGCGCGCAAGGGGGCGTGGGGGTCGCCGTTGGGGGGCGGGATGCGGTTGACGATGGCCTCCAGAATCTCGTCAATCCCGATACCCGCTTTGGCCGAGCAGGGGATGGCGTCGGTGGCGTCGATGGCCACCGCACTCTCGATCTCTTCCTTCGCGAAGTCCACGTCGGCGTGGGGCAGGTCGATCTTGTTGATGACCGGAATGATCTCCAGGTTCTGGTTCATCGCCATATTGGCGTTGGCGATGGTCTGAGCCTCTACCCCTTGGCTGGCGTCCACCACCAGGAGCGCGCCTTCGCAGGCGGCCAAGGCGCGGGAGACTTCGTAGGTGAAGTCCACGTGGCCCGGGGTGTCGATCAGGTTCAGCTCGTACTTCTTGCCGTCTTTCGCGATGTAGTCCAGCCGGACCGCCGCCATCTTGATGGTGATCCCGCGTTCCCGCTCGATATCCATCGAATCCAGCATCTGCTCCTGGGCCGTGCCACGTATGGCCCCGCAACGCTCGATCAACCGGTCAGCCAGCGTGGACTTACCGTGGTCGATATGCGCGATGATGCAGAAGTTGCGGATGTGGGACTGGTCCATGGAAGGGAGCAAAAGACGCTGGATTTTACCTGTCCAGCCCAGTTCTCCAAAGGGCCAGTCCTGGATTGCCAATGCATTGGATGCATCGGATGCACTGTCTAGTCACTGCTACAAGATGTCTTCAATCGGCATCGATCTCTGGATTCAGTTGATCCCTTATAGACATAGGCCTCGAAATCGGCTTCTGTCAACCAACGGGGTTGAAAAAGGGGCCACTTTTCCCAAAGCCCGTGACCCTCAGGAGGTGGAAAGAGTCCCACGGAACATCAAACCAGTGGCTTCAACTAGGTTGAGTTACACTCACCCGCGTTCGTTTGCTACAGAACAGTCACTTGCCACGTCATAATAGATGCGAGCCCCGCGCATCCGAAGGTTCACGCTTTGCGTGGATTCCGCCCGAGAGGGAGTAGGTTGTCGCCGGGCTCGTTTCATTTTTGGTTTCCCTTTCGCTTCGTGCGGGTCTGGTCATATTCATGTTCCTGCGGTAGGAATGCCCAGTGGCGATATGGATGGTGCCATCGATTCTTTATTTCCCCGTCTATGCCGGTGCTGATGCCAATGTTGAAGTCGGGCTTTCCTTTTCTGACTTCTCCCAGTATGTGCTTATAGAGTTTCTCTTTCGCGATGGTACGTTTCCCCCGCTGTGTCGCGCCAGGGGCTTTGACTAGATGCTTGTCATTGAGGCGAAAGGACATTGAGCCCAAAACCATGTCTAAACACTGCATCAGAACATGGTCATGAGACTTGACCTCGACGATGTCCCGCATCCTGATTCTAAGGTTGGCCACTTTGAACTGATCGAGTTCCTGCAGCCCATAAATGAATCCCTTGAATCGGTCTGCGTGGACTCTCTTGTCGGGAAACTCATCAAAGAAAAGTCTCAGAAAAACCGGCTCATCGCCTTTTGGCATGTATCGGAACCCGAAGGCGTGTTTGATGAACTGATAGTAGAGGCGGAAATAGGTTGTGTCCTTCTGCTCATGCGTGAGGTTGCTTGCAACGCGGGCGTTGTGGTGAAACATGATTCGAACCTTTAGGTGCCCAGCATGAACTTCATCGAAAAAACCAGAGATCAGGACTTTATACTTTTCGAGGTAAGAAGCACTAACCTTCTCCCACTTCACTTCCCCGTGGATGTTCAAGGATTGTTTCAGGCCCGAGATGCGCTCAGTAACTTGCATATATTGACTTGCCCCCACCAGAACGCCACCATAGAAATCAGAATAGTAGGTGCCGTCGCGGTCGGATTCATCGCAAAACAATAGGAGTTCTTTTTCAAGCATCTGGGGCCACCTGCAAATCAAGGAGACAGCTAGGGAGCCACAGTGCCTGCTGGCCAACGTCGGCCCCTACAGCATCTTCGTTGCCGTGGCGAAAGGCAACGACCCTACCGATCGACGCGTAATCTGCAATGGACACAGGAGCAAGTATGAACTCCTGGGTAGTGTTTCGTGGATCACCAGCAATGTCCCGGGCGGTTGAAGACCTCACGAAGGTTTGTCTCAACCATTGAGGAGGGCCAGTCCAAGGTGATGAGGCAGCACACAGCCTGGTGTGTCAAAACCCAGCATCCCCAAAAGCCCCAGGGTGTGTAAAATCTAGGTCGTGTGGAACTCTGAGGACGAACATTGCCGTACCACTTCTCGAAACAAGGGTTTGCACGTGATGCTGTTCGCCATCTCAAAAGACAACACGGGGCCGCGCGTCGATCAGGCGGCTTTATTCGAAGGATTGATGCGCAAGTCGCATCGTCAGGCCTATAGTCTGGCCTATCGCCTGACCGGAAACTCGGCGGAGGCCGAGGACTTGGTGCAGGAATCTTTTGTGAGGGCGTTCCGGTTTTTTAGCAAGTACGACCCGTCCATGCCGTTCTCCTCTTGGCTGTATCGGATCATGACCAACGCGCATATCGACTCCGTTCGGCGTAAAGGAAAGTTGAAGACGATGAGTTTGGAGCAGGGGGGAGGCGATGGCAACACCACCTGGGAGGTGCCGGATTATGACGCTGCGCCCGATCGGATGATGTTGCAAGAAGCCTTGGACGAGCCCGTGCAGAAGGCGCTTGGATCGATGACGCCAGAGTTTAGAATGGCAGTTTTATTAGCCGATGTAGAAGGGATGGCGTATGAAGAGATCGCCGAGGTGATGCGAACGTCTGTTGGAACGGTGAGATCGAGAATCCACCGAGGGCGGAAACAGATTCGCAAACACCTGATGAAACATGCGCCCCAGACCTATAGGAGCTTTACGGATGAATTGTAAGAGCGTACAGATCTATCTGTCGGCTTACCTCGACGGTGAGTTGTGCGGGCAGGAGTGCCTGCAGGTCCGAGACCACTTGAGCGGCTGCGCCGAGTGTCGGACGGAAGAGCAGCAGCTGCGGTCGCTGAAGCACATGCTTCGCGGGTTGCCGAACTACAAGCCCTCGGAAGGTTTTGAGGACCGGCTGGTCGCCACGGTGATGAAGAAGGCGGAGCGGCGGTCTATCTTTGGCTGGAACCTGGATTGGCGGATGGCTTCGGCGGTGGCGGCGGTGGCGGTCATCGCGGCATTCGGGCTGTTCCAGTTGACCGAGCGAAGAGTCCCCAGCGCCGAGGCTCAGCCGATGGCGAACCTCGACCCGTTTGAGCGAGATTTGAATCGGGACCAGATGTTTATGAATGGTAACGATCCATTGAGTTCGAGCCGATTCGCGTCGTATCCAACCTATGGCAAGAAGTAACCTGATCCTGACCGCTCTGCTGATGGGGGCGGCGGTTTTTGCCTGTGCCGGAGACAAGGCCCAGTCGGAGTCCGATCCGGCCCGCGAACTCCTGCTCAAGACTTTGGATCGGAATTATCGAAACAACGTCGTCGCCATCATCTCCCAACGGTCGCCGGAGAACAACGGCAGTTATCAGCGGATTCAGGTGCAGATTAGCAAAGAGGGACGGGTGAGGCATACCGTTATCTATCCGCTCAGCATGCAGGGTGTTGAGAAGATCGACGATGGAAAGCAGATCGCCACGATATTGCCCGACAACAAAATGATCCTGGTCCAGGAGTCGCCGATGACTCTGCCCAACGACGCTGAAAGCCGCATCAACCTGACGACGCGCAACTATGGGCTCACCCTCGCGGGAACGACGACCGTGGCCGGGCACCGAGCAAGCATCGTCGTGGCCAAGCCGAGATATGCCGGCATGGAGTCCAAGCGGTACCACATCGACGATCGGACCGGTTTCATTCTGAAACTGGAGACGCTTGATTCAAAGGGCGTGCCCACCGTTGCGTTTCAGGCGCTACAGGTGACTTATCCCTCTACCATCGCCCCCTCGATTTTCAACCTGGATCTGGACAAAAGAAAAGATTTTCGGATATTCACCCAGCGTCGCACCGGGTTTCTGGACAGCGGCGGCAAGGGGTACCTTCCGGTGGGCTTTGCCCCGGTGTTTCCCCAGTCGCTACCTTGCGGCTTCGACATTCAAGACGCTCAGATCAACGACAGTGGCAGATACCGATCAGTCGCCATTCGGATTACCGACGGGCTTGTGAAAGCGACGGTTCATCAATACTCTCTTTCTATCGCCCGAGACATGAAGGAGATGGTGGGAACCACAATCGGAGATAGCAGCGACATTCGCTTTGTTGTGGCCGCCGACGTACCCGAGGCGGTTCGAAAGAAGATTCTGGAAACGTTTATTGAGACGGCGAAGAAAGCGGAGTCAGACCTGCCGTCGATAGGACTATTCTGGGGCGCGGAACTCTTGCCGAATATCCCGATGTTAACTGCTCCAGAGGACCGGACGTTGGAGCATTGGCAGGCGGTTCTGCTCACGGGTTTTCCGCATTTCAAATCCATCTAAGCTCCAAATAGTCTGAGGCGTTGTAAGATTCAGATAGCGAGAGCAACATGAACCCCAAAAAGACATTTCCCAACGGACCCCTTGTTTGGATCCTTGCTGCAGGCGTATTGATCGGAGCGGGAACCACCGCCTCGGTCATGGGCTCTTCCAAGAAGGGCGGAACTTCCTTCGCCTCTCCCTACGTCAGCGTTTCCAACCCTCAGCCGGTGAGCCAACTCAACGCGAACAGCTTGGAGATGGTTCGGGCCCTGAACGAGTCGTTCGCCAGTTTGGCGGAAGCCGCCAAGCCGGCCGTCGTCCACATCCGGGTGCAGAACTCGGGCAACCGCAACAGCCGGGGCGAACTCCAGGCGATGGGCGGAGAGGGCTCTGGCTTCATCTTCCGGCCAGATGGCTACATCGTCACCAACGACCATGTGGTGGGCGGCTTTGAGAAGGTCACCGTCATCCTCTACGACGGACGCGAGTTTCCAGGCAAAGTCCTGCGAGCATTCGATAGCGACATCGCCGTGGTCAAGATCGACGCCGACAACCTGCCGTCCCTGCCTTTTGCGGATAGCGAGCGGGTTCGAGCGGGCGAATTTGCGGTGGCGGTAGGCGCGCCGTTTGGTTTGGAGAACACCGTCACGGTTGGCCATGTGAGCGCCACCCAACGGGAGAATCTGATCCCCGACCCCGCGACGGGCAAGTTCCGCAACTACTCGGACCTGATCCAGACGGACGCTTCTATAAATGTAGGAAACAGCGGAGGCCCCCTCCTCAACGTAGATGGCCAGGTCATTGGCGTAAACTCAGCGATCTTCAGCCTCACGGGTTCCAGCGCGGGAATCGGCTTTGCCATCAGCTCCAACCAGGCTCGGCTCTTGGCTGAGACGTTGATCGAGGAGGGCAAAGTGGTCCGCGGGTATCTCGGAATTAAGCCAACCAACCTGAAGATCCACCAGGCCAAGGAGCTGGGAGTGGAGAAAGGGGCATACGTGGCCAACGCTCCCAGCGATGATCCGGCGGCGATGGCGGGCATCAGAGAGGGCGACGTGGTGGTGAGGATCAACAACCTGCCGGTCAGAAGCCAGGTAGACCTACGCAACGCGATGATCAAATTTGGGCCAGGATCCAAGGTCGAGGTCGAGGTCGTGCGGAACAAGCAGCGCAAAACGTTCAACGTCACCGCAAAAGAGCCTCCTCTCCAGCCCCAAGCCGAGCCTTCGCCGTTGAACCAGAACCGCCGAGGCAGCCGTATCCCGGATATCGACATCGACGATTTCCCTGGGTTCAAGGACTTCCCAAGGGTTGAGATTCCCGACCAGATGCCGGACAGGAACACCAGGCCGATGCTGGGTGTGGAGATTGGCGACGTAAACGAGACCAGCCAGAAGACCTTCAACATCCCCTCGGGAGTAGCGGGCGCCGTCGTCAATGGCGTCGCCCCCGGCTCCCCCGCGCACAAGATTGAACTGCAACTCGGTGACGTGATCACCGAGATTGATGGCGTCAAGGTGCGCAACGCCGAAGAACTGGCCGATGCGGTGAAGAAGATTCAATGGGGGCAGACCAAGCGCATCAAGGCTAAGCGGTTCGAAAATGGCAGCGAGACGATTATCGAGCGCGATGTGAGGTTTGTGCGGGAGTAAAGGAAATGAGGGAATGAGCCTCCTCTTTTTCCCTCTTTCCTCATTCCCTGCTTCCCTTCCAACAAAAAAAGCGGCCCGGTTCTTTGAACCGGGCCGCTTTTTTAGCTTGGCTTACTTGGAGGCCAGTTCGCGACCGGTGATCTCGACCTTGATCCCTGTCGTTTCAAAACCTGCTTCTCGAACTTGATCTTCGATAGCCTGAATAATGGCCTTCGGAAACACCAGTTCCACAACCGATCCCGACTCCTCTTCAACTACGACCTCGCTGCGACGGTCGGAGCAGGTGCCCAAACGGCAGGGGAAGTAGCCATCGACAACGCCGATGTGGTGGATCAGGCCGACCTCTTGCAGGGTCGAGAGGATTCGGTAGACGCTGACGACGTCGATCTTGCCGCCAGAGGAGATAATCTTGTCGTGGATCGCATAGGCGCTCAATGCGGTCTCGGTGTCGGCGAGGGCTCGAATGACCTGGACGCGAGGCATCGTGATTCGGAAGCTCGCATTTCGGAGTTCCGTGAGACAATGCTCTTCGTAGATCTTGGCCGGTGTGAGAGGTTTAGCGACGGTTGAAGCTCCGCCGCGATGAGTGTTTCGCTGCTTCATGCTCATAATTATGGCTTACGTCGCTAAATCGCAACTTAACGCTCGTTGTTGGATTATTGCCAAGAAATGCGTACATAGTCCCAGAAGGGGGCCTAGTTTTAGGCTCAAGAGGGACATTCTGGCGCCCATAAACCGGCCGCCAAGGTGCGCCAAAAAAAATTGAAAAAAAATCCATGATGTACGAGCAACTCTTTTTTGGGCCTGCTTTGAACCTGGGCAGGCCAAGAAATCGCAAGAAAATGCAGATGTTTTGAGATTCAGGTTCCCTTGAACTTATGGTTGTGCTATCATGACCCCGATGTACACAGCCGGTTGGAGCGAGGGATCGCACCGCCGGACGGAGGGAAAACATGAAGTTTTACAATCTGAAGACTCGATCGCACGTTGAAGTGCCGGAAGGTGACGTTCGCAAGATGAAGATGGTCCGCAAGACCAAGTCGGGCGAACAGGTTCGATACGCTCTGACGGCAACCTACGAGGGTTCCAAGCTCTTCAAATTCATCAACGAGGCGACCTACAAGTCTTCCACGGCAAAGGAAGCCTAACGACCAGATTCACCAAGGGCGCCTCCCGCAACGGGGGCGCCCTTCTTGTTTTGGGAGAAAGGCCCGGCGGAGTTTAGAGCGCAAAGGTATCGTATTTTCTTCCCATGGGAATTCGGATAGCGATCGTTGGAGCGACGGGTTATGGCGGAGCCGAGCTTGTGCGTCTCCTGTCCATGCATCCCATGGCCGACATCCAGGTCGTTACAAGCGAACGCCTCGCGGGAACCAGGCTGGCCGACGCCTGCCCCTGGCTCTCCACCGACCTCGTCCTCCAATCTTTCGACCCTGAGAGCTTGGATGTGGACTTCGTCTTCCTGGCCCAAGAGGCTGGATTCGCGATGCTCCATGCGCCCGCGATGCTTGGGAAAGCCAAGGTGGTGGACCTGTCGGCGGATTTCCGCTTGAAGGACAAAACCGTCTATGCGGCAACCTATAAGCGTGAGTGGTCTTCGCCAGGCTTGCAGGATGAGCCAGTATATGGTCTGCCTGAGATGACGGATCATAAACAGATTGCGGATGCTTGGTTAGTAGCAAATCCGGGCTGCCATGCCACCAACGCCATTCTTGGTCTCTCAGGGCTGCTTCCCTTCTTGAACGGGATACCGGTAATCGACTCTAAATCTGGGGTCAGCGGTGCAGGGCGATCGCGGAAAGAGACCGACTATCTTTTCTCTGAAATGACTGGGAACTTCAAAGGATACGCCGTGACGGGACATCGGCATATTCCCGAGATCGAGCAGCAGAGTGGCGTCAAAATCCGATTCACCCCTCACCTCGTTCCCGCATCGCGAGGGATTTACACGACGATCCATGCTCCCCTGAGGTCTGGGGTTGGCTTGGAGGAGATCAAGGCGGGATATCCTACTTCGACCTTTGTGAGAGTGGTGGATCAGATCCCCAGCACCAAGCAAGTCTTAGGCTCGAACCGGGTGGACATTCATATCGCCTTGGACGACCACACCGGCTTTGCCATCGTTTCCGTGGTTCAGGACAATCTGGTCAAGGGCGCGGCTGGGCAGGCGATTCAGAATATGAACCTCATGGCCGGGTTACCGGAAGAGACCGGTTTGCCAGTGCATGGAGTTTGGCCGTAGGAATGTGGGATGTGGAATGTGCTGATCTTTGAAGGACTTACAGGCCACAGGCCACATTTTACAGTTCACACCCGACAGACCACATAAAACCATGCCACAAGCCACACTCCCCATTCCCCAAGGTTTTCAGTTCTCCGGCACAAGATGCGGGTTGAAGAATCGGCGCAACGACATCGGGCTTCTCGTCAGCGACCGTCCTGCGGTTGCCGCCGGGCTTCTGACCACCAATGAAGTCCGCGCTTCCTGTGTGGACTATTCCCGGCAGGCACTGGCGGACGGGAAGCTTCGGGCCATCGTGGTGAACAGCGGCAACGCGAACTGCTGCACGGGGGAGCAGGGGGAGCGGGATACGACGCGGATGGCGGAGTTGGCGGCGGCGGCGCTTGGGCTTTCGTCCGACGAGGTCGCCGTGGGCTCAACCGGAGTTATTGGGCAGTTGCTGGATATGGCAAAGGTCGAGAAGGGGATCGCGGAGGCCGCGACCAAATTAGCATCCGATCCCAGGCCCTTTATGGACGCGATCCTGACCACGGACTTGGTGGAGAAGCATGCGTCGGCGGTGGTTGGTGAAGGTGATGATGGAGGTGAACCGCGTGATGGGGGTGATGGACGTGATTCACCCACCTCACCTCCATCACCCCCATCAAGAGTCTTCGGCATCGCAAAAGGCTCCGGGATGATCTCGCCGAACATGGCGACCATGCTGACCTATATCGCCACAGACGCGGACACTTCTGGATTCGACCTTCAGGCGGTTCTCAAACGGGCCTGCGACAAGAGCTTTAACTGCATGACGGTGGACGGCGACACATCGACCAACGACATGGTGATCGTGATGGCGAATGGAGCCTCTGGGTTCCAGCCCAGTGAGGCAGAGTTTGAAGAAGCGCTCACTGGGGTCTGCGTGTCCCTTGCCAAACAGATCGCGCGGGACGGGGAGGGGGCGACGAAGTTGGTGGAGGTCGTGGTCACTGGAACCTCCGATCCCAAGAAGGTTGCCCGCACGATCGCGGACTCGCCCTTGGTCAAGACGGCCCTGTTCGGATGCGATCCGAACTGGGGTCGGGTCATGATGGCCGCGGGAAGGGCCGGAGTTCCGTTCAGGAAAGAAGATGCGCGGCTAGTGGTCGTCGCCAATGGAGAGGAGCATTTGCTCTTTGAGGCTGGCGGCCCCGCCGCCTTCGACCCCAAGCGGGTTTCCACCGCGTTAAAGTCGGACCATGTAGTCTTGGACTTAAAGATCGGCGAAGGCGAGTCGGCCACCATCTACACTTGCGACCTGGGCTACGGGTATGTGCGGATCAACGCGGAATACCACACATAAGGGAGATGCCGTTGGCTTCTACCTTTCGTGGACCGCATACAATTCTTAGCACCCTGGCATGGGCAACAAGCTGTGGCAAGCCGAAGCAGCGAACTCCGAGGTTATTCCCCCGCCGCGAGCGAGCGCCCATGCCAGGGTCGATAAGGCCCTGACACCTTTATTTTCGACCCCTTAGCCCCCGAAAGACAAGACTAACTTAGGATAAGATAAGCTTTTCAACCTGTCCGTGAACCGGTAAGACGCAGTTTTTTTTCCGGAAGCGGCCGATCTGACAGCTAGGGTCAGGCACCGATGGCTGGAATGTTCGGCACTGGGGGGTGAAGATACCAGCTCTTCATAGCGAGCTTGGCGCGCTCAAACAGGGCGATCTGCCGGGGATCGGAAAAAGAAGGAATGCTTCTCTTTGAGGGTCCGAAGCATTCCTTGGAGAGGAGAAAGCGTTTATTCAACGCGTCAATCGGTTACCTTTCTATACGGCAACTCTCATCGTTACTTGTAAAGACAGATGCTAGCCGGAAAGGATTCCATCGGTGGGACCATTTTTTTGCCAACTCCTCCGCAAAATTGCCTGGACAGATTCAAAGCATAAGTGGAATCCACACTATGCAATGGGGAATAGCCCCTGAGAATGCGGTGTTTTTGCGGAAATCAGCCGATAACTCAGTTTGGGCAGCGATGGAGGGACGATGGCGAGCGAGTTAACACTAGGATTGATGGAGCTATCGGTGGTTCGGGAGATGACCAATATAGGTCTCGGCCATGCCACCACCGCCTTGTCGGAGATGACCGGCAAGGCATTTAACATGAGCGTGCCCGACGTGGAGTCGCTCACCTTAGAAGAGATTCCCAACCTGCTTGGCGGAGCGGAGACCTTCTCGGCAGGCATCTATATGCCGATCGAAGGGGACGTGACGGGACACATCGCCTTCCTGATGCCTTGGGAAAGCGCCCGGATGCTCTGGAAGATGCTCCTGGGAACGGAGCCCGCATCCCCCGATGAGATCGGCGAGATGGACGCCTCTGCCTTTTTGGAGATCGGCAACATCATTAACAGCAGCTTTCTGAACG
The DNA here is from genome assembly GCA_964501275.1 of uncultured Fimbriimonadaceae bacterium. GTDB lineage: Bacteria > Armatimonadota > Fimbriimonadia > Fimbriimonadales > Fimbriimonadaceae > 55-13. The sequence continues at coordinate 123,630 of CAZCSP010000009.1, read as the reverse complement.
CGATCTCCGACATGACGAACCTTGCGATGCACGCGACTCCGCCCTATCTTGCGGTCGAGATGTCGGCGGCGATTTTGGACGCCATCGTCGTCGAGGCAAGTTCTCGAGACCATGTCGCCCTTGCCATTCGAACGGTCATCAACGACCTGGAAGGTTCGATGGAAGGCTACTTCGTCTACATCCCGTCGATCGGGGGGCTTCGCCACCTGTTCTCCACTCTCGGAATCGCGGAGGCCGCCTAACGTGGCGGCCATCGGAAGCGCCGTCCTGGTCGGGATGGCGGATATTCAGGTGATCAAAGGCTCCGGCCAACTTTCTTGCCTGGGGCTGGGCAGTTGCATCGGGCTCTGCGGGCTGGACCCCGTGGCGAATGTGGCCGGGATGGTCCACGTGATGCTTCCTGAAGCTTTTCAAGGAAAGGGAGAGGAGAAGCCGGGCAAGTTCGCCGACACCGGGGTACCCGCCCTAATTGAGGCGATGACGAAGCTGGGCGCGAACCAAAGTCGATTGGTATTCGCCATGGCCGGAGGAGCCCAAGTTTTCAAATTCAGCGCGAACGCAGAGTCAAAACTCGACATCGGTTCGCGAAATGCTCATGCCGTGCAGGAAAAGCTCCGACAATTGGGATTGAAGCTGCTTGCTCATGACACTGGCGGGAACGTGGGACGCACCGTTTCGTTCACCGTCGAGACCGGGATTTACACCGTGCGAACGGTAACCAGCGGAGAGAAAACCCTATGCAACTTGAGGGGATGAATGGAATGATGTCGGCGAATACGCTGACGCTCGAAGATCTTGTCGCCAAGACGAGCGATCTTCCGTCGCTGCCGGCTGCAGCGCTTGCCGTCATGCGGGAGACCGACTCTCCGACGGGAACGGCCCAGAGCATTGCTCGTTATCTGTCGCAAGATCAGGCTTTGACGGCACGTATTCTCAGGCTGGCCAACAGTGCCTACTATGGCTTGGCCCGGCAGATCATGGATGTGTCGGACGCGGTGGTGGTGCTGGGGATGCGCTGCATCCGCAACCTGTGCATGGTTGCTTCCACCTACCCGTGGATGGTCAAACCCCTGAAGGGATATGGCCTTGGCCCGCGCGAGATGTGGACCCACTCATTTGCTGTGGCCGTCGGCGCCCAACTGGTGGCGAGCCGGTCGCGGTCTTCGATCAGCGACCAGGCGTTCACCGCCGGACTGCTCCACAACCTCGGCAAAGTGGCTCTCAGCATTTGGCTGGAAGACAAACTAGCCGGGATGCTGGCGATCGCCTGTCGAGAAGGGATGACGTTCGACCAAGTCGAGCGCAAGGTGCTCGGGTTCGACCACTGCGAAGTGGGCGCCCACATGGGCGAAGTCTGGAATCTGCCCAAGCCGCTGGTGGAGGCGATGCGCTTCCATCACGACCCCAACGCCTGCGAACCCCATAGCCCCCTAGTGGACTGCGTCCACGTCGCCGACTATCTCACCATGAGCATGGGCCTGGGATTGGGCGGCGATGGCCTGCGATATGATTTCCAGGAAGAGGCGCTCTTGAGGCTCGGGCTGACTCCCGAATCGTTCGACGAACTGGCGGAAGAATTTATGGTCTCGTATGAGCAGCACGAAAAGCTCTTCGAGGACGCGGCGTGACCAAGACTCGAGTCCTGATTGTTGATGATTCACCCCTGCTTCGGCAGGTGCTCGTCGATATGCTCACGAAGGAGCCCGACATCGAGATCGTAGGGATGGCCCGCGATGGCCTGGAAGCGATCGCGATGGCCAAGGACCTGCGCCCTGACGTGATCACCCTGGACGTGGAGATGCCGCGCATGTCTGGCCTGGAAGCCCTGGCCACGATCATGCGCGAGAATCCCGTTCCCGTGGTGATGGTCTCCACCAAGACCTCGGCGGGGGCGGAAGCCACCCTGGAGGCGCTCGACAAGGGCGCGGTCGATTTCGTGTGCAAACCTCGGTCCGGCAGCTTCATGGCTCTGCGCGAGGTCCATGAGGAGTTGGTGGCCAAGATTCGCAGCGCGCGAAGCGCAGTGGTCGGGACTCGGGCTAGACCGACGGTTCGGGCGGCAAGTCCGGGGAGAACCAGCGACAAGGTCGTGCTGATCGCCACCTCAACCGGTGGCCCCAAGGCGCTGACCAGCCTGTTTGAAACGTTGCCAAAGGGTTGGCAAGTTCCGATTCTAGTCGTCCAGCATATGCCGGTTGGCTTCACCGCCAGCCTCGCCGCACGCTTGGATCGAATCGGGACCGTGCCCTGTCGAGAAGCGGTCGAAGGCGATTCCCTCCAGCCTGGCCTTGCCCTGATCGCCCCAGGAGGGCTGCACATGCGGCTGGACCGCGACAACCGGATCGAACTGTTCGACGGCCCCCACCTGCACGGTGTTCGGCCCGCGGCCGACTATCTTTTTGAAACCGCCGCCAAGCAGCTAGGCTCCAAGTGTCTGGCCGCCATCCTCACCGGGATGGGTAAAGACGGCGCGGCGGGGGCCCTGTCCATCAAGAAGGCAGGTGGCACGGTCTTAGGTGAGGCAGAATCAAGCTGCACTGTCTATGGGATGCCCCGAGCCGCCAAAGAGATGGGCGGGATTTCGGGCGAATATCCGATCCACGAGATTGGGCACGCCTTGGTCGCAACGGCGGCGGGGAGGCTGAAAGATGCCGCCTAGAACCGACGATTGGTCCGGCTTCTATGCCCAGATGAAGCGACGCACCGGTCTGGACTTGAACCTCTATAAGCAAGACCAGCTTCAACGCCGCATCCTCAGCATGGCGGATACCAAAGGAGCGAACGACTTGGAGACCTTCTGGAAACTGATCAGCGTGAGCGACTCGGATATCCAGTGGTTCATGGATAAACTCGCTATCAACGTCTCCGAGCTATACCGCAACCCCGAGAAGTGGGTCGAGATGGAGGAGAAGGTTCTGCCGATTCTTTTGGCCAAGACCAACCGGCTGAAGTGCTGGAGCGCAGGTTGTTCCTACGGGGCTGAGGCGCATACTCTGGCCTCGATCCTGGATCACAACTTTCCGGGAAGCCACCAGGTGGTCGGGTCGGATATCGACATGGCGGCGCTGGACCAGGCCAAGCGAGGCGAATTCAGCGACAACGACCTGCGGTTCATGCCTGACAAGTACAAGTCGAAGTACTTCGACAAAACGCCCACGGGCTGGACGGCCAAACCGGTGCTACGGAAATACCTGACCTTCCGAAGAGGCGATCTCCTGGGAGACCGATTCGACGGCGGCTACGATCTGATCCTATGCCGCAACGTGGTGATCTACTTCACCGACGCGGCCAAAGAGGAGCTTTATCGGAAATTCTTCGACGCTCTGAAACCGGGGGGCATCCTCTTCGTGGGCAGCACCGAACGAATTTTTTCGGCCAAAGAGATCGGATTTACTACAACTATCCCGTTTTTTTACCAAAAACCTATGGAGGGGAAGACACAACTATGGCGAAACGCATCTTAATCACGGACGACGCGCTTTTCATGCGAGTCACTTTGAAGAACATCTTGACCCAGAACGGCTTTGAGGTCGTCGGCGAGGCCAGCAATGGGGCCGAGTCGGTGGAGCTTTACAAGTCTCTGAAGCCCGATCTGGTCACGATGGACATCACCATGCCGGAAATGGACGGCCTGGCGGCATTGAAGCACATCAAGGCCCATGATCCCAATGCAACGGTGGTCATGTGTACGGCGATGGGTCAGAAGAATATGGTGGTGGAGGCTATCCAAGCGGGAGCAAAGGACTTCATCGTGAAACCGTTCCAGGCGGAGCGGGTGATCGAGGCTGTCACAAAGCTTTTGGCCGCCTAGCATCATGAAAGTAGAATACGTCAGTCCATTTGCCGAAGCCGCGGTCAACGTGTTCAGCACGTTGATCAACTGCAAGCCGGAAAGAGGAGGGCTTAGCGCCCGCCCGCAGATGTTTACCAGCCAGCAGATCAACATCGTCTGCGGCATCACCGGCCAGATCGAGGGCTTGGTGATCTACGGCATGTCGATGATCACGGCGGATAAAATCGCGTCGAAGATGATCGGCGCGCCGGTCGTCACGTTCGATCAGCTTGCGGCCAGCGCCATCGCGGAGCTTGGCAACATGATCTCGGGCCACAGCGCAGCGCTATTGATGAGCCAAGGCTTTACCTGCGACATCACCCCTCCGACGATCATTCGTGGCACCAACGTGAGTGTCACCACCTTGGACATCCCCGCCTTGGTTATTCCCATGAACCTGCCGGAGATCGGGGCATTCGAGATCAACGTCAGCCTGCAAGAACGAATGCGCATGGCGGCCTAGATCGCCAACGAACGCAAACCGCCCGGCCCATGATGGGCCGGGCGGTTTGTGTTTCTAGCACCGCCAATGTGTTGAACAGCGTCCCCGCCTGGTAAACCTTGACATGCTCTTAGTTGTGAACCGTTACCCGGACCATATCCAGATCGGCGGTTGGCGGGTTGTTTCGAGATCCCGTGGTAACTCCCGTCTTGTTGCTGACCTGGATCACGATTTCGTTGCCTGACGAAATGTACTTCGCTCCATCCAGGTTGGCAAAGGTGAGGACCTGGTATGTCGTATCGATGCCGGGAGAGCCTATCAACTCGAATTGGCCTGTGGAGTGGTTCTTGGCATAGACGTTCAGGGCGCCACTGGATATGTTCCGACACCGCGCGGCGACAGAAACATCGATCTTCGCCTTGGCCAGGGAATCGGTCCTCAGGGAAACCTCTATGTGTTGCCGGCTCAGATTAGCGGCCAACTGGAGGGGAACGGTGTTTCCATCCTGTCTGCGCAAATCGCTTGCCTGGTTTGGGGGATCGAAACCCGCAAAAACGGCACCGGTAATCGGCGCTCCCCACCCCTTTGCTTCGGAGGGATCGACTACGAAGAGGCCGCGATTGATATCCGAGATGATCACATTCCCACTGGGATAGCCAGCCCATGTACCCCATGCTCCGCTGAACTGAAAGCCAGAGCCCTCGGGATAGGAGTCGAAGAAACCAGACTCGGAGAGGGTGGGCGAGTTCGCCATATTGTAGACGCGCAAGCCGCTTTTATAGGCGGAAAGGAACAGATGACCATCCTGGGTCATCGAGTTGTGATCGATGGCGTTGATGTTATTCGTAAACTTGCCGCCGTAAGTGGGATTGCGCAGGTCCTCCACGTTGATGATATGGGTGGAGGAGTCTGAAACGAGATCGTTTACCTCATCCAGCTCGTCGTTGGCAAAGATGTACTTCCCATCTGGAGAAAGCGAGCCGCTATGGCTGTAGAAGTTGGTCGCCTCTGTGAAATAGCGGATGAACCCCAAAGTCTCCATCTTCGGAACGTTGTGGCCTTGGGCGTTGGGGGTTGTCGTCACATCGATGAGATACATCCCACCGTCGTCGCCGTTCGCGCAGAATGCGTAGCAGATCATCTTGCCCGCATCGGGCCCGAAGGTTCGCTTCACATAGAGTGCGTCGTGGACGTATTTGGTAGTCCAAGACCCCACTTCGACCGGCTCGGTCGGGTTGGAGCAGTCCAACGCCCGCAATCCACGGACATTGCCCGACATGTTGCCGCCGTTGATCAGGACCAGTTTGCTTTCGGGGATCGCCTGGATGGTGTGTCCGGTCGAAACGCCGTTACCGGTGTAAGTAGCCGCCAATGTGACCACTCCCTGATCCACTTCGCGCAAGTCGATGATGTGAATGCCGCCTCCGCCTTCGGTACAGATGTAGGCATATTCACCCAGCACGCATCCCTCTCGCCAAGAGCTAGTGACGCCGGGGATATGCCCGACGATCACCGGAGTTGTTGGGTTGGTGATGTTGACGATGCCGGTACCATTTCGCAGGCCGATGATCGCGTACTCTTTCCCACTTGGCGAAACATAGCCCACGCAGCCTGCGGCGCTAGACGGTGAACCAGAAAAGCCGCTCAACGGCACCTGACTCAGAAAGCGCACGTTGTTCCGGGCGTACTGGGCGTGTGCGCCAAGACACATCGCAAGGACCGCCGTGACGGCGGCAAACTTGATCACACTTCTCATACTTATCGTCCCCTCACGATGGAGATGGCCTTGGGATCCAGCTTGGCCGAATGCTCGAACTCAACTCGCCCATTCCGAATCACGCGAACATGGAAGGCGTCCTTTTCGTTCCGCGCAGTCGCGTCGGTCAGGGTGACTTCGATCTGGCGGACCTCGCCTTGGAACGTTCCCTTCCCTGCCACCCAGAGCGTATTCCCGGATAGCTTCGACCGATCGACCGACTTCAGAAAGACGATCGCCTCGTTCTGTCCCTCAAAAGTGATCCCACCTACGTCCTTGAGAACGATCATCAGATCGGTGGTTCCCTTGACGCCCAGGTCGATCTCTCCCGAAATAGAACCAGCGGCTTCAACTTCGAATCCCGTGTACTTGAATCCTCCCCTTGCAGTAGCTTTCACCGGACCCAACTGGGCGCCGATGGTCCAAACGGCCAAAGCAAGAAGGAGCACAACCCCTGAAAAACGTGCCATAGAATCAGTCTAGTCTAAGCCTCTTGGCAAATCAAGTTGACGTTAGAATTACTAGGATTCGCTCGCTGTCGGCATTTTTGACCTTCGGTGCAGCTCAATCAGGTTCCAAGCCTGCCCGGCGGTCTCCACCAACTCTACGACGTTCGCTTCCACGCCGAGTTCCCTCAGCTCGTTTCTCTGCCGCTCCGTCACCCGCTCCTGCCGCCAAAGCCCCCTTGCCGACGTATAGCCACGGCTGAAAGGCCAGTGTTCCTGCACCTTGCGATCCGCCATCGCAAAGACTCGGGACAGATCTTCACCCAGATCGAAGCTAGGGCCTTGCGGCTGGTTATCCGCGGCCAACTCTAGGTGGTAGCGCCCCAGGGTGTCACAGACGATCTTGGCGGTACGCTCCGTATCGTCCAAACCAGTGCCGCAGGGAAGCAGGTAGACCCCATCGCCCACCTTCATCCAGGCGTTGCGGCTGGTCTGGGCAACCGACTCTGGGGTGGAGAGTTCGGCAAGGATGTCAACGGCAGTCAGCGTCGCACCGAGGTCTTCGTACTTCGTCGGTCGGCGGAAGAGGAGGGCACGGCCCGCTGGAAGCAGATCGTCCCATTTCTTGAGCGCCTCATCCAGGCTGTGGCCTTCCAAGTCGAAGTCGGTAGGCAGGCCCACCACGGCGGCAAGGCTGGGCTTCTCCTGGCCCGGCTCCTTGGGAATAGCTACCTTCTCGCCATTGTCTACGATGTCGATGATGATGCAGTCCGGCTTATCACTCCGGCTGACCGACTCGCGCCTAGCATCGGCGTCGATCAGGCCATCGATGGTGTTGGGCAGGACCCTCAACCCCCGCCCGATCATCTGGGTGTAGAGCGCCCAACTTTGGGTCGGGCGGAGCATCAGGACGCAAGAGACCTCCGGTAGGTCGAAGCCTTCGGTCGCAATATCCACGTTCGTCAGGACCTGAGTGCGCCCACTTCCGAACCTCTGCATGATGGCGTCCCGCTGTTGGGTGGGCATGGAGCCGTTGACCGATTCGCAGTCCACTCCTCTTGCCCGAAAAAGCTCCGCCACGTCCTCGGCGTGCTCGATGCCGGAGCAGAAGACGATGGTTCGTCGATCCTTCGCGACCTCTGCCCAGTGCATATAGGCAGCCTCGTTCCGCTCTTCGGTATTGACCGCCTGCTGGAGTTGCCGTGCGTTGTAGTCGCCATGCTGGACCCGGACTCGGGAAAGATCGATCCCCGTCGCGACCCGGTAGCCCCGAACGTCGGCCAGCCAACCTTCCTGGATCGCCTCGCGCAAGCTGTAGGTGAAAGCGATGTCCTGGAAGATCGCCTCGTCGGTGCCGTGGAGTTGGCGATTGTCCATCCGGTGGGGAGTCGCGGTGACCCCGACGGTGAACGTGTCCTCCTCATAGCAGCCGAACCGCTGCATCGCCTGCTGGTAGGTGGAGGCAGCGGCATGGTGGGCCTCGTCGATGATGACCAAGCTAGGATCGAAGTCCCCGAGCCTCGTGGAAGTTGGGCGACCTAAAGACTGGACGCTCCCCACCACCACATCCGCATCCCCCCGAAGCGATCTTCCGGCCCCCTCGATGGCAATATCCAGATGATCGTTCTGAAGCCCAATGCGACGATAGGCCTGGTCCAGGAGTTCGCGACGATGGGCGAGGACAAGGGACCTTTGAGTTTTGCCTTGGTGGTGGGAACCGATCAGGGCGCTAAAAAGAGTGGTCTTCCCGGTCCCGGTCGGCATGACAACCAAAACCCGTTTGAGGCCCTGATCGCGGCAAGCCAGCAGTTGCGCCAAAGCCCGCGCCTGATAGGGGCGCAACACAACGGGCGAAGGCATCAAGCGCAACGGGGCGCGGTCATCCGTGAACATCGAGGCTAAATCTTCCGAAGCCGACCTTGGCTCAGGGGTTGAGATTACCGCAGATGGCAAAGCTCCTAGTGAGAGAGAACCGTCTGAACTTGTACTACCTGGTCGGTCGCTTCTGTAACATGATCCGCTTCCACTTGCCACCTTCTATGGTTTGACTGCCAAAGGCGACGCCTGCCTGAACCTGCACCATGTGAGGAACTTTCGGAAGACCCTCGAAACGGAACCGTCCCCGAGCATCCGTCCAAGCGGATTTCTCCGGGTACGCCACCAGAGTGACAAGAGCATCTGGTACAAGCCGACCCCAGTCGTCGATAACCTCGCCCTCGATAAAGCTGTCGGCTATCGGAAGGGCTATGGTGTCAATCTTGGTTCTTCTACCTTCGCGAACGCGGTGACTGGCAATCCCTTGGATGCGGCCATAGCCTTCGGCGTAAATTTCAAAGCTGTACTCGAAGTCGTCCCAAAGCCCGCCGAAGCCAAACTTGCCGTTCGAATCGGATTTGGCCTCACTCCAAAAAGACCCGCTCGTGCCTTCCCTGCGTAAGCACTTCACCAAGGCGCCCTCAAGCGGTTGACCATTCTCGTCGACCACTCGCCCCTCTACGATGGCGCCAGGCTTCTTCAACCGAACCACCAGCGGCTCTAAGCTGAACTCATTAATGGAATGGATACGCTTCTTTGCCACAAGCCGTCCGTCTGTGATGTAGAGGTCGGTAGGCGTTGTCGTCATCACGCTACGTAAGCCGCCGCCAACCGTGTGGCTCGCACTCCTATAGCCATATTTGGGAATCTCCAGCACGAAAGCCCCTTCAATCGGCTTTCCCTTCTGATCCAGCACCTGAATGGCCGGGATAAACCGGTGAAACGGATCGCCTTTGCTTTGGCTTGTGCCAATGGTTATAGGGGCCAAGAAGGCAAGTGTGGCGATCAGTGGTTTGACTGACATACTTCAACGACGCGGCGGCGCAACGATCTAGTTCATGCAGTTGCAATCTCCGTATTCAAATGCGAAGATCACGATGCTTGGCGAAGATCATAGACTTCGTCTGAAAGGGAAGATCCGGCAAAGTCGAGGGCTTGGCGGATATCCTCATCCTCCAACTCCGGGAATTCACTCAGGAGTTCGAAGCGATCCGGGTATAGGGCGACAAGCTGGAGAACCCTCCGAACCGTCAAGCGCATTCCCCTGATGCACGGCTGACCGTTCATTTTGCCCGGTTCGATGGTGATGCGATCAAACTGCATATCTTCTAGTTTCCACCAATTTGCACCGTTTCCGACACGCCGACCCCCTTCAAAGCCTCCTCGCCCAGAATCTCCTTCACCACCTTGTTCTGGTTGATGCGGTATTTGCGGGCGCGGGGGGCGATGTAGCGGCAGTCGATGGGCTCGAACTCGAATGATGGTCCCTCTGGGGAATAGGAAGCCACCGTCGTCTTGAGCCAGTTCGTGTCGTCGCGATCCGGGGTGTCCATCTTGAAGTGGGCGCCTCGGCTCTCGTCGCGAACGATAGCCCCGCCCACGATCGCCTTGGACTGCTCAATCATGTTGATCAGAGCTCGGGTGAACGGCACCGCCTGGTTGGCCCAGCCGCTATTGTCCACCAGGTCGCACTTTCGAGCCCGCTCGGCAAGCTCGTTCAGGCTCTCACGAGCTTTCAATAAGTCGCTTTGGAGTCGCCAGATGCCGCAGTTGTTCCACATGACATCGGCCAGTTCCGCATGGAGCCGGTAGGGGTTCTCCTCGCCATTGCTGGACTTGAGGCCGTCGTACTCGGCCTGTCGCGCCTTTTGGGCTTCCGCCAGCAACGTCTCTCGCGCCTCGTCGGGCTTGGCTTCCTTGATGTAGGCCAAGACGCCCTGGGCCGCAATCTCCCCTCCCACCAGGCAGGATAAGAGTGCGTTTGCCCCCAGCCGGTTCGCCCCGTGATACTGGTAATCTGCCTCTCCCGCCGCATAAAGGCCGGGGATATTGGTCATCTGATTGCGAGGCTCGTCGGGGTTCCAGGCTCCGTCGGCGTTCAGGTTGTAATCCACCCAGAGGCCGCCCATCGTGTAGTGAACCGCCGGGTAGATGCGCATCGGCGTCTCGATCGGGTCCTCGCGCATGAATTTCTCATAGATTTCGAGAACGCCCTCCAACTTGTCGTTGATAATCTCGCGAGTGTGCGGGCCGCCCCGGCTCTGATGAAGCTGGGTGATGTCCAGATAGACCTGCTGTCTGCCCCCGACCCCCGCGCCCTTCTTGCAGACGCAGTAGATGGTGAAGCTGACCAGGTCGCGGCTGAGGAGGTTACCGTAGACGGGGTCCAACTCCTCACAGAAGTACCACCGATCCTTCTCGGGGATGTCCACCGGCCTTCGGGAATCCATCGGGTCTCGGGGCGACCACAGCCGTCCCCCCTCGCCGCGCACCGACTCCGACATCAGGCGACATTTGTCTTCGCCCGGAATCGCGGTCGGGTGGATTTGCACCATCTCCGGGTTCCCGTACTTCACGCCCTGCTGGTAGCAGATCGAGACCGCCGCGCCGGTGTTGATGATCGAGTTGGTGGATTTGCCAAAGATGACGCCATTGCCGCCCGTCGCAATGATGGCGGCGTCGCAACCGAACGACTGAATCTCCATGGTGCGGAGGTTCTGCGCCGTGATGCCGACGCATCGGCCCTCGGCGTCCTTCACGATCCCCAAGAACTCCCAGCCCTCGTACTTCTCAACCTGCCCCGAGGTCTCCCAGCGGCGAACCTGCTCGTCCAAGGCGTACAGAAGCTGCTGCCCGGTGGTGGCGCCGGCGTAGGCGGTGCGATGCTTCAGAGTGCCGCCAAAACGCCGGAAACTGAGGAGTCCCTCGTTGGTGCGGTTGAAGGGGACGCCCATACGGTCGAGGAGGTAGATGATGGCCGGAGCCCGCTCCGCCATGCGCATGACCGGAGGCTGGTGGTTCAGGAAGTCGCCCCCGGTGATGGTGTCTTCAAAGTGGAGGTAAGGCGAGTCGCCCTCCCCGCGCAGGTTCACCGCCCCATTGATGCCGCCCTGGGCGCAAACGCTGTGCGAGCGCTTGACCGGGACGAGAGAAAAGAGTTTGACCTTATGCCCCGCTTCCGCGAGCTTCATTGCAGCCATGAGGCCCGCCAAGCCTCCCCCAACGACGATAACCGTTTTCTGAGCAGCCATTCCTTCCCTCTAGTGTACCGGGGTGGCATTGCTGTGGCATTGGCATCCTGCCAATGTGTCCCACGACCTTCCAGGTTGTGGCTCCTTGATGCAAGCGGCCTCCTTATTGGTAGCTTCCAGATGCAGGACCTGGAAGGTCCTGCGACGCATCGGCAGGATGCCGATGCTACTTCGCTCCTACAAACAGCCCCCGCCCCATCGGTCCCACCGGGTCGTAATCCACTACCAACCCACAGTCCGCCATCGCCGCCTCATACTCTGCCTGCGAGAAAAGCCCCAGTTCATGGCGCTCCGTCTGTCGAATAACCTCATCCGGCGTCACGATCAAATACTGGAAGTCGATCACGCTCACGTCGCCCCTTCGACCTCCCTGCGAGATTCGGGCGATCTTCAGGTTCTCTTGGTCGACCGTCAGCATATGCAGATGCGGAGACTGGTAGTGCTCCCGATACAGCCAAGGCTCAACCACTAAAACTCCGCCTCGCTTCAATTGGCGGGCCATGTTCTCAATCGCCTTTCGCATATCAGAAAGCGTCTTCATATAGCCAATCGAACTGAACAAACAGGTCACCACATCCACCTGGAACCCAAGATCGAAGGTGCGCATATCCCCCTCGTAAAGTCGCTCCTCTTGGATCGGCCCCGAGGCGATTCGAAGGAGTTCGGGATCAAGATCGACGCCGTAGACGTTGAACCAGTGAGTGAACTCAAACAGATGCTTGCCCGTCCCACATGCCATGTCAAGCAGGTCTTTGCCGCCCGACTTCAGATGGCTCAAGATCGCGTCGCGGACCATCTGCGCCTCTTTGGGATAGTCCTTGAAAGAGTAGATGGCGTTATAGAAATCAGCGGTTTTGGTGAACACTGTGTTCATCCTAACCAATATCAGAGCAGGAATCCAAGATGCCCGTCACCGAAGCCGCCGTTCAGAGATTCATTGCCAAGCTAGCCGAGGTCCGCTCCATCACGCATCGCAAGATGTTCGGCGGCGTGGGCATCTATTGCGAAGGCACGTTCTTCGCCGTGATCGACGACGACCGCCTCTACTTCAAAGTCGACGACCTCACCTTCCCCAACTACCAAGCCTTCGGCATGCCCCAATGGCTGATCGAAGGCGCCAACGGCGGCCCGATGCCTTATTACGAGGTTCCTGACGAGGTGCTGGCGAATCCAGACAAGCTAGGAGAATGGATCGACAACGCGGTAGAGGTGGCGATTAGGAAGAAGAAGTCGTAGGATCGTTGGATCGCGGAATCGTTATTCGATCCCACGATTCCACGATTCCGCGATGCAACGATCCAGCGATGTCAAGGCAACATATGCCCCAGTTTGTCCCGCTTGGTTCCCAGATACTTCGCCCGAGGCTCTTCTGGACCCGCGATCAGGGGGACGTGCTCCACGATCTCCAGGCCATACCCCTGCAGACCGCTCACCTTCTTGGGGTTGTTGGTCATCAGGCGTAGTTTGCGCAGGCCAAGGTCGGCCAGAACTTGGGCGCCTAGCCCGTAGTCCCGCAAATCCGCCTTGAACCCAAGCGCCTGGTTAGCCTCAACTGTGTCTAACCCGCCATCCTGAAGCTCATAGGCCCGGAGCTTGTTGATCAACCCGATCCCTCGCCCTTCTTGCGCGATATACAGCACCACGCCCCGGCCCTCCGCTTCGATCTTCTCCAGCGCCATCTGAAGCTGGTCGCCACAGTCGCATCGCAACGATCCCAGCAGATCTCCCGTCAGGCAGGAGGAGTGGATGCGCACCAGAACCGGCTCCTCGGTGCAGACGTCGCCCTTCACGATCGCTACGTAGGGGTGGGGTTCGACGCTAGGCTCGTAGGCATAGAGCTGGAAATGTCCAAACTTGGTGGGGAAGTCGATAGGGCCAGCGACCCTTGTCACGAGCTTCTCGTTCTTGCGACGATAGGCGATCAGGTCGGCGATAGTGACGACCTTCAGCCCATGCTTTTCGGCAAAGGGAATCAAGCCGTCCAGCCGCATCATGGAACCATCGTCGTTCAGGATTTCGCACCCAACACCCACGGGCTTGAATCCCGCCAGAACGCACAGATCGACAATGGCTTCAGTATGCCCGGCCCTTCGCAAGACCCCCCCTACCTCTGCCCGGAGCGGAATGATGTGCCCAGGTCTGCCCAAGTCTTCGGGAACCGCATCATCGTCGACAAAGACCTCGACCGTCCGCGCGCGATCAAAGGCGGAGACCCCCGTAGTCGCGCCCTTGAGGGCATCCACCATCTCGGCCATTGCCGTACCATGGCGGGCCGTGTTCTGCTTGGTCATCATTGGAATCCCAAGCTCCTGAAGCCGCTCGGCGGTAGTGGGGATAAAGGGCACGCCACGCCCATAGGTGATCATGAAGTTCATGATCTCGGGGGTGCAAACCTCCGCCGCGCAAACCAAGTCGCCCTCGTTCTCACGGTCGGGATCATCAACCACGACAATCATCTTGCCAGCCTTCAGATCGTCCAGCGCCTCAGGAATCGTTGCGAAGCTCACACCATTAGTCTACGACTTCTCGACCGTCACAGGTCGGGCCTGGTCCCAAGTTTTGATTACGGACCTTCTCAAACGCTTGAGATTTCGAGGCGACACCATCAGACTATCCGACGATAGAACTAATGTCTCGAACCTCCGTTATGAGCGCTACCGACTTGGCTTGACGGTAGAGACCTTCTAGGGCTTCCATCAGCCTCGACCGCTCGTCCCCATCCAAGCCATCAAGAATCTCGGCCGCCCGATCCGCCCGCAATCGCTGATGCCCGCCCATCTGCGACTTACCGAGAGGTGTCAGCTCCACAAACTTGATCCGGCGATCCTCGGCGCAGCATCGCTTTTCCACCAGCTCCACCGCCTCCAACCTCGCGACCAGATGCGCCAATCGGCTGGGCGACATACGGAGTTCTTCGGCCACCTCCGACATCGTTCGCGGACCGCCCGATAACGCTCGAACGACCCGAAGCTGCATCAGCGGGAGTTCCGCGAACGGGTCGTCTTCTCGGGGCGGGTAAATAGTGCGCAGGATGAGAGGCAGAATCGCCTCCAGCCGATGAGCTTGCTCCTCAATGCGTGGGTCCATCAACCTTGGCGGGCTCCTTGATCGGTTCGTCCTCTTCGTCCACCTTCCCGACCGAGGCCACCGAAGGCTCGATGATGTCGGCCGGGGCCAGGTCGCGCGGGTCCTTTCTCACTTTTCGGGCGATGTCGTCGAAGAACGTGTAGACGATGGGGACGATGAAGAGGGTCAGGAAGGTGGAGGTCATGAGTCCGCCTACCACCGCCGTTGCCAATGGGGCCTGAAGCTCAGAGGACGCGCCCAGCCCCAGGGCCAGCGGCAACATGCCGAGGCTGGCACAAAGCGACGTCATGAGGATCGGGCGCAGTCGGGTGGGCGAGGCGGTTAGAATCGCCTCATCCCGACCCATACCCCGGCCTCGCAACTGGTTCGTGTAGTCCACCAACAGAATTCCGTTCTTCACCACAATCCCAATCAGCATCAGGATCCCCACATAGGCCGTCAAGCTGAACGCACGATCCGTCAGGAACAGGGCCAGGACCACGCCGATGACGCACAACGGTACCGAGCAGAGGATGACCAGCGGATAGATGAACGACTCGAACTGGGTCGCCAAGAGCATGTAGATCAGGGCGATGGCGAGGAGGACGCTGAAGCCCAGGCCCGAGAACTCCCGCTGTCGCCGCAATTGCTGGTCGCCGAACGACCAATACTGCCCGCTGGGGAACTCCATCTTGTTCAGTGCAGTGGTGATGTCCCGCTGTACGTCGCTCTCCGACCGATCCACCACACGCCCGTTCACCGCCACATACCGCTGGCGGTTGATGCGGGTGATCTGGTTGGGCCCCGTGCCAACTACCGGCTCCGCGACCTGCCCAAGGGTGACGACCCGCGGTGGATCGCCGGGGATCGTCTTCACTGGGAGTTCGCGCAGGCTTTCGATGGAGCGCCGCTTCTCAATGGGGACCTGGACGTAGATCGGGTACTGGAACCCGCCTTCTTGCAGATAGGTGGAAAGCTTGCCGCTGGTGCTGGTGCCGATAGCGGTTGCGATATCGCTGAAGCTGACTCCCAAAGCCGCCGCTTTCTGCCGGTCCACCTTCCACTGAAGCTCCGGCGATGCATCCTGCACCGCCAGGTCCACGGATTCCATGCCAGGGATGGCTTGCAGCGCGGTCTGGACCTCGCGAGCTTGGGCAAGAATGCCTTCTAAGTCCTGCCCGAAGACGTTGACCTCAATCCCTTGGTTGTTGCCCGCCAGCATATTGGCCACCAGGTCGTATGGCTGGGCAAGAGGACGGATGCCAGCGATTAAGCCTAACTGACGCTGAAGCCGCTTGATCACGTCTTCAGTGCGCGTCTTGTGATCGGCTTTTAGGCGGACCGTCGCCGATCCTTCGTTAGAGTTACCGGAGCCGGTGGTTCCGCGGATGCTAAGGTTGGCGCCTGCCGCCAAGAGAACCGTTTCCACTTCTGGCTCTGCGAGCAGAATCTTCTCCACTTCGCTCATCTTCTCGATAGTGGTCTCCAAAGCGGTTCCGATAGGAAGGCGAACGCGCACCGTGAAGTCGCCCGTGTCGGTCTTGGGCAGGGTCTCCGAGCCGATGAACGGGACCAGCGGAAAGACGGAAATGGTCAACAGACCTACGCCTCCCAGAACCATCCAGCGCCGCTTGATCGCCCAGGCCAAGCCTCGGTGATAGGAGGCGTCCATCCGGTTGAAGAAGCGACCAAAGGCATCGAACACCCGAATCAATGGACCAACCTTCTTGCCCCGAGCGATGCGCAACTCGGGATGCGCCTCCTCCTCGACCTCCTCCTCCTTGATGACTCGCGAAGCCAACATGGGAACAACCGTCACCGCGTCGAGTAGGGAAATCGCGATAGAGAAGACGACAACCAGCGCGAACTGGGTGAACGTCTGGCCGGACTGTCCCTGGATCATGAGCAAAGGCAGGAAGACCACCATCACGGTGAAGGTTGAGGCCACCACCGCCGACATGATCTCCTGGGTTCCGGTCACCGCCGCAACCGCCGCCTTCTTGCCGTCGCGCTCAATGTGCCTAAAGATGTTCTCCAAGACCACAATCGCGTCGTCCACGATCAAGCCGACCGCCAAGGCCAAGCCGCTCAGCGAAATCGTATTTAGCGTGAAACCCATGAAGTACATCATCGCAAAGGTGCTGATGATGGAGATGGGGATCGAGAGGGCGACCACCATGGTGCTGCGCACGCTGCGCAGGAAGAACATGATGACCAGGATCGCCAGGATGCCTCCGATCAGAGCGGTTTCTTGAAGCTCCAGGATCGACTTCTCGATAAAGCCCGACTGATCGTAGGCCATTCCGAACTTCAGGTCGGGATAGCGCGCCTCGATCTCCTTGACCTTGGCCTGGACGTTCTTCACCGCATCGACGGTATTAGCACCGCTTTGCTTGGTGACGGAGACCGAAACGCTCGGCTCGCCGTTCAGGCGGGTGAAAACCCTCTGCTCTTGGCTCTCATCCCGAACGGTCGCGACCTCGCCCAGGGTCAGGTTGCGGCCGTTGTAGGAGCCCAAAGGCATGGCCCGCGCATCGTCGAGCGAAGCGAAGTAGGCGGTGCTGCGGATCGAGAACTCTTTGCCTCCATCCGCCGCAATTCCGGCGGGAACGCTGATGTTCTCCGCCTCCAACCGCCGAATGATGTCGGCCAGACTGACTCCATAGGCCTCCAACTTGGCCGGGTCGGCTTCCACCAGGATCGCCCGCTTCTGTCCGCCCGAAACATTCACCTGCGCCACGCCGCCTGCCGACTCCAGGATCGGCGCAATCTCGTTGTCGATCAACGTGCGCAGCTTGACCGAGTCCTCCATTCCCGAGATGCCATAGATGAGAATCGGAAGGGAGGAGGGGTCGAACTTGAAAACGATAGGATTTTGAATGTTCGGATCGTTAGGAAAACTACGGGCCGCCCGCTGGACATACTGGAGCACGTCGCTCGCCGCCTGGTTGACATCCACTCCGTAGTCAAGCTGAACCCGAACCTGCGACTGCCCCAACTCCGAGCGCGAACTGACGTTATAGAGGCCGGGGATCGACGAGACGGCTTGCTCGATAGGACGTGTGAGTTGCGTCTCGATCTCTTGGGGCGCGGTGTTCGGCCAGTCGGTGTTGACGACGACGGTGGGGATATCGACTTTGGGGAGCAGGTCGATGGGCAAGCGGAACAGGCAGACGATGCCCAAAAGCGTCAGCGCCGCGATGCGCATGGTCACCGCGACGGGACGGGTTACGGAGAACTTGGCGATGTTCATTTGGCTTTCCCACTTCCCTCACCGGGGGTCCTCACTTTCTGACCTTCTCTCAGGTTCGCATAGGATAGGGCGACAACCTTCTCGCCGGGAGTCAGGCCGGATGTAATCTGGACCAGCTTGTCGTTCTCTTCTCCCACCTGAACGTCCCGGACAACGACCTCGCCGTTCTCATCCACCACCCGGACCGACTTCTTGCCCGCTTGATCCTGAATAGCGGTTTTGGGCACGGCGACTTGGACCTGAATCTTCTCAATCGGGATCGATATCTGGGCGTACATTCCGGGGCGGATCAGTTGGCCGGGGTTTTCCAGGCGGATTTGGAAGCTGAACTGCCGAGTCTGAGAGTCTGCCGACGGGTTGATCTGGCTGATCCTTCCATCCCAGGTCCGCCCTGGGAAGCCATCGAATCTTAAGCGCACCGTCTGTCCCGGCTTCACTTTCGCCGAATACTCGATGGGGAGGGCAGATTTGATGTAGAGCCAATCCAGGGATTGGATCGTGAGGATGGGTTGGCCGGGGGTCGCCATACTTCCAGGATCGGCGTTGCGCGCGGTGACGATCCCGTCGATGGAGGATCGCAGGGTCATATCCTGCTTCCTGGATTGGGCCTGGTTCAGTTGCGCCTCGGAGGAGCGGACGCTTGCCTGCAGGGCCGAGAGATTGGCCTGGTAGGCGGCGCTCCCGGATCGATTGGCCCGTGCCACTCTTAACGCGGCTTCCGCTTGGGCGAGCCTGGCCTTGGCGGTCTTCACGTCGGCGTCGGCTCCTTTCATTGCGATTTGGAGCTTCTGCTGAGCCGACCTTAGTTGGGCCTGACTGGATTCCAGAGCAGAGCGGGAGCCGTCGAGTTGGGCTTCTGCCACATCCACGGCTTTCTCGGCAACGTCGTAGTTGGCCTTGGCGTCGTCAACCAGTTGTCCCGCGATGTAGCCTTCCTTCAAAAGCTTTTGGTATCGCTCCCATCTCTGCCTGGCGTTCGCCG
Organism: uncultured Fimbriimonadaceae bacterium; assembly: GCA_964501275.1. Classification (GTDB taxonomy): domain Bacteria; phylum Armatimonadota; class Fimbriimonadia; order Fimbriimonadales; family Fimbriimonadaceae; genus 55-13. The sequence goes on along the minus strand of CAZCSP010000009.1, from coordinate 104,787 downwards.
CGTCAGCCTGGGCAGAACCCACTCGAGCCTGGTTGTTGCGGACTTCGCTCTCGGCGGTCTTGACTCGGGCGGTGGCGTCCACCACTCCGGCCTGGGAGTCGGCGATCTGGGCTTCGTAGGTCTGTTGAGCCTGCTCCAACTCGGCCCGTGCGGTAGATACGTTCGCCTCTTGCTGAAGGTAGCCGCTCTCGATGGCGGTGTCGTTGGCGGCCTTTCCGATCTGAGCCTCCGCCAGCCTAGCCCGCGCTTCGGCCACTGCCGCCTGCTGCTGCAGAAGCTGGCCTTCCAGGTCGCTGGGGTTGAGTTGGGCCACGATGTCGCCCTTCCGAACCACGTCGCCTTCGCGAAGGGTGAGGGAGTCGATCCTCCCGCTGGTTCGGGCCGAGATGTCCACTTTGAAAGGGGATTCGGCGTTGCCCACTGCGTCCAGAATCCGCTCGATCATGGCGGGTCCTGCCACCGCCAAGTCGGCGGCCTGTGGAGCGTTCCGCCGGCTTACCGCCTGGGCGGCTGTGTCCTGGGCCGCGGCCTTCTCCGTTGTCAACCGCCAAAAAATGAGACCTAAAAGGAGGATCAAAGGCCCTCCCCAAATAAATGCGCGCTTCATATAGCCTAAAGATACTTTACGCGCGTCAACTAATCTTGTTCACCGGTTGGTGGGACTTTTAACGTGATTGAACCACCGATCTCCAGATCGGCAAAACCAGGTTGCAGTTCTTCAAGGCTTTACGGCGATGACGGGGGCACAATACATCCCCCGCCTACAGGCGGCTGACTCTGTAGGCGGGGGATGCATTGTGCCCCCGTCTTCCGCCACAACGTTATCGCCCAAATTTCCGCTTCCAGTCATCCAGCAACTTCAACGCCTCCAGAGGTGTCAGCTGGTTCACGTCCAGGTTTTGAAGCTCCTTCATGACGGGGGGTGCTTCGAACTCGAAGAGGGTCATTTGGAGTTTTTGGGTGGCTGCGGGGATGGCTTTGGGGGCTTCGGATTTGGCTTCTAGCTCGGCGAGGATTTCTCGGGAGCGGTTCAGGACGGAGGACGGGACCCCGGCCATGCGGGCGACGTGGATGCCGTAGGAGCGGTCGGTTCCGCCGGGGAGGACTTTGTGGGTCCAGACGATCTCGTCGCCAAACTCCTCCACCGCTACCCGGAAGTTGGCGATTCCCGGCATCTGGTCGGCGAGGGCGTTGAGTTGGTGGTAGTGGGTCGCGAACATCGTCTTGGCGCCAATCTCCGCCAGATGCTCGATCATCGCCCAGGCGATCGCGAGGCCGTCATAGGTTGAAGTCCCGCGCCCGACCTCGTCCAAGATCACCAGAGAGCGGTCGCTGGCATGGTTCAGGATGTTCGCGCTCTCGATCATCTCCACCATAAAAGTAGACTGCCCCAAAGCCAACTCGTCCTTCGCCCCAATGCGAGCAAAAATCCGGTCGCACAACCCCATCCGGCAGAACTTCGCCGGCACAAACGACCCGATCTGGGCCAAGAGGACGATGAGGGCGGTTTGGCGGAGGTAGGTGGACTTGCCCGCCATATTGGGGCCGGTGAGGATGAGGACTCTGGCGTTTGGCGTTTGGTGTTTGGCGTTCGGGACTTGGCTTTCATACATCGGTGATGCGGTTCCTTCGTCTAACGTCGCACCGTCTTCCCCCACGCCCAATGCCCCACGCCCAGCACCGATCTCCACATCATTCGGCACAAACCCCGGACTCTGCATCTCCACTACCGGATGTCGCCCAGACTCGGTCAGTAGGACGTCCTCCTCGGCGATCTGCGGCTTGATGTAACCGTTGCGAGAAGCCGACTCGGCGAGGGACGCAAGAACGTCGAACTCCGCCAAAGCCCGGGCGGTTTGGAGGAGGGCTTTGGCGTGTTCGGCGACTCGCTGACGGAGTTTGTGGAAGATGTCCGACTCCAGCGCGACTGCCTTCTCCTCAGCCCCGAGGACCAGCGACTCGTGCTCTTTTAGCTCGGCGGTGATATACCGCTCGGCGTTGGCGGTGGTCTGCTTGCGGATGTAGTGGCTGGGGACCTTGTCCTGGTTGACCTTGGAGACCTCTAGGTAGTAGCCGAAGACGGAGTTGAATCCAACCTTCAGGTTCCCGATGCCGGTTGTCTCGCGTTCGGCTTGCTCCAGGCTGGCGATGTAGGTCTTGCCGTTCTTGCTCAGGTCGCGGAGCTTGTCCAACTCCAGGTCGTAGCCCGCCTTGATGACGCCGCCGTCGCGCAGAACGTGGGGAGGTTCGGGGACGATGGACTGGTCCAGCAGGTGGGCCAACTCCCCATGATCCGCGATCTGCTCTCTTAGCTCCTGCAAGCGCCCCACCCCCACTTTCCGGAAGGGCTCGGCCAGGAGGGGCATGGCGAGAAGGGAGGAGCGCAAGGCCGCCAGATCGCGCGGTCCGGCCAAGCCGGTCGCCACCCTGGATACCAACCGCTCCAGGTCGGCCAGCTTTTTCAGTCCATCGCGGATGTCGCCCCGGATCAAGGCGTGGGATTGAAGGCGTTCCACAGCTTCCTGCCGACTCTGGATCGTGGCGATGTCCAGCAGGGGTTGCTCGATCCATCGGCGCATCAGGCGGGAGCCCATCGAGGTCACGGTTTGGTCGAGGACCTCCAAGAGCGTGTACTTGCGCCCGCCGTCGGCCATGTTCTGGGTGAGTTCCAGGGAGCGGCGGGTGGCGGGGTCGAGGCGCATGAAGGCGTCTACGGAGTAGGCGGAGAGGCTGTCGACGTGGGTCAAAGGAAGCCGGTTTTTCTCGGCATAGGCCAAGATCATCGACGCGGCAACTATCGCGCTGGGCTTGTCCTCGCAACCAAACCCTTGCAGGTTCGCCACCCCGAACTGCTCCAGCAGCTTGCGAGTGGCGCGGTCGAGGGTGGGGGATTGGGCTTCGGTGATGCTGGAGGACAGGGAGACCCGCGCCAACTCGCCATACTCCTCCGCTTGCGGTCCAACCAAAAGCTCCGCCGGACGAACCCGCGCGATCTCTTGTAACAGCCGCTCCTGAACCCCCTCGCCCGTGAGTTCGGTCACCGTGAATTCGCCGGTTGAAGGTTCCAGAATCGCCAGCCCCGCCTTTCCATCCTGAACGCAGATGGCGGCGAGGAAGTTGCTCTGTCCCGCCGAGAGCATCGAGTCTTCGAGAAGGGTGCCGGGGGTGAGGACTCGAGTTACGCCGCGTTTCACCAGCCCCTTTGCCGCCTTCGGGTCCTCTAGCTGGTCGCAAATCGCGACTTTCAGGCCCTTTTGAAGCAGTCTGGCGAGATATTTCTCAACGGAGTGATAGGGAACCCCCGCCATCGGGATGCGGGTTCCGCCGTCGTCGCGTCCGGTGAGGGTGATCTCCAGGGCAGCGGCGGCCGACTCTGCGTCCTCGCCATAGAACTCATAAAAATCCCCCACCCGCATCGCCAGCAAAACCCCCGGATGCTGTTCCTTCGCCTGGAAGTACTGCTGGAGCATCGGAGTGCGGGCGGCCACGAGTTTATTATGATTGACGTGATCTCGTGATGGCGTGATGGACGTGAGGTGAGATGATGGAGAGCTGCTTCCACAACCTAAAACCTCATGCCCAACGCCCCCTACTTCATATAAGTCTCCGCATCCATCTCGCGCAGTTCCAATGTGATGGAGACCTCTTGGTTCTCCAGCGACGCCTCGAAGTGGGCTTTCAACTCGGCGTACATCCCCGATGCGATCATCTGCCTTAGGCCGAGCGAACGTCCGGTGAGGATGGAGACGGTGCAATGGCAGAAGCCGGGAGGGGCGCCTTCGCCCATCTGCCAGTTCGATCTCAAGAGGTGATAGGCCTTTATCGAAGCCGACTGGATCGTTTCATAGGTCGAGAGCTTGTCCACGAGCGCGGCGAGAATGTCCGGGATGTAGGCATTCTCGGGAAGGTCGGCTGTGGTTTCCAGGTGGATGTGGGGCATTTTCGATCACCATTGTTGCCTACGCGAATGCATACCGGCAACGTTACCGGTGGCGTTCTTAACAGGCTGTGGAATTCCTTTGCCCGGGCAAGACCCGGTAGAGGATAAAAATGAAAATTGGATTTAGAATGCCAGTGGCTCTGGCATTGGTGTCAGGTGCGTGCTTTGCGAAGGCGGGCATTTCCGGTTTGGCGCTCATTCCGATTGCCGACATACTCGGCCATCGCGAGGTCGTTATAGGCTACAACGCTTACGGCAACGAGAGCAAGATCGACAAGAAGATTTATCACTATGGCTACGTCTGTGTCGGAGTCGGCGACATTGCCGAGGTAGCCTATGGCGACGACTTTGAGAAGGGGCAGACCGTCCACGCCAAGTTCAAACTGTTAGAGGGCGACAACTATATGGTCAGCGCTGGAGCTATGAACTTGGGCGAGCGCAGCGGAATCGAAGCGGACTGGTTCGTGGCGGGCCGATACGACTACAAGAACGTCCGGATCCACGCAGGCTATCTGAAGGACAGCGAGCATCGCGCCTTCGTTGGCGTCGACTTTCCGGTCTTCGGCCACTGCACCGGCATGCTGGAGTGGGTAACAGGCCCGGGGGCCTACGGTTGGGTATCGCTCGACATTCCCGTCAAGCAACTGCCGGGACTCAGCCTGTTTCTTGGAGCAGGCATCCCATCTGACCGGGAAACCCAAGGCTACCAGTACACGGTGGGCTTCTGGTACGGGTTTAAGCTGTAAGCGGCGTTAGGTGTTAGGTGTTAGGTGTTAGGCGTTGGGCATTGGGCATTGGGGTTTTCGGCAATCGTTCCATCACACCCCAGTGCCTAACGCCTAATGCCTAACACCGTTTAGTTCGCTTCCCTAACCACCATTCCCCAGTCGATCTTGAGCGAATCTCCGGCGGAGTAGGTTTTGGTGGAGTTGCGGATGGCGGTGTGGGTTCTTCCGAGTTTGATCTCATATCGCTTGCCGTCTTTCTCGGCGATGAGGGTCTGCTCGACGCGGCGCCCAAGTCGGCCGGCGTAAGCCTCATGGCGATCCACGCTGACGACCTTGTATTCGGCAGTTGCCGGTTGAGAGAGAGAGAGGGTGAGAATGGGGATGAGAACGAGCATGGTTATCCGATCCTACGGCAGGTCCGGGGCCAATGCCAACGGTCTCACCGAGAAACCCATACAAATGCGGATACGGGGGCAGTCTTGCGCCCCAGATCGCAATTATGGGGTGGGACCTTGACCGAGGGTTTCCGATAATTTTGCACGGGCTAGAGGATAGAAATGAAATTTCGAATAAACAGTATTGGCGGTAAGTTAGGCATCGCCTTTGGTCTTGTCATTGTAGGATCGACCATCTCGTTTTTGGCGGTAAGAGGAGCATTTGGCAGCTACCGATCGCAGAATGAGGGTTTGATCGCGACTTCTCGCAAGGCTATCGACGAAGCCGCCAGCGCATCGGCAAATTCAAAGTCGATGGCGATGGCGACATTGAACTTCATCCTGACCAGCGACGAAGCGCATAACAAGGCCAAACTTGAGGCCGACGAGGCGGCGGGAACTCACTTCGACAACTGCACCGAGCTTGTCGCGAAAATGCCAAACAACACGGAGTTGATCAAGCTCTCCGACGCGGCGTCCGTCCTTGACGAAGAGAAGTGCAACCCGATGGAGAACAAGATTATCGGGTTGGCGAAAGCGGGGGATCTCAAGTCGGCCCAAGACTTGTTTGAGAAAGAGTATCTTCCGATGAGGACGGAGCTGGAGACCAAAATTGAGGCTTTCCAGGATGGCCTGATTGCCTACGGAAAGAAGCTGGCCGACGACTCAAACGCCGCTGCATCAAGGGCCATCGGCCTTACGACGATCCTCTTGGTCGGATCTTTGCTTACAGCCGCTGTCGTTGCCTTTGGCGTTTGCCGGAACATTCTTCACTCCATTGGCAAATTGATGGTGGGCTGCGAGCGGCTCTCCGCAGGCGATTTAACGGCAAAGGTCGATGTCTCCTCGAAGGACGAGTGCGGCGACATGGCTGCGACATTCAACATAAGTGTCGCCAAGATTTCCAATCTTGTCTTGCAGTCAAAGTCTGCGCTAGAGACCGCCCGTCAAGTCAGCGACCGCATCGCCCAAGGTGCAGACAGCACGGCCCGAGGCATGGAGTCGGTGAATTCGCTGGCCCAGACCGTTGGCCACAACACCCAGCAGGGCAACGAAGTGCTGGAGAGCGCGGACACCAGTTTGAAAGATGTTCTGCAGGGCGCCCATGAAGTGGCCCGGAGCGCTGAGCAGACCGCCCACGCCGCATCACGCGGCGCTGAGCAGGTTCATAGCGTCGCCTCGGGAAGCAGCGAGGTTGTCGACCAGATCCACTCTGTTGACGAAGCAGCGGCCCAGGCGGCCGAGTCCAGCCTGCGAAGCGGCGAGCTGCTCCAGAATTCGCAGGAAGCCTTGGTCACTATCAAGTCGGAGATGGCGGGCGCGGCCAAAGAAGTCGCCTCCCTCGCCGAGATGTCGGCCACCATCGGCAATATCGTCAGCACCATCGAAGAGATCGCCCAGCAGACCAACCTTCTGGCCCTGAATGCCGCCATCGAGGCCGCCCGTGCCGGCGAGCATGGCCGAGGCTTCGCGGTGGTTGCCGACGAGGTTCGCAAATTGGCGGAGCGCAGCGCTTCGGCGACCAACGAAATCCAATCGATCATCGCCCAGACCCAGGCTCGAACCGAAGCCGTGACCCGAGTCATCGAGACGACCGGCCAGGCCGTCGACCATGGCGCGAAGCTATCAGACGACGCCTTCCAGAGCGTGGAGGCGATTGTGACTTCGGTCCAGAACATCGCTTCTCTCGCCAAGGCCACGGCGGAGCGCGCCAGCGGCATCCAGGCCCTGGTGCAGGAGACCTCTTTCGAAATCGAAAAGATCGCGGCAGCGGCGGAAGAAAGTGCAGCGAGCAGCGAAGAGATGTGCGCGGGAACCGAGAACGCCCAACTCGCCCTCTCCTCCGCCACCGACCTCGCTCTGAAAAACGGATCTGCCGTTCGCGATGTGGAGCGCACAGTCGCCGACCAGCATAGGCAAGTCTCGGACTTGCGGGCGGCGGGCGAGGAGTTGGTGGAGACCATGAACCAACTCAATGAGTCACTCAACCAGTTCAAGGTTGGACCCGGGTCAGATACCGGTCAAAACGTGTTGCTTCGCCTGGCGGCGTAAAGACTCGTTCGTAGGCGGCGCAATATTCACGCCGCCTACGAAGCCATAGGAGCGCCCTAGCTCCGCCCCGGGCTCAAGGATGTGGAGAACGGTTCGGCGAATTCCAACTTAACCACCGTGCAGTCGGGGTCGATCTCCGAGGCCGGAAAGTCGATATAGAGGTTGCCAGGTATGTCGCTCCAATCGGCGCTGCCTATCCTCCTTTGGCTTAACTCTTTGCCGGACCCGATAACCGATGCCCGCTCCACTTTGCCCTTGAGCCCCCGTACCACGACCTGGTCGAGCGGCTGATCGAAGAAGAAGAGGAACAGGGTCTTGCCGTCCTTGGATTGTGTACTTGGCCCATTAAACAAACCCGCCGGGAGGCCAGCGACGGAGCCGTAGATCGCCTCTGCGTGCCGATGCATCCACCGTCCCAAACCTTCCAGGCGATCCACCTGTTCCGGCTGCAGGGAGCCGTCTTCATAAGGCCCGACGTCCAGAAGCACATTGCCGCCCAGGCCAAAGCACTCGGCGCATATGCGGACGATTTGACGGGTCGATTTGTGGTTCGTATCCTTCCCTTGGTAGCCCCAGGAGTCGTTGATGGTGACGCAGAACTCCCACGGCCCTTCAGGAGAGATCACAGGCTGGCCCTGCTCAGGGGTTGCGTAGTCTCCGTAACCGAGCATCCGCGAGTTAATAACAACCTCGGGCTGCATGGAGTGGAGTTCATCTCTCAACTCCTTCATGCGGAACTGCCGCTCATCTCGCTCCCAGTCCCCGTCGAACCACAGCAGGTCGATTTTGCCGAATTCGGTGCAGAGTTCTTTTAGCTGCGCTCGATGGAACTTGAGAAAGTTCTCCCAGCGGGTGGGGTCCTCGTGGTCCTTGCGTGCGTATCCGAAGGAGTTGAGGTTCTCGTCCGGGTCATCTCGGTGACGCTCGGGTCGGACGGTTGCGTAGTCGGGATGGCTCCAGTCGAGTTGGGAAAAGTAAAAGCCAACGCGCAGATCGTGGTTGCGGAGGGCATCCACATAAGGAGTGATGAGGTCCCGCCCCGCGGGGGTGTGGATGGCGCTCAGATCGCTCTCTTTTGTGTCCCACAAGGCGAAGCCGTCGTGATGCTTGGTAGTGAGGACGGCGTACTTTGCCCCCGCTCTCTTGAAAAGGTCCGCCCAGGCCTCGGGGGCGTACTTGGAGGCGGTGAAGCCCTTCATCTGGGCCATGTAGTCGTCATAGCCGATCTTGCCGTTATAGAACGCCCAAGACTCGTCAATCCCCTCAACTGCGTAGATCCCATAGTGAACAAAAATCCCCAGCTTCGCATCCAGAAACCAATCCTGCATCATGTCGCCAAGGATTTTACTTGCCTACAGACCAATGGACCGCCGATCTCCAGATCGGCCAACGCTTGTCCAAGCAGAGTGACTGTAATGGCAAAACAAGGTACCGGACACCAAGGCACGAAGCTCGGATATGTTGACGGAGCCATCGTTTGTGGCCAGTTACGCCGAACTCGACCGGGACGGTCAAGGAAACCATGGGCGGGACGCCTGTGCTACTCCCGCTTGTGGCTATGTCGCGCGACGATCTTGATTGGGGTTCCCTCCAGGGGATACTGCTCTCGAATCTTGTTGATCAGATACCGCTCGTAAGAGAAGTGCATCAGGTCGGGGTCGTTGCAGAAGAGGGCGAAGGTGGGGGGCCGGGTGGAGACTTGGGTGGAGTAGTAAATCTTCAGCGCCTTGCCCTTCGACGTGTAGGGACGGGAGAAGAGTGCATCCTGAATCAACCGGTTCAACTGGCCCGTAGATAGCCGGAACGAGTAGTTTTCCACCGCCTGAATCGCCGCGTCCAACACGGGCTCCAACCCCGCGCTCTCGGTCGCGCTGGTAAAGGCGATCTTGGCATAGGACAACTCGGGGAGTTCGTTGTGGATGATCTGGATCATCTCCTTCTTCTCCGGCGACTTCTTGCGAGGATAGCCGTCCGGCGGCTCTTGGGTGTCCCACTTGTTGATCGCAAAGACGCAGGCCTTGCCCTGATCAAAGGCGAGTTTGGCGATGCGCTTGTCGCCGTCGGTCAGCCCCTCGCTCCCGTCGACCACCACCATCGCGCAGTCGCTTCGCTCGATTGCCTTCTGCGCCCGGTTGACCATGTAGTATTCGACCGTCCCCTGAATCTTTCCGCGACGCCGGATGCCCGCTGTGTCGATCAGCCGGAACTTCTCCTCTCGGTATTCCAGAGTGGTGTCGATAGCGTCTCGCGTGGTCCCCGCGATGTCCGACACGATCATCCGCTGCTCGCCGGTGAAGGCGTTGACCAGCGACGACTTGCCCACATTGGGCCGTCCCACGATGGCAATCCGAATCTCCTCGCGCTCGTCGGCGTCGATGGGTGTGGCGGCAGGGAGTTCCGCCACGATCTCATCCAAAAGGTCGGCCACGCCGCGCCCATGGAGCCCCGAGACCGGCCGCACCTCGCCCAGGCCCAGGGCATAGAATTCGCTCGCATCCAAGTCCCGCCCAGGATGGTCGGCTTTGTTCACCACCACAAAGATCGGCGTCTTCACCCCCCGAAGCCGATTCGCCAAGTCCCGGTCGTCGGGGTTGACGCCTGAGGTGACATCAGCGAGAAACACGATCACGTCCGCCTCTTCCAGAGCCACGTTCGCCTGAATCCGAATCTGCTCGGCCAGCGGATCTTCCTCCTGGAAAACGATGCCGCCCGTGTCCACGATGGTAAACGGCTTACCGTTCCACTCGGCCTCGGCATAGAGGCGATCGCGAGTGATCCCCGGCGTGTCTTCCACCACCGCCACCCGCTTCTTGATGACCCGGTTGAACAGGGTGCTCTTCCCGACGTTCGGGCGACCTACAATGACGACGACGGGCAGTTTTGATCGCATGGGGAAGTGGCGTTAAGGTACCCGACCAACGCCCTAGGGCCCGAGACCTTGGGGAATCCGAGGCCTGTTCTCAATCGCCCGCGCCATCCGCCCCCGCTTTTCATCGGCCGCCAGCATGGCGCTGACTTGGGCAAGGGCGAATTCGGCAGAGAGTCCGGCGTGGGCAATTTTGGCCTGCGCAGGGTTCCGAGTCCAGATCGCCTCCGACCCGCCATCTGGCCCAACCAGCCCCACCAAAACTTCATCGGCATCGGATACCACTATGATCGCTTCAGGAGTTTCGCCTGGCAATGAGGCGACTTCCACCCCATCGATCCCCAACGGTTCGTTCGAAACCCCCTGCACCACCACCCCGCGCTGCGCTCCCTTCTCGATATCCCCCTCGATAGACCGGATCGCCTCTCCTGGCATCTTGAAGAGAACCGCATTTTTCGCCGTCGCGAACATCTCCCGCGCTCGACTCAGGATTTGGTCACGGGAGAGGAGTTGGTAGATTCGGTTGTCCTCGGTCGGCTTTCCCACCGACTTCAGTTGCTTCTCCGCGCTCTTGCGCCGCTGCTCAAAGTCTTTCTGGAGCCGGTTCATCAGCTCCTCCAGCGGAACGGCCCGGCACAGCCGACTCGGCCCCTCCTCCACCAAGATCGCTCCCTTCGCCTGCAAAGTCTGGATCGCCTTGTAGGTGTTCGCCGCCGGCTTGTTGATCCCCTGGGCCACGCGGTAGCCCGTCGCTGGGGAGAGCTTGAGGAGAAAAACATAAATCTCCGACTCCAAAGCCGTAAACCCAAAGGGCACCAAAGATTCCGCAATCGCCATGCTTCTATATTAGTAGCATTTGATACGAATGGCAAGGGGAGGTAGGGATGAAGGGAGTTAAGGAATGAGGGAAAGAAAGGTCCAGGGGCGCCTTTTCATAATAGCCAACTACTTTTCTGCGGGATGCCCGTCATCCCGAGCGAGCTCTATGCTGCTTAACCGAAGCCGATTGATTGTCGCGAGTCTAAGGACCTGGCTGTTCAGTCTGGCCTTCGAGCGGCCGTTCAGGCCGGAAAGCGGCAGACGGATCGAGCGGACGAATACACCTCGGTCGGGTTGCCTTTGCGGACCCTGGGGGCGGCGCCTACCTATGGGCGGTAATGTTGGAAGAGGCGGAAACGGTGCAGGTGTAGTTTTTGTTGGTACTTCTATGTTGAAAGTGCTGCTCGGTATCGTGATGTTAGCGGGAGTCATTCCCCTTGGCAACTCACAAAGACAGCCTGCGGCCCCGAAGTTCGACGGGTTCCAGCTTGGCGCTCGGACAAACCAGAAGGCTCAATACGACAAGTGGATCAAGTCGCTCCAGAAGCCGATTGTGAAGAAGTTCAAGATTGGAGCGGACGACTATCAGGTCGTGATGGTCGACAGTGGATCGGGCTTGTTCGTTAACTCGGTGTCTATCATCCGGATCACCACTGACAACCAGCGGGGTCAAAAACCGAAAACATACTATTCTTGCAGGACCGGACTGACTTGCAGCACCAGCCGCCCTTTGCTTGCAAGGCTCTCAGACGACAAGAAGTCCATTGAGATCGTTGAGGGGCATACACAGGGCGTGCTTCATCTCCGGTATCGGGCCGAGTTTTAGGGTGCTCTATGGCCCCTCGGATATAACTGATACAATGGGCTTGTGAGCAAACATGTGGTTATCGATCCGGAGATCCTTGGCGGTACACCTGTGTTCGCGGGAACGCGAGTGCCGATCAAGACGCTGTTCGAATATTTGGAAGACAACTGGAAGCTTGAAGAGTTTCTAGAGCACTTTCCCACGGTGAAGCCTGAAGTGGCGAAAGCCGTCCTAGAGGAGTCGGAGTCTGCCTTGTTGAATCGCAAATCGGCATGAGAGTCTTTCTCGACGAGTGTGTTCCAATCCCATTGGCTCGCCGACTGGACCAGTTTCAGGTTGAAACAGCCAAATCTATGGGATGGGAGCAAGTCAAGAACGGCTCTTTGCTCAAACTTGTGGAAGCGGAGTTTGACGCGTTTGTGACTGCAGACCAGAACATGGAGTATCAGCAAAATCTAACCGGATACAACTTGGCCGTGGTCGTGCTCTCAACGAATAACTACCGCAAGTTACGTGGCTCCATTGCAGAGATAACCATCACTATTAACTCTGCGTCGGTCGGTCAAATCACCCGACTAACAGTCTCTTAGCCAACATCCCGGTACCCTATGAGGCCATGACGACTCTTCTCGCCACTTGGCGCGAACCCGGACCCATCGCCCTGACCGCCGCCGATGCCGCCCTGCAAGCGGGCAAGGACCTCAAGACCGCGATTGAAGAGGGGCTGGCGGCTTGCGAACTCGACCCCTCCCTCATCGCCATCGGCCTTGGTTCCCTGCCTAACTCCGACGGCGAATTGGAGCTTGACGCCGCGATCATGGATGGGCGGGATCTGTCGGCAGGAGCCGTGTGCTCAGTTCGAGGAATTGTGCCGGTGATCTCGGTGGCCCGGAAGGTGATGGAGGAGACCCGCCATGTGATGCTCTCGGGCGAGCAGGCGCGGCGGTTTGCCATCGCGAAGGGCTTTCGACCGCAGAATCTGATGACGGAGGAGAACTGTCGTCGCTATCAGGAATGGCTGGAGTCGCCCGAGGGAACGACCGACTCCTATCACCATGCCGTGGTGGATGGTAATAACCATGGCGACACGGTGACGATGCTCGGGCTGGAGGCAGGGCCGCACACCGTCGCCGCGAGCAGCACCAGCGGGCTGCAGTGGAAGTTGCCGGGACGGGTGGGCGATTCGCCGATAGTGGGGGCGGGAATCTATGCGGACGACGAAGTGGGCTGTGCGGGCGCGACCGGACTTGGCGAGGAGCTCTGGAAAGCCTGCGCCTCCTTCCGAACGGTCGAGGCCATGCGGCGGGGCCTGTCCCCCCTGGAAGCCTGTCGGGACACGATCCGCCACATGAGGCGAAGGCAGAAGCACGCCTGTGATATGCCCTGCGTAGTCTTGGCGATGAACACTGACGGCGAATTTGGCGCGGCGACCACGGTTGGCGAATTCCCGCTGTGGGTGAGCCGAGGCGGGGTCCACGAGCTTTGCGTCTATTCGGCCAACGATGCTTAAAAAACTCCTGGATTTTATCGCCCAGCATCCCGAAGGGGTCTCGACAGACGTGGTCTGCCAGGCCCTGGGCAAGTCGCCGCAGGAGCTAGGGGACACTTTTGAGCGGTTGTTGGATGCTGAGGAAGTAGTCGGGTTTGCCGGGCTTTGGCTAACGACCTCGAATTGGGAGGCTTGTCGGAAGAGGATCGAGGATGCCTTGCAAGCGCTTCACGAGAACCAGCCCCAAACGCCTTTCTTCTCGTCCGACAAGGTTCGCCAACACGCCAAGCTCGCTTGGCCGGCAAAGCCTTGGCTGCGGGCGATCACCGCTTTGTCCGAGGCGGGAGTGCTGGAAGATAACGGTGGGTGGATACGCCTGCGGACTGCCCGGTTGAAACTGACCGACCGCCAAAGGCAGCTGGTGGATCGGGTGACGGCGGAGTTGGAATCCAGCGGCCACGCCACCCCAACCCCCCGCCAACTCGCCGAAGCCCTCAGCGTCCCTATCCAGGCCGTCGAGGAGATTCTGGGGTTGGCGTCCTTGTCTGGCGATGTGGTCCTGCTTGCCGAGGGCGTCACCTACACGCCCCAACAGTTCGAGGCTTTGCACGCGAAGTTGAAGGAGTTAGCTGGCTCCTCTGCATTCTCGACCGGCCAGGCCAAAGAGTGGCTGGGCCTCTCCCGCCGTCACACGGTTGCCCTATTGGAGCGTTGGGATCAGATGGGGGTGACGCGGCGGGTGGAGGGTCAGCGAGTGTTCAAAAAGTAGCCTGGACCTCCTTGCAGTCTGGCAACATCCTTAGTGGTCCCGACGCCACCGATCAAAACGACTTTCACCGCAAAGGAACAAAGAAACCAAGGGCGCAAAGGGAGAGTTTGAGCTATGTTCGGTGGTCCTCTGCGGCTTTCGGTGGTTCTTTCAACTGGCGGGGATAAAACCACCGAGGGCCGCAGAGGACCACCGAAGGATGGTGGACCGCATGAACCTTTGGAGAGGATGGGGTTCGTTTTAGAGCAATTTGGTGTAGGCTTCGGCGAAGGTGGGGGGGTGTTGGATGACGAACTTTACGTCGCCATAGCCTTCCAGCAAAAGCTTCGCCGCCAACGCCTGACCCTCCCGGACCGACATCCGCAGGCCATCCGGCGTTTCTTCGATGGCGACTTCAAATGGGTCGGCAATGGCGCGGACTCCGGGGCGGTTGTCGGTGGCCACGTCCAGGATGGTGTCGGCAACGGTTCGACGCAGGGATTCGGGAGTTCCTGAAAACACCACCTGCTCACCTTTCAGGATCAGCACGAAGTCGGCCCACTCGCCGAGGTCGGGACGGTGGGTGGTGTAGGCCAGGGTCAGCCCCTTCTGCCGTAGATCGGTCAGGACTTGCCAGAGGCTTTGCAGGGTCAGCCAGTCGAGGTGGTCCAGGTCGTGGTCGGAGCAGATCAGTTTCGGCTCCCGCAAGATGGCAGGAACGAACATCGCGGCGGCCTGTTGGCTGGGGCTGAGCGAGAGAAACGGCTTCTGGCGAACCTCCCAAAGGCCGAGCGCGGAGAGGACGTCGGTGGCCTTCTGAGCGGCGTTCTTGCCCAAGATGTCTCGCGCGGCGGACATCGGGCTTTCGCGGCGAGACCACTCGGTGGACCCAATCGCAAGGGCCGTATCGGGACGGGTTATCGTGCCTCGTGCCACTCCGCCCGCCCCGGAGACCGCATCGAGCAGGGCGGTCTTGCCTGATGCCGCTGGTCCCATGATTGCCACCGTGGCCCCAGGCGGAACGTCGAGCGCCAAGGTTGACCCCTTCTTGAGGAGAGAGACATGGTCGAAGACGAGCCCCTGACCTTTGGATTGAGGGCTGCGCAACATCGGCTACGTGGGGAGGGACAGGAGTTCTTTGGGCGACTTGGTGAGAATCTCGACGCCCGACTCGGTAACCACCACGTCGTCCTCGATCCGCACGCCGCCGAACTCGGGGATGTAGAGGCCCGGCTCCACGGTCCACACCTGGCCCACTTCGAGGACGTCGTTGCTCGTCGCGCTCATGCGTCCTGTGTCGTGCACTTCCGAGCCTAGCCCATGTCCCAGGCCGTGGCCAAAGTATTTGGCCATGCCGATCTCGTCGAATACCTTGCGGGCGAGGGCATCTACATCGGCGGCTCGGGCGCCAGGGCGCATGGCTTCCAAGGCCGCAAGCTGGGCCTTGAGGACTTGGTTGTAAACCTCATGGTGTCGATCCGTGGACTTGCCGACGACGACCGTTCGCGTGATGTCGGAGCAGTAGCCATCCACCTTTGCCCCGAAGTCCATGGTGACAAAATCGCCCCGTTCCAGCTTCTTCTCGCTGGCTCGCCCGTGGGGCCGGGCGCTGTTCTCACCGCTTACCACGATCGGCGGGAAAGCCAGTTCCAGGCCTTGGCGGCGAATGAAGAACTCGATGTCAAGGTTAATGTCCAACTCGGACACGCCCGGTTGAATGAGGCGGATTACATGGTCGAAGCAGGCATCGGCAACGCCACAGGCCCGCCGAATCCGATCGATCTCATCCGGGGTCTTCACCATGCGAAGCAAAGAGGCGATCTCAGGGGCACCTTTTAGCTCCACCCCGGCAAACCGATCTCGCCACTTCTCATAGGTCGCATAGGTCACGCTTCCCGACTCGAACCACAGTTGGTTGATCCCCATCTCCGATATCTGCTGGGCCAGGAACTCCTCGACGGTCACGGGGCTCTGGAACCAGTGGGTGGGCATCTCCCGAACTTGCTCGGGAGCCTGGATGGCGTACCGACTGTCGGTAATGAATCGGGCTTGATCCTGTGTGATCAGCGCAACTCCTGCGGAGCCGGTGAATCCGGTCAGCCACTTGACATTGGCAATGTCGCTCACCAAGAGGGCGGAAATCTGGAGGTGGGCCAATTTGGCGCGGAGGCGGTCAAGGTTCGACATCAGACGACCTCCCTCTCCACGTTCTGAACAGCTTCCAACGCCATCACATAGCCAAAGCCGCCAAACCCGACGACCTGCCCCAGCGTGATCGGGGCGATCACGGAGTGGCGACGGAACTCTTCGCGGGCGTGGACGTTGCTCAAATGAACTTCTACGATAGGCAGACGAACGCTCACCAAGGAGTCGCGCAAGGCGATGGAATAGTGGGTCAATCCCCCAGGGTTGATCACGATGGCATCGGCCCATCGGCGATGCTCTTGGATCGTGTCGATCAGAGTGCCCTCAGAGTTTGATTGGAGGATGCGAACTTCTATGCCCATTTTGTCCGCCGCCGCCTTGATCTCGGCATCGATCTCTTCCAGGGGCTTCTTGCCGTACACGTCGGGCTCCCGGAAGCCGGTCATATTCAGGTTGGGGCCGTGGAGGATAAGGACCTTAAGAGGGTTCGCGGTCATTCAGCAGTTCCTTCAATTTTTCGGGTTCGATCACGTTTTCGGGGAGCAGGTGCGGAATGCCATCCACCACTGGATAGCCGTGTCCAACCTGGGTGCAGACCAGGTAGGCGCCTTCTTGTCGCAAGGCCGGGCGGTCGTCGCAGACCGGGCACGCCAGAATAGAGAGCAGTTCAGGATCGATCAAGCAAAACTTCCCGATAAACATTCGCGGTTTGACGGGCCGACTCAACCCAGTCGAATTGCTTCGCACGTTCAAATCCCCGTTGCCGCAGATCATGGAGCTTACTCGAATCGGCAAGCATGGATTGGATCGTCTCGGTCCAATGACTCGGTTCCCAGGTCGGTTCCACGACGCCCGCGTCCCCGGCAACCTCAGGCAAAGCGCCTCCGGTGCTGCAAAGAACGGGACAGCCACACGCGAAAGCTTCGATCACCGGAATCCCAAAGCCCTCATGCCGACTGGGCGCCAGGTACAGGCTAGCTCCCGAGTACAGAGCGCATAGCTGGTCATTGGAAACATAGCCCACCGGCCTCACATGATCTCCCGCCGCCTGCTCGCCCCACCCCCCCTTGCCGGTGACAACCAAGGGGTAGCGGTCGATGCCTGCTGCCGCATCGATGGCGAGTTTCATGTTCTTCCGGGGCCACTGGGTGCCGACAGTCAGGAGGTAGGGCTTCTCAATGCCCAGCTCGCGAAGCGTCGGTTCGGGATTCTCGACTCTTTGAACCCACGGCGGAAGGCCGTTGTAGATGGCGATCACCTTGCCTTTGGCAGATGGGATATAGCTTTCAACTTCGGCCTTGCAGGTTTGGGAGACGGCGATGATTCGTTTGGCTCGCCGGGCAGAAGCCGGGACGGTCTTGGTGAGGATCATGCGGTCCTTGGATTTGAACCACTCGGGGCCAATGAGGAAAGACACGTCGTGGATCGTAGTGATGCCTCGGTTGCCCGCAAGGGGACTTAGGCTGTATTGGGTATGGATGGCCCCCGCCCCAATCTTCCGCGCGAGAAGGGGAAAGACCACGTAGCTCCACCATCGGGAAGAGCGAGCGGGAACCTCGATCCAGGAAAAGTTGAACTTATCGGGAATTAACGCCGGTTTGGGGGCGTTTGAAAAAAATAGGAACTGAAGGTCGAGGTCTAGCTTCGACAGCCCGTGGATCAAACCAGACCAGTAGGAGGAGTCTCCCGTACTGGTTCCACCGATCAAACGGGCGTCGATCGCGACGGCCAGACGGCTCAAACCATCGCCGCCTGTGGCCTGATTCCTGCTACCATAGAACCCACACTACAATTTTAGGCACTCATTCCGCAAGGAGCAATCATTCATGAGAAAAAGAAAACCCCCGGTTCTGTTGGCCACCCTGCTGGTCTTCATGCTGGTCGCCGTAGGCATCTTCTTCGCGCCAAAGGGCAGCGGCGATGGCCACGACCATGGCCCAGAGGCATCGAACACCCCACCCCCACCCGCCGCAGAGACCGGGTCACGCCCTAAAATGGATCCCAAGCAGGTGGCAGGTATGGCAAAAGGAGCGATGTCGCAGCCTGTCCCCAGTGGCGAACGCCCTATGGGCGCACCAGGAGGAGATGGCAAGCCATCCATCGCTGTGCCCAAGCCCACCAGCTATAAGCCCGCCCCCAACGACTCCAGTACCTCTACCCAGTGGTACACGAACGAGACTAAGAAGTAGAGTTTGATCACAAAGCAGATGGCGGCAGAACCACGGTTCTGCCGCCATCTTTGATTCTTCTGAAGGCCACTCCGTAGACTTCGTCTAGGCTGGGCGAGTTCAGTACGGCCTCGGTCTCATCCAGCGCCACAACGCCGCCGTCTCCCAGTAGCGCCGCCCTGCTTGCAAACTGCCCGACCAGATTCAGGTCGTGCATGGCGGCGACCACCGTCTTCCCGTCCCGCACCATCTCGCGAACGATCCGGCATAGGTCCAGTTGATGGGTGATATCGAGGTGGGTGGTGGGTTCGTCCAGAATGACGATCTCCGTGTCCTGAGCCAGAGCGCGAGCCAGCAGGACCCGTTGCCTCTCTCCGCCGCTCAATTCGGTGATCGGGCGCTCGGCCAAGTGGAGGCAATCAGTGTAACGCATGGCCTCCTCAGCGGCGAAGCGATCCTCCGCGGTGTCTCGAATCCCTTCCGACTGGGCATAGCGCCCCATCGTGACGACCTCTCGGGCGGTGAATCGGAAGGGGATGTGCTCCTGTTGCGGCACAACGGAGATAAGGGTGGCGATCTGGCGAACGGAAAGGATCGCAAGGTCTCCCTGGGCTAAGAGCACCTTGCCCGATAGCGGGGCCAATTCTCCGGTAAGGGTCTTGAGAAGGGTGGATTTGCCGGAGCCGTTGGGACCCAGGATGGCGGTTGCCGTGCCCTTGGCGAATGTGATCGCGATCTCTCGCAGAACCGGCCTCTCGGGATATCCGCAACCCAAGCCTTCCGTGACGAGAGCGCTATTGAAGTCCATCGTCCAAGACTCCGTTGCTGAAGACGCGGAAGAGCGCGGCATACTCCCCATTCTTCTCCATCAACTCCCTATGCGGCCCCTGCTCGACCACTTCGCCGCGTCGCAGGTAGAGAATCTTGTCGGCGCGGGCGGCAGTGGTTAGGCGGTGCGCGATGAAGAGGGTAGTGCGCTGCTTCATGGCCTCCTCCAGCGCCTCAGTGACGACTTTCTCACTGGTGGCGTCGAGAGCGGAGGTGGCTTCATCCAGGAGGAGAAGCGTCGGCCTGCGAACCAGGGCTCTTGCGATAGCGATACGCTGCTTCTCCCCCCCACTGAGGCCAGAACCGCCCTCGCCGATAGTGGCGCTGTAGCGTTGAGGAAGACGGCTGACGAAAGCATCGACATGAGCCCCGATCCCCGCCTCTTCCACTTCGCTATCGGTCGCCGCAGAGTTGCCCAACTTGATATTCTCGGCTATCGATCCTGCAAACAGGAACGTTTGCTGAGGTACCACGCCAATCTGCTTCCTCAGCCAAGCCGTATCCAAGTCTCTGATGTCCACGCCGTCAAACGTGATCACGCCCTCGGTGGGATCGTAAAAACGAAGTAACAGATCGGCGATCGTGCTCTTTCCTGCCCCGCTGGGACCTACCAAAGCCAAACTGGTCCCTGAGTCCAGGGCGAAACTGACGCCATTCAGAGCCCTTGTGCCATCGGGATAGTCGAACGAGACGTTGCGGAACTCGATCCGACCCGTCGGCGACTCAAGAGTTTGCTTGCCTACCGACTCGAAATGCTCCTCGGGAACATCCAACACTTCGGCATAGATGCGTTCGCTGGCGGCTTGAACCTGGGCGTAGGTGTTATTCACCGAAGCGATGTTGCGCGACCCTTGGTTGATGATGTCCAGGGAGTACACCATCATGAACAGGTCGGCAACTTGGAGAACGCCGTGGAAGGCCAGGTTCCCGCTCACATAGAGGAACGCCGCCAGGGCGACCGCGCCAATGAGTTCCACCAAGGGGCGGAGAGAGGCGTTCCGCTTGGTAGCCCGCATCTGGCTCTTGAACGTGTTCTCCACCAATCCCGAATACTCGGCCTCCATCCTCTCTTCAGCCGCAAACGCCTTGACCACCCGAGTGCCCTGAAGAGACTCCAGAGTCATCGCGTTGAGGTTGGCGAGGTCGCTTTGCACCTTGCGCTGCGCCTCTTTCATCTTCCGGGCATTTCGCTGAATAGCAATGGCCATCGGAGGCAGGAACAGGAGCGTGACGAGACCGAGTTGCCACTGGGTCCAAAAGATGTAGCCCAGCGCACCAAGGGCTTTGAGAGGGCCATCGATGCTGTCGCGAATAATGGTGACTGCGGTCTGATAAACCCCGACGTCGTTGGTCAAAACGCTCTGGATGGAGCCTGCGCGCTTCTGACTGAAATAGCTCACAGGAAGCCGTTGAAGCTTGCCAAACAGCCGGATGCGCAAGTTGCTGGCGAGCCTGGCGGCGGCTTTGCTGAGATAGTAGGTCTGTCCCCGAGTGAACCAGTATTTGAAACCAAATAGAAGCACCACCAAAAGGCAGATTTTGCCCAGTTGAGGCAGGGCTTCTTGAGGCGTCTGACGCTTGCTGGAGGGCTGTTTTGAGATATGAACGGCCCTCTCCAATCTCTCGACCGAGATGTTCAGGCTGGCCGCCGCTTGCCCTTTTTCGTCGTCACGGAACACGAAGTCCGATTCATCGCGCAGATGTTGGATTGGAGACAGGGCGGTGGAGACTTCGCGGTTCTGTTTGCCCAAATCCTTGGCAATGGCAGTGATCTCCTCTTCGGAGAAGAACTTTTGCTCGGTGTAGCCCGCCGCGTCGGTAATGGCCTGGACGCCCTCGCGCATGATCGGGATGGAGGCCGTGGTGAGGAGAGTGGTCACCAGCACGCAGGCAAGACCGATGGCGATCGTCTTGCGCTGGGACTTCAGTTCGGCGGCGAGGCGTTGGTCGAACCGCTTAAAGAGGTTGAAAGCCAGATTAGAACTCCGCGTTGCCGGGAGTTCGGTGATAGGGGATCACGTCCCGGATATTCTTCATGCCCGTCACATACATCAGCAGCCGCTCAAACCCGAGGCCAAACCCTGCATGGGGGGCGCTGCCGAACCTTCTCAGGTCCAGGTACCACCAGTAGGGCTCCATCGGCAGGCCAAAGTCGGCGATCTTGCGTTCTAATACGGCCAGGTTCTCCTCGCGTTGCGACCCGCCAATGATTTCACCGATTCGAGGAGCAAGCACATCCATCGCCCGGACCGTCTTCCCATCCGCGTTCTCCTTCATGTAGAACGCCTTGATCTCCTTGGGATAGTCGGTGAGGATGACCGGGCGGCCCACCTTGACCTCCGTCAGCCACCGTTCGTGCTCGCTCTGCAAATCCGTTCCCCAGAACACCGGGTACTCAAACGCCTCGCCGCTGGCTTCCAAAAGCTTGATCGCCTCGGTGTAGGTCATCCGCTCGAAGGGACTCTCGACAACGTGCTTGAGCGTCTTCAGCAGCTCGGGCTCGATGCGCTGGTTGAAGAAGTCCAAGTCCTGCCCGGAGTTCTCCAGCAGGTAGCCGATGACCTCCTTCAGGAACTCCTCGGCCAGGTTCATGTCGCCCTCGATGTCGCAAAACGCCATCTCCGGCTCCACCATCCAGAACTCGGCCAGGTGGCGGCTGGTGCTGGAGTTCTCGGCCCGGAAGGTGGGGCCGAAGGTGTAGACGTTGGTGAGGCCGAGGGCGAGGGTCTCCGCCTCAAGCTGGCCGCTGACGGTCAGGAACGCGGGCTTGCCAAAGAAGTCCTCCTCGGGATTGGCCGACTTGAGGCGGTAAGCGTACTGTTTCCTTTCGCCTTCCAAGGGTTCATTGAGTTCCAGGTTAGTCGAAACGGCAAACATCGCCCCCGCCCCCTCGGCGTCGCTGGCGGTGATGATCGGGGTCTGGATGTAGTGGAAGCCGCGGTCGTGGAAGAATTTGTGGATGGCAAACGCGGCCTGAGCGCGCATTCGGAAGACCGCGCCAAACGTGTTCCCGCGCACCCGCAGGTGGGCGATCTCGCGGAGAAACTCCATCGTTGCGCCCTTCTTTTGGAGCGGGTACTTTTCTGGGTCAGCCGGGCCATAGACCTCGACGCCTTTGGCCAAAAGCTCCACCGCCTGCCCAGCGGCCGGAGACTCCACGATTTCGCCGTCGAACCGAACACACGCCCCGGTCGTGATCTGCCTTAGGTCGTCCGCCGAGACCACGCCCTCGTTCACCACCACCTGCAAGTCCTTGAAGCAGGAGCCGTCGCTGAGTTGGACAAAGGAGATCCCCTTGCTATCCCGCCGAGTCTTCACCCAGCCATAAGCCGAAGCCTGTGTCCCTGGAGACAGGTTGAAAAGGTCGCGGACGTAAGTTCGCCGGTAGTCCATAGATTGGCGGGCAGTTTACCGCGCAGGTTCAGAACTCCGAGTTTACTGCCCGGTGAATGTGGGCCAATTCCCCCTGACCATCCAAGAACATATAGATCGCGGCCTCTACTTCTCTGGCCTGTTCCTCCAAAACCAGGTGGCCGGAGTCGGGGAAGGTGACGATTTCGGCGTTGGGCCAGTAGTGGCGCCATTTGTCCAGGTGGGTCGAGGTCAGGAGCTTGTCCTTCATGCCCCACACGGCTTGGAGCGGCTTGTTCAGAATGGCCTCGCGCCGAACCCAGAGGTCGTAGAGCCATTGGCTGGACCCGATGTAGCCCTTGGCCAAGCCATAGGGTCCCTGGCGATCCGAGGCCTTGTGGAACGGGCCGGTGTACTGGGGATAGACCTTTTGGGGAACCTTGTTCTTCTGCTCGATCATGTCATGGAGCTTCTTGTTCAACCCGAGCGGTGTTGCCGTCATGGCCATCTTGCCGATAGGGCCGTTCACCTTGTGATCGAATTTCACGAAATGCTCATCGGACTTCAGCGACCACATAAAGCTGTTGATGACCGAAATCCGGTTGACCCGTCCGGGAAAGTCCAGGGCATGGGCCAGCGCGATGGGGCCGCCGAAGTCGTGGAGGACCAGGCTGAAGGTGGACAGGCCCAAATGATCCAGAAGTTTTCGGTAGTTCCGAGCATGGGCCTCGGGGGTGTAGCTCCAATGCTCGGGCTTGTCGGATAACCCAAACCCAATGTGGTCCATCGCGATACAGCGATGCTTGACCGACAGATCCTTAATGAGGCCCCGCCACATGAACGACCAAGTGGGGAACCCATGGACAAACAGGATCGGCTCCCCTTGGCCCTCATCCACATAGTGCATCCGACCGCCATCAACCTGGACATAGTGCGACAGGAACGGATACTCGTTCTGATCCAGCCACTCCGCCTGCGAACGTTCGTCGACAATACTCATCGATCAATCTTCTCCCGTGAAAATTTGGCGATATCTAAAAGCTTACGCTCTACAGCATACGACTCCTTTCCCAAAAACACGAACCTTAACAAAAAAGGATGGGGAATGGGGACAAGGTGGGAGGGAAGAAAGGTAGGTTCTTGATTTCCAGGAGAGACTTGCAAATCCGTCGTAAGCCCAGTGGATTCGGCATATCACCCTGATCCGCCGTGAGGAGGCCGGGACCGCGGTTTTGCAGGTCCACTCTGACTTCCTCATTCCCTTCTTCCTCAAACTCCTTGTTCGTTCCTTCACTTGTCCCCCAAACAAACCTCAGAAATGTCTAGGATTTCTGGGTGTTTGAGGGCACAATACATGCAACGAATCGTACGTTAGGACAGGGGGGTGGCAGGGACATCATGAAAGCCGTTGTAATGGCCGGGGGGGAGGGTTCACGACTGCGCCCCATTACGTCCAACCGCCCCAAGCCGCTCGTCCCGATCTGCAACGTGCCCATCATGGAGCACATCCTCACGCTCCTGAAACGGCACGGGATCACCCAGGTCGTCTCCACCCTTCACTACCTGGCCGATGAGATCCAGGGGACTTTTGGAGACGGAAGCGAATATGGCGTGGAGATGGACTACTCCATCGAGGACACGCCGCTGGGAACCGCCGGGAGTGTGAAGAAGGCCGAGGACCTGGTTCGGGGCAAAGAGCCGTTTCTGATCGTCTCTGGCGACGCTCTGACGGACTGCAACTTGGCCAAGGCAGTGGAGTACCACCGGGCCAAAGGAAGCCTCGCCACCCTCATTCTGTATCGAGTTCCCACGCCGCTGGACTTTGGTGTCGTGATCACCGACGACGACGGACGAATTGTCAGGTTCTTGGAGAAGCCCGGGTGGTCGGAGGTCTTCAGCGACACGGTGAATACCGGGATGTACATCCTAG
Source organism: uncultured Fimbriimonadaceae bacterium (assembly GCA_964501275.1). Lineage (GTDB taxonomy): Bacteria > Armatimonadota > Fimbriimonadia > Fimbriimonadales > Fimbriimonadaceae > 55-13. Next base: position 80,484 of record CAZCSP010000009.1, on the reverse strand, counting down.
AGCCGGAAATCTTCGACTACATGGAGGCGGGCAAGAACTACGACTGGAGTGGCGACATCTTTCCCCGGCTCTTGGAAGAGGGCAAGCCGATTTATGGCTATGTGATGGAGGAGTATTGGTGCGACGTGGGCTCGCTGGGGCAATACAGGGAAGCCCAGGAGCACCTGATGTCGGGCCGGGTCGATCTGCCGCTCGCTTATGAGGCGAGGTCCAACAACACTTTTGTGGGAACCAACTCGACCATCGACGAGACTGCGACTATCGTGCCGCCGGTGGTGATCGGGCGGAACTGCAAGGTCAAGCGCGGGGCGCGGATCGGGCCGTACACGGTCTTGGGCGACAACACGTTGGTCGAGGAAGAGGCCTCCGTCGAGCGGTCAGTGGTGTGGGACAGCGCCTACATCGGCGCCTCGGTCAGCGTGCGGTCGGCGGTGATCGGGTCCCGAGTTACCATCAAGCGCGACTGCGTGGTCTCCGAGGATGCGGTCGTTGGCGACCGATGCCTCATCGACGTCGGTTGCACGGTGAGACCCCGCATCAAGTTGTGGCCGGACAAGATTATCGAGCGCGGCTCCACTGTCACCATGTCCCTGGTTTGGGGCAACAAATGGCGCGGGAATCTGTTCCGAGAGTTGGGTGTCGCAGGGCTGAGCAACATTGAGATCACTCCCGATTTCGCCTGCCGACTAGGCTCGGCCTACGGCTCCTGTCTAACTCCCAAGAGCCGGATCGTCACCTCGCGGGACAGCACCCGCAGTTCGCGAATGATCAAGCGCGCGGTGATCGCCTCGCTGCTGAGCGTCGGTTGCGACATCTTGGACCTCCGATCCTCGGCGCTTCCGGTGGCGCGACACTTCATCAAGGCGAGCGGCGCGGCAGGGGCGGTAAATGTGCGCAAACTGCCCGGCAATGCGCGGGTCACCCTGGTGGAGCTACTCGACCGGAACGGCGCCTACCTCTCGCGCAACATGGAGCGAAAGGTGGAATCCGCTTTCTTCCGCGAGGACTTCAAGCGTATCGACTCCGAAGATCTGGGGGTGATCGAATACGCCAGCCTTGCGGTGGAAGGCTACCAGGCAGACTTTTTCAAGCAGCTTCCGAAGCCGGAGGGTAAGCGGCGACTTCGGATTGCCTGCGACTATGGCTACTCCTCCATCTCCACCTATTACCCCGCCATGCTCGCACAATTGGGGGTCGAGTCGATCTCGCTGAACGGCTATAACGACGCCAAACTCTCGCCGCGCACCGATGAGGAGGTTCAGAAACACGTTGATAACCTCAAGTCGGTCGTCGAAAGTCTGAGCTACGATATGGGAGTCCTCTTCACCGAAGAGGGAGAGCGCCTGACGGTGGTCGATGAGCGCGGCGAAGTCTTGGTCGGCAACACCCTACTGGCGGCCCTCTCCATGCTTGTCTCCCAAACCCACCCGGAGGCCACGATCGCGATGAGCATCACCGCTCCCACACGCCTGGAAGAAGCCCTCCGCAAGACGGGCGTCGGGATATTGCGGACCAAAGCCGACATACGATCCCTGATGTCAGCCTCACTGGAAACCGAGGTGACCTTCGCTGGAGACGACCGAGGCGGGTTCATCTTCCCCAGCCTGCACCCCGGATTCGATGCGCCGTTCTCATTTGGCAAACTGGTCACGATGCTTCAAGCCACCGGGCTGAAACTGGGCGAAGTGGCGGAGACGCTGCCCAAATTCCAGCTCGCCTACGAGATGGTGCGTTGTCCCTGGGAAGTCAAGGGCGCGGTGATGCGGCAGATCAGCGAGGAAGGCTCTAGGGGCGAGCGTGTGGAGTTAGTAGATGGGATCAAGATATTCGACCACGACTCCTGGGTCTTGGTCCTCCCCGATTCCATTGAGCCGGTTTTCCACGTCTACGCCGAGAGCCCCGACGAAGGCTCCAGCCGGGAACTGGTTGGGAACTATGCGCGCAAAATCGAAGCGTTGCAACAGGCCAGCTAGGACGGCTTCTGGCCCTAGGTCCTACGGAACATGGCTTCCCAAACCCTCGTTTTGGAAAGGGACACAAGGAGGGGAAACTGATGAGAAACTGGATCAAAAACCTAGGAAGAGCCTTGGCTTTGGGTGGAATCGCCTTGGGCGCTGCCGCGCCAAGCATGGTCCAAGCCCAGAACATCAAAGACCTTGAGAAACTGATCGACCGTCGTCAGGACAAGAAGAACGAGTGGCGGAATATCGCCTATGTAGCGGGCGGTTTGGGCGTCTTGGGACTGCTGAAGAACGACAAGACCCTGTTCTTCGCTGGAACCGCCGGAGCCCTGTATTCCGCCCACCGCTATGAGCAGGATCGGAAGAGCCAGAGCAAGCTTCAGCGAACTCGGGCCGCCTACTTCAGCCGACCCTACTTCATCCGGGATGGCAAGAAGTACGTCCGTAAAACCACCTGGAAAAACGGGAAGAAGCACTTTTACTTTGCCCGAGCCAAGTAAACCTGAAGTAGATTGTGAGTGTGCCGGGCAATCTGCCGCAACTCATGAATGACCGATGTGTCGCGATGCCGTCGGGGGTTCGAGAAGAACTTCCCGTCGGCATTGCGTTGGATCTACTGCTGATCGAGGTGGGCCAACACCTGAGGGAGTCGGCGACGCCTTTCTCCAAGCATCCCTGCCACTTCGACCTCGCTTTGGATGAGGCCCTAGCCGTTGTTGCGCTGACTGATGAAGGCTACTCCGAGCGGGCGGCGTGGTGGCTGGCCCGCGAGGCATCCGTCGCCGAGTGCCTGGAGCAGATTGGGCCAGGATCGGAACGATGACTCCCAAGTCGTACCGTTGCCCCTACACGCCCCAGCCGCTGGAGATCGACGGCGACGTTCATAAAGCCGCCTGGAGTCTTGCCGAGTGGACCGACGACTTTGTGGATATCGAAGGCGACCTCCGGCCCCTGCCCCGCTTCCGGACTCGGGCCAAGATGATGTGGGATGAGCTGTTTTTCTATGTGGCCGCCGAATTGGAAGAGCCGCACGTTTGGGCAACCCTGACCGAGCACGACTCCGTGATCTTCCATGACAACGACTTCGAAGTCTTCATCGACCCCGACGGCGATGCCGCGCGGTACTTCGAATTTGAGATCAATGCTCTGAACACCACCTGGGACCTCTACCTTCCGAGAGCCTATCGAGACGGTGGTCCTCCCGATAACTCCTGGGAAACCTACGCCAAGTCTGCGGTTCAGGTCCAGGGCACACTGAACGATCCCTCGGACACTGACCAAGGATGGACGGTCGAGATCGCTTTCCCCTGGGTGTGCTTTGCCGAACACGGGGGAATGCCCTGCCCGCCTCGTTCGGGCGACGTTTGGCGGGTGAACTTCTCTCGGGTGCAATGGATCACTGATGTGATCGAGCGCCGATATGTGAAGCGAGAGGGCTTGAAAGAGGACAACTGGGTCTGGACCCCGCAAGGCGAGGTCGATATGCACCAGCCCGAGCATTGGGGATTCGTGGAGTTCGTCCGCTAGCCAACCGATCATCAAAATGAACGAGCCTCACGGCTTTATCGCCTAAGAAGATGAAGCAAACGGTGGCAGTTATGGAAAATCATTGTTACAATGAAGCCATGAACAAGCCGACGTGGATCGGCCTTCTTATTGGCCTTGCGGTCTGCCTCACGGGGTGCGCCAAACGTAGCCCGGATAATCTTGACCTGACCTACCAAGGTTCCTCAGAGGACTTCGTCGAGACGCCCTTGCACCGAGTTTCCAGCAACTACCGAATGCCTGAAACGCTCACGCTGCCTATCGACGACGAGGCCCGGCGGCTTGGCAAGAAGGCTTTTGCCAGGGTATCGGCAAGCCTTCGGCGCAGCCCCCGCGACGATGCATCCGAAGCCTATCGAGTCGGAGCGGGCACAACTCTCTATCTCACCCCCACGGATGATCGCGATTGGATGCAGGTTCGTTTGTCGCAAGGCAGGAGCGCCTACATAAGGACCGACGAAACCTCGGCGGCATTGGCTCTCGCCCAGGCTCAGGGCCGGCTTGCCGACCAGCAAAGGTTGGCCCCAAGCGCGAAGCCTGATCAACAAGTGGATGCCGGAGACGGAAAGTCGGGCGGCCCCAGAGATCGCGACCCTGCACTTGATGGCGCCATTCTTGACCTCCAAGATGCCTTTGCCGACTTGGACGACGCGTGGGACCGATTCCGAGCCGAGACGAACGGTTTCCAATCTCAAACCGCCGATTGGCCCACGGTTCGCGATTCTGCGCTTCAACTCTTGAATGTTCTGGAGGGCGCCGTGTCCAACTTCGATGACGAGCTACGAAGCGTTACTGCGCTCTCCAGCAACATGACCGCCAACGAGCGCGCCGCCTACCAAGCCATCGTCCTCCACCTCGGAGAAACCCACGACTCGATCACCTCCTGCCAACAAACCCTCAACCAGATGGCCAACGAAGAACCCGACTGGCCGACGTTGATCGAGATGCTCCAAGGCAACGTACAGTCCTTGGCTGGCGGAATCGACGGGTTGCGTGTGAACTTGGCGAAGTTGGGCTAGGCAGAGAATGTGATTCCTGAAGTGTCGGCATTTTTGTAGAAAGTGCCGACATTTAGTGAGTGGCGGAGAGGGTGGGATTCGAACCCACGGTGAGTTGCCCCACACCGCATTTCGAGTGCGGCGCACTAGACCACTATGCGACCTCTCCGGGGGCTATTATGACCTACCGGCCCCGCTTCCTTAGAACCCAAGGCCCAAAAATGGGGACACTTGCTCTAGCGCCTCCTCGGGCTCGAATGGTCCTCGAACAGACTCGCCACGTACCACGTATACGCCCGGGCCACGCTGCCTGATGTCGGGACGGACCTCGCCAAAGGAGGCAACGGATAGCCTCCACGGACTCTTCCTGGCTATCAGATCGGACCACTCCTGGGCACGAGGGCCGACGCTCACGAAGAACGCATCATCGAACACCCGACGGGCGGCGATAAAAAACCCGGCGCCCTTCACTCCGAGCTTTAGGGCCACATCGCCATAGAAGCCGGTTGCCGCGTTGGCGAATTGCCGTAGCAAGCTGTTCTCTCGAAAGATGCGTCCGTAGTCCATGCAAAGCCGGATGGCGTAGGCCAGGCTGGACTCCAGCCCAGGATCGGCGATTTCGGGCAGAGACAGGGCCGACGGGAACGGCGCCACCGGATCGACGCCCAAGCGAAGGACGCCCAAGCGTTGTCCCTTAAACAAGTCCAGAGCCTTCAGCAGGGTGGCTCTTCCGGCGAGGATCGTTTCCTGCCTTCCGGTTACCAGATAGTATTGGAGGGCGGCGTCCGAGTAAGCCAGATAATCGCCCAAATAGCCTTGGCTCAGGTCAGGATCGGGACTGTGGACCACCGTATCTCCCAGACGACTGTTCTCCACCCAAGGGAAAAGGCTCTCGGCTTTTGCCAACCGCGCTTGGTCGCCCAGTATCCGCGCCGATTCCAGGAGTCTGGCAACGCAGAAGCCGGTCACGTCGGAAAAGCCGGGAGAGGTGCGATCCGGTCGAGGACCTGTATTTTCAGAAAGCTTTTGAAGCACATGGTCAAGTCGCTCACGATGCTCGATCACCGTGAAATCAGCAGGAAAAGGCGACATGCGCGGATTGGTCTCCACCCTCATACCGAGAAACTTCTGCGCGAATTCAAAGTCCTCCCGATCCGTCAGCGCCGCCTTGAGCTTGCGCACTCCAAAACTGGATCGGGGGCTTCGTTTGACTTCAATCTGGTCGCTAGCCCGGCCTGCCGCAAAGCCGTTCGTGAGGGTGTTCTCTAGCATCAAGCTGTCAAAGGTCCGCTCGGCAAGATATCGGTAGAGCGAGTCATCCAGTATGGATGAGGCGGCAGAGAGGATCGACAACATATCCGCATTCGCCGTCGCCGGCTTATCGAAGTCCACATCGATCCAATTCGAGTCCCGTGAACCGCTGAAAAAACCCCCATCGAGCAGGTCGACGATCGGGCTGCGAATGACGGGATCGACGCTGCGCCGGAACTCCGGCACCCGTCCACTGACCAGCAGCAGACGCCACGCGGCGGGCGATAGGATTCGGGGGCCATCGTTGCCGAAACCGCCAAGCGGATAGATTGAAGTGATGAGCTGGGTGGAATACTCAGAAATGGGAGGGGAAACCGGGGCAGGCGGGGCTATCAGGGCCTGGGCATCTTCTTCCTGGGCGGCAGCCCACTGTATGGAGCCTGCGAAATCCCCTTTCTTCTCAAATTTTTGTTTTGCCTCCACCATCGCCTTGGTGAAGAGGGCCTCGTCGGTCGGAAAGAGGCTGACAAGATTCGGAAGCATATCCACGATCTGGCCAGAAGGATCCAGCACCCAAAGCTGACACCCGGTGGGAAAGCCGATTGCCCCGCGACGGATAGGGAGGAAGGCGTTGCGATACTCTGGGAAGTGGAGGGTGTCGACCCGAATACACTCGAAATTCCTCGCCAAGAACGCCTGCACTCTCGGCGATGTGAAAACTCCGTTGTCCAGGGCACGGGCCAAGGGGTTATAGCCGCTGCCGATAAAAAGCAGAATCGGCAGGTCCCGCCTTCGGGCCCTGGCAAAGGTCTCCTCGGTCGGTTTCTGCCAGTCGATCTTCTGGATTGCAGCCCTGCTCAGGAACTCCGAACCCTCCCGCGCAAGCTGATTTTTTTCCGAGTTCGGAATCTTGGCGCGGAGCTGGGTCGCGGCAAAACCCAGTACGACCAAAGCCGCCACACAGCTTGAAACCACATGAAACGGCGGCCTTGTCATCCCACCGACATTATGCCTCTGTGCTAAACTCGCCAATCATGTCGATCACTCTGGACGAAGTCCGGCACGTGGCAAAGCTGGCGCGGCTAGAACTGGATGAAACGGAAATTCTCTCGCTTCAAGGCGAATTGAACGCCCTGCTCGGCCACTTCGCCGATATTCGGGCCATCGATGTCACCGGAATCGAGCCGACCTCCCACGCCGTCTCCCTACAGAACGTTTGGGCGGACGACGTTATCCGGCCTGTTCTGAGCCGAGAGCAAGCGCTGCGCAACTCCGCCTTGGCCAAAGCCGGCCTCTTCGTTGTTCCCCAAATCATCGAGGACTAAGCGGGATTGATCACTCGATTCTCCGCCGCCGAACTTGGCCGTAAAATCGCCGCTCGCGAAGTCTCCTGTCAGGAGGCGACCCAGGCTTACCTGGACCGCATCGCCCAGCATGACGAAGCCTACGGGTGCTTTCTCGCCGTCGATCCCGAGAGGGCTCTTGCAAGCGCCGCAAGCGCCCAGGAGTTGGTGGACGCTGGAAACGGCGGGCCGCTGACCGGGGTTCCGGTGGCGCTCAAGGACAACATCTCCACCGAAGGCATCGAAACCACCTGTGCCAGCAAGATTCTGAAAGGCTATATTCCGCCCTTCGACGCCTCGGTCGTCGAGCGGATGAAGGCGGCGGGCATGATCCCGATCGGCAAGACCAACCTGGATGAGTTCGCGATGGGAACCTCCACCGAGAACTCGGCCTTCCAACTCACCCGCAACCCCTGGGATACTGAGCGGTCGCCGGGTGGAAGCTCGGGCGGGTCGGCGGCGGCCGTGGCGGCCGAGATGGCCCCGCTGTCGCTTGGCTCCGACACCGGCGGCTCCATCCGTCAGCCCGCTTCGCTCTGCGGCATTGTTGGCTATAAGCCAACCTATGGCCGATGCTCCCGCTATGGCCTGGTGGCTTTCGGCTCCAGCCTGGACCAGATCGGCCCCTTTTCCCGAACCGTGGAAGATGCCGCCCTGTTGACCGAGGCGATCACCGGCCACGACGACTTGGACAGCACTTGCCTCCCTATGCCCCCCATCCGAGCCGCCGAGGTCAAGAACGGCTCTCTGAAGGGACTCAAGGCGGCGTTGCCCAAAGAGATGTTCGGCGAAGCGGTCGATCCTCTGGTCCGCGAGCAGGTTTCTGCCGCTATCGAGGTTCTCAAGAAAGAGGGTGTGGAGATCGAGGAGGTCTCGATCCCTTCCATCGCCTACGGCGTGACCACATACTACATCATCGCCCCCGCCGAGGCCAGCAGCAACCTCGCCCGATTCGACGGAATTCGCTATGGCCCTCGAAGCGAGGGCAAGGGGCACATCGGAGTGGTGGAGCGGACTCGCGCGGATGGCTTTGGGCACGAGGTCAAGGCCCGCATTATGATCGGCACCTATGCCTTGAGCGCGGGCTATTACGACGCCTTCTACCTGCGCGCCCAGCAGGTCCGAGCTCTGATGACCCAGGAGTTCAACCGCGTGTTCCAGGACGTTGATTTCATCCTCTCCCCCACCAGTCCGATCCCGGCGTTCAAGATTGGGGAACTCACGGATGATCCAATGGCCCTGAAACTGTTGGACTACTGCACAATTCCCGCTAACATGAATGGGATGCCAGGGATATCGCTGAACTGTGGGTTTGCCCAGAACCTGCCGGTGGGTCTGCAACTGATGACCGCCCCGCTGGAGGATGAAAAGCTCCTGCAGATCGCCTATTCCGTGGAACAGGCTCTGCCCAATGCCACGCAGAGGCCGCCAATACCGTAACGGAAACCATGGACGACGTCGCGCGCCAAGATTTGCGCCTGTTCCTCAAGGAGCTGTTCGCGCCGTGGCGTCTGTTGGTTTTGGGACTGGCCCTCACCTTTATCTGGACCGTTCCCCTGTGGCCGGGCGCCATCGCCCAGAAGCTCTTCATCACCTTCGTTTCCCTGCTCTATTGGACCGCGACCTCCTACAACACCAGCCTCTCTAAGCGGTTCGTCGCCAAGAAGTACCAGGCGATGTGGAATGGGTGCCAGGACCGTCTGAAGCGGTTCGATGAAGTCATTAAGAAGCTGAAGAAAGACCAGGTCGCTAACCTCAGCGAGATGCCGGAGACCATCCGCCGTGTGGGCAAATCGCTGTACCGAGCCTTGCGCAGGGCGGACATCATCGCGGCGGAAGTAGAGAAGACCGAGCGCGACCCCTACATGGCCCCGCCCATCTTCACCGCCCCCAGCCACGATCCGCAATCCAAGGAGCTTTATCGCTTGGCGGATAAGAACATCGCGGAGTACCGTCAGCAGTTTGCCGGAGTCATGGCCGGAGTCCATCGCACCGAGGCCCAGAGCGCGGTCTATATGACCACCTTGGACTCCCTCAGGATGAAGATGCTGGGCTATCGGCTGGTGGGGAGGAGCCCAGAGATGTCTTCCGACGACTTCCTCGTCGCCCTCGCCGAAGCTCGCGCCCAACTCCAATCCATCGACACCGCCCTAGAAGAACTCGACCTCGGCCACTACCCCAAAACCATCTCCGTCGTCCCCCCACCCATGCCAACGGATGCCGTGGATGAGATTGAGCGAAGGTTGAATCAGGGGTTGTAGGTGTGGAATGTGGCTTGTCTTTTGATCTGACAGATCTGACCAATCAGACCGATCCGTCAGATTTCAGGCCTGCACTTCATCTTCACAGTTCACATTCCACAAGCCACATCCCACAGGCCACAGGCCACACTCAAACGCGCCGAAACGCATCCGCCACCATCCAACCCAGCAGCGACCCGGCGTAGAGCAGATTTCCGCCCCAGGCCAAGACTTGGAGGGCGTCCATAGCGTAGTTGGCGAAGGCGCAGACCGCGAAGAGAATGGTGAGGAAAGCGACTCCCCCGACGACTCGCGAGGTGGAGTAGTTGAAGGCCCGTTGGGCAAGTCCGATGAAGAGATAGAGAACCGCCGCCGCCCAGAAATTGACGATGGCGACGTAGCCGAGGACCACCGTGGGCGACCGCTTGCCGAGCGCGTTGGTCGTGGTCGCCTCATACCGGTCCAGCCAGCCGCCCACCGACAGCGACGCTCCGGTGGCGATCCCAGTGAAGAACAGCACGCTGACCAGCCCAAGCGTGAAGGTGGAGACCATCGGGATGCTGGAGGCAATGGGCAGCTCGTTGCTCAAGATCAGATAGATACCGCCCAGAAAGGCGACGATGACCGCCAAGATCGGCGGAGTCGCACTCGCTTCCCGATCCCGGCCAATATGGACGGTGCTCGTAGAGACATTCGTCGCCGCAATCAACTCTTCATGCCGTCGCTGATAGGTTGGGTTGCGGGGATCGAACTGCGCCGCGTAGGCGTACATCTTGGAGGCCTCCGACAGGCTGCCGCGCGAGCGCAGAATATCCCCAAGAATCCCGTAGGGTATGGCTTCGCGTGGGGCCTTTTTGGTGAGCAGTCGGGCCATCTCCTCGGCCTCCTGAATCTTGCCCCGGCTGAAAAGCTGGACCAGCTTGGTCAACTCGATCGCGATCGACTCGCCCTTCCGAACCTCCGCCTTTGGCTTCGGTCGAGGCGGGTGGCTGATCTTGACCTTCGTCTGGGAAACCTGATCTTCCAGCGAAAGCCGACGGTCGTAATCTCGCCGCTTGGCCGAGTCGCTCAAGACGCCATAGGCTTCGGTAGCCTTGATGAAGATGTCCCGAGACTTGGGATCGGAAGACCGGTCCGGGTGGTGGGCCAGAACCAGCTTGCGATACGCGGATCGAATTTCGTCCGGTGAACAGCCGCGCTTCACGCCAAGGGTCTGGTAGTAGGTAGGCATCTCCAAAGAAGATCAAAGGCCGGAGGCCAAATAAAACAGGATAGGCAATTATTATGCCTTGGTTAATGGGAGGGGGAAAGGGAAAGAAGGAAGAAGGGGATCAGGAGGGCGGGGGCTTCTTTCCTCTTCAACCGCCAAGAAGCAAAGAAACAAAGAGCGCAAAGGACATCCCCAGGTTCTTGGTGGTCCTTTGTGTAATTGGTTTCTTCGTGGCGAGAAGAACAACTAAGATGGGTCTCGCAGGCGCTTTACTTCCTTCCCTTCTCTCCTCATTCCCCTCCCCTACTCCTCCATCATCGCCCCATACCCACCCGCGAACAGCTTCATATAGAACGTGATCACCACATAACCGACGTAGACCGCCACGGCCACCAGGGCGACGACGCCCACGATCTTGCCTAGCTGCTGGGCGCGCACCTCGGCTTCGTCTTCATAGTAGTCGGCGACTTTGGTCAACATGGTGTCCAGGTTGCCGGTGGCTTCGCCGGTGTTCATCATGTCGATGACGATGGAGGTGAAAGCTTGCGTTTGTTGCATCGTCTCGGTGATGCGGTCGCCGCCTTCCAACTTGCGCGAGGCCGGGTGGATTTGGGCACGGAGGTATTCGTTGCCGCAGGCGTCGGCGGCGAGTTGGATGGCTTTGGGCATGGAGACGCCGCCGGAATACAGCGCCCCAAACGCCCGCCCAAACTTCGCCATCGCAAACTGCTGGAGCGTGTGCCCCAGGTACGGCACCTTCAGCAGGAATTGGTCCCAGTTGTACTTGATACGCGGGTTGGCGAGGCCGATGCGGAAGAACAGGAACAGCCCGATCAGGATTGGGCCGAGGACCATCCAGACGGCGGCGGTGGTGAGGGGCGAGTCGATGCCTTGCCCTTTCCCGCCAGTCAGCCAGGAGATGATGAAGTTGGCGGAAAGGATGATGACGATGGAGCCGATGACGGTTGCCTTCGGCATGAAGAGGGCGCGCTTGTAGGTATTACGGATGCGGATGTCCTGCTCGATGTAGTCGGCCACCTGGCGACTGGCCTGGGCTAAAAACCCACCCTCCTCGCCAACCCGAATCAGACTGACTTGGAGCGGCGAGAAGATTTCGGGATACCGTTGCATCCCCGCCGTGATCGGCCGCCCCTCCAGCACATGGCCCTTCATTTCACCGATGACATTCTTCAGACGAAGGTCGCGGGTCTGCTTGCCGACGGTCTCCAGGGTATTGACCATCGGGATCCCCGCCTCCACCATCGCCGCAAACTGGCGGAAGAAGAACATGAGATGCTCCAGCCCAACCTGCCCCACCAACGGGCCAACCACACTCGTTGAGACATAGGAGCGGGCTTCGGTAGGAGGAGGCTCGCGGAGCCCCTCGGAGGCCACTGGCGGCACCGGAACCGCAGCCTGCTCTCTCGGGGCCTCGTTTGCCAAGGGATCGCCCAGGAACTGAGCCACGTTGATCCTCTCCACGCGCAACCCCTTCTCCCCCAACTGCTGCACGGCATCCGCCAAGGAGATACCAAGAACCATCCCGGATTCAGGTTTCCCGTGGGCGTCGATGGCGGTGTATTCAAAAGAAGGCATCGGTTAATGTGCTAGACGGAGATTCAAGGCAAGTTGTCCAAGATTTTTGCACACTCCTTCCGCGAGGAGAGAGCGACGGATAGGTCATAGGCGACATCGAGAAGGTAAGCCGAGATCAAAGCGACTCCCAACCTTCAGAGAGACCTGCCTTATAATGCTCCTATGAAACTAGGGTTTGGATCGGTGGCGGCCCGGAGCCAATGTGGGCTGTGTGGGAAGGACAAAGAGAAGGTCCGAAAGATGATCGTGGGCCTGCAGGGCGCCGTATGTTCCGACTGCATCGACCTTTGCATCGACATCCTGGGAGGTCGAAACTCGGACCTGCCCCTGATGCAGGAGTTGCCTGGAGCATTCTCCGTTGAAATCCCTGAGAGATCCAAACGTTCAGGAACCCGGACGAGGTTATCGAGGCGTTGACGATGCTGTCTCTGTTTGTTGAGCGAAAGTCGTCGGAACTTGGCTTGGATGGTTAGGCAAAACCTGTTAAGAGTCTGTAAAGGTAGGCGTCAGGACAACCTTGCCTTAATGTGAGAGCCGCATAGTCCCCAGTATGGAGCGCAGACAGAACGCATTCACCCTTATCGAACTCCTTGTCGTGATCGCCATCATCGCGATCCTTGCCGCCATCCTCTTCCCCGTTTTTGCCCAGGCAAAAGCCGCCGCCAAGAAGACCTCGGCTCTGAGCAACCTGAAGCAGCTGGGCACCGCAACGTTTCTCTACATGGGAGATTGGGACGATGTGATTGGCCGGAAGTGGTGGGACATGCATATCGACCTCCTGCCCTACACCAAGAATATCGACATCTTTCTGGACCCCGCATCCGGCTCTCCGCGACCGGTCCAACGCAATTTCGTCGGACTAAACCTAACCGACAATGGGAACAGTGGCAATCCGATTCCCGGCGATCCCGGCGTGACGGGCACTTTCTGGACAAATGTGCCTGAGGGGATGGCCATCGGGGGAGCCGTTCGCCCGGTCATCATGGGCCATTATGCGAGAAACGACGAACTCTTGCACAACTTCGGCTTCGATGGCCAGTCGGGTGGCGTCACCAATAGCTCCTCCAACGCCTCCACATGGAGAACCGTTTCCGACAAGGTCATGTTCTCCTTTGCCAAGGGCGCCGGGGACGACACAGACGGGAACATCTGGAACGATAATAACGCTCCATACTTTGAGCCGGGCGGAACGAACTGGAATCAGATCTTCGCTCAGATTGCAACCCGCCACAACGATGGAGCCCCCTTCGTCATGCTCGATGGCCATGCGAAGTACAGAAAGGCGGTCTGGCTTGAATCCATGGAAGGCAAGAAAGCCCTGAACCCATCCTGCAGCCAGTTGCCCAACAACCAAAGTTGGTCGGCGGCGCTCTGTACTTATCAGGAAAACTAAGCTATGACCTTATGTATCCTAGGGGCCATCGCGATGATGGCCAGCGAAAAACCCAGCACCAAAGCGATCATTGCCGAGTCCTGGAACCGGACCCTGGTGATCGGGCATCGGGGGGCGGCGGCTTACAAGCCGGAGAACACGCTTCCCAGTTTTGAGGAGGCCATCGCCTGCAAGGCTAACGCCACCGAGTGCGACATCTACCTCAGCCAGGACGGCGAGATGGTGGTGATGCACGACAAGACGTTGGACCGCACCACTTCCCTCAAGGGCGAAGTCGCTAAGACCCCTTGGGCGACGATGCAAGCGGCGGGCATTCCAAGTCTGTCGGACCTCACCAAGGTCACCAAGGATCGGATCGTTCTGGTCGTGGAGATCAAGAGCGGCGATGGTATTGAGAAGAAGATGCTGGATCACCTGAACAGTCAAAACATGCGGGACCAGTCCATTGTCTTCTCCTTTGGCGAGGACCACATCCAGAAGACAGAGCAGCTGGATTCGCGCTACTTCTCGGTCTGGCTGGTCGGCAAGGCGCTCAAGCCAGAAGACTATGAAGCCACGCTGGATCGGGCGAAAGAACTGGGGGCGGATGGCGTGGGGTTCCAGTTCCTCAACGTCACGCCCGAACTGGTGAAAGCGGCCCACGAACGCAAAGTCCCGGTCTTCGTCTGGACGGTGCCCCCCGGCCCACAGGTAGATCGCCTAAAGTCGCTTAAAGTTAACTTCATTATCACCGACCACCCTCGGGATGTGATCAAGCAACTTGGCTGAAGGCCTGCCGAGGAAACAAGGTAGGCCAGAGCTTATAATTGGAACCAACCTGTAGGCCCAAGATGGTTCGTGCCTGGGCTATTGCCGAGAACTTGGACGATGGTCTTTTCAAAAGGAAAGACCTCAAGGGAGGCTTTGATCCGATTAGGTCACGGTTAGCTTAATCGTATGCAAACTGCATGCTTTGGGTTTGCACGAGGCATTTCTATTTGCGGCGACCCCTTCGGTGGTTCATTGAATGGGGCGCCGATGGCACCACCGAAGCCGCAGAGGACCGCCGAAGAGTTGCCCATAGTCTGGTGCGCAGAGAAGGGTAGACCTCGATCAGAAGCACAACGAAACCAGCTCACCCACCCCAAGAGCGGCAAAAGGCCGATCTCTTCTCAGATACAAGTATCGCGGCGACTACAAGCGCTCCGCCCCTTCCTATGGGAGGGGGCGGAGCAATGGCGGCTACTTGGCGGACTTCAGCTTTTCGACGGCTTTCTCAACCACCGCATCCTTCCCGTCAGATGCGGGAGCGGTGACCTCTTCGTCGGGGACGATGGGATTTTTTTCCAGGCGGACGCCCTTGATCGAGACGTAGTCGCTCACCGGGTGCTGGATTTGGAAACCCTGCGGGAGTCTTGCAAAGACGGAGGCGAGGACGGCTCCTGCCGACTTGGCGCCGATGATCGGTGCTCCGATGGCCTCACGAAGACCAGTTGCGAAAATCTCCGAGGCGCTGGCCGAGCCACGGTTGATGAGCACAGCGACTTTGCCTTTGAACGGTTCGATATCCCTTACGGCGCGGGTTCGATACTTATTCTTCGCCGCCGCGGCGATCACGATTGGGTCCGTCGAAGGCGTGTTCTCTTTCTCGAAATCGCGAACGGTGTTTCGGCTGATGAACGTGCCAATGTCGGTATCCGGCTTGACGAATAGGCTGAGCAGATGCTGTAGGTTGTTGACGGCTCCGCCGCCGTTGTTTCGCAGGTCGACGATCACATGCTTTGCCTTCGCATTGGCCTCTTTCATCAGTTTTTCGATGTTGGCTCGGTTGTATCCGTTGCTAAACGTCCAAATGCGCAGAATCGCCGTTTCTTCGTCCACCCAAGTCAAGGTCTCAGGGCGGGCGGTGGAGACGCGGGCACGCTTCACCGTCAGCTCTCTCTCTTCCTCTCCCGACTTGACTTTGAGCTTTACTTCGGTGTCCACTTCGCCGGTTAGGACGGAGGGGTTCTCGGGAGTCTTGCCATCTACCAGGGTGATCACATCGCCTTGCTTGATCCCGGCCGTCGCGGCAGGGCTTTCCGGGGCGACATTGGTCACGACCAGCGTGTTATTCTCCGCTCGTGCGGTTACGCCGATGCTGATGACGCTGGTGCGGACACGGGTCTCTGCCTGACGAGGAGTGAGGAATCGGATGTGGCTGATGCCGAAATCTCGGAGGGCCCGGTTGACCGTGCGGGTCAGGTCGGCCTCGGTCTCCGACTTATCCAGGTCTTCCTGGTGCTTTCCGATGTATTCCGGCCACTTAGTGAGATCTAAGCCGGGAACGAAAGCCCGGTTGACCATCACGTCCTCCAGAGCCTTCAGGACTTCTGCTTTCTGCTCCGAAGTCAGTACGCGAGAGCCAGGCGCCTGGTTGGCGGGCGGATTGGTAGGAGGGGTCTGTGCAATCGCAAAGACCGCAAGGAGCGCCAAGGAGACGCTCAGAAGCGACCGATGAAGTTTCATGATAAGTGCATACCTCGCGAGGGTAGTTGTTTGGTTCCGACGCAGTTGGTCAAAAGATGTTCACATCAATCCAGAGTTCGCATCCCCTCGCAAAAGCCGTGGACCCAAGACGGCCCCGTGTCTTTCAGTCGAGGATTATCGACCCGATCCATTATCCAACGACTTACGCCCGTCATGCGAACTTTTATGAAGGAATCCAGTAGTTCACGAGTGTTCGGCGGCAACGGCCTCACCTCATCATAGCCCGCTAACATCGACTCGCGAATCGGCTCATAGAGAGGTTCCAACAGGTGGAAGCCGAGCGCCGCCCCGAAGTCGTAGTAGAGGAAGCCAAATCCGGTGTCATCGAAGTCGATCACGTTTAGGTTCCCGTCTTCTACCAGCACGTTGCCAACATGGAGGTCGGAGTGGATCAGGCCGAAGGTTTCCGGGGTTTTCGGGAGGCTTCGCAACAGATTTCGTGCTTGCTGGTCCAGTTCCAACAGGAGTAAGCGGTCTTCTTCCGGCAGGCCTTCGATGGGGTGGTCGATGCGGCTGGGCTTTCTCTCTGTCAGCGCCCAATCGTGGAGGTTTGCCCTTTGGAAGTTGGCCGGACGTTGCCACCGTGCGGCGAAGTCGTGGAGGTGGGCCATGGTCTGCCCGATCAGGCGAGCCTCGACCGGGGTCAGTCGGTCACGCAGGAACTCACCGTGCATCCAGCGGAATAGGACCACGTTGCGCTCCTCGGGAACGCCGTCTGCCCCTGCTTGGACGATCCGGTTTTGGTATGGTTCGGGAACGCGAAAGCGCTCGGCTCGTAAGGCGGCCAGGAATTCGATCTCGCTTTGAAGCGTGGTCCGAGATTGCTGTCCGGGGCGGCTAATGCGGAGGTTGAACTCTTCGCCCGTGGCTGTCTTGATGTAGAAGCTGGTGTTCTCGAAGTGGGCCAGCGGTTTGATCTCAACTAGCTCCACTTCAAAATGCGCCAGGGCCCGTTCGCCCAACGATTGCAGCCGGGCAACCTGCTCCTCATAGGAGAGAGTCGCAAACTCCTCGCTTGAAACCACCCTCCGATTATGCCCGTCCTAGGTACTTGAAACCCTTTTGCGCGGATCGCAATCCTAACAGATGTTATGGAAAACGGAATCATCTGGTGGATCGTTGTGGGCGGACTTGCAGGAATCTTGGCGAAGGCCATCTCTCCCGGAGACAAGGGCGAGCCTAAGGGCTGCCTCCTGACCATCCTTCTCGGCATCGCGGGTTCGGTGCTAGTCGGGTTTATCATGCAGAACATTCTGGGAACACAGGGCGGCGGCGGCATGATTGGGTCGATCATCGGCGCCACCATCGGAGCCCTCGTGCTGATCTTTATCTTCAAGAAGGTCTGGTCGAAGTAGTAGGGGAACACACCTTCGCACGGCGTCATCCTGAGCGAGCCAGAACAAGCTTCTTGCTGAACCGATGGCTGGTCGCGAGTCGAAGGACGTCACCTATCTGTAGTTTCATTCCAACCTACATACGGGTGAGATGGTTCGACTCCGCGGCATAAAACGCTCTGAAAAACAAAACACGCGGGCCGCTCTCGCTCACCATGACGCCGTGCAAGGTCGATGTGTGGAGGCAGGCGAGAACCATTTGCGAGCCTTGTCCTATCCCAGCGGGCGGTGTCCCAAGGCACCTCCGCACCAAGAGCATTTAGGGGAGTCTCGGGTGAGGAGCTTGCGGTGGCAGTGGGGGCAGGAACGGCTAACCCTTCCGATCTTGCCGTCTACCTTGCCATCCATCGCATCGACCTCCTGAATGGATGCGACCAACTCTTCATCGGTGTAGCCATGCTTCTCCTTCAAGATTTTCCAAAGGCCCGCGCAGGCCAGTTCCAAGTAGTCCAGGCGAGTCTCCAGCGGGATGACCGCCGACTCCACCTTCCCGCGAATATCGCCTTGAGAGGGAGCCGGGTTACGGATCATGTCGAATAGCAGGTAGGCATACATATCCCCATTCTAGGCCAAGCCGAGGGGTGCTAAACTGTCCCCCATGCTTCTCGCGGGAAAGAAGGGCCTGGTCCTCAACGTCACCAACAAGAACTCCATCGGCTGGGCGATTGCCGACTTGGCCAACCAGCACGGCGCTACCGTGGGGATCGGGGCGCAGAACGAGCGGTTGGCGGAAGGCGTCAACAAGCTGGTCGCCGACCGGGAGCGGTTCGACCCGTTTCTGATCGACTTCCTGAACGAGGACGAGTTCGACCGCCTTGCCGAGCAGGTGAAATCAAAGTACGGCAAGCTCGATTTCCTGGTCCACAGCGTCGGCTACGCTCCCAAAGAGGCGTTGACCGGCCGCTTCATCGACACCACGCTGGAGGACTTCCAGGTCGCGATGAACGCCTCCGCCTTCTCCCTGGTCCGACTCTGCCGCGCCCTGGAACCTCTGCTGAACGACGACGCCAGCGTCATCACTCTCAGCTACTTGGGCAGTTCCCGCATCATGTACAACTACAAGGTGATGGGCCTCGCCAAGGCGGCCCTGGAGTCGGCGGTCCGCTACCTGTCTGCCGACTTGGGTGAGCGCGGGATTCGCGTGAACACGGTGTCTCCCGGCCCGGTCAACACGATCTCTGCCCGAGGTGTTTCTGGCCTGACCGACTTCATGAAGCACGTCGCCGACGTCGCTCCCTTGAAGCGGGAATACGGGCAGGCCGAGTGCGCGGGAGCGGCGATCTACCTGCTCAGCGACCTAAGCCGAGGGGTGACAGGGCAGATCCTCTACGTCGATTCCGGCTACAACACCGTCGCCATCTAAATGCGACTCCTCGCGGTTCCCAACTGGTCGTTCGGACGAGAGAAGGCGCTGTTGCGCCAGTTTCGGGAGATCCTGGCTCATCCGATGGTGGAGCTTCACTACTGCGAGGCCGACCTCGACCACAACCGAACGGTGACCGCCTTCTCCGGCGAGGAGGACGTGGTGGCGGACATGGTGTTCCGGCTTGCCATGGTCGCGTTCGACGTGATCGACTTGACGAAGTACGTCGGCACGTACCCTCGAATTGGCGCTCTGGACGTTTGCCCGATCGTCATTCCCGGTCCAAGCGGTCCTGGCCCTTTATTGAATGCCTTGGCGGTTACAGAGAACTTGGCAAGCCGTCTGGCCGCCACGTTTGAACTGCCAATCTTCCTCTACGAGAAATCGGAGCGGGGGCGGCACGAGGCCGATCTTCCCTCCTTGCGGAAAAGTGGATTCGGATCGTTGTTGGAGAAGCCCATCCATCCCGACTTCGGCCCATCCCGCGCCCACCCTCGTTTGGGCGTCACGGTGCTGGGCGTCCGAGACCCGTTGATCGCCTTGAATGTGAACCTTGCGACGGAGGATTTGGACGTCGTCAAGACCCTGGCCCGGCAGATGCGCCAGATGAGAATCGACGGCGACCCTCGAATGTTGGGCGTCCGGGCAATGGGACTGCCTCTGCCAAGTCGAAAGCAGGTCCAAGTCTGTCTCCACCTCACCCTCCCCGACCTGACCCCCGTCGATCCGATCTTGGAATGGATTCAAGAGCGGGTTTTAGGGATTGATGTCAAAGTTGCCGAGGCCGAACTGGTCGGCATCATCCGCAATCGCGACCTCGCGGGGGCAACGCGACTGGATACCCGTCCACACCAGATTGTGGAAGAGTGAGCGAGGCCATCGCTTCGAGCGCCCATTGGCTTACTGGATTTGTTAAGAAAAGGCTGTTTTCCCCAATTTTGTTGAATCGCCACGCCAGAACCTGCAAAGTTGGTACACAATAATTGGAGATTTCATGAGCGAGGGTCCGTCCTCGCATTTCGGCGCAATGGCGCGTCTGTTTGGAGGAAATTATCTTAATGAAGCGTGCGTTTACCCTTATCGAGCTGCTGGTCGTGATCGCGATCATCGCGATCTTGGCAGCCATTCTCTTCCCCGTTTTTGCTCAGGCGAAGCTGGCTGCCAAGAAGACTTCGACTCTTTCGAACGTCAAGCAGGTTTCCACCTCGATGTTTCTGTACATGAGCGACAACGATGACTACTACTTCATGGGCAGGTATTGCGCCCAAAACAGCTCTCTGAATCCCAAGTACTCGGGACCAACTTATAACGGACAGGATCCACTGCAGGGCTGCACGGGCGGCGTCAACAACTGGAACGTCGTTGATGAGCGATACTGGCAGAAGTATCTTCTGCCGTACACAAAGAGCAAAGAGATCTTTGAGACTCCAACCCGCAAGAAGGACCAACTTTCCTGGGACACTTATGCAGAGATCTGGGGCAACATCTCGTTCAGCATCGGTTTTACCGGCATCAAGAGCGGCCCGTTCAACTCCCCCAACACGTTTGCCTACTCCAATATCCGATCATTCACAGGCGGAAACCAGTCAGGTATCCCGAACGTGGCGGCAGCGGCTTTGTTCATCGATGCATTGCCGATGAACACATCCCCCTATATTCCATCGATCATCCAAGTCCCATCCGGACAAGCCACCACAAGCGAACTCATTGGCTACCCGCGAGCTGACCGAGAGTTCTGGGCTTTCCGGCTTACCAAGATGACACAGGCCGAGTGCGCAAGCAATCCCCAGCCTGTTCGTGAGGTTGATACCTCGCGTGTGCCCACGAGCGGTCTCACTGTGGGAAGGGCGGATGGCAGCGCGAAGTTCTATTCCTACGGCGCCTTCCTTGGCCAAACACCAACAACGGCCCAGTTGATAACCGGCGGTACCGTCACCCAGGACACCTGTTACGTAGGCGATCCCCTCTTTGCCGGCTCTCGCTATACCGGCACGGTGAATACCAACATCAACTTCCCCATGTGGGGGCTTGGGCAGTGATTCGGATTGTCGGTGCACTCCTTTTCAGCCTGGTAATCGTTGGCTGCGTTAAGACGGAGTTGTCCAATGAAGACATCGCCGCGCAACGCAAGGAATTCAGCAAAGAGAACTACGACAAGATGATGCGTGAGCAAGGCAAGACGGAAGAGCTTGAAGAGCAAAAGCGCGACGAAGCCGAACGGCAGCGCGACGAACAAAGTCGCTAGCCGAGTTTCTCAGGGGCTGGCAGGTGCAAAGCCTGCCAGCCTGTTTCTCGCCGCGCAATACCGCACATGGAACAAACGGTCCAACTTGGGCCACCCCCCTGCTAACCCGTTCCTGATCTCATCCGCAAACGAAGGTTAACAAACCCTTGTCGTGCCTTTTATTGCCCGGTACCTGCGCGCTCGTGGACTGCCACACATCAGGCAGGAAAGTGTTCCTGCGCGGGAGCCATCATGAACCGTGCGTTCACCCTTATCGAACTCATCGTCGTGATCACGATCATCGCGATCCTGGCGGTGATCCATTTCCCGGTATATGAAAGGTGGCACAACGAAATTGGAGCGAGAAAAGGCGGCGGCGGACGAGCGCGACGAGCACTGAATATCCTTGGGTAGCGTCCAGGGACCGTCTATTGTTAATAGTCCGTTAAGGTTGCGGGACGCGGCCTATGGGATAACAACAAATTAACAGTTCATCTCTGCACAATTCAAGGTAGGCGATCATGCTGGCGGCGGTTCTTGAGAGAATCGTCGATTATTCATTATCCAACGTTATTCCCACACGGAGCACCCCCTTGAAACGAGCATTTACTCTTATTGAGCTTCTCGTCGTGATCGCGATCATCGCGATTCTCGCCGCCATCCTTTTCCCCGTCTTTGCCCAGGCCAAGCTGGCCGCCAAGAAAACCGCAGGGCTCAGCCAAGTCAAACAGATTGGCACATCGACCCAGATCTACATCAACGATTACGACGATCAACTGTTCCCCTATCGACTCAATGGCAGCCCTGGACAGAACATCAACCCTACCTATCAGGAACTGGTCGCTTCTCGGGGACAAGCCTTTGCCGATTCCGTGATTGGAGTCAACTCCAGAAACGTGATCTTCTATAACCAATTGCTGCAGCCCTACATCAAGAATAACGATCTGTGGAGGGCTCCTACCAGAAGCGGCGCTTGGGTGAACTATGATCCCAGCGGCGCAGATACCGAACCGCCCTTCCGAAGCTATGGCGGACAGAACTCTTACGGTGTGAACAATTACGCCTTCACGTCCTCGATTCCCAACGACCCGGCTCCCAGCAGCGCAGGCGGACTTGGTCTGAACTATAGCGCTATCGCCGAGGTTTCCAATACGCTCTTGATGGTGGATGCAAGCTACTACAACGTGCTCCCCCGGTACACGGCTCGATTGGCCGGTTCGCCCACCACGTTCAACCCCTGCAACGCCACCAGCTATGCCAACTACTGGGTAAGCCTTGGAAATGGCAACTGGTTCATCTGGCCCACCAGTCGCCGACCAGCCACCGCTACCGAGGCGCTCCAGCAGATCGACTCTCGCTATAGCGGCGTTCTCAACGTGATCCGAGCCGATACCTCGGCGAAGGCATACGCCTCTGCGGCAGTCCTCAACGACCTACGAGACAAGGGCGCCAACTCCATGTGGGATCCGTACAAGCTCGGCGGCGTGCCCTGCGGAGCGGTCGCCCCCTACTTCTAAGCGGCACCTCAAAAAACCCCGGTCGGAGCAATCGGACCGGGGTTTTTCGGTGACTCCGGCCAAGCAAATTTAGGAGTCCGCTATAATCCTCTTGTGAAGCTGGTCGTGTGCATCGTTCATAACCGCGATAAGAACAAGATCACGGACGAGTTGGTGAAGGCGGGGTTCAAGTTCACCATCATTGGGTCCACTGGCGGGTTCTTGCGCGAGGGGAACACCACGTTCCTGATCGGTGTGGACGAGCCCGACGTGCAGACGCTCAAAAAAGTCATCGGTCAGAACTGCCAATCGCGGGAGCAGCTTGTGAACGTGATGCCCTTCGAGGCCGCCCCTCCCGGCGCCTTCATCCCCAGCCCAGTCAAGGTTCCAGTCGGCGGCGCGGTTGTATTTGTGCTCCCCGTGGAGTCGTTTGAGAGGTTTTGAGGGAGCAGAAGGAAAGAAGTGAGTAGGGGAGCGGGAAAGCCCAGATGCCGCAAACTCCCCCGCTCCTGTGCTCCAAGACTCCCCTGCTAATCTCCCTCTTGATTCCCTCGCTTCCCTACCTCCCTTCCCCCCAGATCGGCAATACTATTCCCAAGCATGACCAACCTCGACGAACTGAACGGTCTTACCGGTGCGAAGCGGGCGGTGCTGGAGTTTGCGAAGCCCGACAGTGGAGTTCATGCCGTGCTGTTTTATGGGGCACGGGGGTCCGGGAAGCGGCGATTGGCGGACTATTTGACTCGATGTTGGCTAAGTGGAAACGACAAGGAGCATCCGGCGGCCAAGTCGTTTGAGAATGGGCGCAACGCGGACTTCCTTCTGGTCGAGCCGATGGGGCCGAGTCGAATCATCCGTGACCTTCAGATCACTCCGCCCAGGAATACGGTTCAATCTGAATTCAAGGGGGTAACGGTGCTGGAATTCCTCCGAACGCCCCCACTATCCTCTGCCAAGAAAGTGGTGATGATTCTGGATGCGGATCGGATGAATACCTCCTCGGCAAATGTGCTTCTCAAGTCCCTAGAGGAGCCGCATGAGTATGCCAAGTTCATCCTGACCACCACCACCGTCGGCTCCCTTCCTCCGACCATCTTGTCCCGCTGCTCAGCCATCGCTTGCGAACTTCCCGACGAACGGCACGACGATCCGCTTTGGAAGTTGGCGGAAGGGGCTCCGGGGCGCTATCAAGAGATTCTGGAGCATGAAGCCATCTATCGCGGACTCTGGCAGTTTGCCGAGACTCTGCCTAAGCGCAGGCGGATGGAAGCTTTGGTAGCGGCAGAATCGCTAAAAGGCATCGCCGACTCCCTTCAAAAAGCAACGGACTCCAATGCCAGGACCGCCAACACCGAGACTCTGGAACTGCTGGCGATCGCACTCCGGCATCAGCACCCCGATTGGCACTTTGCCCGCCACGAGACCATCGAAACGCATCGACGGGTGGTCGGAAATGGACATGCCGGGATGCTCTTCGATGCGCTGATGACCCGAATTCTGTGATCGCTATCCGCTCTTTTCAGCCTCTACCGCAATCGCTTCCGCATAGCGGATACTGGCGCCCAGACTCTTTTGAATGAGCTCCTGTGCTGCTTGACCTATAGATTTTCGCTTGGCGGGGTGATCGAGGAGTTCCGTTACGGCCGCTGTCAACTCGCCTACCTGAGAGCACACGATGGTCGCGCCAGCCCGCCCCGCCGATTCAGAGGCGTCCCGGAAGTTCTGCATGTGGGGACCGTGGATCACCGGGATGCCGTGGGCCAGGGGCTGGATAAGGTTTTGTCCGCCGTGGTTGGAGAAGCCTCCGCCGATGATCGCGATGTCCGCCACCGCATAGACCTTCGCCAACTCGCCGTATGTATCCAAGATCAGAAAAGAAGAATGTTCCCCCTTTGACCGCCGACCCACCGAACCCAGCGCAGATCCGGCATAGGCGGCCAAAGCCTCCGCCCGCTCGATATGCCGAGGCGCGTGGATCACCTGGATGCGATCCATCAGCGGCCGCAACTCATCCACCACATACCGCTCCTCTGCCTCATCTCTCGTGGAGCCGACAACCACCGTCAGCTTGTCGGGAGATAGCTGGAACTCCTCCCGCAGCTGAGCCGGGTCCGCATCCAATCCCTCGACCGCCTGATCGAACTTGCTGTTGCCCAAGACCTCCACATTCTGCCCGCCGAGTTCTCGGATGCGTTCTGCGTCGGTCTCGGTTTGCATCAGGCATCGGTCCATATGCCTCAGAAGCGCCCGGTAGAAGAAGGCGATCTTTCGGGAGCGGGGAAAGGCCCGGTCGCTGATCCGCCCATTGACCAGCAGGGTCCGGGCGTCGAACACCTTGGCCGCCCACAGGAAGTTGAACCAAAGCTCAGTCTCCATCACCACGACAACGGATGGGCGCACCCTCTGCATGGCGGCGAGTTGGAAGCGGGCGATGTCGATGGGCATGTAGATCAAGTGGTCGAACAACCCCTCTGCCTTCTCCCGCGCCGTCTGATGCCCGCTGCTGGTGGTCACGCTCAGGACAATCTCATACTCCGGCAGATGAACTCTAAGTTCCCGCAAGATCGGCATCGAAGCCACCACCTCTCCCACCGAGACCGCATGAAACCAAATCCGCTTGCCATCTTTGCGAACAGGAATCTCAATGTTCCCCTGCCGTTCTGCCCAGTTAGGCTGTTCCTTACGCCTCCTGACTCTTAGCAACATCCAGATGATCCAAAACGGAGCCGAGAGCACAATAAGGACGTTGTAAACCCAATACAAGCTAGGCCTCCCTTGCAGACTGTATAGGTCTTATAGGTCCAATTGGACTTATGAAGCCAAGAAAAACCAACTAGAAACTCCGCCCGGTTACAAGCTCAAACGCTTGAACGTATTTCGCTCTCGTATTCGCCACCACATCCGGCGGCAACAACGGGCCGGGGGGCTGTTTGTTCCAGTTGAGGGTCTCCAGGTAGTCGCGAACGTACTGCTTGTCGTAACTGGGTTGGGGTTGGCCGGGTTCGTATTGGGCGGCGTCCCAGTAACGGGAGGAATCGGGGGTGAGGGCTTCATCGATGAGGATGATGCCGTCCTCAGTCTCCCCGAACTCAAACTTGGTATCCGCCAAAATCAGGCCCTTGGAGAGCGCATGCTCTGCCGCCGCGTTGTAAAGCTCCAGAGTCCACTCCCTAACCAACTCTGCCGTCTCCCAACCCACCCGATCCACCGCCTGGTCGAAGGAGATATTCTCGTCATGTCCCTCTTCGGCTTTGGTCGCGGGGGTGAAGATCGGCTCGGGGAGGGGGCAGCTTTCTACCAAGTTGTCGGGCAGATCCAAGCCGTGGACCTCTCCGCCATAGGTTCGATACTCCTTGAAGAGCGACCCCGAGATATACCCCCGCGCCACGCACTCGATGGTCAGCGGCTTGGCTTTCTTCGCCAACATCGCCCGTCCTACCAGTTCGGGCTGGGGGCTGGGACAGCGGGCCGAGACATCTGCGTCGCTCATCGAGAGGACGTGATTAGGGCAGATGTGGGCGAGTTTCTCAAACCAGAAGGCGCTCATCTGGTTCAGGATGCGGCCCTTGTCGGGAATCCCGTTCGCCATCACCACGTCGAACGCCGAAATCCGATCCGTCGCCACGATCAGCATGGCGTCGCCCAAGTCGTAGACCTCGCGCACCTTCCCGATACGGGGGGCGGGCAGTCCGTGGATGGCGGTGTGAAGTAGCTCGGGCATGCCGCAAATTATGGCGGCTCAGAGGGACCCAATGCCGATCAGGATCACGGCGACCCCGGGTGATTTGGCGGCCCGGATCATTTTGAGGCCTTCATTCAATTCGTTTATTTCTTCAGTTAGCACTATCACCTCTGTAGCGTCCTCAAATTTTGTCTCTCTCCGTTGCGACCTAAGAGAGGAGAGTGCATTTATACGTGAAGAAATCATCCCTTCTGCTCGGCTACTACGCTCATCCACGTTGCCCGACCACTTATCCCCTCCCCCAAGTTTCTTCAGAAGGGAATCCACCGACTTGGCCGGAACCGTGGCAATAACCTGTACCCCGATCACGCCTCCCGCCAAGCTGTAGTGGGGCGCAAGGCGAACGCTGGCTCCAGCACTTCTCAAGGTGGCGGCAAGCTGGTTGGCGTCTTCCTCCGGGTTGCCTCCCCCCACCCGTCCGGTGACGAGGTGGGCTTCGGCAGGCTTCTCGGTGGGATTTTCGGGAGTGACAGTCGTGGGACTGTCGCCCGGCTTCCAGCCATCGGGAAGCGGCGTTTCGCTGATAATCTCTCCCGTCAGAGGATTAAAGGGGGGGACCTGGGTGTCTCCCGCGGGGGGCTTTGGTTCAGGTTCTGCGGGAGGCTGATCTTCCGGTTTCTTGTCAGGCTCGGGAACTACCGGAGGATCGGTCGGTTCTACGTACTGCTGTTGAGCTGTGCCCAATGGTTTGAGACCATTAGGGCCGGTCGCAAAGACCGGCGGAGAATCCTGGAACCACTCCGGGGCGTACTTGAGGGCGGCAAAGACGGACCCGCCACCGATGAGTAGGCACAGAACGCCAACCGTCGCCAGCGTAGCGGTGCGACGACGTTGCCGGTCCTCCTCCTTAAAAAGCTCCACCGCCAAAACGGCAGGCTCCAGTGGTTCGTTCTCCATCCCTAATGTTATTGTGACGTTCTGAGACGGAACTTGAGTTGCCTACGGGACATTTCCCGGCGATTCGACAGGGGCCGTGGCAATGGCAAACTTGCTCAAACCCGCCAGTCTCGCCTTGTCAATGCACTGCACTACCAGCCCGTGGGAGGCTTTTTGATCGGCATTGATGACCAGGGTCAGCGCGCTCAAATTGCGCGACCCGGCAATGGTTTTAATCTGAGATTCCAATCCCTCCACGCTCACGGGCTGACGGTCCAGATAAATCTGCCCATTGGCGTCCACGCTCAAAGCCAGGTTCTTATCGTCCTGAATCCGACTCGACGATCCCGCCTTGGGCAGGTCCACCGGCATCGCGACCAGCTTGGAGAGAGCCAATGAGGAGAGCATGAAGAACACCAGCAGGAAAAACATGGTGTCCACCATCGGGATGATCTCGATTTTGGTGCGTTTCAGTTCGGACCGGCGTTTGAACTTCATGGCTTGCTCGAAATGTTAGACCGTTTCCGGGACCAAAGAAGCTCGCTCTTTTAAGAAATGACCTACAATCAAAGCTGGAATCGCCTCCCATGCAAGAGAAAACGAAGCAAGACGCCCTGAATAGGATCGCCCGGATGAACGGGCAGGTGAACGGCATCAAGAAGATGGTGGAGGAAGAGCGCTACTGTGTGGACATCCTCACTCAGGTCTCCGCCCTCCGCGCCGCCCTCGACCAACTAGGCGTCATCCTCCTCTCCACCCACCTGGAGAACTGCGTGTATGGCCATGACGAGCAAGGCGACCACCCCCAAAACTTCACTCCCGAAGAAAGAAGGGAAGAGATCAGGTTGACGCTGAACCGGTTTTTGAAGTAGGGCGAGACGGCATTAAGGCACTACGGCGTTAGGGTTTTAGGATGCCGCGATACCGTAAAGCCCAATGCCGTACCACCGGCCCGCTAAATCTCTTTTTCCGCTAGAATAGAATAGCCATGGCTGTTGCGAAGTTCAACATCGACTCCATCAAGCCCGAAGAGTATCCCTCCGGTCTCTACGACTACGCTGCGTCGGTAACGCCTATCGAGGGCTTGCCTGAGGACCCGAGCGCGGTTGAAAGCCAGTATCGAGAAGTGGGCTTCATCTCCATCGACCATGCCTTCTCCCCAGAACAAGTAGCCGATCTGCTGGATGCCCTGTTCCAACTTACCGTCAAGGAACTGCCTGAAAAGACCCAGCTTCAATTTGAGAACTTGGCCGCCGGAAAGATCGAATCCCTTCAGCCCGAGGAGCGGCTGGACTACGTGCGCAAGCTCATGTGGTTCGTCGACTTGGATCCGCGCATCGAAGCGATGGCCTATGAGCCCCGCTTGTTGAAGATCGTCGAGCACCTTCTTGGGGCACAGGCGGAGATGTTCCAAGAGATGGCCCTACTCAAGCCTCCAGGAATTGGCCGCGAGAAACCTTGGCACCAGGACCACGCCTATTTCAACCTGCCAGATGGAACCCACGTCGTAGGCGTTTGGATCGCGCTGGACGACACTTACCCTGAGAACGGCTGTATGCACTTCCTGCCCGGGGGCCACCGCCAAGGGCCGATCCCGCACTTCAACCGCCGCGACTGGCAGATTTGCGACACCGAGATTTTGGGGAGGAATCGGGCGGTCGCCACCCCCCTCAAGGCCGGAGGCTGCCTCATCTTCGACGGCCTGATCCCGCACGGGACGCCGCACAACACCACGAACACCCGCCGCCGCGCGCTCCAGTTCCACTACGTCGCCAAGGGCACCCCCCGAACCACGACCGAAGAACGCATGGGCATCTTCGGTTCCGAGGGTCGGGATGTGAGTTGTTGAGAAAACCACCGGCTTAGGACTTGCCTCTCCGGTCTGCCAATATGGAGAGGTGTCCAACCAGGAGATGGGCCTGAAAAGGCTTTGGGAATACGCGCGGCCCCACCGTGGCCGGGTGATTGCGGCAACAACCTACAGCACCCTTGGCAAGGTCATGGATGTGGTGCCCGAGGTCTTGATCGGGGCGGTGATCGACGTGATCGTGCGCGGACAGGACTCTTTTTTTGCCGTGCAGTTCGGCGTATCCGACCGCTGGCATCAACTTGTCATCCTCGCCATCCTCAACGCCTTTGCCTGGATCCTGGAATCCGTCTTTGGCTACTTGGCGGCATTGACCTGGCGCAATCTTTCGCAGACGATCGAGCACGATATCCGCGTTCAGCTCTATGGCCATGTCCAGAACCTGGAGGTTGCCTGGTTTGAGGACAACCAGAGCGGCGGGCTCTTGAGCATCCTCAACGACGATATCAACCAGCTTGAGCGGTTCCTGGACGCGGGGGCGCATTCGTTCATCACGCTGTTTTGGAATATCGTTTTGGTTGGGGCGGTGTTTGCGTCCAGTTCTTTGCTTCTCACCCTACTGGCGTTCCTTCCCATCCCGCTGATCGTCTGGGGGTCGATCCGATACCAAAAGCTGCTATTGCCCCGATACGCCCAAGTCCGCGAGGCCGTGTCCGAACTCAGCGCGACTCTCTCCGCCAATCTGGGCGGCATCACGACGATCAAGGCGTTCACTGCGGAGGGCCGGGAGGCGGAACGGGTGGCTTCGGTTTCCGACGCCTATCGCGAAGCCAACCACCAGGCGATTCGGTTCTCTGCCGCCTTCGTGCCGCTCATCCGCATGGTCATCCTCACCGGATTCACCTGCACCCTGGTGATCGGCGGTTGGCTGACGCTCAATGGGCGCATGGAGGTCGGGATTTACTCGGTTCTCGTCTTCATGACCCAACGCCTCCTCTGGCCCCTCACCTCCCTGGGCGAAACTCTCGACCAATACCAACGGGCGATGGCATCGGTGCGCCGCATCTTTGGCCTCCTGGACGTCAAACCGGCGATGCAGGATGGGGTCAAGGCGCTGCCAACCCCGATTCGGGGCGATGTGCGATTTGAGAACGTCTCGTTTGGCTATGCCGACGGGCCTGACATTCTCAAGGAGGTCGGTATCACGATCCCGGCGGGCGAGACCCATGCGATCGTTGGCGCGACCGGGGCCGGGAAATCCACGGTCGTGCGCCTGCTGCTCAGATTCCACGACGCCCGATCCGGGCAAGTCCTGATCGATGGGCAGGATATCCGCGAACTGTCCTATGCCAGTTTGCGCGGCGGAATCGGCTATGTCAGTCAGGATGTGTTTCTGTTCCACGGGACGGTGCGGGACAACATCGCCTACGGTCGTCAGGCGGCGACCCAAGAAGAGATCGAGGAGGCCGCCAAATCTGCCGAGGCCCACGACTTCATCCTCGCCTTGCCCAACGGCTACGAAACGGTGGTTGGAGAGCGAGGTCAGAAGCTCTCCGGGGGCCAGAGACAGCGTTTGTCCTTAGCCCGGGCGATCCTCCGCGACCCGGCGATTCTGGTGCTGGACGAGGCGACTTCGGCGGTGGACAACGAGACGGAAGCCGCCATCCAACGGTCGTTGGCCAAGGTAACTAAAGGCCGCACGTCGGTCGTCATCGCCCACCGGCTTTCGACCGTCCGCGATGCCCACCGTATATGGGTCTTGGAGGCTGGTCGAGTGATCGAAGCAGGAACCCACGACGAGTTGGTCCGGGGCAATGGACTCTATGCCGCGCTGTGGAGAGTCCAGACCGGCGGCGGAGCCGAAGCCGCCATAATCGGGCCATGAAACGGGTTGTCGTCCTTGTCCTCACTCTTGCCCTCGCCACGGTCGCTTTTGGGCAGACAAGGACGGCGATTCAGGCGCAATACGACCGCTTTGCGAAGGCCTACGTCAGGCACGACGTGAAAACCATGCTCGCCATCCTCTCGCCCACCTATAAGCTGACCAACGAGGAGGGCGAGGTCATTGATTACGCCGAGTATAAAGCCGACCTTCTGTCCCGCAAGAAGGCAAAAAAGAAGAGCCAAGCCTACACCGTGAAGATCGACTCGCTAACCATCAAAGGCAATACCGCCACCGTCCACACAAAAGAAACCACCTTCTCCGCCGGCAAGGCCCATGTCCACCTTTACCGCGACGTCTGGCAACGCACCGGCAAAACCTGGCGCCTGGTCTCCACTCGAACGCTGGGACATGGGGAGTAAGGCGCTAATCGCCAAAAAGCATCGCACAGGGGAAGGGATCGTCAGGAGAGGCAAAGGACCGTCATCTCGAACAGCAAATACTAATAGATGTGGCAGTAGGAAGTTCCCTGGCTCCAACCAACAAACCCAAGTCGATGGCGGTTCGCGTTCCATTCATGGCGCTTGGCTTTTTGTTTGTCGGCTTGGGCTATGTGGGCGTGATCGTCCCCGGAATGCCGACCACCATCTTCATGATCTTGGCGGTTTGGGCGTTCAAGAAGTCCTCCCCCCGCTTTGAAAACTGGCTCCTGAACCACCGCGTCTTCGGCCCCACCCTCCGAGACTGGGACGAGCATCGGGCGATCACCCTCCGCACCAAATACATCGCCATCGGCACGATGTTCGCCTTCGCCGGAGTCTCCCTTTTCTTCATTAAGAAGCCCATCATCCAACTGATCGTCGCCCTTTGCGTGGCGGGCGTGGCCGTCTACATCTGGACGCGAAAAACGAAGTCCTAGGACTTCAAAATTTTTTGCCTGGGGTCGGAACTTGACTGTTGAGGGCTCATGTTATCTGATGATAGAGATACCCAATCATGTCTATCTAGGAGGAACATTTGAAAACACTTGTACGAGTCAACCCGATGTCGGAGTTTCGCGCGATGGACGAGATGTTCGAGCGCCTGTTCGGTCGTATCCCACTTTCCGCGCCGAACGCCACCACGCTTCCGATCGACGTTTACGAGCAAGAGGGCAAGTTCGTCATAAAGGCGTCTGTTCCCGGCATCGATCCGCAGAACCTGGACGTGCAGATTGAAGACAACGTCCTCACCATTCGGGGCGAGGTCAAGCACGAGTATGAGAGCGAGGACGTGAAGGTTTACCGCCGAGAGGTCTCCTACGGCTCCTTCGCCCGATCCATCCGTCTTCCCGACAACCTGAATCTGGAGGCTGTCGACGCCGAGTTCAACCACGGCTTTGTCACCATCTCGATCCCTCGGGTCGAAGAAGTGAAGCCCAAGGCCCTGAAGGTGAACGTACGAAGCGCGAGCGAGAAAGTGATCACCGCCGAAGCGGAAACCCAAGACTAAACGCCTCGTTCGAAAAAAGCCCGGCGCATCAGCGTCGGGCTTTTTTCGTATCATAGATCCCACTGCTTCGTCAGATCCAGTAGAGGTATGCGTTTATGACTTCATTGGCAATTGCGGGCATCCTCCTGTTTCAGTCCGCGAACCTTTCTCAAGGCGACCAGAACAAACTGCCGCCGGAAGTAGTAGCTACCGCCAAGTTCCTGTTTGAGCATGGGCTTGAGGATCCGTCAGGTGGGGTTTATCGCGAAGCCACAATCCAAGTAACCGATCTGCAGACGGGCAAGCCCGTCCGGATCAAGGTTCATGCCTGGCAGAAGGGAACCTCAAACCGGGTAGTTGCCTGGAACGGACTAGCATACGAGGCCGTGTCCCTGGGCAAGCCAGTGAATCTGGAGCATGACGTTCGCCAGGGTCGCCCTCGCAACGACGGGCCATCGTTTGCCGGGCGACGCGGATACTCCGAAACCAGTTTGGCCACGAACCCGGTCCAGCCGCTCGGCGTCTTCCTGCTGCTGGGTTTCGGGAGAGTCGACCTTGCCGAGTTCGTCCATGCGCAACCGCAAGCAAAGGTTTGGGGAGAGAGTCACCGAGCCATCCTGCACTACCTCACGATTCGATACGAACGAGGGATCTCAGCCTACGCCCGGTTCGAGGATGCGTCCGCCCTGAGCGACTTTGAAGTTTTGCACAAGCATCGCCAAGCCTATCTGGACGAATGGAATCGACTCTACCAAACCGGGGACGCCTATTCCGAACACCCGCTGTCATTTCTCGAACCCTTGGCCACCCTCATCGCCCGTCTGAAGTCGGATGCCCAGCAGCCGCGTCCTCGAATCAGCATGGAACGAGTGGCGGCAAAGCCCCAGCCCGAGCGCATCCAAGCCCTCATCCAGGCCATGGATCAGATCGAAGAGCAGCGATGGTCGGTGGCAAGTGGCTCGATGACCGCGCAAAGCCCCATCGTTCAAGCGATCCTTGCGGAAGGCGAACCGATTTTGGACGCCTTGATCGACTGTTTGGAAAGCGACCCCCGCTACACCCGAAGCGTCGCCTATGGAGGCAACTTCCATAGCGGTCGCAACCCGATTCCCGTGGCCGAAGTGGCTCGGTACGCGATTGAACAGATTCTCAGAGTCAACCTCACGGGCAACCCAGGGGAAGCGTGGAGCAGCCAGCAGATTCGAGCCTATTGGGAAGCCCATCGCGGAACCACGGCTCCGGAAAGATGGTATCGCAATCTTGCCAACGACCAAATCGGCCGCTATGCATGGGTCGAAGCCGCCCGGAGCATGACGGGTCGGAGCGAATACTTCCCCTACCGGCAGGTATCCAAATCCAGACGATCAACCGCTCCAATGCATGGGGAAAGCCTGCGCATCGGCAAAAGCCCAAGCGTCAATGACCTGCTCCACCGCCGGGTTGTGGAGTTGATGAAACCCGGCGAAGCTTTGTCCACCTCCGACATCTGGCAGGCTCAGTCCGGGGCTGAGATCGCGGTGGCTCACTTCACCTGGGATCCAAAGGCTTCGTTGGAATCGCTGAGGGAAGCGTGCAAAGGGATCACCAAACGGTCGCAGGCCAAGGACCACGGCTCTGCGGTAGTTGAACTCTTATCCTTGGGCGGGATGATCTATTCCTTACGCATGGAACTCCGGGACCCTGAGGCGGCGGGCGAATACAGAGCCCAAGTGGAACGCGTCCTTGGCCGGGATGACGACTACCTCACCCGAAACCTGGGATTTCTACGTGTTCTCTGGGAGTACCCCGACGCTCCGGGAATCAGCGCCTTGTCCCAGCGAATATTTGAATCCCAAGGCTCTCCGTGGAGTCCTTCAGGGTTGGTTAGGAAGGTCAAGACCCACGAGTTGGCGAGGATGGTGGATCAGCCTGTGCTCCTGATTCCCGCCTTTCGTGCGGCTTTGGCCAAGGCTATCCTCGATCCGACTCCCTACGGTGAAGGCAAGATCGAGAAGTCTCAGAATTATTACCACTTCCTCTATCGCAGGGCGAACGGCGGAAGCGGCTCGATGGGTCCCATTAGAAACGTTCCCACCAGCAAGGTAGGGCAAGCGATCCCGATGCGAGCATCCGACTACCTGATCCTGAGTATGCGGTCGCTGAAGGGTTTGCCGCCTTTTGAAATCTACTGGTCAGACAAACAAAAGGATCAGGCTCGCCAAGAGATCGCCAAGTTCCTCACCAGCGACCGCGACTTCTCCACTCTCCTCCCAGAGCATGTTTGGAGCCAATATCGATGATGTTCTTAACTTCCCTTTTGGCAGTTTGTATTGCGGATACAGCTTATGCGGACTTGGCCAAGCTCGGCCAAGTTTCTCGGTTTGAGGACCCTCGAATACCTTTCCCGTTTAATGATGTCGGACTCTACTTTATCACGAACGACGGGAAGCGTGTGTACCAGCATGCTCGGAGCTTCTATGGCTTCAATAGCTATGGAGTCTGCACTTGGGAAGCGGGTGGTTGGGATGTTTTTTCGTCAAATGTAAATAGCTACTACAAGACAAAGGAGAATCAGGCCTTTGTTGTCTGGAAACGCTATCCTAGACGATACTTAACTGCACCTGGCCTTGTACGGTTTGAAGAGATGCGACTGAAAGGTATCCTGAGCAACCGCGAGCCATACTTTTTCGCTAAAACCCGAACAGGTGTATCGGCCGTTGTTTGGCTTGATGTACTTAGCTTTGGACAGTCACAGCGTAGCGGTATTTGGCTCATAGGGGATAAGACTATTTATCCAATTGATGTTGATATCGATCACGGCCTCGTAATAGCATTAAAGAAAACTACTGACCCGAAGTTGCAGATACGTGCATTCGCTATATCAAGCGACAAAAAGTCTATCAAACCAATACCAACCCCGGCACATTTAAGACGATTACAAACCTTGGGGGGCTGGCACCGTGTATCGCAAACGTGGAGGTGGGTCGTGAAGGACGACAAAGAATATGATTTAACCACTGGTACGAGTTCACCTATTGGCGAGCGTGCTTCCGATACCTCAGGAGTTAAGAGATCGTATGGCTACCTCGGAGAAGATTTGCTTGTTTACGAGACATCCCTACTTCGAGACAGCGAGGGTCATGTGTTGCGCATTGCGACAGGGGATCCTCGATATGAGTCTAAGGGCTATTTGTGGGACCGTAAGGCAAAAAAGCTGATCTACTTCGGTCCTTACGGAGTCCTCGGCAAAAGCCCCAACGGGAAATTTATTGTTTTCCAGAAACTGATCATTGATCGCCAGCAGAAGAACCAAGGCATGTACTTCGTCTCCAGAAAGTGACTCACCGCCCTGCGTTGCCATTCCTTGAAGCTTGGGAAGCTGTTGTCGAATGCGGTTTTGGCGTTTGTCGGCAGGTATGGGGGTTGGGAGTGATGGTTCCGGACCTTTTTGGTGCTTGCGGACCGGCCGAAACCGCCCGTTCGTCCTGGTTTGCGTCCTCATTCCCATGCGGCGGCCGTTCTCCTGAGAGCTTGCGTGAAGTTTCTCGATAGTCGTTGAATTAAGGTAGATACTGGTTCGTCATGGATCGGCGAGGATATTCTACAGATATTGGGGATGAGGAGTGGGCGGTTCTTGCTCACCTGCTTGAAATCCTTCGGACGCGAGGTCTGGAAGGGAATCGCGTATGTGCTTGGCGAAGGCCGCCGTTGGCGCAGACTTCCGAACGACCTTCCCCCTGGGGGAAGGTGAACTACTACTTCCGCAAGTAGCGACGGCACGCTGAAGTCGGCGCACGGCGCTCTGATCTCTCGTGTTCGCACGAAGATCGGCCGCAAGGCGGCGCTCGGCCTACGGGAGGGGTTTCCAAATCTGGAACTGGTTTTGGCTTCGGGGTGTCCGATGGAGGAGCTTGCGCAGAGCCCAGGATTCAAGATCGAGTTTTTATCGAGCCTCAAGGGGCCTGGCTTCACGCTTCACAAGCGGGTTGGAGTCGAGCGCACGTTTGCATGGCTGCTCAAGTACAGAAGGCTGAGAACCGATTGGACCTCCTTTGCGAGTCGACCGCGTCGTGCATCTACGCCGCGATGATTCGAATCATGCTTAGGCGGCCGGCAACGCACACTTAAACTTCATACGGTCTCTCAGGAAGGCTGACTGTCAAATTCCGCATACCAGGATTCTATACGAAGGTGGCTTGACACGGATTCTCTACGGTGTTGACCCCATTTGCAGATCGTCTATTCCCCGCCTGACACTCGCTCATTCCCCAGCAACTTCCCACCGCCCTGGCTCTGTCGCCAGGCGTCGCGCCATCGGTGGACGTCTACCGTCCCAATCTCTGGTTTGGGCCGTCGTTCTTCCTTGCTCGAAAGTGGCTCAAATGGCTTGGATGGCATAGTCTGATACCAATAGGCAACGCTCGCCAAATCTAGCGTGAGGCAGTTGGCGTGGCCGTGCTCGATGCTGGCGCGTAGACTTTTGGCGAACCGGATCGGGTCCTCCAGGTGGAATCGGTAAACGTGGGTCCGTCCTAGCCAACCGAATCGGGGCGAGTCGTTTAGCCTTCCCGGAGCCCGGGCGGTGCCGAAGTAGGGGTGGCAGTAGTGCTCGTCGGGGCACCAGCTTTGGTTGAAGTAGTCCTCGGTTCCCGTGCCGTGGGCCGAGCCAGGCCAGGGTTCGCCATCGACCAAGAACATGTCGTCGCCCTCGCCGTACCAGATAGGGCTGGGCGAGTTGATGTAGTAGTTCACCCCCACAAAGTGCCCCTTGCCCTCGGGTTGGCAAAAGACGTAGTTGAATTCGTCGGTCGGGTTGTCGGCGAACGGGCCGAACACCGACCACTCGTTCTCCACGTCGCCCAGGTCTGACTCAGGCGAGGTGACCTCTTGCCGATACTGGGCATGGAAGCGGCCCATGTCGTCGGGGATGGAGTCGTGCTCTTCATAGTCGATGTAGTAGTAAAAGGAGTCGACCGTCTGATCGCTCTGGTTCTCCACCGTGAACTTGGCCCCAGTGCCAAAGGGCATGGGGAAGTAGCAGACCAGGGCGTTTCCGTTCGCCGGAGCCGCCGCTAGTGGAAGCGAGATGAAGTTGTACTTCATCCCCCAGCCCTGCCCAAAGAAGTCGCCGATCGGGCTCTCGATGCTGGGGTGTTCTTGACCGTCCCAATAGGCGCGGAGGATCAGGTTCCGGCGAATCAGTTCGTCTTTGCAGGAGATGGTGATCCAGATGTGCTTCACGATCCCCGCGCCGCCCATCTCGGCGATCACCTTGGTCTGTCCGGGGTCGATGCCGATGCAGTCCCCGTTGCCGCCTTTGCGGTCGTAACTGGAGATGCGCTTGCTGCGAGCGTCAACGATCTGGGCGATGTGGGAGAGCGGTCCTTGGGACATGTTGGGTGGAACGTTACCCGTCGGCTACATCACAAAAACATACTCCCCTGGACCAATCGTCTGGATTGCTTCCAAGATGTTGGGAACCAAGGGCAAAAGGTCTTCCGTTCGGTTAAAGTGAGCTTTCGCGATCACTACTCCAATATCAAAGGCAGACAGGTGCTGTTGGTAGGGAATTCCGCTATCTGTCGTGACCATCACGTCGAATTCAAGTTGCGCGGCGGCTAACAGCTTCCCATTTGACAACTCCTCCCAACCAATCTGTTGGCAATGTCGAACCTCATTGCCAATGGCAAGAAAGGGAGCGATTGGCCGTGGAACGCAGTTGTCCAGCAGAACCTTCACGCGGTTCGCAAGGCTGAATAGCCCATGATCTCTCGCGCTTGTTGCAGGTACTCAATTACTTGTTCCCGAGTCACGCTCGGGAATTCGTCGAGGAACTTGTCAATGCTGTCCCCATTCTCAATAAAGTCGTGCAGTGTCTTAATGGGCACTCTTGTCTTGGCGAAGCAAGGAACGCCGCTCATCACTTCTGGATCGACGGTAACGACTTTCACAACTCTATTTTACGCCAAGGACGCAGAAAGTGGATTCATGCCAGAGCTACCACATCCGTCTCAGATGCTCGCTGAATCACTTCGTCCACTTGCTGTTTGGAAACCTCAGGGAAGTGCAGCAGGAACTGCGCGACGTTGTGCCCATCTAGAATGTAGTCGAACACAGTCTGCACGGGAACACGTGTGCCACGGAACACCGGGGTTCCCCAGAGCTTTTCAGGGTTGACTTCCACTGCGTCCATATACCTATTTTACGCCAGCTTTCCACTCCTCAAACCCAATCGCCTTCCCGGTCTCCAGATAGGATTTCAAGGAGGTCAGGGCCCAGGTCCAGCCTTCTTTCATCTCCTCGCAGCCTTTCTGGTCGGGCAGTTTCTCGTGGGTGAGGACGATGCCGGACTTCGAGTCGCCTTTGGACAGAAAGTCGATGCCCACCTTGGTGCCGGGGCAGTGCTTCTCATTTTCCCAGGTGAAGATCAGACGCTTGTTGGGAACGATCCTGGTGAAGACTCCCTTGTCCCCATCGCCGTTATCATAAACGCCACCCTCGCGGAAGTCCTGCGTGGCATTAGTGGTGAACCAAGTCGAGACTTGGTCCGCGTTGGCCCACGCCTCCCAGACTCTCTCTACCGGTACGGCAATGGTGCGGGAAACACTGACCGCGAACTTGCCGTCGCTCCTCTGCCCGACCTCCCGAATGCCTCGATCCCGTTCATATTCCACGGTAATGCCTTGCGCATACCAGGCATCGACCCCATGGTCGTTCAAAAGGTGAGCGGCCGTGGCTTTGTGGCCCTTGGTCTTGCAGTCGAAGGCGTCGAGGATCGCGTACCACTCCTCGCGGGTCTTTCCTGTTTTGGCGAGGATCGTCTCGTCCTTGGTTGTATCTTTGGGTTTGGTTGCCATACTCACTAGCATAAACCATGTCCTCTCTTCCCCCCAACCCCGTTTCCGAATGGTCCGAGTATTTTGAATCCACTCTTAGCAAGCCGCTCCATCCGCTATTCCACGTCCTAGAGCCCCACTTACCCCCAGCCGGGCGAGCGATCGACCTCGGCTGCGGAGTGGGTCATGCGGTGGCTTGGTTGGCCGAGAAAGGGTGGCGGGTGGATGCGGTGGATGGGCACGAGATGGCGCTCCAGATCGTGGCTTCGCGACTGTCGGAGAACGCCAAATCCAGGGTAACCCTCCGGCAGAGCATGTTGGAGGATGCCAAGATCGAGCCCGGAGCCTATGACCTGGTTGTGGCCGCCTATAGCCTGTTCTTTATTGAGAGCAAGGAGAAGTTGAGAGAGGTCTGGTCCATGATCGCCGCCGGGCTGAAACCAGGTGGTCTCTTCCTCTTCGAACTCTTGGGTCCCCGCGACGATTGGGCCAATGAACTGCTTACCCATACCCGCGAGGAGCTTGATAAACTGCTCTCAGGTTGGGAAGTCTTGCACCTGGAAGAAGCCGAACAGGAAGGTCACACCAGCCAAGGGACGGACAAGCATTGGCACGTTTATCACGTGATCGCCCAGAAAACCTAAAGCGAGTTGGCGGGGATGGCGGCGCTGACGACCTCGTACAGTTCAAAGTTTTGTCCTTCTGGTCCAATTGGGTTCAGTTTCCGCCCCAACCGGGCAAAATCGTCCCTAACCTCATCTGTAATCCGGCCCTTGCGAGTGAAGAGCCAGTGGCTGTTCTTTTCCACTACCTCTTGTGCCGTGTCCGCTTCGTTCACCGTGGAGTCCAAGTAGAGGAGCATCGAAGGAAGGCTGGTCTCTTGGAGTTTTAGGGTCCCTGCCGCCTTCCTTCCCTCCTTCTTGGGAATCTGGAACACCGCGACGGTGCGCTCCACCTTGTGGATGCTGTTAGTTCGGATGTATCGGGCGAACGTGTGCGCCTCCGCCTGGCCGCTTTGCTGATACCACCAGAGAAAGCTGACATTGGCCAAGATACTCATGAAGAGCATCCAGACGATAGGGAATGCCATCTGGCGGATAGTCTCCAGCGGCTTGCGCTTGGCCAGATAGCTGCCGATCAGCATCGCCAGCGGGACGAGAACGGGCAGTACATAGTGCGGAAGCTTGGCGCTGGAGATGCTGAAGAAGACAAAGACGACGGTCGCCCAGGTCGCGAGATAGCGGAGGAAAGCCGCCTCCTCCAAGTGGTTCGTCTTGGAGGAGGGGGTTGGCGGGTGGAGGTTGGCGGCTTCATCCAAAGTTGCACCGTCTACAAGTTCAAACCCCTCCATCCCCTGCCCCTTCCTCCCCAACCTTTGGGGAGGAAGGGGGTTCCTCGGCCACGCCTTCCAAATCCATACAGACCACGGCAGCATCCCGATAAAGACCACCGGAACATAGAGGATGATCGTCCAGGCTCCCTTGATAGAATGCGCGGCATCCCCTCCCGTAAACCGGCCGATGTTCTGCTCGATCAGGAACTTCTGGACAAACAGTTGCCCATTTGCCAAGTAGACCGGGATGTACCAAGTCGCGATCACCAGCGCCAAAACGAGGGTTCCCGTAAGCCAATGCCCCCTAAATGCGGGCCTTAGCTCCTTCTCCCGCCAAAAGGTCCAAGCGACGATCGGGACGAACAGGATCAGCGCGACCGGCCCCTTTGCCAAAACCCCCACCCCCAAGAGCCCCGCGGTAAGAATCCGCCACCGACGGTCTCCGACCAGCGACTCCCAAAAGGCCAGCATCGCCGCGCTGAACGCCAAGACCAGGGGCATATCGGTCATGGTCATCCGCCCCACCGCCACAAACAGGAGCGAGGACCCGAGCGCGAGGACCGTCCACGTCGCCGCCGTTTCCGAGACTCGGCGGCGCAGATACCAGGCGACCAACAGATAGGTCCCAATCGTGCACAGCACGCTAGGCAGTCTGGGGCCAACCATTTCGCCAAAGAGGGCCACCGTCGGCTTGGCCAACCAATAGGCCAAGATCGGCTTCTCGAACCAGGGGCTGCCGTTGTAGTAGGGGGTGATCCACTC
This sequence comes from uncultured Fimbriimonadaceae bacterium, assembly GCA_964501275.1. Taxonomy (GTDB): domain Bacteria; phylum Armatimonadota; class Fimbriimonadia; order Fimbriimonadales; family Fimbriimonadaceae; genus 55-13. Next base: position 39,275 of record CAZCSP010000009.1, on the reverse strand, counting down.
GCCCCGCCGGTTCATCTCCGCCACCACCGCCGCGTAGAAACCTTCGTCGATGTCGAAGAGCCCCGTCAGCCACCAACCCAAGAGCGGAACAACCGCGAGGCAGAGCGCTAGGTTGGTAAGTTGGCGTTTGGGCAAGGTGGTGAGAGTTTACTTTGAGCAAGACATAGTGGACGGCTGCCTACTCGACGGTCTTGATCCTTTCCAAATCCTCCACCGATGGCACCGCAACGCCGACATGGCTTACGACCGCCGCCGACGTGTGGGTGGCCAGTTCGAAGATGAGGGGGTCAAATCCCTTGGCCGCCATTCCCAGGGCCACCGTGGCGATGGTGGTGTCCCCCGCTCCGGCAGTATCGAATACCTCCACCTTTTGCGGTCCGATGGTGAACGCCTCCGTACACATCCCGTACTCGCCAAGGGTGATGAGGATGTGGTCGATGCGGTGTTCTTGTCGGAGTTTGTCCGCCAGTTGCTGAGGCGAATCTGTGTGGTGCAGGACGTCCTTGGTTCCGACCGCTTCCGCCGCCTCCTTGGCATTGAGGCTCACCAACGTTGCGCCCGCGTAGAAGGCGACGCTGGCGGGCTTGGCGTTGGCGATCACGGGGATGCCCCGCTCGATGGCCAACTTGATCGTACGCGAGACGACGCCGGGGGTCAGCACGCCCTTCGTGTAGTCGCTCAGGAGGACGGCATGGGACTCCTTGATCCGCGCCGCCACGGCTTCCATCACCGCATCCTCCATATCTGGGTCGAGCGGCTCTTCCGACTCATGATCGACGCGCAGGACCTGGTGGGCAGTATCGGCGAGGACGCGGGTTTTTCGCGTGGTCGGGCGGTTGGGATCGGACACAACACGCCCTGCATCGCCTAACACCTGGCTGAGTTCGCGACCAGCCGGGTCCTCTCCGACGACTCCGATCACCGTCGCCTTCCCGCCCAGGGCGTCGATGTTCTTCCCCACATTCGCGGCTCCGCCGGGAACGGCAAAGGTCCGCTGCTGCTTCACCACCATCACGGGGGCCTCGGGGCTGATTCGGGTGGCTTTGCCGACGATGTACTCGTCCAGCATCAGATCGCCCAAGACGAGGATATCTTTGTCCGCGAAACTCTTGAGAAGGTCCCGGAATCTCACGAGGCCAAAAGCTCCTGCTGGGCATGGGCAGGGCGTCGCCAGGCGATGTACAAAGCCAACCCAACGATCACCAGAACTCCCGCCATCGCCTGGGCCTGAGTGATGGCGAAGGGGAGGCCCTCCCAGTAAGTGCTGGATGCAAGCTTGGCCTCTACCTGTGCTTCCGTCCCGGCTCGCCAGAACTCATAAATGAAGCGTGCCAAGCCGTGGAACACCAGCGCGAGGGCGAAGATTTGGCCTCTGCTCTGGCCCCTCCGCTCCACCCACAGAATCAGCGGGACGGCGGCGAGGTTCATCAGGGCGTCGTAAATCTGGGCCGGATGCATCAGCGCGTTTTCAACCCCTTCCACATGAATCCCCCAAGGAAGGTTGCAGACGCCGCCATAGCAGCATCCATTGAGCAGACACCCAAATCGTCCGATGGCATGCATCACCAGGCCCGCCGGAGCGATGACGTCCAATAGCAGGCGCACTGGCCAACCTTGCCGCCTAGCCCAAAGAACAACGAACCCAAGACCGGCGATCACTCCGCCAAAGCTGGTCAGCCCCGCAAACTGCCAAGAGAACAGTTCCTTGGTGTTTTTCAAGTAGTAGCCGATGTCTTGGAGGATAAACGCGATTCGCGCTCCCAAGATGCCGATGATGAGCGTCCAGAAGGACATATCGGCGAGTTTGTTGGGATCCAGGCCGAACCGTTTGGCCCGCTGGCGGGCGATCAGCAACCCGACGAGGAAGGCAACGATCATAACCACGCCGAAGCTGTGTACGGGGAAGTTGCCGATTTTGAATAGGATCGGGTGCATACGAACCGGGCGGCAGTGTACCTGCCACTCTCGATAACACCTTGGACTCAGGCTTAGTTCGCGACCCTCAAACTTTGCTCGCGAAAAAGGTAAAAGGTCGGATATGGATTCCCCACAGCTTCAGGCTGAGGTTCTCAATCAGGCCCTCCCGTACATCCAGGCGTTTCGGGGCCAAACGTTCGTCGTTAAGTACGGCGGCTCGGCGATGCGCGACCCCTCGCTGATGAATGGAGTGATCCGTAATATCCTGTTGCTCCAACTCGTGGGCATCCGGCCCATCCTGGTCCACGGCGGCGGCCCCGAGATCGACCGGTGGCTGGAGAAGCTGGGGATCGAAAAGAAGACCTTGAATGGCCTAAGGGTTACCGACGCGACCACGATGGAGGTGGTCGAGATGGCGCTGGGCAGGGCGAACAAGGCCTTGGCCGCCGAGATCGCCAAGGCGGGAGGGAAGGCGGTCGGGCTTTCGGGACGGGATGCCCACCTGTTGACCGCGGCGCCAATCTCCGCCGAACTGGGCCGCGTAGGAAGGGTCTCACGCGTCGATCCCGCAATCCTGAAAAGCACATCGGAGGCCGGGGTCGTGCCCGTGGTATGCACGGTCGCTAACGACGACCAGGGCGAGGCTTTGAATATCAACGCCGATTCCGCCGCCGCCGCCATCGCCGTCGCCATCGACGCCTCGAAGCTGATCCTGATGACAGACACCGACGGCGTCTTGGAGGACAAAGACCGCCCCGAAACCCGGATTTCCAAATTATCCTTGTCCGACGCCCAGGCGATGCTGACGGACGGCCGAGCCGACCGGGGCATGATCCCTAAACTCGAAGCCGCCATCCACGCCTTGGATCATGGCGTAGATCGAGTCCACCTCATCAACGGAGGCACTCCCAACGCCCTCCTCATCGAGATTTTCACGGATGAAGGGATTGGGACGATGATGGAATGGTAGTTCGATAGGAGGGACGGCGTTTCGGCATTGGGCATTGGGTTTTAAGTTCTGGGTTCTGGGTGATCGGACCTATCTGACTTACCTGCCCGATCAGTCAGAAAAGTCCGATCGCCCAATGCCCAACGCCGCAATGCCCAATGCCCAACGCCCAACGCCCAACGCCCAATGCCCAATACCCAATGCCCAACGCCCAATGCCCACCACTCAACGCCGCAATGCCCAATGCCCAACGCCCAACGCCGCAACACCGCAATGCCCACCACCCAACGCCGCAATGCCGAAACGCCGTCCCACCCCATCGCCCTATAGAACTACCGAACTACCCAGGTATCCTTCCACTGGCGCTTGCGCTTTTTGATCCCAGATGACCGATAGCGGCAATATCGACCTCACCCCGACCAATGGTCCGGCAGTGGCCGCATCCCATGCGCTTCAATCCCTTATCAAGGAGATTTCTGGGATACCCAAACCCGAGGAACAAGAACAACTGATGGCGAATGACAGTTTCGATGCAGATATCGTAGTGATCGGCTCAGGCCCTGGCGGATACGTCGCGGCAATCCGGGCCGCCCAGCTTGGAGCGAAGGTGATCTGCGTCGAGAAGCAATACCTCGGCGGCACCTGTCTCAACGTCGGCTGTATCCCCAGCAAAGCCATGATCGCTCAAGTGGAGCGATTGAACCATGTCAAGCACGCCAAAGACCTCGGCGTCTCCGGTGTGGGCGAGGTTGGGATGGATATGGACGTCTTCGCCAAGCGACGCGATAAGATCGTCACGGCCCAGCGCGGCGGCATCGGGATGCTGTTCAAAAAGAACGGGATTCGCCACGCCGACGGGTTCGCCTCCTTTGTGGACAAGAACACGATCGAGGTGGAGAAAGACGGGAAGAAAGAGAAGATTCGGGCGAAGAATTTCATCTTGGCGATGGGCTCGTCTGTAATCCACATCCCGATTCCCGGACTGAAGGGCGGGAAAGAGGATGGAGTCTGGACTTCCGACGATGTCACCACTCACCAAGGGGCCGCGCCCAAGTCGATGCTGATCCTCGGTGGGGGCGCGGTAGGCGTCGAATTCGCTTATGTGTTTAACGGCCTGGGCACCGACACGACGCTTGTCGAGATGATGCCGACTCTGATCCCGATGATGGATTCCGACTTGGGTGCGGAACTCGGCAAGCAACTTGGCCGCCAGGGCATCAAGGTCAAGACTGGCGCCACGGTCGAGAAAGTCGAGAAGACGAAGGGCGGTTGGAAGTGCTTCCTCAAGAAGGGTGTAGAGACCGAGACCATTGAAGTCGAAGTTGTCCTGCTCGGGGTAGGCCGTAAAGCCAATACCGACGGCATGAATCTGGAGAAGATCGGCGTCAAGCTTCACAAACGAGGCGTCGAAGTGGTGGACGACACCCTGGTCACCCATGTCCCCAATATCTGGGCCATCGGCGACGTGCGCGGTTTCATCCAGCTTGCCCATGTAGCTTCCAGTGAAGGCACCATTGCCGCCGCCAATGCCGTCTTGGGCAAGCAGGAGAAGATGGACTTCAAGGCCGTCCCGAACTGCGTCTACACGGTGCCCGAGGTCTCCTCAGTCGGCCTGACCCAAGGCGAAGCTGAGGCGAAGGGCTACGATGTGGTCGTCGGCAAGGCGAACTTCCGCATCTTCGGAAAAGCGATGGCGATTGGCGAGGTCGATGGCTTTGTGAAGATCGTCGCCGAGAAGAAGTACGGCGAGGTCCTGGGCGTCCACATGATCGGCCCGCACGTCACCGACATGATCGCGGCGGGAGTCGCGGCGCTCCGGCTGGAGGCCACCGCCGACTTCATGGCCGAAACCATCCACGCCCACCCTACGCTATCGGAAGCGATGCTGGAAGCATATGAGGATGCCGTGGGCCACGCAATTCACAAGATGTGAGACGGCTTCGGAGTGAGCTAAGAGCAAACTTTCCAAGTGTTGTGAGTTTCCTTGATCGCCCGTTTCCTACTGGACGTAGGAAGCGGGCGATCGTGTTGCCGCACCAAGAAAGGCGCGATCCCGCCGTCGATCAGCTAATGACTTTGGCTTGTTGAAAGGCTTGAAGGGTAGCGAGGGCTACATCGGAGTAAAGGTCCTGTTCCACCGTCTTAACCCCACCTACGGGATAGACCTGTTCGCCTTGGTTCACCTGTGCAGAGACAGTAACCAGGCGGCTCCCATCTGCGCTTTGGGTCAGGTGGATGTCGTTGATCTGCATGTAGCGATCCGGGAATTTTCGTTCCAGGGCCTTGGCGGTCGCCTGGGCGATGGATTCGATCACCGACTTGCCCATTCGCGCGCTTACGCCCGATACAACCGCGTCGCCGATGCTGATAATCACCTGGGTCAGGGAGTTCGAGGTGTGGTCGTCGGCAAAGACGCTGACCACCCGGATTGGGCCGTAGGGATCGTCGGGGGGAATCTGGGGGATGTCGGGAACCTCTACCGCCGCCAGGACGTGCAGTTCCCGCTCCTCTAGGGCCAGCTTCGCATTCTTCTGCGCGATGCAGTCTTTGCTGGCAAGGTTGATCAGGTTGTCCAGGGTGGCGGCGAAGTGGATGTTCTCCCGCTCTTTGTTGCGTTTGCCGCCGTGCATCCCGATCGTGAAGTCCACGCTGTCTTCGGCCTCGCCGATGAAGACCTCGTGGATGCGGCGCTTGAGCATGGCGACGAACGTCTCTGCTTCTGACCTCTCCCGGAGGGTGCCGATGGCGAATTCGTCGCCGCCGTACCTCACCAGAACGTCCCGCTCGGCATCGATGGAGTCGTTCAGCATGTTGGCGACTTTCTGGAGCACATGGTCGCCGACGATGTGGCCGTAGCGCTTGTTGTACTGTCCAAAGTCGTCCAGGTCGATAAAGAGGATGATGACCTCGTTGCCGCGCTTCAAGTTCTCCACGCCCCACTCGCGCAGTTGATCGCTCCATGAGAGTCCGGTCAGGGGGTCCCAAGAGCGTCCAAGCTCGCGCAGGAGCATATTGGAAGTCACCACGCCCAGGAACTTGCCCTCAAAGGTGACCGGGGCAACCTCGGCGTTGTCGCGGACGAACAGGTCGGCGGCTTCACGAACCGTCAGATCGCCATCCAAGACCAGCGTTGGAGGAATCATCGCAGCTCTGACTTCGGTGAAGTCGGCGGACTGGGCCAGGGACTCGTGCGTCACGACCCCCACCAGTTCGCCGCCGTCGAGAACTCCCAAGGCGCGGAGGCTGTGGCCTTCCAAAATGATGCGGGCAGTGGAAGCCAGATGCTCTGGGGAGACCCAAGCTGGAAGGAGCTTTAAAGCTCGAATAGACAACATAGTTCCACGACACGCCCCGACAACACGGGTAGATGCTTCGACAGTAATCAATGTTTGTGCCACTGGACCACGTTATAAATACGGGGATTAAGATTCGGGGAGGCTTTCCACGACCGTATTGAGGAAATGAGAATAGGCAGATTCCATCGTTTCCGAGTCCGCAAGCGCCCTCTGGAACTTGATAGACTGCGCTCGGGCCTTCGCTGGTTCGAGCCCGCAAAATCTAGCCACATCGAGTTCGCTTAGCTGGGCCGTTTGGATCATCGCAAAGCAACTCAGACAGCAGGGATCCACACTTGGGAACTGGCGAGAAGTCTGTTCCGCCGCGGTGCGTATCTTCTCTTTGAGGTCCCAGGAGGAGTTGTCGGCGAAGAACGGGTCGAGGATTCCGCAAGCATTCAAGACTTCGGACGGGGCGGACCAATGGCCTCCAGCCAGCTTCAAACGGTTGACCGCTCCGTGGATGGTGTTGCCATTTCCTCGCATCCGAGTCGCCAGCAGGCGGGAGAGAACGGAGGAAAGCTGGAGCTTCTCCGCCTTCGCCATCTGTTCCACCACAATCCTTCTCTCCGCGGCCGACGGTTCGCCTATCTCAAACAGTCGCCACTCTCGTCGGGAGGGGAGAAAGCCCATGAGTTGCCGGGCCAAGCCGTCGCCGGTGGCGGCCAGCATCGTTGGGCGGCCAATCCGAACCCTCCGCTCCAAACCCAGCCTCAGCTGAACTCGGGATCGGGTGCGGGCCATAGCCTCCTGAACGTCGTCGATCAGCAGGGGCAGATGGGCATCGGCGGTATGCCTGCCTTCGATCCAGTCAAAGGCGCTGATGATGCGGGTTCGGATATTGAAGGCGCTGCGCATATGGTTGGCGGCGCACTCCAGCAAGTGGGTCTTCCCCCAACCGCTTGGCCCCATGATGGAGACAAAGGGCATATCGCCCACGGCGAACTGCAGACCCGCATCGAGAGCTTCGATATTGGAAGGCAGCACCGCCATCGACCCAAATCCTCTTTCCATCCTCTCGAATAGAACTTCCGACAGTCGAGGCTTCGGGGCACGCGCAGCATCTTTGATTAAGAAAGGAGTAGCCATTTCGCCTTCGCAGAGGTCTCAGAACGGACCCTTCGCGATTTCTACCTTCATTCTGGCGATCTGAGCAGAGTCGGTCAAGGCCATTTATCGCGACTTTTTAGGGCCAAGCAGGCTCGAATACGCTTGTTTCCTTCGATTTGCTTCGTTTTTTAAGACTTAACAAGGTTTTTAGATGGCGGAGCTATCCACAAGTTATCCACCTATTTATGCTGGATTTTGGGCCAGTAGTCGGAAAAATTGAACTTGGGGCTATTCTCCACGCGATGGCAGGGCATGCAGGATTTCTCACCGACTTCGCCCATCTTGACCTCTTTGGGAGCAGCCGAGTGGGCGGCGCCGGGGCCATGGCAGCTTTCGCAGCCCACGTCGGCAAGGTCAGGGGTCTCCTGGCGCGAACGAAAGCCGTAGATACTGGCGAGTCCAACCACATGGCACTCCACACAATCCGGGTCGCGCTGGTGCCCTTCCTTCTCCAAGGTGTGCAGCGCAACGGAGTGTTTGGAGTCCTTCCAAACCTTGTGGGACTCGGTGTGGCACTTGCCGCAGGCTTCGGTTCCCACAAACTTGCCCGTCTCTGATCTGGGCCAGTTGTCGAGCAGATTCTCCTCGTCGATGCGCCCCAGGTAGGTCTTGTAGGCGGCGGAGGCCGTCGGGTCGTCGGTATAGCCAGGATCGAGTTCGACCGTCACGTAGGAGTTAAAGCGGTCCTTCTTCCACACCAGGCGGATCAGATGACGTCCTCCGTCGCCGGGACTGGCCAACAGTACATTTCCCACCCGCTCCGACCTTGCGGGCGGGCTGCCGAAGGACCGGTAGTGGATCAGCATGATGGACGGGAACTTCTTGGCCAGGTCGATGGCGTCCTGCCGGGCCCCGTCCAGGACCACGATCAGATTCTTCCTCTGCCGAGTCGTCTGCTCCACCAAGTTCCCCGCCGCCTCATCCAATCCAATGGGGGCAAGCCCCAGCAGGGAGCCCAACTCCTGCGACCGGGTGGAGAGGCCCCCAATCAAAAACGGTCCATCGACCCGAAAGGGCTTGATTTGCAGATCGTTAGGATCCCTAGCGGAAATGGACGCCGAGAGGACGCGTTCGTTAGAAAGCCTTATCATCGACATGACCGTTCCAGGGCCGAGGGCGGCTTCGCTGGGGGAGAGGTTGAGGATGGCTCCGTGGGAAGCCGCGTGGAGTTGGGCGAAGGTCTCCAGCTTGATCTCATCCTGCCGCCCTGCACCTTTGACCAGGCCACCGTTCTCCAACAGGAGCGTCCGCCCTTCTACGCCCAATTTCTTGATGGCGGTGGCGCGGCGCTTGGTGCCTCCGATCATGGGCGCGCTGCATCCGCAAGGTGAGAGGTAGCCCTGGGCGTTGCCGCTTAGGAAGAGAACGTACTCCGGAGAGGCGTTGGGAGTCTGGAGGCTGGCGGCGGCCACTCCCAGAGCAGCGATGGCCAGCCCCCAGTATTTCACTTTACTGTTCCCATCACCCCAACCCTAATCTTGGGCTGCTTGGGATCGTCGGTGTGGATCGTCAGCATGGCTCGATAGTCGCCGAGCGGGGCTTTGCCGTTGTACCGACAGGTGACCTTGTACTCCGAGCCGTCACCAATGGGTGCTGCCGTGGCGTCCACGAACGAGGAGTCGGATTCGATCTTGAGAATCTTGAACGGCTTATTCGGGCGATTCACCATAAACGAGGCCTCGCGCACCGCCTTGCCGAGGTCTCCGTAGAACACGCTCGCGGGCATCACCGCGATCCCTTTTTGGGTGAAGATCGTGTGGCGCAGCACCGGGAACTTGGGATCGGTGGTCTTTACCGCCACCATCGCGGCCACTCGCCCGTTCACTTGGGGGGTTCCAAGTCGGAGTTTGATCCGGTAGCCCACCCGTGCCTTGCTTTCCTCGTTCAAGGCGGGATCGGCCATTTCACCTTTCCATGGCTCAAATGTCGCGGTGCCGGGATTTCCGGATATCTCGATTCCCGTGATCTCGATCGGCTTCTCCTCCGGAAAAGTCAGGAACAAGTCTGAAGGCACGCCGTCTTCCTCAACGATCAGCACGGAGGGCTCGTTCGACAGGAAGCGATAGCGAGGGTTGGTTTTGACCCGGATCGGGAAGCGCTGCACGGGTTGGTCCACATCGTTGGAGATGAGGATCAGGTGCTTGTTCAATTCGCCGTTGATCTCCGTGGTATCGACGTGGATCGGCACCGCCACCGACGAACCGCCGGGGATCACTGGCGCCGACTTGGCCGTGACGCACCCGCAGTCGGGCACGACGCGGAACTGAAGCGGCGCATTTCCTATATTATTAACCTGCACACTGAACTCGATGGGAGTCCCCTGGATGACCGGCCCCCGCTCTACCACGGTGGGATGGAAGTTCGCTTTGGGCTTGGCCGGGGTAAGGCGTTCTTTCTTGGCGATGGCAATCTCTATCCGCTGGGCAGCTTCCTGGATAGCCTTAAAGCCACTCAATTCGGTCACATCGGCAATGGACCGAAACTGCATCTGAAGGTCGGACCGTCCCATGATCGTTCCGGGAAAGACGCCCTGGGACATTCCCAGGTAGGAACCCACGGCAAACAGGATTTCGTTGTGGATGGAGTGATGGTTCGACTTCTCCAACGGGTTGCCGCGATTAAGGCCGATCACCGCTTCCAGCCTGGGTTCGGCGGGATTCTCCGAGTAGAAGAGCGCAATGCCCCTGGGGAGGCCGGAATTGGGATCGGGGGCTAGGCTGTCGCCAAAACTGAACTTGATTGCCGGTTTGGCACTGGGTTTAATGGAGAGGCCCGGAAGGCGGTTCGTCAGAAGCTTGAACGCCTCATTCCTGAGGGCGACCAACTCGGGCCGGGAAGCGGCGGGCACGCTCTTGTCGTCCCAGCCAAAGGTGACGTTGAACTTCGGAAGCAGCCCCGCCTTTACCTTCGCGGCATCGAAACGGCCGGCGCTCAACTCCTCTTCTACCAGGTGAAACGCGCGATGTGCGTCCGGGCTAGCGCCAGGCGGGAGACTGGGACCCAGAGAAGCTTGAATTGAGAATGCCAAAAGGACTGTGGAGAGCATCTACCCTAAAACCTACCACACGTTGGTTACGCCAGATGGACGGTCCAGCGTTCGCGAGGGGTTCAAAAAGGGGTCGAGGCCGCCAATGCCGCAAAGGGGAGAGCAAATCAGCACGGGGCCTCGCTCGTAGTTATGACAAATTTCGGGCCAAAAGGGAAGCCTTTACAAAAAAAACATTTGAAGCCGGCTCGTAAACGCTTACCTGTAGTACGGCGTCATGGTGAGCGAGAGCGGCCAGAACGCTTTGTTTTTGCAGAGCGTTCTATGCCGCGAAGTCGAACCACCTCACCCGGCTGTAAGTAAGAAGCGAACTACACACGGGTGAGGTCCTTGGACTCGCGACAAGCACTCGGCCCATGTTCAAGCTTGTTCATGCTCGCTCAGGATGACGCCGTGCAAGCGACGCAAGAGCTGTGTAGTTTCAAGGCAAAGCGAACTTACGCCCCGATGTTTACTCAATGAAGGCGTCTTCGCTTGGACTTTTCTTCAAAAACGCCTCGATGAAGCCGTCGATGTCTCCATCCATGACCGCTTGGACGTTGCCCGTTTCGTGTCCCGTCCGGTGGTCTTTGACCATGGTGTAGGGCTGCATCACGTAGCTCCGAATCTGTCGTCCCCATTCGGCAGGGCCGCTGACCATGTAGGTCTTCATCTTCTCTTCCCCGCTGATGCGCTGCAACTCCGAAAGCCTGGCCAAGAGGACGGTCATGGCGCTGGCCCGGTTGGCGTGCTGGCTGCGCTCATTCTGGCAGGAGACCACGACGCCGGTCGGCAGGTGGGTGATGCGAACGGCGCTCTCGGTCTTGTTGACGTGCTGCCCCCCGGCTCCTCCCGCCCGAAGCGTCTCCACCTTCAGGTCGTCAGGGTTGATGTCGACCTCCGTCTCCTCGATCTCCGGCAGCACCTCGACCTTCGCGAAAGAGGTATGTCGGCGGGCGGCGGCATCGAAGGGCGAGATTCTCACCAGGCGGTGAACCCCGTTTTCCGCCTTCAGGTAGCCGTAGGCGTTTTCTCCCGAAATCAGAAGCTGCACAGACCGGTAGCCGGTCACGTCGCCGGGAGTTTCGCTGAGGACCTCTGCCTTAAACCCCTTGTTCTGTGCCCAGCGCAGGTACATCCGGTAGAGCATCGCCGCCCAATCGCAGGCTTCGGACCCGCCCGCCCCGGCGTTGATCTCGAAGAGCGCGTTCCGCCCGTCGTGCTCGCCGTTCAGGAGTGTGCGCAACTCGTAGGCGTCCAAGTCGTCGAGAAAGGCGATCGCCATCTCATCGGCCTCCTGCTCCAACTCCTCGCTGGGATCGTCGCGAAGCATCTCATAAAGTTCGGCGATATCCCGCTCGGTTTTTTGGAGTTCTTTGAGGGGATTGAGGATGTTTTTGAGCCGAGAAAGCTTCTGGTGGATCTTATTCGCCTGTGCGGGATCGTTCCAGAATTCTGGTTGGGAGGTCTGCTCCTCCAGTTCGGCTATCTGAGCTTGTAGTCGAGGCTGGTCAAAGATGACCTCCAATAGCGTCCAGTCTCCCACGAGCCCCAGACAGCGCCTCATGCCGCTCAATGTTCAGCATAAATCCCATAATACCTTCATTAACCTGTTGCACAAAAAGCCACGATTGATGTAGCCTGCATCTAACCCAATCCTGTTGGAGGGATTTGTTTATGTTCAGAGGCTCACGTTCGTTGGGCGTTCTCATTCTTACCTTGTCGGGCGTTATGGCGTTCGGGCAGATGAACGAGTTCGTTTCTGGCGAGGTTATCGTTAAGTTCAAGGTCGGGGTGATGGCGACGTCGCGCGTCAATCCCGCTCATGCGGCCATCAAAGCGTCCGTGAAACAGTTGATTCCCCAGTTGGGCGTACAGACAGCTCGGATTCCAGGCGGAATGCAGGTGATGGATGCCGTAGCGTACTATCGCTCTCTGCCGACGGTTCAGTATGCAGAGCCCAACTATAAGGGCAAGTACCACTACATTCCGAACGACCCTAGATTTGGGCAGCAGTATGGTCCAACGATCATCAAAGCGCCCCAGGCATGGGACATCACCAAGGGCTCGGCTTCGGTTGTGATCGCCATTCTGGACTCGGGCTTCGAGATGACTCACCAGGACATGGTCGGCAAGTTCACTGCCGGTTGGGATTTTGAAGACAACGATCCGAATCCGAGTTGGGATGGCGAAGTCAATCACGGCATCCACGTGGCAGGAATTGCCGGGGCGGCAACCGACAACGCGATCGGGATTGCCGGATCGGGCTTTAACTGTAAGATCATGCCCCTGCGCTTGGGGAGCGTCCCCACGGCCGCTTTTTCGGCGGCAGCACTGATCTATGCTGCCGACAATGGAGCCAAGGTCGCCAGCATGAGCTATGGGCGCAACGTCGAAAGCTCGGTAGAGCGCGATGCCATCAACTATGCATGGAGCCGAGGTCTCGTCCTTTTGGCCTCTTCGGGTAATGATGGGACCCAGAACCAAAGCTGGCCCGCCGCCTTCACGAATGTGATCGCCGTTGGCGCGACCAACGCCGCCGACCAGCGAGCCGGATTCAGTACCTGGGGGACCTGGGTGAACGTGGGCTCTCCGGGCGTGGCCATTTGGAGCCACGTTGAGAACAACGGCTATGAAGCATGGGACGGCACGTCGATGGCCTGCCCCATGGCGGCAGGCGTCGTTGGCCTGATGTGGTCTATTGCCATCCCAGGGACGACCAATGTCCAGATTCGTCAAGCGCTAGAGTCAACCACCGACCCGATCTCCAATGGCGGGTTTGCCAATGGCCGCATTAACGCTTTGCGAGCTTGCGAAGCGTTGGATCCTGGCTTGGCCACGGTCAGTACCGTTAACGATGTGAGTATGTGGCAGGGATCGGGGCAAGGCGGCTCGGCAACCGACCTGCATGACTCCGATTCAAACTTCTTCAGCGTGACTTCGACCAGCACGAGCCTCGGGCAGTTGGCGAGCGCCCATGTGGACATCACATTCAACGGTGCGACCAGCAACCTCCGAGAGGCGGTTGCCTATATCGAAGGCAATGCGCCGCTTGGAGTAGCCGGACAGCTCTACCTTTGGAACTACAACACCAGCAAGTATATGCTGATCAAGGCGTTTGCGCTGAAGCCGGATGTGGTCAAGCGGGAAAAGATCATTCTTCCCACGAATCTGACCCCTTATGTTTCGGGAGGCAATCTACGCATGGGCATCCGAGGCATTGGCCCCAACCGACCGCCGCGCGATTGGCCAAACGGAACCTTCGACCTCCAACTTGGGTTCGTCGAGGTGGCGACCCGTGAGGCTCTTGCCAACTAGCAACGCTCCCCAGTGAGAAACCCATCGGCGGCCACTCTTGGCCGCCGATTTCTTTTTGAGCCTTCAAGGGGAGTCGGCGGTGGGGCGAACTTTTAATGAATTCACACTCGTCAGTAGCGCAGACGCTCTCGTGCGTGTATCCTGTATAGTGTTCTTGCTCGGAGGATTTATTGATGACTAGTTTTAGAAGAGTTGGGCCAACTCTTCTGTTTGCGTTGACCGCCACGATGGGTTTCGCGCAGACAGGGGATTATGCGCCAGGAGAAGTTCTTGTCAAGTTTCGCGGCAATGTAGCAACGGCAAGCGCCTACTTAAACCTAGCGAACCGACCCATTAGGGCAACCGTCAAGCGAACCTTGGCCCAGATTGGCACGACCAAGGTGAAACTGCCCGCTGGCATGTCGGTTACGGACGGCGTTAACTACTACAAGCGGTTGAGCTATGTCGAGTATGCCGAGCCTAACCACATTCGTCAGCCACACTACATTCCGAACGACCCGCGCCTCAACCAGCAGTACGGCATCGACCGGATGAAGGTAAAGGAAGGGTGGGACCTGACGAAGGGCTCGGCCGACGTTATTATCGCTATCATCGACTCAGGTATCGACCTGAACCATGAGGACTTGAAGGACAAGCTGGTTCCCGGCTACGATTTCTCTTCGAACGATCCCGATCCTTCTTGGGAGCCGGGCTTCGGTGGCGACCATGGCGTTCACGTTTCTGGGTGCGCGGCTGCTCATACGGACAACGGGATTGGCGTCTCCGGACCAGGTTTCAATGCGCGGATCATGCCGCTCAAGATTTTCCCCAACTCGTTCGCTGAGAACTCAGCTGCGGCGATGATCTTTGCCGCCGACAACGGCGCGAAGGTGATCAACATGAGCTATGGCGGCCCCGGAGAATCGGCTACCGAAAGAAACGCCGTGAACTATGCTTGGAGCAAGGGCCTTGTTTTGCTCGGTTCGGCCGGTAACGACGGCACGACGAACAAGAACTACCCCGCGGCGTTTGAGAACGTCATCGCAGTTGGCGCGACCAATGCCCAAGACTTGCGGGCAGGTTGGAGCACTTACGGCCCCGACTGGGTAAACGTCGGCGCTCCCGGCGAGAACATCATGAGCACGGTGCCCGGCGGCTACGCAAACGCGACGGGAACTTCCATGTCTTCGCCGATGGCTTCCGGCGTTGTGGCGCTTCTTTGGGCTTTCGCCGCCCCCGGCACCACCAATGCCGAAATCCGTGCTGCGCTCGAAGATACGACGGATCCCATTTCCAATGGCGGCTTTATCAAAGGACGGGTTAATGCCTTGCGGGCGCTTCAGGCTCTCGACCAAGGCGATCCCAACTTGAGCAACGTGGTTGCCGTATCGAAATGGCTCGGCGAATTTGAGTTCGGTTCGTTTACCGACCTACACGCAAGCGATTCCAACTTCTACATCGTCACAACCAATCAAACAAGTCTCGGCGAGGTTGCCGCAGCCAATGTGGACTTCACGCTCGAAGGACCAGCTACGAACCTGCGAGAAGCCCACTTCTTGGTTGAGGCCAACGGAGAAACCGGATCGACCGGGCAACTCTATCTGTGGGATTACACAGCCAACAAGTACGTTCTTATCAAGGCGTTCGCTCTGAGACCCGACAACGTGAGACGTGAGAAGCTGATGCTTCCGCTGAACCTGACCAAGTACGTTTCCGGCGGGAACATCCGGGCCGGGTTGCGCTCGATCGGGCCGAACAGACTGCCGCGACAGTGGGTGAGGGGAGGATTCGAGTTTAAGATCGGGTTCGCTCAGATCTCGACTCGCGAAAACCGCACGCCCTAGACTCTAACTTGGGGCAAAGCGCAGGCCTGGCAAGCATTTGCCAGGCCTTCTTCTTTTAGCCAGCCTTGTCGAGCGCGGCCGTGCCTCCCCCGACTTGCTGATAGGCCCGTCGTGCAAAAGCGCTCTCGCGGATTTGCCGGAACTCGGCGGCAGTTTGGGACTTCGCGTGCATCAGGAATTGGAGCAAGCGGTGGTCGCAAGCCTTCATCTGTTGCTTGGCCAGTGGGTTGAGAATCATCTGGCCATTGGCAAATCCGCTCAAAAGTCCGTCTCGTTCATCGATGAGTGTCTCAACTTCTGTCCAGTTATCCAACACGATGGCGGCTTCGATCGCCAGTCCAAGTGTCCGATATCGCTCTACCGCCTGACTGGTTTTAGGCGGCAAGAGGCACCTCGGAGGATTGAACGCGGGTGGACTTGTCTACTTCAATCCAGCTTTCGCGCAGGTCGCAGAGGATTTTGATGCACCGGTCGATTGGCTCCGCCCGATCCCCGATATTGGCCTCGACCAGCTCATTGAGGATGTAGGTGTAGAGCGCCAACAGGTTCTTTGCGATCTCGCCGCCCTTCTCCATGTCCAGGCAGCTCATCAGTTCCATGACGATCTTCTGGGCTTTCTGCAGGTTTTTGTTCTGTAATTCCAGGTCGCCGTGGTCAATCCCGTACTTGCCCGCCTCCATAAACCGAATGGCTCCATCGTAGAGCATGATGACAAGTTGGAGCGGGGAAGCTCCGTTGACCGCATTTTTCTGATATTCCTGAACGAATCGTCCGTTAGCCAAGGTTTTCCTCGAAGTAGTTGAAGCTACGGTAGGATTGTCGGGTGTCGATTTCCGCTAGCTCACGGTTTCTTTTCGGTTTGCGCAGGTTCTGCCAAAAAAGCTAGGAGAATTGCGGATAAGGCCACCGCCAAGGCGACGACCATCACCGGAAGGAACCATTGGGTCCATCCCGGATAGTCTGGTTCGGGAGTCTGACGAATCGATGCGCCCACAAAGATGTACTCCAGGCGAAGATAAAGAAAGACGGCGACGACCACCATGCCGCACACAAACCCTGCCGAACCCGCCAACCCGAATTTCCAACCCGAAATCGCGCCCGCCACAAAGGCGACGGGAAGGCCTAGGGCAAGGGTGGTGGCAAGCATTCGCAGAGTGTAGATGTCCAGCCACACGAAAAATGGCCAAGCCGCCATCAGGTAGCACCCGACCGACGTGGCGACAAAGCCTGAGCAGCCGAACAGCATATGGTCGTCCATATCCCGCTCCTTACTTGCCGGGGAGTCCATCTTCTCGTCCGTCCTGATCGGTTCCACGGTAGCCCATTATGTGGGGTTGCGGAGGGATTTGATAGCGTGATGGAGGTGATAGACGTGATCTAGGGATACTGACATCTAAACATCCCGTCCGAGCCATCAATCACCTCACCACGCTCTCACCCTCCCTTGGTCCCGAACCAGCAAATTGGCGTTCAGGTATCATTCGCGCTTGGTCGAAGGACCAAATTAAAACCAAGCCACGAACCAGGCACGCCGACCCTATGCCAAGGCGACGCTGAACCGGTTTGATAACGGCGGGAGTACATATGGCAAAAACCTGTCTAGTCATTAAGCAGAAGCAAACGCCGAAGTTTAAGGTTCGATCCTATAACCGGTGTTCCATTTGTGGGCGCGGTCGCGGATACGTTCGCTTCTTCGGAATCTGCAGAATCTGCCTTCGCGAAAAGGCGCACGTCGGCCAACTGCCGGGCGTGAAGAAAGCAAGCTGGTAAGGAACCAGGAGGTCATTTATGCATAGCGATCCCATCGCGGACCTTCTGACGCGCATTCGCAACGGAGCCCAGGCCCGATTGACGAGCGTCGATATTCCGCACAGCAAAATCAAAGTCGAAATCGTGAAGATTCTCGAAGCCGAGGGCTACATCACCGGCCACGAGATCACCACTGAGAGCAAGTTCCCCACCATCAAGGTGCATCTGCGCTACGATGCCAAGCGGAAGCCTCTCATCAACCACCTTGCCCGCGTGAGCAAACCAGGGTTGCGCGTCTACAAGCCTTGCGACGATCTTAAGCCGATCCGCAACGGACTTTCAACCCGGATCCTCACCACGTCCCAGGGACTCATGACCGATCGAGAGGCGCGACGGCGCAAGATCGGCGGCGAAGTCCTCTGCGAGGTGTACTAACCATGTCGCGAATTGGAATGAAGCCGATCGACGTCCCCGGTGGCGTCACCGTTTCCGTTGACGAGGCCACCAACGTGGTCACCGTCAAGGGGCCTAAGGGCGAATTGTCCCAGCCAATCAGTCGCCTGCTCACCGTGAAGCAGGAAGACGGAAAGCTGGAACTGTCCCGGCCCAACAACCTCCGCGAAGCCCGTAGCCAGCACGGCCTTGCCCGAACGCTTATCAACAACATGGTCGAGGGCGTCACCAAGGGGCACTCCAAGACTCTGGAGATCGTCGGCGTCGGTTACCGTGCCTCGCTGGAGGGCAAGAACCTCTTGCTCAACATGGGCTATTCCCACCCCGTGCGCATCGCTTCTGACAAGGGCGTCACCTTTGAAGTCGTTTCCGATGATAAGGCGAGAACTCAGAAGATCAATGTGACGGGTATCGACAAACAAGCGGTAGGACAACTCGCCGCCGATATTCGCAAGGTGCGAAAGCCTGAGCCTTATAAGGGCAAGGGTATCCGCTACCAGGGCGAAGTCGTTCGACTCAAGGCCGGTAAGCGCGCGGCCGCTAAGAAGTAAGGAGTTTTAGCAATGGCAACCAAAACGACTACTGAACTGCGAAAGGCGCGCCATGGCCGCCTTCGCAAGAAGATCGAAGGAACTCCCAGCCGACCCCGGTTGGCGGTCTTCCGCAGCCTGCAGCACATCTATGCGCAGGTGATCGACGACACGACCGGAACCACGCTGGCCTCGGCCAGCAGCCAGGAGAAGGATCTGAAGGCCGCCGGCAATGCCGAAGGCGCAAAGAAGATCGGGCTGGCGCTCGCAGAGCGGGCTAAGGCCAAGGGCGTCAACGCCGTTGTCTTCGACCGTGGCGGGTTCCGATATCAGGGGCGGGTGGCCAACTTGGCCGACGGCGCTCGTGAGGGAGGATTGGAGTTTTAAAGCGATGAGAATGATGAACCGCTTGAGCGGCAAGCGAGAAAGCCGCAACACAGAAGGTCCGCAACTAGACGTTCGAGTCGTGCGAACCAACAAGGTGTTTAAGACCCACAAGGGAGGTAAGACCGCAAGTTGGTCGATCCTCGTCGTGGTGGGCGACAACAAGGGACAGGTCGGAGTTGGCTTGGGCAAGGCCCGAGGCATTCCGGATGCAATCCGCAAGGCTGAAGAAGCCGCGCGCAAGAGCATGTTCACCGTCCCGATGATCGGCTCCACGATTCCCCATGAGATTCGGGCGACCGCGGGCACGGCCCAGGTCATGCTTCGACCGGCGGCGGCGGGTACCGGCGTCAAAGCCGGCGGCGCCGTCCGAGCCTGTCTGGAAGCCGCGGGAGTCCACGACGTTTTGGCCAAGTCCCTCGGCTCGCGCAACGCCATCAACATGGCCTATGCGACCATCGAGGCGTTCAAGAACCTGAGCGTCCCCGAGCAGGCGGCGGAGAAGCGCGGCCTGGAAGTGAAGGAGTTAGTGCCCTGGCTGGAGAAGGCTCGCAAGGAGGAGGCGGACAATGCTTCGTATTAAGCTAGTCAAAAGCCCGATCGGCAATACGCCGCGCAACCGCGCGACGATTGCCGCCCTTGGCCTTCGAAAGATCAACCAAGTCGTGGAGCACAACGATTCTCCCATGGTTCGGGGCATGATCCACCACGTTAAGCATGTGTTGGAGGTCACGGAGGCCGAAGGAACTCCCAAGAGCAACCTGGCCAACAAGCGTCGAGGCGCGGCGACCGCCGTTGCCGAGAAGCCCGCCCCCAAGGCCGCCAAGCCAAAGGCGGAGAAGGCCCCGAAGACCGAAGAAGCTCCCGCTGAGGAAGCAAAGCCAAAGCGAACGACCAAGAAAGCAAAGACCGAAGAGGAAAACTAAGTGGGACTGCACGACATTCAACCACCCAAGGGCAGCTCGTTTAAGAAGCGCCGCGTCGGCCGAGGAATCGGCAGCGGCATGGGCAAAACAGCGACCCGAGGGACCAAGGGCCAAAAGGCTCGGCGACAGATTCACCCCAACTTTGAGGGTGGGCAATCGCCCATTTTCAAGCGACTTCCCGTCAAGAAGGGCTTCCGCAACATCAATCACAAGGAGTACTCGATTGTAAACCTGGATGATCTTGAGAAGCTGTTCAAGGCGGGCGACGAAGTAAACCCCGAGACGCTTGCCAAGACGGGCATCACTCACACCACAAGCGACGGCGTGAAGATCCTCGCCTTTGGAACGCTGACGAAGAAGTTGACCGTCAAAGCGCATAAATTCAGCAAGGCGGCGGCGGAAGCGATCACCGCAAAGGGCGGCGAGGCGATCACGCTGTGATCGGTGGCGGGGGCGGATACGTAGGGTCGGGCGACAAGAATCTCAAGTTGTCGCTGATCGATACCTTGCGTCAGGCGTTTGCCGATGAAGATCTTCGTTCGAGGATCTTCTTCATCCTATTCGTCTTCGGCGTTTTCGCGCTTGGCGTCCACATCCCGGTTCCAATCCCTGGCATCGACTCCACCGAACTGATCGATAAGCTGAAGACGATTCCCCAGGCGGATCTTCTGAACATGATGGGCGGCGGCGCCCTGCGAAAGGTCTCGATCTTCTCGCTGGGCCTGAACCCCTACATCACGGCTTCGATCATCATGCAAGTCCTTACCAACGCCTTCCCGGCATGGAAGAAGGAGTTGCAGGAGGGTGGCGAATATGCTCGAAAGCAGCAGAACCGCCGAACACGGTTGCTGACTCTGTTCCTCTGCGTTTTTCAGGGCTGGGGACTTTTGCGAATCGTCCATCAGGCCATGCCGCAAAGTGCAAACTGGGTCACGGAAGCCGTTATCATCACGTTCTGGACCGCAGGCGCGATGTTCATGCTGTGGCTAGGAGAGCAGATCAGTGAGAAGGGGATCGGCAACGGCACCTCGCTCATGATCTTCGCAGGCATTATCCTTTCTTTCCCAACGAGCGTCGAGATGATGGTCCAGGGTTTCAAGGATGGGAATATCGCCTGGTGGAGTCTGGCGATGGTTCTGGGTATCTTCGTCGCCGTCACCTGGCTCATCGTCTACTTCACCACCGCTCAACGCCGAATACCCGTTCAGCACATGCGGCGGATGGTAGGAACGAAGATGATGGGTGGGCAGACCAGCTATCTGCCATTCCCGGTGAACTCCGTCGGCGTTATCCCGATCATCTTTGCAATTGCCTTGACGGGTATGCCGAGCCAATTCGCCATGATGGCCGGAGGAGAGCAGACCGATCTGGGACGCTTCCTCTTCCAGGCAGGCGCGTACCTGGTGCCCGCCTTGACATTCCCACAGGGCGTCGTCGGCATCCTGTTCTACACGGCGTTGATTTTCTTCTTCAGCTACTTCTGGACTGCGATCCAGTACAACGTGGAAGACATCAGCAACAACCTGAAGCGAGGCAACTCGTATATACCAGGAGTCCGTCCGGGCAAGCAGACGAAGGAGTTTCTCGATGGCGTGATCTCACGAATCACCTTTGTGGGCGCTCTATTCATCGCGTTCGTGGCGATTCTGCAGTACCTGTCCCCCAGTATCACAGGCATCGACCCGCGTTATGTGAGCACCCTGGGAGGCACATCGTTGCTCATCATGGTCAGCGTGGCTCTAGAAACCATGCGCCAGATCGAAGCCAACCTGCTGATGAAGCAGTACAACCAGTAACCCAGTTTAGAGTTTGGAGTTTGGAGTTTGGAGTTTGGAATTCTCCCAACTCCCAACTCCCAACTCCCAACTCCCAACTCCAAACTCCAAACTAGATTCATGCGCCTCATTCTCATCGGCCCCCCTGGGGTAGGAAAAGGAACCCAAGCGGCTCTGTTAGAGTCTAGCTTGGGATTGAAGCCGCTTTCTTCCGGCGTGATCTTCCGATCCGAGATTGAGGCGGACACCGACTTGGGGCGGCTTGCCAACAGCTATATCAAGCGCGGCGAACTGGTGCCGAACGGCGTGACCATCGAGATGATGTCAAAGCGGATTCGCAACGACGAGGTTCGCCGACACGGCTTCGTTCTCGACGGCTTCCCTCGCACTATCCGCCAGGCGGAGGCGTTGGATGAGCTTCTGGTTGAAATCGGAATGCCTCTGGACAAGGTGATCTCCATCGAAGTGGAAGACGACGTGATCCTGCGGCGGCTGGCGGGTCGCATGGGCTGCACCAAATGCGGCGAAATCTATCACAGCATCACCAAGCCTCCCAAGCGCGAGGGCATCTGCGACAAGTGCGACAGCCCTCTATTCGTCCGATCCGACGATAAGCCGGAAACGATCTTGGAAAGACTGCGCGTTTTCCGAGAAAACACCGCTCCCGTTCGGGACTACTATCGGGAAAAGGGCCTGCTCCAAGTGGTAGACGGTGCAAAAGATCCCGAAGAGGCGTATGCCGATATCGTGAACGGGGTCCAGAGTTGATCTATCTGAAGTCCAAGTCCGAAATCGAGATGATGCGACAATCGGGCAAGGTCGTCGCGCGCACGATCCGGCAGCTCTACGAATCCATCGTTCCTGGAAAGACCACGACTCGCATCCTGGACGACCTGGCCGGACGCCTGATTGAGGAAGCCGGAGGAGTCCCCTCCTTCCTCAACTACCGGGGCTACACCGCCAACACCTGCCTGTCGGTCAACGACGTGGTGATCCACGGGATGCCCAACGACATCCCGATTGTGGATGGGGACATCATCGATATCGACATCGGCGTCTGCCTGAACGGCTGGCATGCCGACAGCGCCTGGACTTTTCCCGTCGGTACCATCGCCCCTGCTACCCAGCGCCTGCTCAATATCTCTAAGGAGTGCCTCTTCCAGGGGATTGGCAAGGCCAAACTCGGCAACCGAATCGGAGACATATCGGCGACGGTTCAGAAGTATGCCGAGACCCATGGGTATGGAGTCGTCAAGGAGTTGGTGGGGCATGGTATCGGGCGGAAGCTCCATGAGGAACCGACCAACGTTCCCAACTACGGCAAGGCGGGCAAAGGCGAGCTGCTGAAGGAAGGCTGCACGATCTGCATCGAGCCGATGATCAACCAGGGCACCGCCAAAATCGTGACGATGCCCGACAAGTGGACGATCAAGACCGCCGACGGCAAATTAAGCGCCCACTTTGAGCACACCATCGCCATTACCCGCGACGGCCCGGACATCTTGACGCTAGAATAGAGCTTGGCAGGAAACTGCTTAACCTATAGCGAACGTATTCATCACCATGTCCTTATCCATGGGTCGCGGCGCCCTATCGGCCGCTCTACTTCTTTTTCCTTTTGCCATTCAAGCGCAGTTTGCCGGGCCAAAGCCGGTCCCTGCTGAATTCAAGAAAGGCTTCGACGCGATCACGGTGTCCGATGCCAAGGCCTGGCTGACCTATTTGGCAGGACCGGAGTGCATGGGGCGAGGGACTGGACAGCCCGGATACCAGAAAGCCGCCGAATACGTAGCCGCCCGCTTCAAAGAGTTTGGGCTAAAGCCAATCGGCGATAACGGCACCTATTTCCAAAACGTGCCGTTCGTCCGCTATCGCCTGGACCCGAACGCCTCGTTCATCGCCAACGCCGATGGAACGAATCGGATGACGGCGGCGAAGAACTTCTCCCTGAACACGGGCGGGTCTGACTTGGACCTGAACTCTCCGGTCGTCTTTGTTCGGGCAAAAGGCAACGCCAGTCTGCCCAACCCTGAGGCGGTCAAGGGCAAGATCGTCGTGCTCTTTGCCGATGGATCGGTCGGCAACCGTTTCCGCCAAGACCTGTTCCGTGCCGAGGCCGCCTTCATCTTCACGGTTGCAGAAAACGTGGGCGAACCAGTTTGGAACGCTGCCCGAGGCAAACTGGCCGACTTTCGTCCTCGCCCAACCCGACGAGTCGCCGGAAATATCTCTACCCGGGCGGCCCAACAGCTTTTGGCGGCGAACGGTGTTGAAAAAGAATTTTCCACCAAGACTCTCGCCGCAGACACGCTCGAAGTCAGCGAGGGCTCCAAGAATCTTTCGATCACGGTAAAAGCCCAGAAAGAGGATATCGGCGTACCGAACGTTGTTGGTCTGTTGGAGGGCTCTGACCCGATTCTGAAGGAAGAGGTCGTCACCGTCGGGTCCCACCTGGACCATATGGGGACGGACGGCGTGAACACCTGGTGGGGTGCAGATGACGACGGCTCAGGTTCCGCAGCCGTCATTGGCGTGGCGAAGGCATTTTTCACCAACCCCGTTAAGCCCAAGCGCAGTGTTCTCTTCCTGTGCTTTGCCGCCGAGGAGATGGGGCTGGTGGGTTCGGCCTACTACGCCCAAAACCCGATCATCCCCCTCAGCAAGACCGTCTGCCTGATGCAGATGGATATGGTGGGACGAGATTCATTTGCGGCGCAGAATGGCGATCAGAATCGGATCGACAAGGTTGAGGAGAATAGGGATACCATGCGCCTGGTGGGCTCCAAGCGGATCAGCCAGGAATTGGACGACATCATTCAGGAAGTCAACCAACACGTCGGGTTCAAGTTCAAGTACGACGCCGAGGATGTCTACACCCGAAGCGACCACTACAACTTCGCCCGAAACGGGATTCCTATCGCCTTCCAGTTCTGCGGCTTCACACCCGACTATCACCAGACAACAGACACGGTGGACAAGATCAACTTCGACAAGTTGACCAACGCCGCCAAGCTCTCCTATCTGACCCTGATGCACGTCGGCAACATGGATCGCCCGCTGAAACGGAACCAGGAGTAGCACGGGCATCCTGCCCATGCGTCCCATGGCCTTCTAGGTCATGGGACTTTTCCAACGACTACAATAACCCATGTCTGCGCCCGACGTCGCCCACCTGCTGAAGCCCGTCGAGAGGAACCCTGGAGTTCCTCTCGATCTGGACTGGGTGGAGTCGATCCAGGTGAACCGGTCGGCGGTAGAGAGAAGGGCTGCCACATTGCCCGGACGACGGACGGTAAAGAAGCAATGGCAGGCCGCTTGGCTCCTGCGGGCCATCACCTGCATGGACTTGACCACCTTGGGCGGGGACGATACGCCGGGGACGGTAGGGCGGCTTTGCGGCAAGGCGGTCCGTCCTCTGCGTCGCGACCTGGTTGAGGCTTTGGGCGTGGAGGCGTTAGGTATTCGGGTGGGGGCGGTCTGCATCTACCACCAGATGGTCCCGACTGCGGTTCGGAGTTTGGAAGGAACGGGCATTCCGGTCGCCGCCGTCGCCGCCGGGTTCCCTCATGGCCTGTCGCCTATGAAACAGCGCATCGAGGAAATCCGGGCGTCGGTGGAGGCGGGAGCCAGGGAGATCGACATCGTCATCACCCGCGCCCACGTCCTGAACAACGAATGGACCGCCCTCTACGACGAGGTCGCGGCCTTCCGAGAAGCCTGCGGCGAGGCCCACCTGAAGTCGATTTTGGCCACTGGAGAGTTGGGCACCTTGCGCAATGTCCAAAGAGCCTCGGTGATCGCGATGATGGCTGGCTCGGACTTCATCAAGACCTCCACTGGGAAGGAGTCTGTCAACGCCACGATCCCGGTTGGCTTGGTGATGGTCCGAGCCATCCGCGAGTATCTGGATCGAACCGGCTACCGAGTCGGCTACAAACCCGCCGGAGGCATCCGCACCGCCAAGCAGGCCCTGGACTGGCTCATCCTCATGAAAGAAGAGCTAGGCGACCCCTGGGTCAGAAACGACCTCTTCCGAATTGGAGCATCTACCCTGCTGGCGGATATCGAGCGGCAGTTGGAGCACTTCGTAACGGGAAGGTATTCAGCCTTCAATCGGCATCCGATGGGATGATGGACCGCCGATCTCCAGATCGGCAAAGCAGACTTGTAAATAGATGCAGCATATGCTCCACCGACACCTCAACACCACGGAATGGACGCTCCCCGCGATCGACTCTTGCTTCGAGCGCGGGGGCCTGCCTGACTGGCGGGAGCTTTTCGCGGAGGTTCGAAAAGATCGCAAGTTGGCCAAAGCGGTATTGGCGCGGGCCCAAGTCAGCCAGGAACCTGGCGTGGCTTTGTTGGTCTCGCACTTGGTGGCTCGATCCTGGCCCGAGAGCTAATTTGGGCCGGATGCTAAACCGGTAATCTACCCCCGTGCCGATCACCAAGCGCCTGCCCGCCTTGGGCTATCGCGACTTCCGCAACTTCATTCTGGGCAGTTTCTTCTCCAATGTGGGAGGGAGTGTGCAGATGTGGGCGGTGGCGTGGCATGTTTACTACCTGACCCAAAACCCGTTCATGTCGGGCCTGGTGGCGGGCATTCGGGTGGTGCCGCTTCTGATCTTCAGCATGGCGGGAGGAGTATTTGCCGACCGATACAACCGGCGCACCATCCTTCTCATTACCCAAACCTTCCTCGCCGCCTTCGCCGTCGCCATCTCCCTCTTCACCTTCGCGGGCATCGCCTCCGCCTGGACCCTGATCACCCTGGTGACCCTCAGCGTCATCCCGATGGCGTTCAACAACCCAACCCGCCAAGCGATGATGGCGACTCTGGTGCCTCGCTCGGCGTTCCCCAATGCGGCCAGCGTCAACGGCATTCAGTGGCGCATGAGCGAGGTGCTGGGGCCGATGATCGCGGGGATTCTCATCGGCCTGCCCATCGGGCCGATCAAAGGCCTCACGCTC
The DNA here is from genome assembly GCA_964501275.1 of uncultured Fimbriimonadaceae bacterium. Taxonomy (GTDB): domain Bacteria; phylum Armatimonadota; class Fimbriimonadia; order Fimbriimonadales; family Fimbriimonadaceae; genus 55-13. Next base: position 13,010 of record CAZCSP010000009.1, on the reverse strand, counting down.
TGCTACGCCTTTAACGCCCTCTCCTTCGTCGCCTTGATCTACGCCGTTTGGCTCATGCCCAACAAGCCTCAAACTGAGAAGTTGGATCGCCTGACCGTCCCGATGATGCTGGAGCTAGTGCGGGAGGGGCTGGCGTTTGTGTGGAAGAAGCCGATCCTGCGGCAATCCATGACCCTGGATTTCTGGGCGACCTTCCTCTCCGCCGCCGATGCCCTCCTGCCCGCCTTTGCCGACATCCTTAAGTTGGGGCCAGAGGGCTACGGCCTGCTCGCCTCCTCCGCAGGGCTCGGGGCGTTGGCGGCTTCGGTGGTCTTGGCGCTGACTCCGGCCATCCGGCATCAAGGGCGCTGGGTTTTGGCGATGGTGGGATGCTATGGGCTGGTGACGGTCGGGTTTGGGGTCAGCACGAATCTGATCACCGCCATGCTTTTCCTCGCCGCAACCGGGGCCGCCGATATGATCAGCACGGTCTTGCGCCAGACTATCCGCCAATTGAGTACGCCCGACGAGGTCCGGGGGCGGATGTCGGCGACCTCGATGGTCTTCAACATGGCCGGTCCCCGGCTGGGCGACTTGGAGTCGGGGACCTTAGCGGTGCTCCTGAGCCCTCGGCTCTCGGTCGTCATCGGCGGCCTCGGATGCATGGTGGTTGCGGTCATCTATTCGCTGACTGGCAAGGAGCTTCTGCAATACGAGCACACCAACGAGCCCGAAGACGCGGCACAATAGACGTGTGAGCATCGTCGAAATTTTCGATTCCATGGAGTACGGCCCCGCGCCCGAGACCGCCAATCCCGCGCTCGAATGGCTGGACTCTCACGACCGCTCCTTTGGGATGTTCATCGGCGGTGAGTGGGTTTCAGGGGCCACATCTTTCGATACTTTCAACCCGGCAACTTCCCAAGTTCTCGCGAAGGTTTCTCAAGGGTCGGCGAACGATGTGGATCGGGCGGTAAGGGCGGCGCGGGCAGCCCAATCTAAGTGGGAAGAGATCGGAGGCCATGCGCGGGCTCGCTATCTCTATGCCATCGCCCGCCAGGTTCAAAAGCACTCCCGGCTCTTTGCGGTCTTGGAAACTCTGGACAACGGCAAGCCGATTCGCGAAACCCGAGACATCGACATCCTCCTCGTCGCCCGCCACTTTTACCACCACGCCGGTTGGGCGCAGGTCATGGATCGGGAGTTGTCAGGCTATGGCCCAGTCGGCGTCTGTGGCCAGATCATCCCCTGGAATTTTCCGTTGCTGATGCTCTCCTGGAAGATTGCTCCCGCCTTGGCGATGGGCAACACGGTGGTCCTCAAGCCCGCCGAATTCACCTCCCTCACCGCCCTCCTCTTCGCCGAGGTTTGCGATCGTATCGGCATGCCTCCGGGAGTGGTGAACATCGTGACCGGCGACGGCGAGACTGGGCGGGCGATTGTGGAGCATCCCGACATTGACAAGATCGCGTTCACCGGCTCTACCGAAGTCGGGCGGATCATTCGAAAGGCAACCGCCGGAACCTCCAAGAAGCTATCCCTGGAACTTGGCGGAAAGTCGCCGTTTATCGTCTTCGAGGATGCGGATCAGGATTCGGCGATTGAAGGTTTAGTAGACGCTATATGGTTCAACCAGGGCCAAGTCTGTTGTGCCGGATCGCGGCTTTTGGTTCAGGAGTCGATTGCGGATCGATTCTTAGAGAAACTTAAAAAACGGATGGAGACGTTGCGTGTCGGCAATCCGTTGGACAAGGCCGTGGATCTCGGAGCGATCATCGATCCGGTGCAGCTGGAGCGAATCTCCAGCCTGGTGGATCAGGGGGTTGCGGAGGGAGCGGCCAAGTTCCAGCCAGCCTGTGAGTGTCCGAAGGAAGGTTGGTTCTACCCCCCCACCCTGCTTTCTGGAGTCGGACCGTCGGCGACAGTAGCCCAGGTTGAGATATTCGGTCCGGTCCTCGTCTCGATGACCTTCCGCACTCCCGCCGAGGCGGTCGCTCTGGCGAACAACACCCCCTATGGCCTGGCATCGTCGGTCTGGACCGAGAACCTCTCGCTGGCCCACGATATCGCCGCCAAGGTGAAGGCGGGTACGGTTTGGGTGAACTGCACCAACCAGTTCGACTCCGCCTCCGGCTTCGGCGGCTACCGAGAAAGCGGCTACGGGCGGGAAGGCGGCCGAGAAGGATTGTTTGAATACATGCGTAGCATGGACATCCTGTCCATGCGTCCCAAGACCTTCCAGGTCTTGGAAACTGGTAGTAGCAAGCCAAGCATGGACCAAGATGATCGTAGCATGGACATCCTGTCCATGCGTCCCGAGACCTTCCAGGTCTTGGAAACTGGTAGTCACACCCCAAACTTTGATGCAACTACAAGTAGCCTGGACCAGGATGGTCCAGGGACGCATGGACAGGATGTCCATGCCACAACGCACAAGCTCTATATTGGCGGTAAACAGGTGAGACCGGACGGCGGCTACAGCTTTACCGCCGAAGGGCACGAGTTCGCCCTCGCCAATCGGAAGGATGTAAGGAACGCTATAGAAGCATCGCTCGCGGCTCAACCCGCATGGGCCAATCAATCCGGCCATGCCCGGGCCCAGGTTCTTTATTACCTTGCCGAGAACCTGGAAGCGGCCCGCGCTCAGTTCCCGGTCAGCGACGAGGAATTCGACGCCTCCATCCGCGCGCTTTTTGACTTCGCGGCGATGGCGGACAAGTATGACGGGCAGGTTCACGGGACGCCGATGAAGGGGGTGACCTATACGCTGAACGAGCCGGTTGGCGTCCTCGCCGTCGTTCTCCCCGACGTCGCCCCCCTGCTCGCTTTGGTCACCGCCATCGGAGCCGCCGCTTCGATGGGCGACGCCGCGACCCTGGTCCCATCCCGCCAAAACCCTCTGTCTGCCGCTCTCCTCTATCGGGTTTTGGAAGCGTCAGACGTGCCGGACGGAGTCGTGAGTCTCCTCACCGGCGAGCCGTCAGAACTGGCCCCCGTCCTCGCTGACCACGACGGGGTCGATGGCATCTGGTGCTTCCGAGAAGACTGCCACGCCGAGGTTCGCGAACGGTCGATAGGGAACCTGAAGCAAGTCTGGACAACATCCTTCCCATCCCCCCAAGACCTCGCCCCCTGGCTACGCCATGCCACCCAGGTGAAGAACATCTGGATTCCCGCGACTGTGTGAAGGCACGGCTTCTTTTGGGAAGGAACCACAGATGAACGCAGATGAGCACAGATCGCCTGGAGGCTAAGATGGGCCAGTCCCCAACTCCTTCAACGCCGTCTCCGCGACTTCGCGGGTGTCTTGATCGCAATCCAGGAGGCACTCTTCCAACATTTCACGCGTAGCTAACTGGTGCTTGATAAGGTCGTGGACCGCACTGTTGCGGCAAAACGAGCATGGTGTCCATTCGTAGACCCAGTTGAGCAACCCTGCCCAATCCAAGTCCACTTTGACCTGAAGGATGTCCAACCCAACGCTATGCAGATCCCACTCATCCTCCAGCTTCCCAATCGCTTCCAAGACCGTCGGCTCATCGCCGGGGGCGATGCTCGACATAAGGGCGGTGACTCCAGAGACGATCTGTCCCTTGGCAAGCAAGTCGAGGCCGAATTGACGCACCCTGGGGTCACTGACCAGTTCCAGCGCGATGGCGAACGGATTCGGTTCTTGCGGCCAATCTCTTCCTCGACGGATGATAGCTTCAACTTCGCATAGATCTGGCCTCCGTTTCAGACCCCCAGCGAGACGCCACAGCCAATCTGGATCGGACTCGGACTCCATCGCTTTCCATGCAAGCTTGATCTCATCGTCATCTGCGTCGACGACCCATGAAAAGGTTGAGCGACGTGTCCAAGTTCCGCGCATCTCCGCGTAGGTTAGCTTCTCCCTTTCGCGCGGATTGTAGACTCGGTTCTCCTGTCGGTCGAGTTCTCGTCTTACAAACTCGTTCGTTTCCCGCGCCCTCTGTTTCCACGCCTCAACCGCCTCCTCGCCATCGACTTCCAACGCATCTTCCAGCCAACCAGATAACTGCCAAGATTCCGCTTGAAGGACATCTGGATTTGCGTGGGCAAGGACCCAGTCGAGCCCCTTCAGCCCATCCAGATTCACAATCTCATCGGCAAATCTCAGTTCGCCGTCACAGTCCAGCAGCTCATACATCCGAGTCCTAAACCGCTCTCTTCCCTGTTTAGCAAGGGCCAAGGCGATCCGCTCGCGTTGGGTGTGGTGGGCAGATCGCCCCTTCGTCTTGGCCATCATAGCCAGCAGCAAGTCGGTGATCTCAGACTCAAACCCACTTGCCAGTAACAACTTGGTTGAATACCAGCCACGGCTAGATTCGCACAGGGAGTCATATCCCTGCCATCGGAGGACCAGACGCCGCATCAGGGGCAGGCTGGGTTGGACCTGGCCGCTACGTAGCGCGGCAATGGCGCGACCCTGTCCTTTACGGGCCGCAGAGATGAACTGATGGAGTCCTTCTATAGAGTCGCCTCAGGCTGTGTGATTTCCATACAAACAGGCCCAGTCCGAGAAGGATCAGGCATGGAAAGTGTACAATATCATCTCCAAGCGCGGGTGTAGCTTAGTGGTAAAGCTCTAGCCTTCCAAGCTAGCTATGCGGGTTCGATTCCCGCCACCCGCTCCAAAAAGAGTTTGGATTTGGGAGTTTGGGGTTTGGAGTTTGAAAATTCCAAACTCTAAATGCCAAACTCGAAACTGAAGAGCGGGTGTAACTCAGTGGTAGAGTGCGACCTTCCCAAGGTTGAAGTCGCGAGTTCGACTCTCGTCGCCCGCTCCAACTCCTTTATGTGGGCCTGGCTACCTGCAACCGGCGGTTCCAGCCACAGGAGCGATAGTCAACTTCCAAGCCTCTGAGCCGCCCTTACGTGTGCGAACCATTCGGTGGCTCCTCTGATGAAGCCACCGAAGCATGATCACGAATAAACGTCGCCTACCAACCGTGAGCTACTTCTGCCTGAGCAGATTCCTCAGATACAGGTCGGATACGGGTCTGTCCATGTAGTTTTGGCCGAGCAGTTTGCGGAGCTTGATGATCGCTTCTTCTCGGGAGTCGCCGGTGTTTTGCTCGTGCCTACGCCAGAACTCATTCCACCAGCCCGCGGGCTGGATCTTGGATCCGTAGTATTCGGTTACGCGGCCCGTTTCGCCACCTGTTACCAAGGAGCCTACCGAGTCGCTTTGCTCATAGACGCTGTCGATCTCCGCCTTGATCTGCCGCATATCGGCATCGCTCACCACGCCGTTAGAGGTCGCTTTGTAGAACTGTACGGTGACCCGCACCGGGAATCGGGGGTCGCGTTCGATCTTCAGATTGTCGATCTCGGTGAAAGGTCCTTCGATCTTTCCGTGGCCGATAACGGCATTCTCCACATCACTCTGGCTCCTAGACTTCGACATCTCCATTGCCGGGGCGGCAACGGCGGCGCCGCCAAATCCCCCTGACCTCATCGGGTTCTTCTGCTTGAGCGGCACCTGGACCAGAAGGACCATGTTCATCCCGCTGATATCTTTATCGCCCTGCTTACCGGGAGTCGGATTGGCAACGCCAAAGTCGCTGTACCGTTCGCCCGTCAGGCTGGCCCTCATTCCGCTCTTGTTGTGGAACAGCCGCTGACCCCAGACGGAACCGGTTTGGAAGGCGTCGCGCTTGTTGTCGATGATGGTCGTGCTGGTCCCTTCGCGGGTGGCCAAGATGGTCAGGACCGCCGGGTCGCCCGACATGGATTGGTAGTTGAAGAGCACCGGATTGAAGGTCGCTTTGCCCGATTGGGGGATCGGCAGGAAGCAGGCTTGGGCGCTGACCAGAACCTTGTCATCCCGCTCGGCAAGGAGCGTTCGGTTCTTGCCAAGCCACGACTCCGGCTTGCTCAGGTAGTTGGTAGGCTGCTGTAGAAAGTCGTAGAGGCTGATCCTCTGGAGCTTGCGGGATTTCTCATTGCCCACTAGCAGCGTGAAGTCGCGAGGATCGATGTCGCAGGTCTTGTCGCTGAAGTTAGGAAACCGAATGACCGGCATGCAGGTGACGTTGAACTGCTTGGTCGCCGGATTCTCCACCCCCACCTGAATCGTCATGTCGCTGATATTGGGACCGACCGCCGAGTTCTTGTAGCGGCCCGTATCCTCCCAAGTCACGTTGAGGATGTTCAACCCCAACCGTTGGGCGAGGCTCTGGGCATCCCGGTTTGCGACCATCGCCGCCGTGTCGCGGATCGTCTTTGCGTAGGTCTCGAATGACCGGTTCTTGTTTACTTTCAGGCTTGGACCGTCGTCGGAGGCGAGGACCGCCACTGCGCTTGCGCCAAGCGTCAATCCGCAGGCCGCCCAAATCTTCTTTGTGTACTTCATGGTTGCTTCCTTCTGTGTCGTGTTAAAGAGGAAACGTTCGAAGTTTTCTTGCGTTTCGGTTTTAGGCTGAAGCCTTGTCGCTGAACTGGTCCAACACCGATTGCAGATACCGCCGTCCCGACTGGCCGTGCCATTCCAGATGGTGGAACTCGTGGCGGAGCCTCTTGATGGCTTCCTCCAGTTCCTCATGGTTGGACGAGTTGAGGATCGCGGGGGCGAGGTGGTCGCGGATGAGGTCGGCGGCTTGGAGAACGTCGTGGATGTCCACCGCGATGCCATCGACCGTTTCCTGGTCGTAGCCCGCCTCCAGAATCCGATCCTGCACCGCCTCGCCCAGGAGCCAATAGTCGGCGACCATGGGGTCGGTGGAGCCTTCGTTGGGGTCGTGATTCATAGAGCCTCCCACTCCTCCCTCGAAATCCCAGCTTGAACTAGCAGGCGTGCCATCAAATCTCGCGAAATGTCTCCCGCGTGGGGATTAGGTAACCGAACCTGCCTTTGCCCCCTCGACATGAACTCGTGTTTGCCGCCAATGAAGGGACCATCAAAACCAGCTTTCCGGAGGTACTTCACCAAGTCTCGTCGGCTGACAGGGCCGAATGGCGGCACTAACTAGCCGCCTTGAGATTGAGATCGATCTTGTCCAGAACAGGAATCTGGATGTTGCGTCGTAACGCCAGCACGAGCCAATCTTCCAAAACGCTTTGAAGCTCGGATTGGCATACAGTCAAACTGACAGCGTTGGCCCAAACCCCTGGAACTTCCGGGATACTGCCGTAGTAGGTCCCATCCTCAGGGAGAATCTCATAGACGGCTCGACCCATTGCGGCTTGAATGAACTCCGAGATCATGGCTCTATTGTACGTCGGCGCTGCCTCGTTCGGTTCTGGGATTAAGCGTGACGCGCCTATAATAGGGACATGAGTTCGGTGCCAACCAGGAAGTGGACGAGCGATGAGTTTATGCGCGCCAGCCAACTCGGGCTGTTTGGCCCCGATGAGCGGCTGGAACTCCTGGATGGGCAGATCGTTGAAAAAATAACTCAGAATGCGCCCCACTTCACCACCCTTCGACTGATCCAAAGATGGCTAGAGTCTATTGCGGGAAGCGATCTCGAGGTTCGCGCCCAAGGGCCGATCCAGCTGGATCCCATGAGCCTTCCCGAACCCGACATTGCGGTGGTCAAAGGAACTCCCCGCAACTTTGCGATCCGTCATCCCAGGCCGGATGAAATCTTGCTTCTGGTAGAAGTTGCGGATTCCTCCTTGGATCGGGATCGAAACCTGAAAAGCGCCCTCTACGCAAGGGCAGGAGTACCGGAGCTGTGGATTGTGGATGTTAGTTCCCGGAGGATGGAGGTGTTTCGAGAACCCGATCCTCAGGGCTATCGGCTCATCCGAATCCTCAATGAAGATGAAGGCGTGGAACCCCTCTTTGACCCTGGAAGCACCCTATCGGTGAAGTCGATTCTTCCTTAGTCGCAAGGCCTGTCAGGTCTCACGCAAAGCCGCAAAGATCGCAAAGGTAAAGGCGCAAAGCAATTTGTACGCCTTAGGCCGCCTCATCCGTTTCTGCCAACTTCCGGGCTTGCTCATCCTGGGCCAGGGCGTCGATCATATCTTGGATGTCTCCGTCCATGAAGGCGTTCAGGTTGTGGGCTTGGAAACCGATGCGGTGGTCGGTGATGCGACTTTGGGGGAAGTTGTAGGTGCGGATTTTCTCGCTGCGATCGCCGGACCCGATCTGGCCTTTTCTCATGCCCGAGCGCTCAGCGGTTAGCCGTTCCTGCTCCAACTGATAGACCTTGGCCCGCAGGACCGCCATCGCCTTCAGTTTGTTCTGAGCCTGGCTTCGCTCGTCCTGGCAGGTCACCACGATGCCGGTTGGCTTGTGGATGATGCGGATGGCGGTCTCGTTTTTCTGCATGTGCTGGCCACCGGCCGAGGAGCTGCAGAAGGTGGAAACCTCCAGATCGTCGTTCTTGATATCCACATCCACCTCTTCGGCCTCGGGAAGGACGGCCACCGTTACTGTGGAGGTGTGGATGCGCCCCTGGCTTTCGGTGGCGGGGACGCGCTGAACGCGGTGGACGCCGCTCTCGTGCTTCAGTTGGCTGAACGCGCCCAACTCGTTAATGTTGAAAACGGCCCGCGAAACCCCACCGATCCCGCTCTCCTCCATCTCCACGATCTCCGTCTTCCAGCGGCGGCGTTCGGAATAGCGCAAGTACATCCGCATCAGTTCCCCGGCGAAGAGGGCGGCTTCGTCTCCACCAGCCGCGGGGCGGATCTCCACGATGACGGGCTTGTCGTCGAGCGGGTCCTTGGGGACCAGCATGGTCTTGAGCTTGGCTTCCAAAGTCTCGATCTGGCTCTTGAGAGGGTCGAGTTCCGAGGCGGCCATGTCGCGCATTTCGGGGTCGTCCAGGAGTTCGCGAACGTCGTCGAGGTCTTTGAGGGCCTTGCGATAGTCGCGGATGGTCGCGACAATCGGCTCCAATTCGGCACGCAACTTGCCGAGCCGCTGCATCTCCTTGGGGTTGGTGACGATGGCGGGGTCGTTGAAGCCGGCCTCAACGGCGTTGAAGCGATTCTCGATGTCCTGAAGCTTGTCCAGCATGTTTTTTGGCGTTGGGTCTAAGGCGTTTGGGAAGACTTGGCATACCCGAAAGGTTGACGGGCAATCCGACTACGAAGTGGCATCCCCAGTGAGTCTGGGGGATGCGAGGCTAATACCTCGCGGCGCGTATGCTTCGGGTCGATAGAAGTTTCATGAAGTCTGAATTGATTATAGGCGATCGATCAGGCTGTGCTTCATGGGTCCTACGCAAGTACGAGCCTGATCATTCATGACAGGTTCAAATCGTTCGTAGACTGCATGTCCCCTGCCGAACCCGAGCTATCGTGGCGGGGCGCATGCCTTCGGTGGTCCTTTCAATCGCCCGGAGATGAAACCATCGAAGCCGCCCAAGGAACGCCAATCCACATGCTGGTTGATATGCCATGCCCCCCCAAAACGAGGTTTTTTGGGGGGGACATGTTGTTAAGCCGTTGGCGAGACGGTAATGCCGGTGATTCGGCCATCTTTCCTTTGAACTCCGAAGTTGAGGTTGGGGAAGAAGTTCCAGGTCTCGATGCCGGAGACTCCGATCACCTTCTTCTCAACCGACTTCGACAGGTCGAGGATCTTGTTGAAGTCGGTCTCCGTCATGCCGACGATGATTCGGAAGAAGCCCGATACCGTATCGTCCTTTGGACGCAGGTCGAGATAAGCGCCAGTGGCCATGGTGCTGATCCGGACGACCTCCTCGCGCTCCGTGAGGATAGAGGCTTCGCCATCGCCCCAGTGCCAAACCTGAACGTCGGGATACTGGTCCGAGATCTTCAGCTTCTGAAGCGGATTGCCGAGAGCTTCGATGTAATCGTCGGCGCCGACCAGAATAGGACACACCTTGCCCTTGATGACCAGTGCCGAGGCATAGCAGAGGTAGGTCGGTTTGGGCTTGGTCTCCTTGGCCTGGACCCCGATCTTGGCGCAACCGTTCGTGTAGGCGTTTTTGACGATGCTGTAGTACCGGTTGGAACTGGGCGCGTTGTTCAGCCACTGGACCATCACATCCAGTACCAAAGTCTCGTCCTCTTTGGACCGATTGGTCACGTTGAAGCGGCCCAGGTTCTGGCCGAGGTAGGCGCTGAAGTTGCGCGTGGCCTTCAGGGTACCGATGATCACGTCGTAAGCCTTCTGAGTCTCCCCCGCCCGATGATAGGCGACGCCCGCGTTGTTGGCGAAGCGAACTCGGTCGAAGTTGGAGCCTTTGCCCGCCAACTCCTTGAGCTTGTCGCCGGTTTTAATCAGCGAATCTTTAGCGCCATCAGGATCGAGGGCGGCGGCCAGCATCTCCAGTTCCAGAACTCGGGCGTTGGTCGGCATCTTCGTCTTGGCGGCGGCGATTCGCTGAAGAGCGAGCTTGTAGCGATCCCGATCTTCCTGGCGGATCTCTGGGTCTCTTCCACCGATTGGATTATCGGTGAGGACCGGACCGAAGTCGGGCAGGAACCACTTGTCCTGGATAGCTCCGGGAAGACTGTCGTAGTAGCTCATCAGCGAAGCCTGGGCGGCGTTTGTGTAGGCGTCCAGAAAGTTGGGCTCGCGCTTCGTGGCCATCTCAAAGAGGTTGGCGGCGGTGCCGTAGTTGCGGCACTCCATGAAGGCGAGGCCCTTCTCAAAGGACATCATCGACCGCATGACGTCGGTATTCCCGGCGACCTGGGCGATGCGGTTCTTGGCGCTGGTGTGATCGTTGCGAGAGAGGCGATACATCCAGGAGCTTTCGGCCTCCAGTTCATCCAGCATCGCAAGCATATCCATCATGTCCTTTTTGGGGTAGCCCGCCTTTTCCATGAGCATCGCGCCCGTGATATCCGCGTCCATCTCCTGCTGCCGAGTCCACAGATGCTCCAAGTCGGTAGCCACATAGCGGGGCCGAAGGACATGGCCCTGCATGAGGTGCGCGACTTCGTGAGCGACGACGGCGCGGATCAAGCGACGGTCGCCCTTCACATGCTTCACCAGTCCGCTAAAGACCACCATCACCGCCTGCGGCTTCTCCCCCTCTTTGGGGATCTTGTCGATGGAGGCGTAGGCGTTGACATCGTCTTTGTTCTCGACGCTGCACTTGATGGGATAGATGTACTTGGCATTGCGGGTCCCGACTGCATCCAATTCGGCGACCATTTTTTCCAGTTCTGCCTGCGTGAACTCCTGGGCGACCGCTCCCGCCAACCCAAGGCACGCAAAAACGAGGCAACTAACGACTCTCTTCATATTCAACTGTTCTCCACTCCATTGCGAGATTCCGAGGCTTATGATGACCGAACCACCGCCAAGTTTCTAGCCGGTTCCACTTCTAGGCCGGAAGACCCTTCGCCAGCAGGTACAAAGATTCTTGCACCTTTTCCTCTGACTCCTTCGTGACTTGGGCAACCGTGGCTCGCTTGTCCTTTTCATAGTCCGCCAACCGTTCAGCCAAGGAGATCGGATCGGCGATGGCGACTTGGGCTCTCTGCCTGCCCTTGATCGCCACCAGCCCCAGCGCCTCTTTCTCCATCCGAACCAGCAGGTGGACCATGCGTTCGGGGGTCGGGGAGGCGGCAACATAGCCATCATAAACCGCAATCCAGTTGGCAAGGCGATCCAGCTCATGGAGGGCGGGCTGGATGTGGCTCCTTGCCTCTTCCCACAGGCGAAGGTCGTAGGCGGTTTTGGCTTGGGATGGGTCGTTAGCCACCCGATGGACGGCGTTGATGACCATACGCATCTCCTCGGGAAGCGGCCCACCCTTAAGCTTGACTTTGGCGATATCGGCGGCTCGCTCCAGTTGGGTCCGCTTCACCACGTCCATCCGATCTCCCAGCGAGGCGTCCACAATTGGTTTCAGTTCGTATTGAGCCTCCAATTTGGCGACCACCAGCTCCCCGACTCGGCGAACTCTCGCATAGGTTTCGTCTGATTTGGCTATCGGCAATCCGACGGCCTGCTCCAAACGCTCGATTGAATTGGCAATCTCCCCCGCCATATCTTGCACAAACGAATAGCGCACCGCCACGGGCAACAGCTTCACATCCGCTTCCGGCTCCCGCTTTCGAGCCTCCTCCAATCCCCAGAAGGCGAGTTGGACGACTCCGGATTGGAAGGGCAGAAGGGAGTCGTTCTGGCTATAAACCTCGCCCTCGGGGAAGATAACCAGCTTGCAACCTGGTGTAGCCAAAAGCTCCTTGGTCATGGCGAAAGACTGGCGATCCAGCGCCCCACGAACCAGCGAATAGGCCCCTAACCGCTGGATCAGCCATCCCCAAAGCCCACCCACATGGTCAAACGCCTCTCGGCAGGCGACGAAGTAAAACGGCTGCCTCACCAACCGCCCCAACTTGAAGAGAATGGCGGGCTCGGTGTTGGTCGGGTGGTTGGGAAGGATAACCAGCCGCTCTTTCTCTAACCGTCGGAGTTTGGCTAAGTCCCCCTCTCGAAACTCCACCCCCACGACCTGTCGGGCGCGGAGAGCGATCGGGAGGCAGGCGTTGGCTATGCCAAGAACCAGACCGTTCAGTTTGGGCGGCTTGAAGTCTTGACGTGGCATTCCTGCATCTTATCTTTTTAGCCTCCCCTTCCTCCATTTCACGGGAACCGACTTGGCAAGCCTCAAGCGAACTCGGAAATGGAGGAAGGGGCCGGGGGATGGAGGTTTGCCCGAGCCTGGAGTTGATCCCAGAGAGCCTGTATGCAAATTCAAGTCTCTAGTACGGCGTCATGGTGAGCGAGAGCGGCCCGAGCGTTGAGTTTTGTAGAGCGTTCTATGCCGCGGAGTCGAACCACCCCACCCGGTTGTAGGTTGGGATGAGACTACAAACGGGTGAGGTCCTTCGACTCGCGACCAGCAAACGGCCCTACTACAAACTCCTTCTGGCTCACTCAGTAGTTTGTCAAGCTTCATTTGTCGTCTTTTCGGGTTGTTGGCTCTGGTCAACCCCGAAGGGGTTCAGCCCGACAGTAAACGCCCTCCAAATATCCCCTACCCTGAAAGGGTTGCACCGATACAGGCTCTTAGAGTGCAGCCCCGTTGGGGCTCAGGGGAACCGGGTGGCCAGTACCAGGGTGG
>CAZCSP010000008.1:0-146356 GCA_964501275.1 uncultured Fimbriimonadaceae bacterium | reverse complement strand
TAGACTAAACAAGAACAACGCTGCTTAGTGTCTCAAAAAACGAGACCACTCCAGTCTCAAAAAACGAGACCACTCCACTTTCTACTACAGACATATCTCCCTCTTCATCGTTTGCCCACCACACTTTGAAACGGCCGTTCTTGGCTTCCCATCTTCCTACGGGTCCCTCTGGCCTTCCGTAGTTTGTAAGAACAAAGTCTCCCCCATACAGAAGGATGAGACGGAGTCCATGGGGATTCTTACTTTTCCAGGTTCCGACCAACTCCTGGTTTACCGCCAGATGCTTTGGTTTTCGAGCCTCCGCCTGATAGATCAGGGCAACGTTGGCTAGAAGGGAGATGCCCAACAGGAACCAGAGGATCGCTCGAGAATCCGATCTAGACATACAAGCAACATCCTACAGGCATTTAGACACCGTCACTACGGATACCGGTAGTGCCCCACAATCTTCCAAGCCGTCAGCACATCCTCTTCCGCGCACCGCCCCAGGTTGTGGATCACATACGGCTCCCCTCGCGCATTCTTCCGATCCGACACGACGCCAGTGTGGTCCAGGCCGGAGTCCAGCTTCCAATACACGATGTCGCCCGGTTGCCAGTGTTTGAGGGTCTCTCGGGAGACTTTATTGGTGAGGGTCATCCCGTAGGTCTTAAAGAACCAGATCTGGTTGGGACAGCGACGGTGGTCGATGTTGGAGTCGGGCTTCTTCTCGCGACGAGGATAGGTCTTGAACCGCTTGCGCATATCCTCGTGGATTAACTTCTGCAAGTCGTACCCCGCATGGCGCAGAGCCCGGATCACCACGTCCGTGCAGACCCCCTTATCCCGGTCGATGTCGCCGTTCGGATAGCCGATGCGGAAGTACCCCGTGGTATAAGCCGCCCCCTCCCGAGCCTGAATCTTGGCCCCTTGCAGAATCTTGGCGGACGGGTTGGCGCTCGCCACACTGCCTAGAATGGCGACTGCGAGTAGAAGCGCGGCAGGTTTTTTGAAACACCAAGGCACAAAGGCACCAAGAGAACCAAGCCCTTTGTGCCTTCGTGCCTTGGTGGTTAACGTTGTGCCGCTGTGCCGTTGTGGTTCCAAAAACCTTCCTGAGTGAGCATCAAAAACCCGAAACATAAAACTAACGGTACTCTACAACCGCGATCAACCGTATAGAGGTTCATGAATATGCGCGCCCTAGCAATATCCCTTCTGACCCTGGCTGCCATGCCAATCTTCGCCGCCGATAAAGATGTCGAAGACATCTTGAAAGTCCTTCGCGACAACTACAGCAAGGCCAAGAGCGTGCACATGGAGACCGTGAGCACCATGCTTGTTGGAGAAGGCGAGGAGATTCAGTTAAGTTCAAAGGCCTGGTATCTCAACCCTGGGACCTTCCGCATCGAGACCAAGTCCGACGGGGGCACCATCCTTTCGGCCAGCGATGGCAAGAACGGCTACAACAAGGGTATCGACGGAAAAGTTGCAAAGGGCAAGTTCGATCCCGACGAAATCGCCTCGCCTGTGAACCTGGAGGTTCTCTGCTTCTGGGATTGGAAGCGCCAGCTTTCCACCACTAAGGGTAGCAATATGAACGAGAGCGAACTTCGTCTGCTCAAGAAAGAGACTTGGAAGGACAAGGACTACATGGTGCTGGAGGAGAAGGCTCCCAAGAGCAAGGTCTTCGTCCGCTACTACATCGATCCCGTCAAGAAGTTCATCGTCCGAACCGCCGTCTACAGCCTGGACAACACCGCTATCCTGCTCCAAGACCATAAGGTCACGAAGTTTGAATTGAATGCCAAGGTCGACGAAAAACTTCTGAAGCTACCTTCCTGACCTCAGTTCCAAGGTCGCCACACTCTCGGCGGGCAAAGTCACGGTGACTTTGCCGAGCTGAGTGGCGACTCGGGCGGGCGTCGGATTTTCGATAGTCCCTGCCGTAACGACAAAGCCCTTCGCTTCCCTCGGGGTAAAGCCCGTTAGGTTCAGCGAAAACGCCTGCGAAACCTTGGTCTTGTTGATCAGCACCACGGTCATGCGGTTGCGGTTCTTGGTGTCCAGGGCGGCGTAGACCGAGTTGGCTGGTGCGCGTTCGCCGCTCACCCGCAACCCAAGGTCCCCAAACCGAGAACCTTTCCTATCGAAGTCTGTAAACACCCGGAAGCCCGCCAACTCGGCCCGGTTCCTGGCGTTCAGACCCCAGTTGGTGGCGGCAAACACGCCGTACCGGCCAAAGATTCCCAGCGCGTCCGCCTGCGCGATCGCTCCGCTGATGTGGTTTGGCCCGCCATAGTTGTATTCGGTGATCGCCAACTTGGTCCCTGGATAGTTTTTCTTGATTTGGCCCAAGACGCCGGGCAACAGGGCGATCGGTTTGCCTTTCAAATAGTCTCGTGTGATCCAGCTATCTTCGACATAGGTCGGATCCCAAAGCGAACGGGGAGCCTGGATGCGGGCGGTGGCGGTTTCCGGCTTATCGTTCCTTCCGTCGCCAAAGCAGATGCGGATGCCCCCGCCCTGGGCCTCGGGATACCAGTGGATGTCCAAAACGTCCACCAGCCGCTTGCCTTCCTTCTTCTCGGCCGCCTGCATCGCCGCGAGGTACACATCCAGAAAGTCTCGGCCGTTGGCGTCGGGAGCGCCTTGGAAGGTACGGAAACCCATCCAGCCGTAGTTGGCCGGACCAAAGATCAGGGCCTTGGGCGCGACCGACTTGATGCCCGAGGCGAACTCGATGTTGTTGGCGATGATCTGGGCATAGGTCGGGTTCTTCGGCCAAATCCGCTCATGGGTGTGACCCCATAGATCGGGCTCGTTGTCCAGGCTGTACCAGAGCGGGGTACGGGGCGACTTGACCTTCTCCAGCCAGGCCACAAATTCGTCCTGATAGACGGCCTTGTCGGTGGTATCAGGCGGAAAGACCAGCCGCCCCTTCTTCTTTGCGTACGACTTGTGGAATCGCTTGTTGAGGTAATCAGGCGTCTTGTTGACGTCGCCATCGCCATTCTTATCCGCTGAAACATAGCCCGCCGTTGGAACGGTCAGGATAACCGCCGCGCCATTCTTCTGGGCCGCGTCCATAAAGGTCCTCGCCGTCCACCCCGGCTCATTGGATTCGCCCAGATGTCCATCGTTCTGATGGTGCCAGTCGGAGCCCGCATTGCTGGCGTTGGTCTCCCAGTTGTAAGCCGTCATCCGATTGCCGCCCTGGCGAACAATCGTGAATCCTTTGCCCATCTGCTCCCAATCCGGAAAGTTCACGCCGTAGATATAAGGCGAGATCGGAGTGCGCTTGGTGGCGTCGATGGTGATTTCAGTGGACTGGAAAGAAAGGGTGAAAAGAAGAGCGCTCAGCATTGAGAAACCTCAGATATACCGCTATATCATAACCCAGAATCCTCTCGAAATTGGTCACCATCCGCGAAAATCTGTGTCTGCCTGTACACCATCCCAGGCTATACTGCGACTATGCTGCACGAGGTCGATCAGTCGCTTCGGAATATGCTCCTCGCAGAGTTCAAAGAGGTGGAGGACCGCCTTATCTCCGATGAGTCCCAACTCACCGTCGGCCCCCCGCCCGATGATGGGTTCAAGCCGAAGAAGCCGGTCGTCAACCTCTTCCTGCACGACCTCCACGAGAGCCCCAACCTCCGCAATTTCGCCTTCGAGAACAAGCCGACCGCCGATGATTGGGAAGTTGGGCGCAGCCTGAAGCCCACCCACCTCAATCTCAGCTACATCATCACCGCCCACGCCGAGGACCCGATGGTGGAGCATCGCCTGCTGGGAGAAACATTAGGAATCCTTATGAGGAAACCTATCGTTTCCGTCAAACACCTCGTCGGCTCCCTCCAGCCCTTCAAGGAGGAGGCGATGAAGCTAAGCATCGCCCAGCGCGACCACTTCGCCCACGGCGATAGCGCCAAGGTCTGGCAGGCTACCAACCTGACCCTGCGCCCCTTCATCGGTCTGGTCGTCGCCGCGATGTTCGACCCGTTCGAGACTCGCTTGGTCAAGCGGGTTCGCGAGGCGATCTTCTCCTTGGGCCACGAGCCCCATCCCGAAGGCGAGAAACGCCAGATGGACCTTCATCGAATTCGCATCGGCGCCGCGGGAATGGTGACGGACTCCAGTACCGGCAACCCGCTGGTGGATGTGAAAGTCAGCGTGGAAGGTAAACCAGAATCCACCCTCACCGACGCCGCCGGAGTCTTCTTCTTCCGCAACCTGCCGGTAGGTCGGCACAAGCTGACTTTCGAGAAAGCGACATTCAAGACCATGACCCAAGAGGCCGTCACTCCGCCCGTTGGTCGGAGCAATGAGATGGAGCTGATGGATGTGAAGTTGGAGAACGCCTCGGATAAAGAGAGGACCGCCGGGCTCATCAAAGACCCATCCTTCCAGATTCCCGGCGCAGAACTCGTCGGCACCCTCCTCTTCCCCGACGGCACCCCCGCCGCTTACATCCCAGTGCGAATCAACGACCGCACGGCGGTTACCGATGCCGACGGCCAATACCACTTCACCAACGTCCACGGCCCGATCCGGGAGTTGATCGCCGAGATTCCGGGGGAGGGAGAGGTGGCCAAACCGGTCGATCCCGCCAAGCCGACAGTCGAGTTAGGGAAGAAATAGCTAGGGCCGCAGGCCGTTGGGGATTCCACTTGGGAACTGGTCTTTGATGGCTTGCTGGATGTTTTCGATGCGGTTGTCCGGGTTCGGGTGGGAACTGAAGAACTCGGGTTGGCGACCGCCTCCTCCTGCCGCCTTTAGAATCTTCATGACCTCGATCATCGCCCTGGGGTCGTAGCCGGATTCGGAGAGGAACTGGACCCCTAACTTGTCCGACTGGATCTCGTCTTCGCGACCGTACTTCATGTTGATGAGTTGACCAACCATCTGCGCGACGGCGGCGGAACTGGCGGAACTTGGGTTGTTGGGGTCGTAGGTGGCCATCACCGCCGCACCGGTCAAGCCTTGGGTTAGGGTTGCCTTGGCCATGCGTTCCGCCCCATGACGGGCTACGACGTGGCCGACTTCATGCCCCAACACCCCGGCAAGCTGGCCTTTGGTTTTAAGGCGGTCCAGCAGGGCGCGGGTGATGAAAATCTGACCTCCTGGGAGGGCGAAGGCGTTCACGGTTTGGCGGTCGGCGAGAAGGTGGAACTCGAAGCGATAGGGAGCTTTTCTCGCCGCGGAGTTGGCGACGATCTCATTGCCCACTTGCTCTACCAAGGCCGATAGCTGGGGGTCTCGATCTTCACCCCCATACTCCTGCATCATCTGGGGCGCCGCCTGCAAACCCAGCGCCACCTCTTGGTCGGTGGACATGCTGATGTACTGTTTCTCACCCGTGATCGGATTCTGGGAACTGGAGGAGAGATAGCCCACCACCGCAACAATCGCGATGATCGCCGCCAATCCAATTCGCCCACATCCGCCGCCGCTCTGCTGTTTCATATCATGCCTCTTTGTTCGCTATTTTGGACGACGGAGGCAGAGAAAAGGGGACAGGATTGCAAATCATCCTGTCCCCTTTAGCTTTAGGCGATCTGTCCGAGAACGTCCTTTAGACTCTGGGCGGATGCCAGCAGACCTTGCTTCTCCTCGGCGCTCACCGCAGGCTCCAGCACCTCGACCGCACCCCTTCGCCCAACCTTGGTTGGGAGGGAGAGAGAGATGTCGCTGATGCCCAGCTTGCCGCGCTGCAGGGAGGAGACGGGGAGGACGGCTTCGCTGTTGAGAGCGATGGCGTGGACGACTTCGGCGATGGACACTCCGACCGCCCGGCCTGCGCCACCCTTCAACCGGATGACTTCGGCGCCAGACTTGCGCGTGAATTCAAACACGCCCTGGACCTCGGCCTGGTAGTTGGGAATCGAGGCGAGCGGGACGCCGCCGATGGTAGCGGAACTGAAGATCGGCACCATCGAGTCGCCGTGCTCGCCCAGGATCAGGGCCTTGACGTCGAGCGCGTTGACGTTGAAGTGGTCCGCGAGCAGGGATCGGAATCGGCAGGTGTCCAAAACCGTTCCCAGGCCCAACACCTGCGACTCGGGCAGGAGGCCGCTTTTGGCCGCCAGATGGGTGAGGATATCGACCGGGTTGGAGACCACCACGATGGTCGCGCCGTCGTTCAGCTTGACGCCCTTCAGGGAATCCAGAATTCCTCGGAAAAGGCCGACGTTGCGGTTGATAAGTTCCAGGCGGCTCTCGTCCGGCTTGCGCCGGAGACCGGCGGTGATGACCACGCAGTCGCTGCCGTTCACGATGTCGTACTCGTTGGAACTGGTGAACTTCTGGTTGCTGGTGAGCGATGCGCCGTGCCGCAGGTCCAACGCCTCTCCGGCGGCCATGTCGGCGTTCATGTCGACCAAGGCGATCTCGCGGACGATTCCGCCCAACTGCAATGCGAACGCCGCATCCGAACCGACGCGCCCGCCTCCTCCAATGATGGCTACTTTCATATCTTTTGGGTTCCCTCTGTTGCCCCACAGGGCGGCCTCCGAGCGGAGGCGGTGATGGTTCAGATTATGGCAGGTTGGACTGGGGCGGGTTGGGGCCGGTGGCGATATGCTCTCTGCGCCAAAGGCAATGTGATGCCAATAATTGGCGTAGAATGAAATCTATGAGTGATGTCGCCCACGCTACCACTTTGCGATTGCCCGCTTCCAAGTGGCGGCGAATCAAACAGATGGCCGAAGCAAGAAGCCAAAGCGTGAATGCTTTGATGGAGTCCGCAGTGGACCGGCTTCTCGCCGAAGAGCAGGACAAGATTCGATTCAACGACTACACTATCGCCGGCGAAAGCGTCGATACCGATGTGGACTACGCTTGGGCGGCGCAGAGCCAGGTTGCAACCCGTGATCCAGCCTAGCCGAGGCGGTCTCTACTGGGTGGACTGGGACCCAGGACGCGGCTCGGAGCAGACCGGAAGGCGGCCCGCGTTGGTCGTTCAAAATAACCTTGCGAACTCCAACGACCGCTATCCGAACACCGTCGTGATCGCCCTCTCCACCCGAGGACGTTTCCGATCCGACGGCTCCCTTATCGGAACCCAGGTTCAACTTGACTCCACACCGGAGACGGGGCTCAAAACAACCTCTTTTGCCCTCTGCGACCAGGTGATGACTATCGCCAAGTCTCGCCTGGAGTCTCAGATCGGGAAGGTCGAACCGGAGGTCATGGAGCAAGTAGAATCTGCAATCCGGGCTCACCTGGACTTATAGCCGCCCTTTCATCGGTTTCATCGTTTGCACTGCCGACACCGCGCAATGGTTTGTCGTTAGTTGCTCCTGGGGTGATTGGCGAACTTTGCGCCTCTACAGCCAATGCAATCAAGAATCTTGGGAGGTTTCAATTGCGGGGTTGCTTGATCGCTAGATTGGGAGGGGCATAATCTCTTATGGCCTTTTCGAGCGTTGCAGATTTGGTGGCTCGAATCGAGTCGGCTTTCCCGGATGTGCCATTCCCTCAAGGCGTTGCCGCCTGCTCTTGTCGATGCTACGAATGTGAGGAGTTGGAGGCGGAGCTTTGGGCGAAACGATGGACGCAGTTCACGCCCACTGAGACCCGTTATATCAGTTCAGGCACAAGCCTCTATAACGACGAAGCCTTTGCCTATATCCTTCCGGCCTATCTTCGGGCGAGCCTCTTGGACGGGCGTGAAGCAGACGTGGTGGTGGATCAGGTGGGGTGGTGCTACCTACCCTATGACGCGAAGGACAAGCCAACCCGAAACATGGACCTTCTAAATCAAACCCAGAGGGAAGTTTTGGTGGATTGGTTGGAGTGGTGGGTCCTCCTTGAGGAAGAGGATTGGAAGGACCTCTTGGCAGAGGAGCCCGATGACGACCGAGGGCGGAATCGGCTTCGGGAGGATGCTCGAGAACAAGTGACTCGATATCGCCGAGAACTTGGGGAGTGGCAGAAGCTGGTTTATGTGCCAGCGTTGCCTCAGAGCTTGGATTAAATGTCTAGGTTTGCGGTGTGCGCACCCTGAGTGCAGTAGTTCGCTGTAAAATGAGATATGCGGTTAAACAAAATTGCAGTGGCTCTCATTGGAGTTTCTCTGGTGGCGGTTGCCTACTTTGCGTGGCCACGGGATCCGTTTGCGGTTCTGCGCCAGTTCAATCCCGAAGAGGGGTTCAGCGGCCCTACGCCAACCCACTACCTGCACTTCGAAGTTCCCGCGGATGAGGTGCGAGCCGTATTGGGCCTCCAAAAAGACCAGGTGGGCTACTTCAAGTTGCCAAATGGCGAAACCGCATGTTTCCAAGACTTCTCTTCGCCACTTGGTTCCTATACTTGCTCGGTCTGGAAGGCTACCGATGCCAAGAACTTGGAAGGGTGGCCGCTGGTAGCGCCTGCAAATGAGGCACCGCCCCTTGAAGAAGCTCTTAACTGAGGCGAGCGAAAGCCTTCTCACCGCCAAGGAACAAAGAAACCAAGGACGCAAAGGTCGCCTTTACGGTGGACCGCCCAATAGCTACTCGAGACGATCTGCTGTAGAGATCAGGGTTGGGGAATAAGTCTGATGGGTGCCTCATCCGTCAAGAAACCTCCTATCATGTAGGCAGCAATGTCCAAGCGACGATACAACGAGCAGCAGATCGGGGCGATTCTTCAGCGGTCGGGGGAGATCCAAGCCGGGCTATCTCCGGATGCCGACTCCCATGGGCTGACGTTGGAAGAGCTTCAGCGGGTGGCCTCGGAGGTTGGGATAGAGCCTCATGTGGTGGAGCGGGCGGCGCTGGAAGTGGAGAGCGGAACCGCAAAAGGGGAAGCTGCCTTCGGCCTATTGGACCATACCGTCGATGGCGCGATCACAGACGAGCAATGGGAAGACATGGTGATGCGCCTTCGGCAGTATTCGGGAAAGTCGGGCGCCTCGTCCCTGCAAGGCTCTACGCGGGAGTGGACCAGCGAGTCGGACATGGGCAGCCTCACCTTGATCGCGGCGAGCCGAAACGGCCAAACCCGCTGTCGACTGCTGGGAGATACCACGAGCGTAACCGCGGTAGGTTGGGTTTTGGGCTTGACCTTTGGGTTTTTGAGTGTCCTCATCACGAGTGCCGTGCTCGGTAAGAAGACAGGGATGGATGCCTGGCTGATCGCCCTGATGGCTGTACTGACCGCCGGGCTTGTCGTTGGTGTTACCGCGATCCTGACAAAGTCTTGGCAAAGGAAGACACAGCGGACGCTTAGACAAGTCTTCGCCGACATCATCGCCATCGCGGGCTCGGCTGCGTCGGTTCCTACTTCTGCTTCCGTGGTGGTTGAGGAAGAGGCAGTGCAGACTACGGAAGCCTGACATTCTCTTTGGTCGCAACCGACCTGAGACAGTGAAACCACAGATGGGTTTTACGGCGATTGGGGATTTGAGCTATGGGCTGGATACGCCTCTAGAAGCCTCGGGGCTGTAGATTGCGGCAAGTCTAAACTTGCATTACGTATACCACGGAGCAGTCAGTTCGTTTCGCCCGCGGGTAGCCTCAGAAGATGACTGTTAACTCCGGTCGGGACGAATTCGACGAGAAAACGAAGCGCACACTAGCAGAACGTGTGGCTTATCTCTGTAGCAACCCCGATTGTATGCGATCTACAATTGGCCCCCACAGTGACCCGGATAAGTCCCTTAAGACCGGTCAAGCTTGCCACATCTGCGCGGCGGCAAGAAACGGCCCTCGCTACAAAAAGGATCAGACACCTGAAGAGCGGAGGTCCATCGACAATGGCATTTGGATGTGTTCCGTTTGTAGCAACAAGATAGACAAAGATTTCGCATCCTTTCCCAGAGAGAAATTGCATGAATGGAAAACGCGCACCGAAGCTTTTGTGTCTGGGGACGGTGCGAAACCGCCACTCCCCGATATCACCATTGAAACCCTGCGTGGGATTCTGCTCGGCTTTAACGGCTCCACCAAAGTGACGGGGGCGGAACAACAGCTTCTGCGAGATCATAAGCTTAAGATTACTAATCGACACATCGGTGCCATGCTTCAGTTTCAGGGACGGATGCAGTACCCCGAAGGCATTTGCAAAGCAGAACTTGTACAGGTGCCCACTGGAGTTCATGTGGACTTCAAACGAATGCAAGATCAGTTTGTAGCCCACATATCAGGTCGAGGTTCGATTGAACAACTTGGTCCACCGCGTCCGGCAATGGCAGTTACTCTTGGTATTTCAAAATTGCTCCCCGGAAATTCGGTTGAAGTTAACTTCCGAAGCGTTCAGAATCCTTTGCACGGTGACTTTGAGTCGATGCTCGAATCAGCCGGAGTTGAAATGTCCACCCGCATTTTTTTGGAAGGCTCTTACCAATCTGAATGGCAGGGTAGATACCTCCGATGCGAGTTCCTTGTGCCTCTCACCTACGACTCGGAAAACCGATGGGTCACATCGGAACCTCCCGAGTCTCTTGGCAAACGACCTAGAATGCACGTCTCCGGATTCATGTAAACGGATATGACTTGCCTTAGAGTGAATCAAAGAACACTCTACGCCCCTTTGATGCGTCCAGGGCTGGGGTTACGGTAGCTATTTTGTCATTTCGCGGTACACAGCCTTACAGGCCGCAAGTATGAATAGCCAAAGGAGCCACCGGAGCCACCAAGGCAATCCTAGGATCATCGACCATATGTCTTGAGTTGTCGATCCAGGATGAGTTTGAGTTTGATAGATTGACCGTATTCGAATCGGACGTTGCTGAGCTTGCGTAAGATAAACGAGCCAGAACGCAAACGGCTTTTTCCAGCCGACCTTAACGGATTCCTCAACGATTTCCCCGGGATCGCGACCATTGCGCAACGCCACAAAGACATCATCTAGCCATTGATTCACATCATTTTCCTTCAACTTTGCAAAATATGCTTCAAACCCTTCTTTCACATCGACTACGCGATGTCGTGGGAATTGAGGATCGTTCGCTCTCGTTCTGCGATTTTTGGTTGACTCTGGATCGACATCAGATTCGCGTTCTGCCGTCGGTTCTGGCTCTTCGTCGGCAACGATATGAATTGGACAAGCTTTTGTTCGAGTTATGTACACAAGCCAAGTCGAGAAGTCTTCTTCCCAACCATCATCAACGGATTCAGAAATCAGAGACTCTGGCGAGGCACCATCAGCGATGGCATGATAAATGTAGTGTGCCAACCGATCAAGGTCTTCAGAATTGAAGTCAACAATGTATAAATAGAACTTCTTGGGAGCCTTTACATGGATCGGACTGGGAGTGTACACCTCGTACTCTTCTTGGGCGGCGTATGGCTCATCATCTTCTTGCGATACCTGTTGATCATCGGATGTCGGGTTGGATTCTGGGACAGTGCATGATTTGAGAACTTCCCAGGCTTCATTGATTCGCTGAAGCTTGGCTGTAGCTCGACTATGAACTGCCTCGTCGCCGTGGTGCTTGTCAGGGTGCCATACGCGAACAAGTAGGCGGTAAGCGCTCCTAATCTCATCCAAGGATGCAGTTGGAGCAATCTCTAGCTCCTGAAGGGCCTCAGTGTACGTTATTGTTCGTGCTCCTTGTTGGTTAATATTGACCGGTCCCCAATTGCCGACCCGCTCAGAATGTTTAAGCTTCCTTCCCCATTTTAGATTGATTGATCCTCCGGAAAGCTGGGGGAGAGTCCTCTGAGGGCGGAGTGGGGCGACGATGGTTGTAGTGATCTGCGATTCAATGCTGGGGTAAACACCTCCCATGCTGACCGCATTGGCCCTTCTCGCCGTCGCGGCGCCCTCCATCAGTGGGTGGGTGGTGGCTTATAACCCGGACAGCACCGCATCTGTGGCCAAGCATGGCGCGAAGGTGGATGAGGTGATGTTGGAGTGGATCAAGTGTACGGTGGATGGGAGGGCGGTTCGGCGGGATGAGTTTCCCAAGGAGCGGTACGCGGGGATGATCTCAACCGCGCGGGGGCTCAAGGTGCGGGTGCTGGGGATGACGAGTAACTACCTGAACGAGCTGGGCGGATTCTCTCCCAAGCCGGTGCAGGCCTTCCTGAACGATCCGGCCAAAATGCGCGCCCATATCGACCAGTTGGTTGCCATCGCCGAGGAGGACAAGCTGGATGGGTTGGACATCGACTACGAATCCCTGGAGGCTGCCGACCGGGACCGCTTCACCCGGTTTATTGAACTCCTGGGCGAGGCTTTGCGGGCGAAGAAGAAGATTTTGAGCGTAACGGTGCATCCCAAGGAGTCGGAGCCGGGGAATTGGGACGGGCCGAAGGCACAAGACTACGCCAAGCTGGGTAAAGCCGCCGACGTGTTTCGGATCATGTGCTACGACATGCACTGGTCAGGGAGCGACGCCGGGAGCATCGCGGGGACGGCTTGGGCGGAGCGGGTGATGAAGTTTGCGGCAACGGTGGTTCCGGTTCGCAAGCCGGAGTTGGGGGTGGCGGCCTATGGGTACGACTGGAACACCAAACCGGCTCGAAGCCTCACCTTCAAGGACACGGCCGGGTTGGGCCCGTTCACTTTGGATTCGGCGAGTGGGGAGCGAGTTTGGGGTGGGAAGATCCACTACAGCGGGCCGGAGGCTGTCGGGCAGAAGTACGCGTTGGCCAAGCGGTTGGGGCTGAGGGGGATCAGTATGTGGTACATCGGCAGCGAGGATCCGGAGATTTGGAAGCTGTTTCCGTAGTTTTGCGGAGGTGAACCACAACGGCACGGCGGCACAACGATAACCCCCTGCATACAGCTTTGTTCTGACTACAAGTTCAAACCCCTCCATCCCTAACCCCTTCCTCCCCAGCCTTCGGGGAGGAAGGGGCTTTTCCGGGTGTAGACTCGCAACTATGCTGTCTGCATTGCTTCTGACCTCTTTGTCGCAAGCGGGAACGCTGGTGCCTGCCCAATTGCGATGTGAGGCGTTGGTCGATCCGGTTGCCATTGGGACCGCCGCGCCTCGGCTTAGCTGGAAACTGAACCCGGCGAGAAAGGACCTTTACAATTTGCGCCAGTCTGGCTACCGCGTGACGGTCGGGAGCAAGCCGCATACGTTCGACCTTTGGGACTCGGGCAAGGTCGCCTCCGACGAGACGATCAACATCCGCTACGCCGGGAAGCCGCTCGCCTCCGGGCAGCAGGTTTGGTGGCGGGTGCAGGTGTTCGACCAGAATGGGCGGCCCTCGGCCTGGAGCAGTCCTTCGACTTGGTCGGTCGGCCTGCTGAAACCCTCGGATTGGAAGGCGAGGTGGATCGGGTTCGACGCTCCGGCCCGCATCAGCCCGACGACCGAGCCGTTTGCGGGGGCGAAGTGGATTTGGACGGTGCAGAACTCGAAGACCGCCTTTTTCCAACGCACGTTCAATGTCCGTTCGGGGCTTACCAAGGCGACGATGCGGATGACGGCGGACGACCAGTTCGAACTGATCGTGAATGGGAAGCAGGCGGCGGCCAGCGATGGCAAGACCGATGCCTGGCGACGCCCGGTAACCGTCGATCTGACCAACGCGCTCACGGCGGGCGAGAACACCATCCATGTGCGAGGCGAAAACTCGGGTGGGTCGGCGGGATTGCTGGCGACGCTTGAACTTACCTACGGCACGAACACCCAACGTCTGGTGACCGACGAGTTTTGGGAGGCCGCAGATGCGGAGCGGTCGCCATTTGGCAAAGTGTGGGTGATCGGCGACTATGGCGTCAGTCCCTGGAACCGGGTAGGCCCTCAGCCGCTCCACCTGCCGCCACCCCGGATGCTCCGCAAAGAGTTCTCGCTCAACAAGCCAATCCAGCGCGCCACGCTCTACGGAACCGCGCTGGGTCTCCTGGATTTGAGGCTCAACGGCAAAGCGGTGAGCGATGAGTTCTTCACCCCTGGCTGGACCGACTACGCCAAGCGGGTCCATGTGCGCGGATACGATGTGACCAAGAACCTGCGCCGGGGGAACAACGCCATCGGGGCGCTCTTGGGGGATGGCTGGTATGCGGGCTATGTGGGCTACGGAGGGCGGCGGCACCACTACGGGGCCAAGATTCGGGCCGCGATCCAACTGGAAGTGGAGTACACCGACGGGACCAAGACCACTATCGCCTCAGACCCAACCTGGCGAGCCTCCACCGGGCCGATCCTAGAGTCCGACTTCCTAATGGGCGAACGGTACGATGCGCGGCTGGAGAAGACGGGTTGGGACAGGCCGGGCTACAAGGGCGAAGACTGGCTTCCGGTAGTGACGGGGGCCGAGGTGAGCCCGAAGATCGAGCCGTTCAACGGCCAACCGGTCCGTCCCTTTGCCACCCTCAAAGCCAAGACCATCAAGCAGACCGGAGACGATGTTTATGTGCTCGACCTGGGACAAAACATCGCGGGACATGCCCGGATCAAGCTGACGGGCAAGCGCGGACAGCGACTGACTTTGCGGTTTGCGGAGCGGCTGAACCCCGACGGAACGATCTATGTGACGAACCTGCGCGGCGCCCGCACCATCGACACCTACACCTTCAAAGGCAGTGGGGTGGAGGCTTGGGAGCCGCGATTCACTTTCCACGGATTCCAATACATCGAGGTCTCGGGGCTGGGGCGCAAGCCGACGTCGGATGAGGTCGTGGGGGTGGCGGTCAGTAGCGAGACTCCGGATACCGGCAAGATCGAAACCAGCGACGCAATGCTCAACAAGCTGGTGAGCAACGCCTGGTGGACCCAGAAGATGAACTTCATCGACGTGCCCACCGACTGTCCCCAGCGGGATGAGCGGCTCGGCTGGACCGGGGATGCCCAAGCCTATGTGCGCACCGCCGCCATGTTCGCCGACGTTCAGCCCTTTTTCACCAAGTGGCTGATTTCGCTGGACGACGCCCAGCGCGCCGATGGGCAGTACCCGATGGTTGCGCCGCTGAAGGTGGCGGAAGGCGATGGCGGTCCGGCCTGGGCGGATGCGGGGGTGATCTGTCCCTGGGAGATTTACAACGTCTATGGGGACAAGGAGCTATTGGCCCGCCACTATCCGCAGATGAAGAAGTTCATCGAGTTCTGCGTGAAGCGGTCCACCCCCGAGCTTCTGCCTCCCGCCCAGTTCCACTGCTTCGGCGACTGGCTGAGCATCAACGCCCCCACCCCGCCCCAGGTCATCTACATGGCGTACTTCGCCGGATCGACCCGGATCGTGGCCAATGCGGCGCGGGAGCTTGGCAAGCTGGATGAGGCGAAGCACTACGATTCGCTCTATGCGCGGGTTCGCGAGGCCTTTATCAAGAACTATGTGGCGGCGGATGGCGTGGTGGCCGGCAACACCCAATGCGCCTACATCCTCGCCCTCGTCTTCGATCTCTTGCCCGAGGACTTGCGACAGAAAGCGGCGAACCTTCTGGTGGCCGACATCGAGAAGCGGGGTTGGCACCTGTCCACCGGGTTTGTGGGAACGCGGGACATCATGCACGTTCTGAGCAAGATCGGGCGGAACGACGTGGCTTTCCGCTTGCTTCACAACAAGACGTTCCCGAGTTGGGGATTCACCATCGTCAACGGCGCAACCAGTATCTGGGAGCGATGGGACGGGTGGACTCCCGAGAAGGGCTTCCAGGACCCCGGAATGAATTCGTTCTCGCACTATGCGTTTGGCGCGGTTGTAGGTTGGATGTTCGACCAGCCGGCAGGGATTCAAAACCTGGACCCCGGATTCAAGACAGTACGGATTGCCCCCCAGATCGATCCCAACTTGAAGTGGTTGAGGTCGAGCTATGAATCTGTGCGAGGAAAGATTGTGTCGGAGTGGGAGGTCGTCAACGGCAAACTCCAGATGAAGGTTGTGGTGCCGCCAAACGTGAAGGCTACCGTAGTTGTTCCGGCTACTAATGCGAGGATCGACGTGACAGGCAGAGCGACTACCGAAAGCGAAACCTCTGGGCGGTCGACCACTTTCACCCTGGGCTCTGGGGAGTACATCATCACGGGCGACTTGGCCAAGCCGTAAATGACTCTCGTCCAACTGTGCGGAATTGCCAAGTCTTACGGCGGAGTTCAGGCGCTCCGCCCGTTGGATTTGGAGATTCGTGCGGGCGAGGTTTTGGCGGTTTGCGGGGAGAATGGAGCGGGGAAATCCACGCTGAACAAGATTCTCTCGGGGACCGTCGCGCCCGATTCGGGATCGATTTCAGTAGATGGCCGGGAGCTTCCCCTTGGGTCGGTGGCCGCCGCCGAGGAAGCGGGAATCGCCATTGTCCACCAGGAGTCGGCGGCGTTCCTCCATCTGACCGCGACCGAGAACCACCAGATGATGCACGAGCCCGGCAACGGGTGGCTGGACCGGGCGGAGATGCGGCGGCGGACGGTGGAGTCTTTGGCCACAGTCGGCGAGTCCTTTGATCCCGAGGTTCCCTTGGAGCAGAGGAGCGTGGCCCAGCGCCAAATGATCGCCATCGCCCGAGCCGTTTCCCGCGACTGCCGGGTTCTGATCCTCGACGAGCCCACTTCCTCCCTCTCCGCCCGTGAAACCGACTCCCTCTTTGCCGTGATTCGCAAACTGAGGGCGGAGGCGGTGGCGATCGTCTATGTCAGCCACCGGATGGATGAGATTTTCCAGTTGGCGGACCGGGTGGCGGTGTTGCGGGATGGGTCGCTGGTCGCGGTCAAGCCGGTGACGGAGACCAGCCCCCAAGACCTGATCCAGTTGATGGTGGGACGGGCGGTGGAGTTCGAGAAGCGGGCGGCCAACAAGCCTGGGCCTGTGCGGTTGGAGGTGCGCAATCTCCGTTCGGGGCCGGTTCGGGATGTTTCTTTCTTGGTGTGCGCCGGAGAGGTCGTAGCAATGGCGGGCTTGGTGGGAGCGGGGCGGTCAGAAGCGGCGCGGGCGATCTTCGGACTCGACTCCCGGCAATCGGGCGAAATCCTGATCGACGGCACTCCTTGGCGGGAGCCCATCCGCCAAGGCGTCGCCCTATTGCCCGAGGATCGGCAGCACGAGGGCTTGCACCTTCCTTTGAGCGTTCGCGAAAACCTGGCGATGGCGGCAACCCCCTCCCAAACCGCCCTGATCGACCGCCAAGCCGAGGCCAAATCGGCGAGCGACCTGGTAGAACGGCTCTCGATCAAAACCGCCTCCGACCTCGCCGCCGTCGCCTCGCTCTCGGGCGGCAACCAGCAGAAGGTGCTCCTCGGAAAGTGGCTCGCAACCCAACCCAAGGTCTTGATTCTCGACGAACCGACACGCGGCGTGGACGTGGGGGCGAAGGACCAAATCCATCGGCTGATCGGGAAACTGGCGGAAGAGGGGGTGGCGGTCCTGGTGATCTCCTCCGAGATGAACGAAGTTCTGGCCTTGGGAGACCGGATTCTGGTGATGCGGCAGGGGCGGTTGGCAGGCGAACTGGCGGGAACCGAGGCGACTCAGGAGAAGATTCTCGAATTGGCTCTGCCTCGGGAGTCAGATGAGGCGACAGTCGCGACGGCTTCAACGGGGATTCGGAGGGAGTTTGCGGTGGCGGGCCTGCTTCTAGCGCTGATGGTCCTGGCCACGCTCGTCAACCCCAGTTTCCTCAGCCTGGAAAACCTCCGCGATATGCTGGTGAAGGTGTCGCCCGCCGTGATCGTGGGGTCGATGATGACGCTGGTGATCCTGGCGAGGGAGATCGACATCTCGGTCGGTTCGCTCATGGGCCTGTGCGCGGCGACGCTGGGGATCGCGGTCTCGCCGGATCGAATGGGATTGCCGGTTCCCGTTGCCGTGGCGGCCTGCCTGGGGGTCGGGGCCTTGGGCGGACTTTTGAATGGCGTCTTGTCAGCCTACGCGAGGCTTCCTTCGATCATCGTGACCCTTGGCACTCTGACCTTGTTCAAGGGCCTGACCGAACTCGCGATGGGTGGGAAGTGGATTGAGAATGTGCCTCTGTCGCTACGGACTTTGGGGGCGGGAGGCTGGGTGATCTTGGTCGCGATCCTGGCGGCGGTTGCTGGAATTTGGATTTCGCGGCGGACTCGCCTGGGGATGAGAATCTTCGCCCTGGGCAGCAACCCGCATGCGGCGGCGCTAGTAGGGGTGAAGGCGGCAAAGGTTCGCTTGCTGGTTTTTGTTCTGACGGGGCTTGCCTGCGCGGTCGCGACTTTGTTCAGCGCGACTCAGTTGCAGGTGATCGAGTCGGGATTTGGCTCGGGATTCGAACTGGCGGCGATTGCGGCGGTCATCGTGGGCGGAACCTCGATCCGGGGCGGGCGCGGCGGAGTGCCGGGGACCATTTTGGGAGCCACACTGCTGGGGATCGTCTCCACTGTTCTGATCTTCTTGAAGCTTGGCCCCTCGGCGGCCTATTGGGAGAAGGCGATCCAGGGTGGGCTGATCTTGCTGGCGGTTTTGGGCGACCATCTGAGCCGGAGGAAGCGATAGTGGCCTTCCTCCGATCTCGGGAGGCCGTGCTGGTCGGGCTCCTCTTGGCCTTGATGGTTGCCGCCCGGGTGCTGGAGCCGCGATTCGTCACCGTGCACTCCCAACTGCTACTAGCAGCACACCTTTGGGAACTCGCCCTGATCGCGATCCCGATGCTGCTGATCATCATGATCGGCGGCATCGACCTGTCGGTGGGAGCGATGGTGGCTTTGTGCGCAGTCGTGCTTGGGTTGCTGTTTGAAAGAGGAATATCCCCCTTCTTGGCGGGCTTTCTGGCACTCGGGGTAGGCGGGTTGCTGGGGTTTGCCAATGGGTGGTTTGTGGCCCGCCTCCGCGTCCACCCGCTGATCGTCACCCTGGCCACGATGGCGGCGTTTCGGGGGATTGCCGAGGGGATCAGCTTGGCGAGGCCAATTTCGGGCTACCCCGAGTCGTTCCAGGCGATCTCCCAAGGGAAGCTGCTTGGCGTTCCCTATCCTGCCCTTGTCTTTCTGGCGGTGGCTTTGGGAGTGTGGTTTGTTTTGGCAAAGGCGAGGCTTGGGCGGTGGGTCGTGGCGATGGGGACGGAGGAGAATGTGGCGCGGTTCTCGGGGATTCCGGTGGCGAAGGTGAAGATGGCTCTCTACGGCTTCTGCGGCCTGGTCTGCGGCGTCGCGGCGGTGTTGCTGGTTGCCCGGAACAACACCGCCAAAGCCGACCTCGGCATGGGCTTGGAGTTGGAAGCGATCACCGCCGTGGTCTTGGGCGGAGCCAGTATCGACGGTGGCAAGGGCAAGGTCATGGGGGTGATCCTGGGCCTGCTCCTGATCCACGAGACCCGGCAGTTCGTCAGTTGGCACTGGCGACAGAACGAGCTGAACCTCATCGTCATCGGCGCTTTGCTCATTGGGGCGTTGCTGATCGAACGTCTGTCTGTGAAAGCCAAACCTCTGTAGGCGGCGGATGCATCTTGCCGCCGTTTACTAGATTTTCAGAACAGTTCTTGACCGCCAAGGAGCCAAGGACGCAAAGGAACACGAAGGGTCTGCCGACGATCTTTGCGTTCTTTGTTTCTTGGTCTCTTAGCGGTGAGAGAAAAAGCCCATTGTTTCACAGCCCTTCCCCACCCAAAGCCAAACACCCAGCGCCTGGAGAAAATCGCGCAGAATACGCAAAGAGATGAAAGCAAAGTGGGTTGGCCTGTCGCTCGTCGTCGGTTTGGTTTTGGGATGCTCGGGGGGAAGTACGGATGGTGGCGCTGCGTCTGGGTCTGGAGAGACCTCCAAGCGGATCACGGTCGCCATGCTTCCCAAGAAGAAGGGCGTGCCCTACTTCACCAGTTGCTCGGAAGGAGCGATGGAAGCGGCTAAAGAGCTGAACGTCGAACTCATCTACGACGGCCCAACCAGCGGCGACCCCGGAGAAGCCGCCAAGATGATCGACCAGTGGATTGCGCAAGGTGTAGATGTCATAGCCGTCTCCCCCAACGACCCCGCCGTCCTCGGCCCCGCCATGAAACGAGCCCGCGACGCTGGAGTCAAAGTCATCACCTGGGATGCCGACGCCGAATCGGACGCCCGCGAATTCCTGGTGAATCAGGCCACGCCGGAGGAGATTGGGTTCTCGCTGGTCGATGCAATGGCGAAGGACCTGGGCGGAGATCAGGCCGAGGGCGAAGTCGCCATCGTCACCGCTGCCCTCACCGCCGCCAACCAAAACGAGTGGATGAAGCACATGAAGACCCGGCTGGAGAAGTACCCCGGACTCAAGCTGGTCGAGGTGAAGCCCTCCAATGAAGACCAGAAGCTGGCGTTCTCCGTGAGCCAAGATCTGATGAAAGCCTATCCAAACCTAAAGGGCATCTTCGCCATCAGCTCCGTCGCATTCCCCGGCGCGGCGGAGGCGATCAAGCAGGCAGGCAAGACCGACAAGGTTTTCGTGACTGGGCTCTCGACTCCCAACGATATGCGTACCTATGTGAACGACGGCGTCGTCAAGTCGGTGATTCTCTGGAACACCGTGGACCTGGGCTACCTCACCATCCAAACCGCCCGTGCCCTTGCCGACGGAACACTGAAGGCAGGAGCGGGCAACTTGAAGGCGGGACGGCTGGGTGAGAAGAAGGTCGTGGGCGACAACGTGATGCTTGGAGGAACCATCACTTTCACGAAGGAGAACATCGGCTACTTTGACTTCTAGGAGGCTTCAAACCCTTAACTTTGCCTAACCTATCCCCTGGGAGGCTTATCTTATCCGATTTTTATCTTATTTTTGGGTTCTGGCCGATGTGAAACTGATGGCTAGGATGCCTATCCCCCTAGTAAAGACCGAGGTAGAGATTTGCGGCTGGCCCAGCCTGGGGATCGCTCTGAACTTTTTGAACGTCGTCCAAACGCTACCTGGAATCCGGTCGGCAGTCCGCACCGGCTATCAAGGCGGCAGTCTGTCGGCGATGGTGGAGTTTAATCCCGGCGATGTAAGCGACTTGGCGGTCGTCCTCATGACGGCGCCGGCGATGAAACGGTTCCGGCTCTCCATCAAGACGGCAGGAAGGGTCAAGGTCGAAGCTTGGGTGGCTATCCGGTAGAACCCCGGCGGATCGGCCCCGACAAGATACACCCTGCGGCATGGCAGCCCGAGCGGGAAGGCCCGGGCTACTGTAGCGAAAGCAGACCTTTTATCCGCCCCATGCGCGAATCAGGTCTTCTTGGGACAGATTCTTGTGAGACCCTTCAAACGCGATCCGCAGTCCGTTCCAAGCCGCGTTTCTCAGTAAAGCGATCAGCGGAGTTTTGGATTGCTTCTCAATCCGATTCAGGAGAATGATCGAGTCCGCAAAGAGATTTGCGTTCTGAAGAACTTGCGCTTGGGCCAGGCCCAACTCAATATCATCGGCATCGGGCAACAGCGCCTTCACTTCCGAAAGTCGTGCCTCGACCCTGGCCCGCTGAACTTTGTCGAGGACAACGAACCCGCGCCGCTCCGAGAATGCGCCCGACTTGGCCTCAAGCCGCCATGCGTACCTCCTACCAGACTGCATCGTAAACTCGATCTCAGAAACTTGAATCTGAGTTGAGTTTTCTGGAACCGGCTTCTCAAATCGAATCGCGCCCTCTGCCTTAACGTCGACGATTACCAGCGTGGTATCTGGCGCAGCGCCGCCTACCCACTCGAAGTACGTGGGAACCGCCATCACATCTTCAACCGGCCAGGTGCCAATCCAAGGCTGGGGCTTGGTAGGTCCCGGTCGGACGGCGGTTTTGACGATTCGAGAGTAATTGCCGACGCCATCGTTGCCAACGACGGCCTCAAGGCGCGAAACAACGGATTTGGAAACGGGTTTCGGAACGAGGATAACCTTGCTGCCTACCTTTTTGTGATCCAGGATGTCGAGTTTGCCGTCTTCCTTGCGAATGCCGACGATCGATCTGGGAGATAAGATCAGAGTGTCGTTCACAAAAACCGGGAAGTAGGGTTTCAACTCCGAGGAGTTCTCGCCCTGCTTTCTCTGAACATTGCCTGTCAACTGAACGACCATGCCATACCGCTTGGGCGCCGAGGGTTGCCCAAAGCTGAGCCCGAGGCTGCAAAGGGCGACTAGATTGACGAAGATCATGGACTTTCACCTTCCTTAATTTCAAAAATAGGATCGTTGAATTCTTTGAGAGGACTGTATTCCTTTCTCTGTAGTTGAAACTCAGGCTCGATCAAACGAGCAACGCTCTCCGAAACCAAAAGTCGATGGGTTAAGGGCTGGACTTCAGGGCGGTGGCTGATCGCCTCAATTCGGGCCGCATCGTTCACCGTTTCGCCCATTACCACAAACTGGCGAAAACTCTTGCCCCCCATCAGCCCAGAAGATACCGGCCCGATATGGATGCCGATCCCTACTTCCAATTCAGAGACGGCGCCGACATGACGGATCATCTGGAGGCCGCAGCGCACGGCGTTCAAGGCAGACATCTTAGGCGGCAGGGCTTCGCGTCCAGGGAACTCCGCGCCAAAGATGGCCAGGATGCCGTCCCCGGTAAATCGGTCGACGACCCCGCCATGGGCGACAACCATATCTGCAAAAGGACCAAGGGTGCAGTTCACGGCCTGCAGAACCTCGTTCGGTTTTCGATCTTTGCTGAACTTGCCAAATCCGACCAGGTCGGCGAATAGAATGGCGACCACCTGCTCCGAAGGTGCAAGTCGCTCCAACTGGGCAACTTCCCGCAACGATCGATGGACCCTCTCGCCAACCAACGACCGATAACCCGCTTCCAGTCGTTGCCTGCGGATATGAGTCCAGGCGGCGCTTCCTACCGATCCCGCGATCAACGCAGGAACAGGATTCACGATGAGATTCCCAAGGGCAAAAGCGATGGAAGCCGCACCAAAGAAGATCAGGGAGCAAGCAATCCCTACCGACAACTTCCAGCCGGAGAAGGAGTAGGTCAGACCGATCGCGATGCCAGCGGCAAGGGCGGAGAGCAGAACATTAAGCCACACCAAGTAGGTCGGACTGCCCCCCAGGCCGCTTGCGACCGCGTGAGCCTGCACCAGTACGCCCGCTATCTCGGGTTCCCCGTACGCTTTGGTTGGCGCCGGGTGGTAATCGCCTTTCTCACGAGCCATTGAACCGAGCAGGACGATCTTGCCGTTCAGCAGATGGGCTATTTCCTCGGCGTGACCCGTTGCCTGGTACCCGAGGATCTCGTTGGCGGGGATGGCGGCGATCGTTTGACTCTTGGGAAACAAGATTTGGGGCAGGCTGTTTCTTTCTTGGAAACCTCCTACTTGGCGCAGTTTTTCGCTGAACGACTTCTCGACGGGATGGGCGACGCTTCCCACTGCGCCATTGCTCGCCTTCTCCACCTTAATGTGTCCTACCGAGGGGTTTCCTTTGAACTTGGGCGCAATATGGCCAACCTCGGATTCGATAGCGAGCACAATGGGCGTCCTTGCCTGTTGGAGGCTTTTGGCAAGGGCTGTATCCTCGTTTGCTCGCTCCTCTTCCAGCGGGAGGTCGAGTAGTACATCGATCCCGATGGCGCGCGGCTTTGAGTTTTTATCGATGGCATCCAAAACGGCTGCCAGATAGTCGCGAGCCAGAGGTTCGGCGGGGTTTTCGCCAAACCAAGAATCCCGCTCCAAACCAATCACGATCGTTTCACGGCCGAAGTCAGACTCGTCGACGGCGCGGCTGAGTCGGGAAAGCATCTGATGCTCGATATCCATCACCATCCGGGTCTGTCGAGCCATGTGGCCCAATGCCACCGCCCCGACCAGAAAGAAAGCTGCAAGCAGATAATCGCGCATCCTGACACTCATACTAAACTAAGAAAATATCGCAGACTGTGATTTACATCACATACATAGAAAAACTTGCCGTGGCAAACTACCTGTCAGTATAATACAGGAAGTGTCAACAAGACCATGATTACAATTTTAGCATTTACTGTTCTTCACTTTGCAAACCAAGATTCAAGTCTGAACAACAAAAGAGTTACCTTCGAGGCAGATAGCCTTCCCGTCCGACAGACGTTCGAAGGTCTCTGCAAAGCGGCCGACGTTCCGCTGATTTGGAATGCGGGCGAAGTCTTTGGAAAGATCGTTGCCTCCTTCAAGGACGACCCCCTGCCTATGGCCCTCGAACGGTGCGCAGAAGCGGCCGACCCTCCGTTGGCCTGGCGTGAGATTCAAG
The DNA here is from genome assembly GCA_964501275.1 of uncultured Fimbriimonadaceae bacterium. Taxonomy (GTDB): domain Bacteria; phylum Armatimonadota; class Fimbriimonadia; order Fimbriimonadales; family Fimbriimonadaceae; genus 55-13. The sequence goes on along the minus strand of CAZCSP010000008.1, from coordinate 122,371 downwards.
GCAAAGTCTATGTAGAGAAGGATGCGTTGATCACGTTGAAAGGCACCGACTCGATCATGAATGCCATTCGGGAAGTTTGTAAACAGGCCCGGCTTGAGATCAAGGAGATCGTCTCTGTCCCGCAAGGCTCCATCGAGCTCAACTTCGTCCGAAAGCCTGCTCGGCAGGTTCTCGCCTTCCTACATGGAAGCGCCCGGCCCCGGCGGACTTTTTCCATTGTAGGATCGACGATCAAGATCGGCCTGCCGAACGATGCCCCGGATCCCGGTACGGCAGATACTAGCCCTCGGGAAGGCGACGTGAGGGTTGAGTCGCACTCTGGTGCTGAAGCAAAGTGGGTGGAGATCTCCCGGGACGGCAAACATGCCCTTATATCGGGACGTGGCACCACGCAGCTCATCGACATGGCGACAGGTTTGGTGACACGAAACCTTCCTGGAACCGAATACTCCTTTCATCCTCTCTCCAACCAACTCTACGAGCGATTTAACCCTCAGGAGAATTGGCATGATATCGATAAAGGGCGCACCGTAAGGTCTCCGGCGAAGGGAGAGGGTCACTATTCCATTTCGCCGGATGGCTCAACCGTTGTGCATGGCTTCAACAGGTTTGAAGTCGTCGATATTATCACGGGGCAGCTGATTGCCAACGTATCGGCAAGGCCAGACACCACGAGTCGAAACTTCAATCCCGACGACATCGGATCCATCTTTGCCTTTAGCCCCAAGTGCGGCTACCTGGCGATCAATCATGAGAAAAGCTTCCTCGTAAACCTTAACACGAAACTCGTGAAGGAGATGGGGAAGGCGTACGCCACCGCGTTCTCTGCCGACGAAAAAACGATGGCCTATTGGCTGGAGGAAAGGGTCGTTCTCGTCGAGGACCTAGCCGGAACCAAGCCTGCGGCGCGCATCCCAATGCCTCATCGCCCGACAAGCTTGTTTGTTAATCAAACCGGCAGCGAGTTGGTCGTCAATTCCGAAGATGGACTTTGCGTGTACGACGTGGCCTCCAAGAGGCTCGTGAGGAAAGTCAGATCGGGCGTGACGGCATTTGCCATCGATGAGCGCCAAAAGATCGCCGTGGCCGTGGGCGGCGGCTCGTTTAACGTCTACTCCTATCCTTCCTTCCAGTCCATTCTCGAGACCAGTTATCGAACGTATGAGATTCAGAAAATCTGCTTCGCCAACGATGGGCACGCTCGGATACTGGCGGGCGGTTTTGAAGTCAATCTAAACCCAGGTGGCGAAATCAGAGAGGTCACCTCTGACTTGGCTACGCTTGCCTCGAAACATGGGCAGACCTGGCTCAGCCCCTCCGGCGAGCTATTGGCCTACCTCGATTCGAGCGCATCGAAAGGACAAGCCGCCACGCTTATCGTCCACAACTATCGTCTGGGGCTCGATTGGAGTCGGGAGTTCACGAATCTCCCAACCATTATTGGCTTTGGAAACGCAAACGAACTACTTCTATGCGGCTCCAAAACTCCCAACCGTAGCCACACCGACTACAAAGTTTCGTTTGGAGAGGGCGGCAACTGGAAGCCGACGTTATCCCAGATTCCCTGGGAGCCCCGGCACCACAAGGTTGCCCCCAATGGCGAGAGCGTGATTTCAATCACTCCGGAGGGTGGTGAGAAGGAGAGCGTCACCTTCGTTCAGAAAATCGCCAAAAATGGCGCCGCGCACCACTCGTGGACCCTCACCCCCGACCTCAAGGAGGAGGATCGCGATACCAAGGGAGTTCAATTCCTGGGATTCGACGGCGACAGCAAAGGGTTTTACTCGCTGGTTCCCGTGAGAGTCGAAGACAATGTTCATAGTCAACTGGTCTACTGCCACTTTGGGGTTCTCGAGCCGCAGTTCCGGCTTCAACTGGACAGCCTGATCCGTGATCCAGAGTCCTTTGCGACTTCGAGGATGGGATACAACTTTGCCCTGGCATCCTGGGGCGAGGTTTGGGTGGGGAGCCGACGCGCTCCACGGGACGCCAAGAAAGTCAAGATACCAAGCGGGCGCGTCACCAGCCTATCCTTCTCTCCCGATGGAGGCCTTCTTTACGTTGGTACGAATGAGGGCGACGTCTGCGTGTGGCGAGTAAAGGATCAGCAAGAGTTGGTGCGTTACAAAGTGGTTGGCAATGGCCAAGTGATTTGCCAGTCGAGAGATCGTTACTACATGGGCACCCCTGGCGTTGGAAGGTATGCCCTATTCCGATTCGGGGCCAGCACCTATCCTTTCGAGCAGTTCGACCTGCGCTTGAACCGTCCGGACAGGGTTTTGGAAACCCTTGGTCTGGCCAAGCCAGAGATTATCGAGGCTTACCTCCGCGCCTACGAGATGCGTCTTGACAAGATGAAGTTCAAGGAGCAGATGCTGGCCTCGGACTTTAACATTCCCGAGGTTAAGGTTGATAAGGCGTCATTCCCACCTCAGACGGATCAGCGAAGCCTTTCGTTTGAGCTCACTTGCTCCGATCAGCGAGCGTTTATCAATAACGTTCGTGTAGAAGTAAACGGGGTGCCGATCCACAAAGGAGGCGGGTTGGACTTCGATGGGCAGGAATTGCGGCTTGTGAAGTCGAAGGTCGATCTGGAGCTGGCGCCTGGAAGGAACCGCATCCGCATCACTGCCCTGAACTCGCAAGGCGCCGGGTCAAGCCCGGTGCAATACGACGTGTTCTGCACGGCCCCGGCCCGGAAGCCCGACCTGTACTTGGTTGCGGTAGGCGTTTCTCGCTACAAGCAGGCTTCAAACAACCTGGCTTATGCCCAAAAAGACGCCGAGGACTTGGCGAAGAACCTCAGCGGACAGGCCGGAACCATGTACGGAAAAGTCAATGTGAAGCTTCTTCGGTCAGAGGAGGCGCTGAAGCCCGCTATTCTCCAGACCAAGGATTTCCTCAAGGAGGCCAAGGTCGACGATGTGGTCATCGTCTTCTTTGCTGGGCACGGCTTGAGGGGCGGGGAGAAGAATATGGAGTATTTCTTTGGCACCCATGACGTCGACTTCAGCGCTCCTGAGTCTGCGGGATTGGCTTACCCGGAGCTTGAATCTCTTGTCGACGGTATTCCCTGCCGCCAGAAGTTGCTCCTCCTGGACACCTGTCATGCCGGAGAAATCGACGATGAGGAGTCGAAGGCGTTTGAGCGACAGCCTGCACAGTTGAAAGAAAACGGGGTTGTGCTGAACCGGGGGAATTTTTCGGCGATTGCCAATCCAGCCAGCGTCACCACCTTGGAGGTGATGAAGTCCCTCTTTGCCGACTTCCGGCGGGGTACGGGAGCCGTTGTGGTGTCGGCGAGCGCAGGCCACCAGTATGCGATCGAGGCCAGCGGCAACGGTATCTTTACCGACGCCCTGCTGGAGGCTCTACAAGGCAAGGCTCCTGGCGGCAGCCAGGAGGTGAGCGTATCCCTCTTGGCAAACTACGTGGCCAAGCGGGTGACTGAACGCACCAACGGCGCACAACGGCCGGATGCGAGAAGCGAGAACCTCGATAACGACTTCATCGTAGTGAAACCAAAAAAAGGCAAGTGATGAATATCATACTCTATATGTGATAGAAATCACATATTCAAGCTCTGAAGACAACCTATCATCTCTCCATGCCCGCAAACAAAGGGCGTGGAGGATGAAATGCAAACTTACGCGATCAAGAACCGATTCAATACTTACCGAGCCATGGTTGTCCTAGCTTTGGCTACCGCTTTCAGCGCCGCCTTCGGTAACGACGTGACGATCAACTCGACCCGGCGGGTGGCGGTGGCTTCACTCGATCCCAGTACGGCCTATGGGACCGCCGGGAAGGGCGCATTGGGCGACCATGCCGCCGATATGCTGACCACCGAGTTGGTGAATCTGGGAGCAAACGCCCTGGAGAGATCGCAGTTCAAGAAGATGGAGCTGGAGGGCGAAATGGGGATGACCGGCATCTTGGATCAGAACTCAGCCCCTATGCTGGGCCAGAAACTGGGTGCCGAATGGATGGTGGTTGGGCGAATCACCGAGTTCGGGATGAAGAAATCGGGCGGTAGCATCGGGCCAATAAGGGTGGGCAACGATGAAGCCAGAGTGAAGATCGACGCTCGAATCATCGATGCACGAACGGGTTTGATCCTGGCGGCGGCAACGGGAGCCGGTAGCGAGAAGAGCGGCGGCTTGCGACTGGGAGGAGGCTTCAACCTGCCCAGATTCCTGCAGGGCGCTAACTTCGACAGCAACGAGTGGCAGGACAGCCAGTTTGGCAAAGCCACCCGAAAGGCGATCCGAGAATTGGCGATCGACTTCGCCAAGAAATGGGAGGGAGCGGAGCGCAAGTGGAAGCTGAATGTGACCGCCGCGGGAGAGACGGAAAGCGGATCTGTCAGCGCTTTTCAACCCTCCGCCAACATGGGTGCGCTGAAGGGACTGAGCGCCGTGGTTGTGATCCCCGAGACGATCTTTCTGCGCCCAAACGTACCCGATCCCGCTGCCGAGACCGAGATCATCAAGCAGTTGCTGAACGCGGGAGTGAAGGTGGTCGACGATCAGCGAGCCAAAGAGCTGCGGGGCGACCGCGAGGTGATGGCGATGCTGCGCGGCGAAACCAATGGAGCCAAGTTAGAAGAGCTGCGAACCATGTTTGGTGCGGATATCCTGATCGTCGGCGAGGGTTTGGCCGAGCGGAACAACCAGCAGGATCGAGACTTGTCCTCCATCTTCAGCCGAGCGCGAGTCGAAATCCGCGCCATCCGAATGGACACCGGCGAAATCCTGGCGGCGGAAGGCCACCATGCTCCCGGTCGAGACATGAGCGAAATCCTGGCAGGCAAGAACGCCCTGCAGAATGCGGCCAAGCAGATGTCGGGCAAGTTCATCGGGATGATGGCAGACCAGGTTTCTAAGAAGGGGATCGCGGCGAATTCGGGTCTGGTAAAGACTGAGATCGAGATCGGCGGCTGGCCCAGCCTGGGCAGCGCAACCGAATTCATCAACGCGATCAAGACGATGCCGGGAGTTAAGTCGGCCGTTCGCACCAACTTTCGAGGGGGCATCCTGTTCGCAACGGTTGAATTCAAGCCCAGCGACCTGGACGATCTGGCCGCCGCTCTGGAAACCGCCCAGTCCATGAAGCGATTCCGACTTTCGATCCAGACCGCCGGTAAAGCCAAGGTGGAGGGCAAAGTAGCCATTCGATAGCACCACCGGTAGCCTGGACCGCAAGGTTCAGGCTACAAGGGTTGCGGCGATAGGATATGATTCACATCCTCACTCCTATGAATGCAATTGCAAGGAAAAGACTGAAGAAGCTGGGCCTGGCGATCATCGTCGGCCTGGCGACTTCTTGCTTGGCCCTGCTGCTAGTCAACAAGGTCGACTGGCTGGGACACGTGGAACTGCGGATCAGCCCCAACCAAGGGATCCCTGCCTCCCCCGACATCATGGTGGTCAGCCAGACGAGAAAGACCCTGGCGAATCTGGGGTTGGAGGACATGGAGGCGGGGGCCCCGGTACCGCGCCGATTCCATGCCGACCTGATCCGAACCCTGGCCAAAGGGGGAGCCAAGGTTGTGGTAATGGACTACAACTTTAGCGACCAATTGGTTGAGGAGGAGAACAGGCTTGTGAAGGTTGCCATCGAGGAAGCCGCCCCGACCGTGGTGGTCCTTGGCCATATGCACGAAGCCGACCAAGTCATCATCCAAGGCGAGCAACCCACGGTGGAGATGAAGGGTAACTTCATCAGACCTCCCGCGCCCTTCCCCCATGTCATGTCTGGGTCGCTTACCCCCTATAACCCCGACCAGATGATACGTGGGCTCTATGTGCGGTACTTTGACCCGAATGTGAGAAGGCACTACCCTCACGTCGCGGTCTTGGCGGCATTGGCAAGTCGGGGTATGAATGGGGACGCCTTGGAGCTGAGTGAGGCGGGTGACGCCTACATTGCACCCGGTTTCCGCTGGCCCGTGGGGTTGGACTTTGAGTACCGGTCCCGCTGGACCAGCCGGCCCAAGCCTTTTCCCACTATCGAATACGCCGATGCCATCCACGGTGATCCCCAGCGGTTTCGAGGCAAGATCGTGGTGGTGGGGTCCGAGGTGGCTGACAAGGACGACTTCGCTACCGAATCGCTGGGAGTTCAGATGGGGCACCAGGTGGTGGCCCAATTTGTAAACTCACTCATCAGTCCCGCCGAGTTCCAAGCCGCGCCGACTAGCATTCTCGCCAATGGGCTGTGGGGATGGGCGCTGGGGCTGATGGCGGGGCTGTTGGCCGCCAGTTTACGCCCCCTGCTCTTCTTGTTGGGCGTTGCCGGAGCGGGCGCATTGGCGGCGCTGGCGCCGATCTATGTGCTGGACTATGCGAGCCTCCGGCTCGAAACCTTGGCTCCGTTCCTTTCCGCGATCTTCTCCGCCATCTCCCTCTCCACACTCTACGGGATCAAGGCCAAACGATTCGATCCGGCTCATGGGCGCAAGCCGGGTCGCGCGGTGGAGGCGGCGATCATGTTTGTGGACCTGAAGGGTTCTACCGCCGCCATCTCCGATATGGAACTGAGCGAGGTAGGCGCCATGCTGCGCCAGGTTTTGGAGGCTCTGGTGAAGGCGATTCGGAGTCATGGCGGATCGGTAGAGCGGACGATGGGCGATGGGGCCATGGCGATGTGGTTTCCCTCCGGGCGCGGGGGGCGTGACGCCCACCTCCGCCAATGTCTGGAGACGGTCGTCGCCTTTCGGAGGACCATCGAGCAGTTGGATGCCGCGACCAAAGCGAAGTTCAACCGCGACGCGGACCTGACCATTGGGATCGAAGTCGGCGAGATAACGGGCGATCTGGTGGCAGAGAAGGGACACGAGGAGTGGAGTTGGTTCGGCGCACCGATCCACCTGGCGGCCAGGCTGCAAAGCCACTGTGGGCAGGCCAAAGTACGGGTGTGCATCGGCCCGGAGATGGCCAGGCGCGCCGGCGGGCCGTTTGGAGCGATCTTCCTGGAGCGGGCCACATTCAAAGGCTTCGCCGACCCGGTCGAGGTGTACACGCTGTCGGAAACCGGAGCTTGAACGCTTGGAGAAGCAGCTTCGCCAGGGTCGCCGTTTCGGAGGTGGATGGATAAGAACCCCGGGAATGAGGATTTGAGGGGCGGTTCAGGCTCAAAACACCTTAAGTTATCCCAAGTTAGCCGTTTTGGGGCTTATCTTGTCCGACCTTGATCTTGCGCTCCGCGTTCTCGGCAAGTACAACTATAGCGCCGCTGGGCGATTCTGTTTTCCACGATTGAGGAAAAGAGATTCTTTGTGATAAAGAGCACACTCTGAAAGAGAGGGCCATGCGAGAATGTGGCCGGTATCGGCGTTTGCCGACGCTAAGAAACAACCGGAGAAGGAATCGAAATGAAACATCATGCGAAACGGCTTTCGCTCCCGTGGGTGGCCGCTCTGGCCACTCTCCTTTTTGTCCTGGCGGCGATGGCGGCGGCCCAGAAGGCGGCCCCTAAAACGCCTCCCAAGAAGGAGCCGCCCCCCAAGAAGAGCAATCGGGTCCACGTCGAGAAGTGGGCCAAGGACGCCAAGTTGAGCCGTCGGCGGACGAAGGCGGAGATCGACAAGGATATTGAAAAGGGCATCAAGAAGCCCGCCACTTACAAGATCGTGGAGGGCGTTAAGGCCAATACCAATCTTGAGGTGCCGGACGTTTTGGAGACCAAGAAGCAGGGCGTGGTCGTCACCGGGGGGACGCTGGTCCATCAGAACTATGGGCCTAACACCAAGGTGACGTTCCTCACAATCATGCCGACGGTGTTCGACTACACCAAGCCGATCGACTACGAGGTGTCGCTGGAGAAGGGCAAAGGCCAGTTTCGCGTGGGGACGCTGGCGCAGCCGTCTTCGATCAAGACGGGAGGCCAAATGATCGCCACCGCCCCCAAGGGTACGGCCTACAGCCTCAACGTCCAAGGCAAGAAGACAACCCTGATCGTGGCGGAAGGGAAGGTAGACATCTACCTGAAATCCGCACCCGGCGCGGCAGTGACGGTGAACCCGAGAGAGAAGTTTGCCTATACCGAGGGCAACCCGTTTCCTGAGCAGGCAACGCCGATTGCAGCGGCGGACGAAGCAGAGATCCGCCAGCTCTTGTCTCTACCCACCAAGCAAATACATGGCTACACGGGCGGTCAAGAGATTCGCAGGCCGGATGCGGAAAATGTTGTGGTGACGGGCGTGGAAGTGATTGACCGACACCAAAATTGGCAATCGTCCACTCAGCGAACCCCCGCCAACCCACGGCCAAACGTCGCCTACCGCGTGGGACCTACTGAGTTCTGGACTTATGACGCCAATGTGAAACGCCCTAACAAGATCGCGGGATTCGTTCTAGATTTGATCTCCCACGATGGCAAAACGATTTATGCCTCCAAACCCAATCAGGGGCTGTGGCGCATGGATTGGAACGGCGCCAATAGGCGTCAACTGTCCAAGAGACCTTTGAGCGCGTGGTCTTTATCCCCTGATGGAAAAAGGATTCTAGCGACGGAGGGCTGGAAGACGGTTCCGCTTCGAGGTCAGCGCGGCGAGCCAATTCAAGGCAAGACACAATTGGATCCCGTGCAGAAGCGATGGGTCGTGCTTTCCTCGTCCGGCGGAGGTGAAAGAAATGTCTACACTTCGCAAACAGAGAGTCCCGCCAAGTCGTTCTGGGTGGGAAGGAGCGGTCGCCTCTATCTATCGCTGTCCGGTGAAAATAAGACCATCGACGCCGATGCTCGACCCATCAAGGTAATCCCCTTTGCCTCCGATTTATCAACCGGACAGCAGTGGCTATATGGAACGCGGGGTCAAGATGTCGTTTTCCACCGCATTTCCGACGGGCAAACTTTCACCCACCGCAATCGCGCAACCAGCGGCGAAGGGGGGCTCCAAAGGCCGATGCAGGTCCTCTTGAAAGAAAAGACTTTCACCCTTCCCGATGGGCTTGTGGCAGAGATTGAGAATCTAGAGACTGAACCACGACCGTTTAACGACGCGACCGATGTTCGATACCCTGATGGATCGGCGAATTGGGGGGACATCATCGCCTACGTGGATCGAAATCGAGTGCAATTGGGTCTCGCTGCTTTCGCTGACAACCTGGACTTAACGAGGAATACCGTATCCGCGCTTCGACGTATTCCACAGGACGCGAATTGGAATGGGGGAGGCTACGGAGAAGTTCAGTGGTTGGCCCGCGACAAGGTGATGTTTGGTGGAACTTTTGAGAAGCGGATGATTGTAACGCTTGGGGTCAAACAGCCTAGCGTAGTGCGGGCGGCTGATAGGTTGCCATTCCCGGTATTGGATATGCTGGCAATGTCCCCGACGGAGTTTCGTTCAAACTTCGGCAATCCAAATGCAGAGTATAAATTTGAGGGAAGCCTGCATACAGATCGATTTGACTATCAAACGCCAGAGCTTGGGACCGTCCAGGTTTCCTTCGCAGGGAACAACCTATCGATAGTTGATATCAACACGACGGGAAGCCGAAGCGATGCGACATGGGCGTCGATACTCGGTATAAACCTCCAAGACGGATGGACACGTCCGGAGCCGCCCGATATCGAGGAAGCAGGTGTGGACTACAACCGTAATTACTTAAAACGTATTGGAGATGTCGATTGGCAAGTGTCGTTTACCGATAGCACGGCACGGATCAGGCGTATTTGGGCAAGTAGTAATTTAGGTTTGTCAGACGTAGGTTGGTTGCCTCAGTGGCATCTTGTCCTCTCTGGGCCTTCATCACTTGTCTTCGACGGCATTTGATCTCCCTTGCCGCCTCGTGGGCATCCCTAGCTGCAAGATGTGCGGCGATTACAAGACCCCTCGGACCTGGAGGTCCAAGGCACGGTGGCCCGAACGTAAACGTCCAGGCTACAGTGGAAAAACGTAGCCTGGACCTCCAGGTCCGGGTCATCCGTGGCCTGGACATTCTTGTCCGGGCGAAGCTTGGAGAAGACGCACATCGGGGCGATTGCGATCCCAGCCCCCTAGGGGCTGGGATCGCAGACCGTATAAGTTTCTTTCCAGCTTCCCAACCGTAGGCTCATGCCCTGGCACGAACCATCCAGGGGCTACGTTAGTTTCCAAAGCAGGGCTTTCAAGCGGCCAGTTCCAGCCCAAGCGCGGCGGGCCTGATCGGGAGTCAAGCTGGGATAAGCATCATAGAACTCGTCCATCGAGACGCCCGCCGCCAAGTTGTCCAGCAGTATGACCACCGGTATCCGGGTGCTGGTGAAGCAAATCGCGCCTCCCATCACATCCGGATCGCTGCTCAGGATGTGTTGTCAGAACCTGTAAAGGATGTCTTGGCATCGTACATCCCGTGTTGGGGGTTCAAACCAATAAAAACGCTTAAGTTATCCTATTCTGATCTTGCCTTCTTGCCAGCCTGAGTGTAAAACAGGGGCATAGGATTTCGGAATTGGGGGCGCTGCTTCCAATCGTTGCTGGTATGTGATGGGGATCACAGATGGAACGGGGAGCCTCTGTGAGAATGCAGCCAGCGCCGGATTTCCGGCGAAACCTATGGAGGAAATTTTCAGAATGAAATGCCATGCAAAATGGCGCCTGCCGCTATGGGCGGGCGCGTTGACCTTCGTTGCGTTCGGATTGGTTGCCGCTCAAGCCAAAGAGCCCAAGCCTGCGCCCAAGAAGAACAATCGGGTCCATGTCGTGCAGTGGGCCAAAGACGCCAAACTGAGCCGCAAACTGACGGCCGCCGAGATTGAGAAGATCAAGAAGGCCCGGAAGAAGGACGACAAGAAACCAATCCCCACCTATAAGGCTGTGGCGGGCGTCAAGGCGAATACTAACCTGGAGGTGCCGGATGTTCTTGAGACCAAAAAACAAGGGGTTGTCTTGACTGGCGGGACGCTATTCCACCAGAGGTATGGCCCCAATACCAAAGTGACGTTCCTGCGGATCAACCCGACGGAGTTCGACTTCGCCAAGCCGATCGACTTCCAGTTGTCGATCGAGAAGGGCAAGGGGCAGTTCCGAGCCGGAACGCTGGCGCAGCCGTCTTCGATCAAAACTGGAGGTCAAATGGTCACCACCGCGCCCAAGGGCACGGCTTACAGCATCAATGTCCAAGGTCAGAAGACGACATTGATCGTGGCGGAAGGGAAAGTGGACATCTACCTTGAATCTGCGCCAGGCGCCGCGGTGACGGTGAACCCTCGGGAGAAGTTTGTTTACACGGTTGGCCAGCCTTTCCCGGAGCAGGCAACGCCGATTGCTGCGGCGGACGAGCGGGAAATTCGCGATCTGCTGTCGCTACCGGTGCAGAACCTGTACGGGTATGAGAGCGGGAGGGATATTCGGCGAGCAGACGCTGAAGACATCGTGGTGACGCATGTGGAGTACATCGACCGCGTCGTCGATACCGGTTCCTTGGCCACCTACAAGCCGAGTTGGAAATCTCCCAATCGTGTGTATCTCACTGGCCGAGACAACTTCTGGACGACCGATGCAAATGGCGGACGAGCCAATGTAGGCAAGGGCTTTTACTTAGAGGGGCTGTCACCAGACGGCAAAATCATCTACGCATCCAAGCCCAACCAAGGCCTGTGGCGGATGGATTGGAACGGAGCCAATAAAGTTCAGATCACCAAGCGGCCTGTTGGCGGCGTGACGTCGATTGCACCAAACGGCCTGCGGCTGGTTGCACGGGAGGGCTGGCATCAGGTTCCCATCAAGAAGTGGGACCGCAAACAAGCAAAGTACCTGGCCACGGGCAAGAAAGAGTGGGCGCCCTCTGGGAAGTGGATTGTGTTAGATGTTCCCAGCCGGGCAATTGCCGTTCTCAATACAGGCACAGAAAAGATCAACGGCGCTCGCGCTTTTTGGAAGCAGGGCGGTAAGCGATTGATTGTAGGGTTAGGACTTAGCAAAGGGTCGAAGTTCGTCGATGCCGATAAATCTCCGGCAAGAGAGCTTTTGAGGGTTAACTCCTATGTTGGTTATTGGTGGATTTCACCGGCATCAAAGTGGCTGTATGGACCAGAAGATCTACCTAACAATCCCGGAATGAAGTTCGTTCGTCTTTCTGATGGGCGGGTATTTACGCACCCTGAAGCAACACCTTCGGACATGTCTATCCTCTTGGGAGAAAAGGCCATCAAACTTGGCGATAAGGTTGTCGAAATAGATGCTCCGGATGCTCCCGGGAGAGACGTAACCCCTGAGGATCAGACTTATAGCGGGGTGTTCCCCTCCCAGCTTGATGTCAGTCCGAATGGAGAGATACTTGCCTATAAAGGCGAAGAAACCCCGTACCTAGCTTCCTTTGCAGACAGCCTTGATCTCAATCGTTTTTCCACCACCGCCGTCGCCACATCGCATGAAGCCAGCACTGATTGGCTAAGCGGGAATAGGATTCTGTACAAGACCTACGATGGGTCCCGAACGAGGAATCAGATTCTGACTTTGGGTGTGAAGAAGAAGTCCGATAGTTCAACCCTTAACCAGACACCAGATACTTCGGAGCTTCCTGCCCCAAGGCTTCCCGTTCTTGACCTACTTGGCGCAAGTCATGTAGAGGTCCTAGCAAAGCTAGGCGTACCTACCGAGCGGAATGATTTTAACAGCTGGTATGTGCTTCACTTGCATTATCAGATTCCGGGCCTCGGGACGGTGAAGCTAATGTTTCAGGCAGTTGACCCAGATTATCAGGAGACCTGGCTGCAGCGAGTTGAAATTCAGGGACTAGAGAATTTTGGCGATCAGGAATGGGCATCAAAACTAGGTCTTAACCTAAGCGACGGCTGGAAAAAGGGGGCTGGCGGCGATACGATTCAAGCGGGCTTCAATTACCCCGACTCGAAAGATAGGCGATATGCAAAAACAACTCAGGATGGGGCAATCTCTGTCGAGTTTGGTCATGATCCACAAAACAAACAATGGCCAAACATGGCTCAACTTATTGCCGATGGGCCAAAGCGAAGCAATCGACCCGTTACTCGGCGTGAAACGAATCGGCTCACTAAGTTGCTCAGGATGCGTAAAGCAGACATTGATAAAGAGCTCGGTAAACCGATTTCGACCAAGGGTAATCAGAGCAGTGAAACTTGCGTGTACAACTATCCGGGCACAATGGGACTAACCATTACATACTATGGCCAGGGAACGGGGACGCCTAATGACATTCCCGGCATGATGCATGTTTCATTTGCAAAGGGAACGACTTGGCAGATCGCAGCCAAAACCCTCGAAATTACAGGATCTAAACTGGGGGTTAAGCCATGGGCTTCGGTTAAAGGGGCTTTCGAAATAATAGGCCACCGCTACTGGCCTCATTCCTTCATCTTTACTCCAGACAACGCGAGGTATCCAGACGGTGAACTTGTTGACCAGAGGGGGTTGCCCCAAATAAGTATCGACTGAACGCAGTCTGATCCCCCAACATGCCCCGTGTTGGGGGTACTGACTCCGACCATCTACCCTGCGACACCGGGGGGTGTCGCGGGATCAAAATGAAATGGCGTTCGTGCACCAGCTCATCAGTCTCCTCGCCCTATTCATTAGCCTAGCCATCTGGCCAGGCTCCGACCCTTTTGAGCTTCCCAAGCTCATTGCCGCCTCGATCCTCTTGGTCGGGGCGGCTCTTTGCAGGTTGGGTCGCTACTACAAGCGAAACTTCCACCCCCCGACCCCCTCCTCCAAGACGAACCACTTGGAGAAGGGGGCAAAGCCCCTTTCTCCCCGAAGGTCGGGGAGAAAGAGGTTGGGGATAGAGGGGTTTGAACTTGTACAAGACTCAGATTTGGATGGGAAAGACCCTACATCAATCGAGGGCTACCAGCCTCGCGGCGACTACAAGAAACCTGCATCCCCCGGCCCCTTCCTCCAAGACGAGCCACTTGGAGAAAGGGGAGCAGGACCCTCCTTGTGGCTTCCTTCTATCGCCCTGCTCGCCAGCTTCCTGATCTCCGCAATCGCCAACGGCTTTAGCCAGACTTCTTGGCTCGGATCGGAGGCGGGGGCGGATGGGATCTGGGCGGTTTTGGTTGGGCTGGCGACAATCTTCGTCGTTGCGGGGGCGAATCGAACGGTCGTTCTCTCCGCCTGGCTGGCAGGTTGCGCTTTGGCGGCGATTTATGGCCTGGCGCAACGGCTCGGCCTCGATCCTATCCCGTGGCATGGCGACAACCTCTCCGCCCTCAGTTATCGTGTCTTCGGGACTCTTGGCAATCCCTCGTTTCTCGCCATGCTGCTCTCGATGGCGATCCCGGTCGGGCTGATGCTTGCATGGGAACGGCGCGGAGCGGGCCGATTCCTGGCCATCGCCGCAACCCTCCTCGTCTCTTTCACTCTGCCGCTCACCATGAGCCGGATCGGGATTGTGGCGGGGCTGGTTGGGTTGGGCGCGGTTTGGGTTTGGTCCAGGAGATTGGAACCACAACGGCACAGCGGCACAACGTTGGCGCCTCTGGCCTGCCTGGTTTCTATCTTGGCAGGGTTCCTGGTCTCTGGCATTGGGGCTCCTGAATCGGCGACCGGTCGGTTTGCTGACTTGGCGGAGCCTTCCAAGGGATCAGTGGGGGTTCGGATGGAGCTTTATCGCGCCGGCATCGAAGTCGCGATGGTTAAGCCTCTGTTAGGCTGGGGGCCGGGCAACACGGCCAAAGCCCTTCATCACTCGGAGCAGGCGGCTTTGACGGAGAGGCAGCGCTACAATCCATCCTTCCACAACCTCTTCCTTGACGCCCTGGCCCAGAGAGGGATCATTGGGCTGTTCGCCACCCTGTGGTTCTTGATGACCATCTGGCAGACCGTGGCGGCGAATCCGAATCGGCCGGTTAGAATAGGGATTGGCTTTGCCCTGCTTGCCTTCCTGCTGAACTCCCTCGTCGGATTTTCGACGGTGGGGCCGTGGCTGAGCGCTTGCCTGTTGATAGGGTTGGCCAAAGAAAAGTAGCCTGGACCTCCAGGTCTCAGGGGAATTAGCCACCGAAGTTAAAATTCAACTCCAAATCGAAGCCGTTGGAACGGTAGGCTCCCATGCTTAGGGCGGCGTCCAAGTTGGTGACTCTTCTCATCTTGTAACTGCCTATCAGTGACACGTTTCGGTAGAGTTGGTGCTCGTAGAACGCGCCGAAGAAGCTGTCCGACTGGGGGAGGTAGCCGGAGGTTCGGCCCATCGCGAACTGGAGACTGGCGTTGGATCGATTGTTAATTTTGTATCGCAGATAGCCGTCGAAGCCAAAGCTGTCCTGGGCGAATTCGGTGGTGTTGCCGGAGAGCAGGGCGTTCATGCCCAAGCGATAAGACCACTGCCCGGCAGGATTCGCCATTAAAGCGGCCGAGACGGCGGTGGAGTTGGACTTGATGTTGGCGTCCAAGAATTGGGTCGCGGTGCGGTCGAGGCTGGTCGTAAAGAGCGTGCTGTTACCCAGGTCAAAGCTGACGCCCAGTCCGAACGAGGTCGTCTCCGAGTTGGAGTTATAGATGCCGGAGGACTTGGATTGGTACAACCGGCCGTTCAGGGTCGCTTTGTTGTTAATCCGGTAGTTGGGGGTCACCTGGAGGAACCTGTAGTCGCTGGCGCCGTTGGCAAATCCGCCGGTGCCGCTGGTTCCCGTCACGCCGCCACCATAGCCTAGTCCTGTTCCATTCTGAAAGGCTCCGAGTGTCGCCAGCGAGCCACTGTTGGACTGGCTAAAGACGGCCTCAAAGTCGAAGGGGCCGGACATCGGGCGGTAGCTGGTGGAGAACGTGATATCGTTGCCGGTTCCTGATTTGCCGAGGGAGGAGGTTCGACTGAAGCTGGTGCGGGCGCCAAAGAACCATCCCGTGAGAGTGGAGTAATCGGTAAAGAGGCGGATGGCATCCAGACTGACATTGCCGCGCTGGGTGACCCCGTCTACCGTCACCGGCCCCTCCCCGCTCTGGCGCTCCAAGCTCAATCGGGTGTTGAGACGGCCAAAGGCCTTGGAGGCGGAGAGAGCAGTGGTGTCGATATTGGTATCGGAACCCGCGTACTTGGACTGGGTGCGGTTGTGCTCCAGTGCCCAGGTTACGCCCTTTTCGGTGGGCGCATAGCCTACATAAGCCCGCTGGTTGGCATACTGGGAATGGTTGAGGATGATTGTTCCATCCGATCTCACGGAGCGGAAAGTAATGTCGCTGGAGTTCGAACTGACTCCCCAACTCCAACTGTTCTTGCGATAGTCGAGGCCAACGTCCAGGCCCTTTTCATTGCGGTTGAAGCCGCGCGTTTCTACCGAGACGAAGTCGGAGGGAACATCCTTCAGCGACCCGCGGACCTTGAAGTCGCCAAAGTTGTACTCTGCGCGAATCCCCTTGGCGGTTCCCTTTAGGGGGTTGATGCCGTTGCTGAGTTCACCGGTGGCCTGGCTGTAGTGGACAAATCCCCGTTTGCCGCCCAAGGGCAAGCGATAATCAAACCCAAAAACGCGCCGGTCCCCGTCGATAGTCTGAACCGGTTTGGGAGTGTAGGTGACGGTGATTTCGTTGATCGAAGGGATGGGTCGCAGGAAGAAGATGATGGAGTAGATCTTGTTGCCGCCGCTGTCCACCGCAAATACGTAGTCTACATTCTCGATCTGGAGAATGCCGTTGACCTTCACGATGATCGGCCGGGTGTCCATCGGCTCGAAGTCCAAGATATAGGGGGAGGCCGGGGACTCGTAGCCTTGGAACTTGTCGGTTCGAGAGTTCAGGCCGGTTCCTCCGCCAGTCTTCTGCTCCACGGCAGTGAGCCCGACTCGCCCGTACTTGCCCATGTCGTAAGAAAGGCCTGCGCCCTGCACCGTTCCCGAGGAGGTGTTATAGCCAAGGGTCTCATAGCTCATTGAGATCGTGCTAGTGGGAGGGACGACGCGGCTGACGAAGGTGATCGACCCCACTTGATAGTTGATGGTGTAGTCCATGCCCTGCCGCATGGTCACACCGTCGATCTTGACCTCTTCGGAGTCGTTCACGATCTGGGAGTCGCCGATGAAATAGGGGCCAGGGGAGTTGGTTCCCTGGATGCTGCGGGTGCGGGCCGAGCTTTTGGTCTCGGTTCGGATGGCGCGGACGGCCAACCGACCCTTGTTGTAGCCCACCATCGCACCGCTCAAGGTCTTGGTGTAGCGGGCGAACTCGTTGGTGTTGAGGAGGGAGGCGCTCATCAGGTCGCCATAGCCAACCTGGAACCCGTCGCGCTTGTAGTCGAGCCAAATACGCTTGCTCTGCGGATCGGTGTAGTTGTCGTCGGTCAGGGTCATATTGAAGTTAAAGAACCCCAGCACGTTGTTCCCAACGAGCGTGACCTGTCCGGTATCGGTGAAGCGTTTTGCTCCCTGGCCGTAGTAGTTGAGCGTATCGAACGCCTCGCGATCCCCCGAGACGGAATGTATATGGAACCCAAGCGACCGTCGGCCCGTGATGGAGATTCGCTGGAGGATGGACTTGTCCAACCAATCGAACACGGGCGGGAAGTGTGCGTGGGCGATGCCTGCACTCGCAAGCGTGCCCAGAACCACACAACCTCGTTTCAAAACCATGCTCAAAGATCGGACGCCTCAAACGAACCGGGAGTTCAGTGCGAGGACTGTATCCTATAGTTTAGCTGAGCTCGGGAGGAAGTCGGAAAGGATTTCCAAGTTTAACTCCGCCAACTTCATTAAATCGGCCCGCTTGCGCTCCATCAGCTTCTCGTTCCGTTCCTTGTCTTTCATGAATTGCATGAAGGAGTCGAAAAGTCGTTGAGGAGTTAAGCCGACGACACTGGGCGCGGCTTGGAGGTCCAGGAGTTTGGAGAAGGCGTTGACCTTGGGGTCGTAGCTGACCATAAAAGGTGGGACGCCGACCGTCGCGGCCAGGATTCCCGCGTGGAGCCGCATCGCCACCACCGCCTCCAGGCGAGACACCCGCTGCTGGACTTGCATGGGGGTTTGCAGATTGCGCATGTCCGGGATCTTGCCTCCCTGAGCCTTGCTAATGTCGAGGATGAGTTGTGCATCGTTCTGCCGGTCCATCTCAATGAACACAGGCATCATCTGGGCGTTGAAGAGCATCCGGGCGAACTCTCCGAATAGCTCCTTCACCTCGTCTTTCTTCCCGTGAGGGCGGACCGAAATCCCGATCGCCTTCATGCCTCCCACCGAGAAGCCGCCACCGTCGCCCTCCTTCGGTGGGGGAAGCAAGAACGCCATGTCCGCCGTCACCTTGATCGGCTTCTTCACACCCAGGCTTTGCAAGTTCGCCATGGAAGCTGGGTCGCGCACGGCGATGACGTCTGCCATGTTGAACGCCGATGTCGCCCACCGCTTGCCCAGGAAGGTGGTCAGGGGACCGATACCCTGTCCGAGGAAAATAACCCTCTTGCCTTTAGATTTCGCCATCTTGACCAGATTCCCGTAGTAGGCAACGCTCTTGACGCTGCTGGCGTCCTGGAAGATACTGCCACCGGGGAAGACCAGAGCGTCGCACTTCTCCACCGCATCTTTGAACGCGCCCATGTTCTTGCGGTCGATTGCTTGAAGTCCATAGAGCCGGTAGGTTTCTTCCGGGTTGCCGCTCATCACGGTGATGTCGTGCTCCGTACGGCCCAGACCCTGGATAAAGCCAAGCAGGATCGCGTCGTCGCCAAGGTTGCCAGCGCCAAAGTAGCCAGCGAGAAGCAGGTTCGCCATTAGTTCTCCACCAAGCCTTTCAAGCCAAAACGCCGGATCAGCGCCCAAATAAAGAACCCGATGATACACCCTGGAACCAATGCCACCAAGTTTCTTAACAAACTGAGCGCAACCGGCGTGTGCAAATGGCAAAGGGTATTGACGATATCCGTCTGTCCGATAGCGCCTATTGAGAGGAACAAGGCGGTCCAAGGGGCCAGCTTGGCCACGTTATGCCGACGCTGCCAAAGCAACAGACCGATACCGACGATGAGCATGGGATGCCCGATCAGGAACGACTTTGTTCGCGGACGGACAACCAGAAGTGTATCCAGCAGATTTCTAAACTTCAACTCCCAATCGCTGACTCCAGCCGGATTGTCGTTGCCGGTGCGGGAGTTCATGAATAGGAGAGCGGCCATGAGAGCGATGGAGAGGAAGGCCGCGCCCCAGGTGATCGGATTCTTCATCGCCTCCTTGAGGTTCGTAAATCGAGAAGCCCAATACCAGGCCAACACCAAGATCGGCAGGAAGACGGCAACCTTTACCCCCTTGAACTCCTGAGCCTTGACGAAGAATGGCAACCCGTTCAGCATCCCCGCGACGGCCAATCCTCCCACCAAGCTGATGAGACTTACCAACAAGAACTCCAGGAGGATGTTCTTCCCGTTCCGGGCATCCAATATCAGGAAGGCGGCGATGGGAAAGACAAGAGCAACCGCCAACGCCGCGAACGTTTTCCCGCTACCCACAAAACTGCTCAAACAAACTAACCCAAACAAGGCGGTCAGAGTAATGGCGATACTTCGGTTCGCGAAGAGCGTGGTGCAGACGAAAAAGGCAGTAGGGATCGCGGTGCAGGCGATCAACAGGACGATTATCTGCGGGAGACCGGAATCCTCGAACGGCTTGGCCGGCGCCATGTCGCCGCCGTCCTTTCTGATCTCGGTGGTGATCGCTTTTAGGAACGTGGCGAAAGACGCAACGGGTTTGGCCGAGGCAAAAGTGACCGGTCGAACCAGCAGGACCCGCATATTCCGCTCCCGAGCGGCCTTCGCGTAGCGGTCGACGGCCTCAGAGAACGGAAGTTTGTCTAGTTCAGCGGTTTGGGCAGAGTGGAGCCTCACAACAATCTCGGGCGCGGCGGCGACCACGTTGGCATCCCCTCCGATCTTTGTAAATTCGGGCGAGGCGTAGAAAATCCCTTGCTCTTTCAATGCTGCGATGAGGTCGGGAATGGCCTCCCGACGCCCCAGCACTTGGTCGCCTTGGGGAAGGAAGGTACCCGCGCCTAGCTCCTTGGCCCAAGCGACGGTGGCCCGCACATAGTCGGAAGAGACGCCGGCAGGATTCGACATTCGGCAGATGATGTCCAAGCCGCTCTGGTTGACCACCTGGGCCACGCTGGGGTTCAGTCCGATCGAAGTCTGGCGGATTAGGGTCGGGCTGGCGAACTCCACGCGAATGGCCGCTTCACCGATATCTTTGCCCTTCCTGATTTTTGCACCAGGGAAGCGCGCCCGCAGACCCTTCTCCACGCGTTGGCTCAGAGCTTCAATAGCTTTGGCGGAGGTGATGACGCGGTCTTGCTTCAGGGTCAGTTCGTTGCCAGTGATCGAAGCGTAGCCCTCGCTGATCATCTCCGCCACGGTCTCCTCACTTAGCACAATCGCGCCGACGCCCTGGGCTTTGAAGTTTTGGAGGACCTCTTCGATGGGGGTTCCGTCGCTAGCGGACAGGGCTTGGACCGTTTCGTACTCCACCGCCATCGTAACCGCTTTGTTGCGAGCCTCGACCTGGTGCCGCAGGAAGATGGAGTAGGCAGACACCAATGCCGTGAGCGCGATGCACGGGAGAAGCCATATCGGGATTACGGGACGATTCATCGGTTAAGCCGAAGCGATTGTAGCCGTTCTGGGCAAAGGGGACAGGCAGACCAATCCCTAAAAGCTTGTGTATAAGTTTGCCCTGACTTCAGAACGGCGTCATGATTGCTCGTCGCGAGTCGAAGGACCTCACCCATTCGTAGTTTCTCCCCAACCTATATGCGGGTGAGGTGGTTCGACTTCGCGGCATTGAACACTCTGAAAGATAAAACCCTCAGGCCGCCCTCGCTTGACATGACGCCGTACTATAAGTTTGAATTTACACACAGGCTCTACGCGGGCGTCGGCAAGTCCATCTCTTGCTCCTTGAGAATCTTGGCGCGGCCTCCCGCGATCAGTACAGAGAGCATCCCTGCCAAAAAACCGCCCGCGTGGGCCCAGTTCGCGACGCCGTTTTGGGGAATGAAGATTTGGTAGAGGAACCACACGCCCAGCAGAACCCACGCACTGACCTCCACGAATGAGAACAAGAACGGAATCCAGATCTCAACCTTGTGGGCTGGATAGAGCAGGAAGTAGCACCCTAGCACTCCTCCAATGGCCCCGGAAGCACCGAGGACGGGAATGATGGAATTGGGATCGACGAAGATATGCGCGGCGGAGGCGGCCAGTCCCCAGAACAAGTAGTAGAGCATGAAGCGGAGAGGTCCAAACGCGCTCTCGACCCCTCCTCCAAAGACTAGTAGGAAGACCAGGTTGCCAAACAGGTGGATCAGGCTCCCATGCAGGAACATGCTGGTGAAGACGGTGGCCAAAGGAAAGCTGTCCGCCCCCTGAAATGCGCGCATCACCTCTTGGGGCCGCATAGTCAGGTCGGAGAAGACGACGTTGCCCCCGAATACCTTCCCTTGCCGATCCCAGAGGAAGAGGATGCAGTTCAGAGCGATCAACGTCCACGTGATGATCGGGATATAGCGGTCCTCTCGGTTGTCTCGAATCGGGATCATTCTGATTTTTGGCAGTGTACCGGGGTGATTTCTGTCGAAACAAAGGCGCGGAGGGTCCATTGCGTAGTAAAACGTAGGGGTGCTTCTCCGGTCTATCGCAGTATGCGTTTCAACGATCGCCATCGCGACTTGGTTCTCGGTCCCAGCGATGGGCCAAGAAGCAACGGACCTTCGCCAGCCTTTGCCCAAGATCAACTTTGAAGAGTGGCGGGAGGTCGCCGAGTCGGATCGGGTCACCGAGTACCTGGGATCGTTCCCCAGTGCCCACGTCAGCCCCTATGAAGCGAACAATGTCGTCCCCATCCGGGCTTTCGTCCCCAAGTCTCCGGAAGGTAAGAAGCCGGTTGTGCTGATCCTTCACTATTGGGGAGCACGCGACATTAAGGTAGAGAGGAGCATGGCAGATCAGTTGGCGCAGCGCGGGATTGCGTCGATGATCCTCACCCTTCCCTACCATCTGAGCCGAGCGCCGCAGGGAACCCGGTCGGGAGAACTGGCAATCCAACCCGACCCCGAGAAACTTCGGGCGACCATGAACCAAGCGGCGATGGACGTGAAGCGCGCGGTGGACTATATCGAAGCCCAAGCCGAGTTCGACACGTCGCGCATCGGGATCGTGGGAACCAGTCTGGGAGCCCTGGTTTCTGCGCTCTCTTATGGAGTCGAGCCGCGCATCACCCACGCCGCGTTTGTGCTGGGGGGAGGGGATTTGGCGGAGATCATCTGGTCCAGTTCTCTGGTGGTGGCAGCCCGCGACTCTCTGCGCCGCCAGGGGTACACCCTTGAACGCCTTCGCGCCGAACTCACCAGCGTGGAGCCGCTGACTTACCTGGAAGGTCGGCGGAACTCGCCCGTGTTCCTCATCGCCGGGAAGCACGACACCGTGATGCCGCCTACTTCAACACGGGCCTTGGCGGGTGCGTTCGACAATCCCAAGACCCTGTGGCTGGATACCGGCCACTATGGAGGGATTTTCGTTCAATCGAGGATTCTGAAAGAGGTGGCGATCTACTTTATGTCGGAGTTTGAGGGCAATCCTTATGAAGCTCCCCGCCGAATCTTTGCCCCCACCCTGCGTATCGGCGTCCAAGCGAATACCTCCAGCGGATTCGATATCGGGGTGGGGATCGATATTTGGAAATCTAACGATCGCGGAGACCTGATCGGGATCGGGCTCTTGACGCCTCGCGGGCCCCAACTATTCTTGGGCGGGCGGATTTCGAACGGTCTGACGTTGGGTGTGGTCGGCAGCACGAACCGGATTGGTATCGGGTTGCTTTGGAGCCGAGTCTTGTGACCGCCGCCGACCTATCTCACGCCGGGGCGGACAATCTGCTCCGAACCTATTTCGCCCTCGGCGCAGCATCGCCGGGATCGGTGGTTTCACGGCAGGAGGGGTTCGACGCCTGCTTAGGAAACTTTGACCACCCAATCTGCAACTTCGCCGGGCGACTCTCGTTGGACCCGTGGGCCGCGAACCGTCTGGTGGAGCTTGCCATCGAGCGCCGCTACTTCAGCGTCTACTCAGTTCCGGGCGATACGCCGCTTTCCCGCGAAGTGCGCGATGAGCTTTTGACGAGGGCCGGGTTTCAGCGGACCTACTCCTTGCAGCAGATGTATTGGGAGCCACGCAGAGCAGAGGATGGGATATCCCTGCGACTTGCTGCTGGCATGGCCGAGCGGCGATCCATTGCCATATTCATGGCAAATCAGTTCTTTGGCCGACATTCTGCGAACTTCAAACGACGCGTCGCCGAAGCCACGAGCGGAGCTGCCGACCTGAACCTATACGGGGTCTACCAGCGGTTTGATCTTATCGCCGCCGCGATGCTCGTCGAGGACGAAAACGTGCTGGGGCTCTTCAATCTCTGCGTGAGGCCAAGTATGCGGAATCGGGGCTGGGGAGCCAAGGTTGTCTCGGAAACGCAACGGCTCGCGTATGAAAAAGGTAAGTTCGTGAGCCTCCAGTGCGACGAGACTTTGACAAGCTGGTATGAGGGCCAGGGTTTCGAGACCTGTGAGTGGGTTGATGTATACGGATTGTCAGACAAGAGACGACTTGCTATAATAAAATGATTTCGAGTTTTTGACGTGGCCCGAAACAAACTTGCGTTCACACTGCCGGAGCTTCTAGTCGTGCTTGCCATCATGGTGATCTTGGCAAGCGTGCTCCTGCCTGTGTTCAAGCTAGTGCGCACATCGGCCAACCGAGCCACCTGTCTCTCGAACTTCAGGCAGCTTCAACTTGCGACCACGTTGTATGTCACCGACTGGGACGACCGCATGATGCCGGTAAACCACCAGCCTTCGGTTCCGGCAAACTCGAAAAACGACCGCACCTGGGTTCAGCTGACGCTTCCCTACGCGAAAATGTTCGCCATCTATACCTGCCCCAGCGATCATGGCGAGCGGCCGGCGATGGAGACGACCTTCGACCAGGACCTGGTTCCCGGCGACACCTACTCGAAGTATTACTCGGCATCCCAGAGAGTCAATGCTGGTTACAACTATGCCTATCTGGCTCCCGTTTATAAGACGAACGGACGTTGGACCGCCGACCCCCGAGCGATGACCAGCGTATCCGAGCCCTCCAAGACGCTGCTTTTTGTGGACAGCGTTTGGGGACGTACTGCGAACGGGGTTCCCTATGGCGGAGGAAGCTGGCTGGTAATGCCTCCCTGCCGGTTTGAGGTTCGTAACGGCCAACGGTACGACACGTTCTCTATCAACGGATCGGAGATATTCTCCCCAACGGAAAGCAACTCGGTGGGTTGGGAGAAGGACAAGGACTCTCCTTACCTCTACGGCTCTGCCTGGCCCTGGCACCAAGGAAGGATGAATCTCATCCGAATCGACGGCAGCGCCACTTCGATCACCTCCGGCATGCTCTCCGCTGGGTGCGAGGTCCGAGAGAACTGGGAAGGCTCGATCCGCGACACCTCCGCCTACATCTGGGATCTTAACTAACGCTTACACCTGTTTCTCCCGCCTCTTTAAAACTTGAACGACTGGGGGGAGGTAGTGGCTTTTGCCCCTCCCAGTGGCCATGAAGCACATATGGGGGTCCTAAGCTCTCAGTCTGGCCCGGAAGGCGGAGGGGCGTTCCCCGGTGGCGGCCTGGAACCTTTGTGAAAAGTAGAACTCGCTGACGAATCCTAACGAGTGGGAGATCTCGCGGATGGTGAGGTCGGTGAGCTCCAGCAGCTGTTTGGACCGTTCCAGACGCAGGTTCTCCAAGTAGCGTCTGGGCGGGACCCCTGTCTCCTGGGAGAAGAGGTGGGCCAGGCGCGACTCACTGAGACCGACGGCCTTTGCCAAATCCGCCACCGATAGCGGAAGTGAAAGGTCGCGCTGCATCTGGGCGATCACGCTCTTGATTCGGGAGTCAATCTTGGGGCCTTGGGAGGCAGAGGCACGAGAGGCCACGACGATGAGGGCGCGTTCCAGGTGGTTGAGGGCGAGGGCGTCAGAAAAGCGCCCGGACTGGCGGGATGCCTCCAGTGCCTTCTCCATGGCATCGGAGGCTGTCTCTATATCCGGTTCGGAAAGACTTTCCCGCATCATTCCCGGCCCGACCGGCGTCCATTGGAGCAGGCTGAGCCAGTGGGGGCGCAGGTGGAAATGGGCCCATTGGAAATCCCATTCCTTGCAGCCGGGAGCCATGCCGTACTCGTGCATCCGCTTTGGGCGCATCAAAACCATGTCGCCGCGCTTGGCGTCAAACTCGCCTTCCCGATGCACAAACCTTCCCGAGCCGCTTAGTGTGAGAATCGCGAGCCAGCTGGTGGCGCCTTTGTGCCGAGCGGTCCAATAGCCGGTGCGCTCGATCCAGTGATCGACGATGAGGCTGGCGACTAAAGGATCGTTGTCTTGATCGATGGCGCGCATAGCAGGATATTAGATGATTGGAGCGAGACAACGCATCGTTTTCCAACTTGGCAGGATTATGATAGGAAGCAGAAAATGAAATCTATCGTTGATCCCGAAAAAGTTGAGCAATATCGCCGCGAGGGCTATGTCCTGGAGCCGGGCCTCTTCAGCAAAGAGGAGACCACCAAACTCCGAGAGTATTTCACCGACATGGTGGAGCGCGGAGGCGACGGGTGGGCCGAGGGCGGCGTCGATCTGACCAGCGATGATCCCCTCAAACGCTATCCGCGTCTGCTTCAGCCTCATCGGGCGGACCAAGTGGCGATGGACTTCATGGTGGACGATCGGATTCGGCAGTGGCTGACCGCCTTCTATGAGCGAGAGCCGTATGCGGTGCAGACGATGGTCTATTTCAAACCTCCCGGAGCCAGGGGGCAGGCTTTGCACCAGGATCAGCGCTACCTGCGAGCCGAGCCGGGCACCTGTATGGCGGCGTGGCTGGCCCTGGAGGACATCGACGAGGAGAACGGCTGCATGTCAGTGGTGCCTGGCACCCAGGGGATCCCCATGCTCTGCCCCGGAACCTCCGACGCTTCCCAGAGTTTCACCTCGGAACAAGTCCCTCTGCCCCAGGACTGCCAGCCTGTCCCGATGGTCATGAGGGAGGGCGACGTGCTGTTTTTCAACGGCTCCCTGGTCCATGGATCGGGCCCGAACTCCTCCGACACCCGGTTCCGGCGGATCATCGTCGGCCACTATATCGAGGGCGTCGCCGAGAAGGTCGCCCACTACTACTTCCCCGTTTACCGGTTCGACGGTTCGGTGGTCGACGGTCTGGAGGAGAACCCTTGGGGTGGCGGACCTTGTGGGGTGTTGGTGGACAAAGATGGGAAGCAGGTGATCGAAATGGTGGGAGATATGGAGGCGGCAACTGCCGCGCATTAAAAGGTGAAGAGGTGGGATGTCCACTCGCTCAGCGTTTACACATCCCACAAAAGCGCCCATAATAGAAGTCAACTATGGATCGCGACCATGAAGCCGATAAGATGGCCCTTGCCGTTTCTTTGGGAGTTTTCCCCTTTGCGATGTCGATTCTTGGAGCCTGGCTTTGGCCCTTGTTCAACGCCGCCGGGAACCCTGTTCACCAGGACTACCGAATCTCCGAGATGCTGACTGGCTTCGTCGGAGGCGGCGTGTTGGGAATTCTCATCGGCGGCATCCTGCTGTGGGTGCGCAAGATGACCGAACAGTCTTCCGAAGACGGCCACTAAGAGCTTGTGAGTAGATTCGGCCTAGCTTCGGAACGGCGTCATCCTGAACGAGCCAAATGAAGTTTGTAGTAGGGCCGTTTGCTGGTCGCGAGTCGAAGGACCTCACCCGTCTGTAGTTCCTTTCTTACTTGCAACCGGGTGGGGTGGTTCGACTTCGCGGCATAGGACACTCTGCAAAAAAACAAAAGGCTCGGGCCGCTATCGCTCACCATGACGCCGTACGACGAGCTTGAACTAACATACAGGCTTTAGGGCCAGCCGTGTTTGGCCAGGTGATCCCAGATTCCGTAGCGCTCGAACTGGCCGGAGGAGAACAGGACCGCGCCCTGCGCTCCAGTCGAGGCGATGCGCTCTAGCACCTGCGACAGCTTCTCGGTGGGATAGGGGCCATCGGGCTCCTCCTTGAAGAGGAAGTTGACGGCGGTCCCGATCCAAAGCGACTCCATCTCCGCGGCCCAAACCTGTTGCCGCCGGATCGTCTCCTCCAACAGGTTCAGATACTGCTCGAACGTGCCGGGGAAATGGTCGCGGTAGTCCATCGGGACCGCGATCTCCATCCAAGCCGCGAACTGCCGCCAATCCTGCCCGATGAACCGGCCACTCTGGACCGGATTCTTGAAGATCGCGCCCGACAGCTTGATCCTCGGGTTGATCGCCTTGACCGCCTGGTAAGCCTCCCTGGCGAAGCGGTTGATCTGCTCGGTGCGGAAACGGTAGAAGAAGTAGTCCAAATCGCTCCGCCCATTCTGGAAGAACGAGCCTTCCAACAAGAATTTCGCCTTCCAGTCACGCGGCCAACTTGACCAGGCGGAAGGCAAGACCCGTGGACTCTGCTCCCAGTGCGACTCCAGGTAGGGACGGTCGTAGAGTTCGTGGAGAAACGGCTCGTCGGGATAGGCTTCGTTGACGTACCCCGCATACCGGACGATCTCCTCCAGGCAGTAGTCGCAGAAGCAGTATTGGTCTGGCGCGAGGTCGCCGGGGTAGCGGATGTAGTCGTGGTGGATCGAGGCGAACTCGTACCGGGAAGCCAACTCCTCATGAATCGGCACCAGCCACTGATCGGTATAGCCGGTCCGACGGGCTGGGCACATCCAGACCGAACTGTACCGTCGCCCCCGAAGCGTCTCCTCGCTGGTCGGGCGGCCATAGGCATCGAGCGCCGCCCACTCGGGATGCTCCCGATAAGCCGCGCCCTGCTCGCCCTCATAGTAGTCGATCAACCAGGCATGAAGCTGAACCCCGCGCTTTTGGCACTCCTCAAGCAGAACCGCAGGCAGGTCGAACTCGGCATAAGGCGGCTTGACCGCCTGGGGAAAGCGTTCGCTGGGCCAACAAAGCCGCCCATCGCCCTCTTTGATTCCCATGAAGATTGCATTGACCCCGACATCCGCCAGCCGCCCCACATAGCTTGCCACCGAGTCGCGAGTCGAACCGCACTCCCCCGTCCCACCCCAAACGCCTCGAA
The DNA here is from genome assembly GCA_964501275.1 of uncultured Fimbriimonadaceae bacterium. GTDB lineage: Bacteria > Armatimonadota > Fimbriimonadia > Fimbriimonadales > Fimbriimonadaceae > 55-13. The sequence goes on along the minus strand of CAZCSP010000008.1, from coordinate 94,293 downwards.
CCTGAAGAACTGCCATCCGAGGAGAACTTTACTCGGATTGGGAACGCTGTGCCTTGGGAAGCAGATAGATCGATAAGATGATCGCCGTCGTTTTACTTGCCGTTGCCTGCTTGTCGGTTCCGCCCGAGATGGCGGGCCACATTGCAGTGCGGGTAGGCGACCGCGTGGTCGTGGCAGGCGAAGGATGGCCGTTGGGCGTTGGGCATACCTGGATTTACACTCTGAGGTCCAAGATTTGGACCAAGGGCAGGTCGATGCCGCACCCCCGTTCGTTCGCCTCGGCGGTGGAGTGGAGAGGCAAAGTTCTGGTGATGGGCGGGCTGGACGCGCAGGCCAACCATTCCGACCGAATTGACGCTTATGACATCCACCAAGACAGGTGGTCTGCATTCGGTCGGCTGCCCCATCCCATGACCCGGACGGCGGCTCTAGTCTGGAAGGACCAGCTATATCTCTCCGGCGGATTTAACGGGACTTCGGACCGGACAAACGCCTCCAATTCGCCGTCGCTGTTTCGATTCGAAGAGGCGACAAAGACATGGAAAGAACTGGCCCCGATGCCAACCCCACGGCATGGGCACTGCTTGGCCGCCTTCCAAGATCGACTGTGGGCGCTTGGCGGAGCTGGCAGCTCGGTGAGCCGGGAAGGACAGGTGGAGTCCTATGATCCGGTGGCCAACAAGTGGCGCAAAGAGGCGTCCTTCTCAGGCAGCCGCATTTTTGGCGGAGCGGGCGTTTTTGGTGGAAAGCTGGTTCTCTTCGGAGCCATCGACGGCAGTCGCCACCCGATCGAGTGGAGCGCCAAAGGCTGGGTTCCTCGTCCAGGTCGGGAGTTGGAGCGAAGGAGGTTCGCTTACATCATCGAAGGTGGCAAAGCCATCATCTTCGGGGGCGAACCAAGCGATCCCTTCCTCCTCTCGTTTGCGCCGTGACTTCAGACGCCCGTCATCAGGCGTATGAGCTTTTCTTCCGTCGCCTCAACCCGCCGGACCTCCCCCACGACAGAGCCGTTGCGGAAGACCAGGATGCGGTCGGCGATGGCGATGAGTTCGGGGAGTTCGCTGGAGACCATGAGGATGGCTTTGCCCGATGCCGTGACTTCGCGCAGGATGTCGTAGATCTCGCTCTTGGCCCCGATGTCCACACCCCGCGTCGGTTCGTCCACCATCAGCACATCGCACTCCGCGGCCAGCCACTTGGCAAGGACCACCTTCTGCTGATTACCGCCGCTGAGGCCGCCCGTCACCGACTCCAGGCCGGGAGCGCGGATTCTGAGGCGGTCGAAGTACTTCTGCGCAGTATCCCTCTCCTTCCCGCGCTGGACAAAACCCAGTCTGGCGAGGCGGGGCAGGATGGGGAGGGTTTCATTCTCGCGAATCCGCATCCCCAGCACCAGGCCGTGCCGCTTGCGATCCTCGGGAACCAGGCCGACCCGGCGGGAGATGGCTCTTTGCGGCGACCCGATCCGCAACTCCTGCCCCAAGACCTCGACCCGTCCCGTCGCCCGTCGGTCGAGCCCAAAGACGGCCTCCACGACCTCGGTCCGCCCCGCCCCCACCAACCCCGCCAGGCCCAAAACCTCGCCTTTTCGCACTTGGAAGGAGACGTCTTGGAACTTACCGGGGCTGGAGAGGTTGGAGATAGACAGCGCGATTTCGCCCAACTCGTTCGCCCTCGACTCGGACTTAAGAAGATCCCGCCCGATCATCGCCGCCACCAGGGAGTCGTGGTCGAACTCGGAAGTGGGCTTCGTGACGACGTGCTTGCCGTCTCGCAAGACGGTGATGGCGTCGCACAGGCGGAAGATTTCGTTCATGCGGTGCGAGATGTAGATGCAGGTGACGCCGTCGGCTTTGAGTTGGTCGATGAGTTCGAAGAGGCGCTCGGACTCGGCGTGGGAGAGGGAGGAGGTGGGCTCGTCGAAGATCAAGACTTCGGCCCCTTTGGCTACCGCCCCGGCAATCTGCACCATCTGCTGAACGGCGACCGGTAAGGCTCCCAAACGGGCATGGGGATCGACCTTTGCGCCGATGCGGACCAGGGCCTCTTGCGCTCGGGTTGCCATCTCTTGGCGGTGTACCAAAACGCCCCGACGCGGCATATCGCCCAGGCTGAGGTTTTCGGCGACGGTCAGGTTCTCACAGAAGAGAAGCTCCTGGTGGACCATCCCAATCCCCGCCCGCACCGCCTCGCCGGGGTCGCTGAATCGCGCCTCCTGCCCCTTGAAGACCACCGTGCCTGCGTCGGGGTGAATCAGGCCGCAGATCACCTTGCCTAGCGTGCTCTTCCCGGCCCCGTTCTCTCCCATCAGGGCGTGAACTGCGCCGGGTTGGATGGCGACATCCACCGAGTCCAAAGCCGTAACGCCCGGATAGCGTTTGGTGATGCCCCGGAGTTCAAGGATGGGGTTCATGATGCCTCCGTGGCTGTAGCATAGCCTTCCAGGCTATGCGTCCCCTTGGCATCCTGCCAAGGGCTCTGGCTTGGTACTTGGTGGGAGGCAACTGCAACTCTCCACAACCTGGAAGGTTGTGGGACACATGGACAGGATGTCCATGCCACATCTTTGGTGGCATAGCCTTCCAGGCTATGCGTCCTCTTGGCATCCTGCCAAGGGTTCTCCTGTATGGTGCTTGATGAGAGGCAATTACAAGTTTCCACAACCTGGAAGGTTGTGGGACGCATGGACAGGATGTCCATGCTACGCGCCGCCTCCACGACCTGACCGCCTATTCCACAGTCGACTCGAGGCCTGGTCCAGCACCACCGCGACCACGACGGCACAGCCGATGATGATCGACTCGTAGTTCTGGTCGAAGTGCAGGGTGCGGATGGCTTGGCGGATGAGGACGATGAGCAAAGCTCCGAGCATCGCTCCGAGCGCGGTCCCCTTCCCACCCAAGAGCGACGCCCCGCCGACCACCGCCGAGGCGATCACGAACAGCTCGTACCCGGTGGCATCCGCGCTGGAGGCCGCGCCATAGAAGCTGCATCCCGCAAACGCCGCCAATCCCGCCAAGAGTCCATTCAGCGCATAGACGCCCACCTGAATCCGATAGATCGGCAGTCCGGCGTAGCGCGACGCCTCCTCATTCCCGCCCACTGCATACACCCGCCGTCCCCAAAAGGTCCGACCCAGGTAGAGGGAGCCGAGGACGGTGACCGCGATCATTAGCAGCATTGGCACCGGAAACAGGCCTTTCTCCAAACCCAGCGTCGCCTTCAACACCCCGGTCAGGCCCTCGGGGAAGTTGATGCTCAGGCCCTTGCTGGCCACAAATGCGATCCCCCGGAACACCCACATGGTGCCCAAGGTGATGATGAACGGGTGGACGCGGAGGCGGGCGACCAGGACCCCATTCACCAATCCGCAGGCCAGCCCGATTCCCAGGCAGACCGCCGCCGCCGCCAGGAACTGGCCCAGGGAAGGATCGGTCCCGCTCAAAGCCGGCTGGGAACGCAGAAAGATCGCGGTCGCCATGCCGCAGAGCGCATAGATGGAGCCCACCGACAGGTCGATGCCGCCAGAGACGATCACCACCGTCATCCCGACCGCCATTATCGCGAAGAAGCTGGCGTCGGAGGCGGTTTGGAGCAAGGTGTTGGGGTTGAGGAAGACGTTGATGGTCTGCCCGTTCCGCTCATAGCTGCCCGCAAACAGAGACAGGATCAGCCCCAAAGTCAGGATCACCCCCACCAGACCGAGTTGGGGGGCATTGAGCAGCGCCACCATGCGTTGCCTGACCATGAGGCGGAGGATACTTGATGGGGCGGCTTTGCGGTGTTAGGGCATTCGGTGTTGGGCATTACGCTTTCCGGATTCAGATTAAAACCTACAGGGCTCACCTCCATCACGACCTCACGTCAATCACCCATCATCCGTCCCCCGCCCCGGCACAACGCCCAACCAACCGCGTAGAATCTAGGTATGAGCTACACCGTTGGTTGCGTGCCCTATGTCAACGCCATCCCGCTGGTCGAGATGTTTGAGGAGATGGGAGGGGCGAGTCCGGTGCGGGTGGTCTACCGGGTGCCTTCTGAACTCCCAGCCCTGTTGGATTCGGGCGAGGCGCAGGCGATTCTGGTCTCCTCGGTGGACTCTCTGCGGATTCCGGGAAGAAAAATAGCGGAGGGTGTCTGCATTGGGTCGCAGAGGCAGGTGAAGAGTGTGCGGCTTTTCTCCAAGGTTCCCTTTGAGGAGATTCGTTCCTTGGCTCTGGACGCCAGTTCGATGACCAGCAACCGCCTCGCCCAGATCGTCCTGCGCGAGAGCTATGGCGTTGGTCCCGAGACCGTGACCATGCCGCCCGACAAGGCGGCGATGCTGGAGAAAGCCGATGCCTGCGTCCTCATCGGCGACATCGGCATGATGTCCGACGGCACGGGGCTTCACGTTTTGGACTTGGGCGAGGCATGGTTCCAGTTGACCGGCAAGCCGTTCGTCTGGGCGGCCTGGATCGGAAACGACGACCTGAGCCCGGACCTGGTCTGGTGGCTCCAACGGGCGGCGGCGTGCGCTGGGAATGCACAAGACGGCGAGCCTTACTACATCTGGAAGAATCGGGAGTCGATGGTGGCGCGCGCCATGAGCCAAGCGCACTGGCCCGAGGAGACGGCGAAAGACTACTTTGAAAACGTCATGGTCTATCGGATGGACCAACCGATGCTAGGCGGACTGCGGGAGTTTCAGATCCGGCTGCAGGCCAACGGATTTGAAGATGCCGTTCATTTCCCAGAATTGGTGGCAGCGGGGCAAGCCGTGGTCGCATAGGAAAGTTGGGAGGGGTTGGCTTAGTTTCTGATTCTTTTCTGCAACACCGCTCTCACCGCTTCTTCGCCGGGAGTAGGAGCTTTCTCGAACCCCATATTGGCGATACCGACAACCACTAGCTTCCGGTCGGGGAAGAGTGCGATCTCAGCGTTGAAGGTTCCATCGGACCCATTGTGGGTATGCATATCGCCATCGAGCACCCAGCCTGAGGCGTACCTTTCTCCACCCGCAGTGCGAGGCAATGGGGTGTGGAGCCGCTTGATCGTCTCGGGCCGCAGCACGGTCGTCTTTTCTCCTCGAATGCCTTGCAGATGCCAGGCTCCAAACTTCGCCAGGTCTTCGAGGGAACAGGCAAGACCGCCTCCGGCGGGGACGGTGATGTCGACCAAATCCCGGCCAATGCGTCCCGGACGAGGGCCGCTTTGCATCTCGAAGTGCCCAGATGGCTGGCTTGCTCCACCAGGCATTCCTGCTTCTCCAGGGTAGCCGCAGAGGGTGGTGGACATTCCCAACGGATCAAAGAGCCGCTCTTTGATCAGGACGGGGAACGGCTTCTTGCCCAACCGCTCGGCAATATGTCCCAGGATCGAATACCCGGCGTTTGAGTAGGCCATCTTCTCCCCCGGCTTGCCGATCGGGTCGCGGTTGAGGATGTCCTTCGCGTAGGCGGCACGGATCGCCACCGGGTCCTTCAGGTCGCCCATGATTCGGGACACGTCCGACCCGATGAACCGCATATCCTGAGGCATACCTGCAATGTGCTGCATCAACTGTTCGATGGTGACGGCCTTGTACTCGTCCTTCATCGGAATGTCCTTCAGCACCTCGCTAAGCTTGGAATCCCAATTGAGTGTGCCTTCTTCGATGAAGGTCGCGATCAGAGAGGCAGTCATCGATTTGCCGATAGACCCGATCAGCCAGAGGTCGCCCGGTTGCACTTTCTCCTCACCACCCGCCTTCCTCAGCCCCGACACGCCGACCTCGGACTTCCCGTCCTTCCAAGTCGCCACGCCCATCGCCGGAACCTTGGCATTCTCCGCGATTCGCCGAGCGAGGTCCTCCAGATCGGTGTAGGCGGAGTGGTCGACGACTTTCCTGGTCTCCAAGAGCGAGTTCGCGTCGGGGTGGATCTGCAGGCCGATGATTCGGGGAGACGCCTGGGGCTCGAAGTCGAACCGCATGCCCAGCTTCTCTCCATTACGGGCTTTGACCTGAACGACAATCGCCGTGGATCGCTCCAGCAGGACCTTCTCCACCTGGAGGGGAGCCAAGTCGTTCGCGATCTGCATCGTCTGGTCCACCCACTCCTCCAGTTTGCGCCGTTCAAACATCGCCGGGGCGAGGTTGACCTCCAGCATCGCCTTCACCTTGGCGCGGTCTTTGGAGTTGAACGCCACTAAAAAGCTCTCCATCCGCTCCTTGGGAGAGACTTGAAATCCCAGTCCCAAGGGCATCAGCACAAGGATGAGTAAAAGGGTCCGCATACACTCTATGATCCCCCAAAACGAGGGGAAGGGCAAGGTTGATGTAAAATCCACTTCGCCCATGGCCGCTCTTCAGTATCTGACCGTTCAAGACATCCTTTGGATCAACCTGTTTGTGACTGGCGCTCCGCAGGCGTTCCGCTATGCCGATCTGGAGGAGGCGGTGTACTACCAGTATGGCTACGGCGCCAGTACAAACCTGATTCCGCAGGCCGCGCAGTTCTTGGCCGGGTTCCTTAAGAAGAAGCCCCTTGCTGCCGGAAACGAGGCCACGGCGTTCATCGGATGTCTGGCGTTTCTGAAAGTGAACGGTATCGACCTGAAACTGGAGAATCCTGAGACATGGTTCCGAGGGATTGAGAACGGGACCCATGAAGCGGGAGAAGCGATCTCCAAGGCGGCCCACGAGGCTCAAGAGAATCACCACCTGGAGATTAAAGATGCGATCGAGGCGGTGAAGGCGGAATATGCCGAAGCCATCGCCAAACTATCGCCGGTCCCGGCATAGACAGCTAAAAATCCAGTTCGCCGACGATACGCCGCAAATCCGACCAGGCCGTTTGGAGGTCGGACGTCAGGGGCGATTGGGCTCGGGCGATCGCGACGAGGTCTAGATCGACGGCAGCGGTCAGCAGGTGCTCCTCGATCATCGGAGCTTGGGCGATCAGTTGTCCGAACGGGTCGGTCACCATGCTGCCCCCCACAAACCCCTTGCCGCCCTCGAACCCGCATAGGTGGCTGTTTACGCAATAGATCCCATGTTCTTCGGAAACGGCGGTCAGCAGTCGCTCGTAGCGGTCGAGATTGCCCACGGTTGCCCCGCTGAAGCCTCGTCCGGGCGAGGCGCTGGGGATCAGAACGAGTTGGGCCCCGGCCGCAGCGCAAAGGGAGGGCAGGATCGAATGCCAGATATCCTCACAGATCAGGATCGCCAGTCTGCCAAACCGGGTCTCAAAGACGCCCAATTCCCGACCGCGCGACAAAAACCGCTCCTCATCGAAGACGCCGTAGGTAGGAAGAAAGAACTTGCGGTAAACGTGGACTAGTCGGGGGCCATGCTCGGCGAACTCCAGATAGGCAGCGGCGTTGTAGAGGTTGCCGTCGGCGTTCTGGTAGAAGCCCAGGGCCACGTCCATCGACCGCTCGATCTTGCCTCCCAAACGTCGGGACAGTTCGGCGAGAAGTTGATCGCTGGTGAGAGAGGCGTCGAGGACCCCGCCTTCCAGGAAGTAACCGCTGGTCGAGGCTTCGGGAAAGGCCAGAAGATCAACCTCCTCCGACTGAGCCTGAAGGACGATCTCGGCGATCCGGTCTAAATTCTGAGCGACCGCGGCTTTGCGCGGGGCGAACTGGGCACAAGCGACCTTGAAGGCCATGCCGCGAGGGTACCCGTTCGAGTTTGGAGTCTTCTGATTTTGGGGTTTCGAGTTTGGATTTTGGAACGCTGCCGTCTCCCTCCACTTGGCGGCGAATGGTTCCGATAGCTCGGCACTAGTCGCTCTCCGACTGTATGGGAGTTCTTCTCACCAGGCCCAGCGGCGACTTCCGGCCAAGGTCCAGTTCCCGGGCGATGATCCCTGCGAGGGAGTTGGCGTTTCGGGGTTTGGGATGGGCGACGATGCATAGCTGCTTCTTGGCGCGGGTGAGGGCGACGTAGAGGACGCGCATCTCCTCGGCCAGTTCCCGGTCCTTCCTCTCCTGGGCCAGCCACTTGTGGAAGATGTTGTCCTCTTTGGAGAACTTGGTACCGACGAGGCCCAACCTGGCATCCACCTCCACCGACTCGGCCCGTCCTCCCAGTCGGCGATGCACATCCGGGACCACCACCGTGTCGAACTCCAGGCCCTTGGCCTTGTGGATGGTCATGATGGTCAGGGTGTCGTCGTCTTCGTCGTCGGCCTGGGCGTCGCCTTCTTTGTGGGCCAGACGCTGAATCTCCCGAATCTGTTCGGCGAATTCAATCGGCCCAAACTCCGGTTGCTTCGCGGCTAGGGTGAGGAGCTTGCGCACGTTGGCCAGCATCCTCTCGCCTCCCTTCTTGGCGGCGAGAGCGGGCAGGTAGTTGGATTCCGCCATCACCCGACTCAAAACCTCCCACGCGCTCAGCCGATCCGCCTCGCGACGCAGTTTGTCGAACCAGGCCCGGAACCGCTCCAATGCTTCCTTGTCGGCGAGAGTGGAGGGGATATGCGTGTCGAGGGCCTCGACGACTGGCTTCTCCATGGCCAAAGCCGCAATGGTGTCCAAAGAAACCCCTGCCACTGGGCTCCGAAGGCAGGCGAGAAGGGCGAAGTCGTCGTAGGGGTCGGCGAGAGACTTGAGGGTATTGGCAAGGTCGCGAATCTCCAGCCGGACATAGAACCGCTCCGTCCCGCCCACGATCCGCGACTTGATTCCGAGAGCCTCCAGTCGCTGATGAAGCTCGTTGGCGAACTTGGAGAACCGGGCCAACACCGTCACATCCTTCAGGTTCCGCCCGCTTTCCTGTTGCATGGCCAAGAGGAACTCCACCGTCTGCCCTACATCCTTGTCCGCCAACTCCCAGACCTCGACGCCGGGGTAGGCGGACATCTCGATGACGTCGGGATCGAACTCGGGCTGGGGGCGCATCGGCTCGTAGAGGTCGGTCCACATCGTGCCAAAGAGGTCGTCCACGAAGTTCAGAATCCCCTCGTCCGACCGCCAGTTGCGAGTCAGGCGGAGGTGGGGCAGCTCCTCTTGCCGCCGACGGAAAAGCTGGACGTCAGCCAAGCGAAAGCCGTAGATAGACTGCTGAACGTCGCCGACGATCATCGACCGCTCGATTCCCAGCGAATCCAAAAGCTGGTGCTGGACCGGGTTCACATCCTGAGCCTCGTCCACCATCACGGCGCGGTACTGCTGGGCGAGGCGTCGGCGGGTGGGTTCGGAGTCGCGGAGGAGGGCCACCGCCTTGGACTCCAAGAGCGCGTAGTCGAAACTTTGAAGGCGGTGCATCTGGAACTCCAACTCGCTCCAAGCCCGAATGGCGAGTTGGACAAGCCCGGCGGTATGGCGGGCCATCTCGGCGGCTGACTCGTCCGAGTACCGCCCGTTCACAAAAGTGGGGGCTTTCTTGCCTGCCAGCTTGAACGCCGCCTTCAACCTCTCCGCAAAGCTCCCCTCCGTTTGCTGGCGGAAAGCGAACTGGACTTCGGAGGGTTGGACAGCTAGCAACTTTTGCTCGAACAAGCGACGGACTCCCTCGGGCTCGGCGAGGGCTTGCAGGTCGTCGAGTCGGACCTGGGTTCCCCGCAAGCCGCTCAGGACCCGCTTGATGGCGTTCTCCAGGCGGGCGTAGGGGGAGGCCGCGCCGTGCTCCCGCTGTCCTGCCAGGTGTCGGAGCAGGGCTTCTGCTTCCGGTCTCTCGGTATGGGTGGCGATCATCGCCTTGGCGATCGCGGCATCCTCCAGGCGGGCCTTTTCTGCCTCGTCCATGATCTCGAACTCAGGATCGATCCCCGCCGCCAGGCTGTTCTCCCGCAAGAGCCGTTCGCAGAAAGAGTGGATGGTCTGGATCGGGCCAGTCTCGGCAACCTGGGCCTGTTCAAACCGCCCCTCGTCGCGCAGCTTCTTGACGATCCGCTCCTTCATCTCCGCCGCCGCTTTTCGGGTGAAGGTGATGGTCAGGATTTCGTGGGGTTCCAAGCCGAACTGTTCGATGAGCCGCAGGTAGCGCTCTACGAGAACGAACGTCTTGCCCGCCCCCGCGGAGGCGGTGACCATGAATCGGGCTTCCGTCGATTCGATGACCCGGCGCTGTTCTTCGGTAGGAATCCTAATCGCCTTCCTCCTCAAACGGAGATTCCGACTCGCCGAACTCGGCGGACTGGCGGCAGAGCTCGCCGTGGTCGCAGAAGGAGCAGTGGTCTCCGGGAGCGGCTTTCACGTCCACTTCCCGGATGGCTTTTGCCGCCTGACCCAGCAGGTCTTTCACCTTCTCAAAAAAGATTTCGGTGGTGACTTGGGCCTCGCCGGTGCTGGAGAGCGCGGCGACCTCTAGGCCCGCCTCGATGTCTCCAATCACCGGCGGCTCCTCCAGTCGGGGAAGGAGCATCATTTTGCGGCCTCCCGACATCGACTCCACCTCCAGCGCCACCGCCGAGCCTTTCTCAAATCCCGCCATCAGGTGGAGACCGTAGTAGAGGGCGTCGCGATCTTTGAGCCCGAGCAGGCTGGTTTTATCCTGGCTGGGGGTGTTGGATTCCACCATCTGGATGACCTTGTATGGCCCCATGCGAGACGTTCCCGCAACTGCCCCCGTTACCTTGCCCACCCTGGGCAAATCCTCGCGCAGGGTTTCCGAACCGAAGGTGACCATCGGCTTCTGGCTGCCGGGGTCTTTGGGCCAGATTTCGCGGGCGCGGAATTCGCGCCGGACCCAATCCTGAATCAACCGCTCCCCGCCCTGCCGCATCAGTTCAAACTCCGCCTGCGTGACATGCGGGCGCATCTCCTCCAACTCCGAGGCAAGGAGCGTTTGAAGCGTCTCGCGGGCGGCATTTGGGTCGGGCTGGATGGAGAGGCGGGCGGATTGAGGGAGCTGGCGCAACTGGTACCACCGCCTCCGGTCTCGCTCGGGATACAGCCGTAACGCTTCCTGGGCGAAATGGCGGAATGGGCATTCCAGGGCGGTGCGCAGGTCCTTGGGCTGAAGGGCGGCGGGGACCCGGCCTGCGAGGGTGGTACGGGTTACGTCGGACAGGTCGTAGGAGGCGACCGGGGGAGGGGTGATGGAGTCCATTGCCGCCCGAAGCCGTTGGTCGCAGTCGGCCAAGCACTCGTCAGGGGGCGGCGTCAGTTGGGATCGGGCGAAGTTCCGTTGCTCGATCTCTCCACCCAAAGCCCGCTTGACCTCCTCCAGATAGAAAGCCGGGATGTTGTCGCGGTCGTCGGTGGTCTCGGGGTGGCTGAAGGTGATGGCTTGGTTGGGGGCGGAACAGAGGGCGACGAAGGCGTCCCGCTCCCGCCGGGCTTCATCGAACGAGGTTTCCATCGGGAACATTAGGGCGCGGCGATCCGAAATCTCCCGGCGATCCTGGTCGGTGAGGATCGGGCTCTCGCTTCGTCGGCGGGGGAAGACGCCTTCCAGCATTCCCAGCACGAACAGGTGGTCGATGGAAGAGAATCCGTTCGGCGCATCCGAGATTTGAACGCCGATGGGCTTCGAGGGAAGGGTGTAGTCCGACTCTTCCGCCGCGATGCGAATCTCCGCGACCGCTTCGGAGAGGCTGAGTTCCGACCGCTCGCCAAACGTGGCCCGAGCGGCCATGGTCCGCTCCAGGGAGTTCTTCGCTCGTGCATCACGCTCCCGCACGTCGCCTTGCGAGATCGCCGGGAAACCGTTGCCCAGTTCCCGCACCCTCTCGCGCCAAGAGGCCATGTTGGTCGGCTTGCCCACGGCCTCGTTTCGCCAAGCCAAAAGCGGAGCGAGCCAAGGCAGCGCCTCGCTTTGGCTGTTTGCCCAAGCCTCCATCCGGCCCCAAGCCTGCTCGCCCTCCCGGAAGGCGGTGGCGAGGGCGTCGGCGAACTCGCGGCGCAGGGCGTGGGGGAAAAGGAAGAAGCTGGACCTCGCGAGAAGACTCAGCCGCCGCACATCGCCTGACTCCAAGGCTTCCAAGACCGACAGCAGACATCGGATGAAGCCGTTTGAGATGAGCGAGGCTTTTCGGGCGATGCGAATCGGCACCCCTAGCCGCTCGGCGGACGACTCGATGAGCGGGCCGTAGTCGTCCAGGTTTCGGGCGAAGATGCCGAAGCGATGGTAGTCCCGGCCTCCCGCCGCTTCCAAGACCCGCCGCATCGCCCACTCGATCTCGGCTAGAGGATCGGCGGCGGTGAACTGGTCGATCCGCAGGCCCGGCGAGGCGGCGATGGTTCCGGCGAAGATGCAAGAGACGAACGGCTTGGATTCCCCGACCGCCTCCGCCGGGATTCCCAGGAATCTCTCGGCTTTCTGGGCGGTGGGGAAAAGGCCGTCCGCCGATGGGGAGGCCTCGGCCACCACCGTCAGCTTCCCCCCCACCGAAGCCGCCCAGCGAATCCACTCCACATGCTTCGGGGCAAGATGCCCGTCGAGAAAGATGAGGCACGGAGGGAAAGTGACGTCGCCATCCGCCTTCGAAGCCAACGACTCCAGAACATGGCGATAGCTCAGTTGGCAGCCAAACTCGCCCAGCAGGCTCTCGGTGCGGGTCCAGACGTCGGCCAACGATCGGAGCTTGGGCTGTAGATCGAGCGAGCACTCCGCCGCCAAATCAGCAAGAATCCCCGGCTCCAGTCCCCAATCCCCCAGCTCCTTCAAGGTCTCGGCCAGTCGGCGGTGGAGACCCATGTAGAGGCGGCTGCCGTAGAACGGCGAGTCGGCGTCGATGCCTTCGCAGACTCTACCCATGGCGGCAACGGTGTGTCCGACCCCGGCCATCGACCGTGGATCTGTACCCGCCAGACGGGCATAGGCCGCCACCATCCGCCCGAACTCCAGCAGTTCCACATCAGACTCGGAGGGCACGGCAAATCGGAGGGCGCCGAGGTGCTTGGAGTCAAACGCCGTGACCAACCCCTCGCCACGAGCGCAGAACTCCGCAAGGATGGAGGCGTCGTTTTGGGGGCCGGGAAGCGTTTTTAGCAGTCGGATGTGGCCCTGTCCCAAAGCCCAATGAGTGTATCATGCCCCTGGTGGCAAGGAAGGTCTGGACAAACCGTCGGAAGTGGCTAGGCAACCTGTTGCCGACTCTTTTCTTTTTGCCGCCCGTGGCCTGGGGCGTCTATTGGATGCTGCAAAAAGAGGAGATCCTGGGGCCAGGGTTCTGGTGGGTGGTGGCGGGAGTCGTCGCCGGATGGATCGCCCTGAACCTGTTTGGGCTGATCGGAAACGCTTTTATGCGGCGCGAGTTGAAGCGGGAATTGACGGCCAAGCACGTCGACTTCTCCGACCCGCACCTCTTCGTAGGTTTCGCCTCCCCCAAGTTCACCAACATCCTGGACCCCCACGAAGACATCGGTTTCCTATTTCTGCGGGAAGGGTTGATCGAGTTTATCGGGGAAGCCAACGACGTGAAGATTCCGAAGGCGGAAGTTCAAAGAATCTTCTTCCGTCCGAATGTTCACACCTGGGTAGGGTTGGGGCGATGGATTTGCGTCGAAGGCGTCCACAAGAAAACCCGCTTCCGAATGCACATCGAGTCGCGCGAGCGAGATTTCTTGATGCTGAACCTACTGGGAAGCGGTGCAGTGCGGCGGAAGATCGAGGATTGGTTGAAGTAGGGTTGGGGTTGGCGGGCAAAACCAGCCTGGAGCAGCCCTCTCTCTGACTTGCCTGCTCCCTGGTAATCTCTAGCCTACGGACGATCCCTACCGACAACGCCGTCCTCGGAGACTCTATGCCCAAAACTTTCGCAATTCTTGGTTCCGGTATGCAAGGAACCGCTGCCGCTTACGATCTTGCCAAACATGCCGAACCCACTGAGATTCGGATGGGCGATGCCAGCCTTGAACAGGCTCAGCGCAGCGCCGACCGGGTCAATGGTCTGGTGGGCCGCAACGTTTGCAAGCCCTACCAGCTAGATGCCTTGGACCCCGAAGCTCTCGGGCAGTTCCTGGACCCCGCCGATGTGCTCCTGAGCTGCGTGCCCTACTGGATGCATCCTCGGGTCGCGGCGGTCGCCATCCGTCATCGGACGAATATGGTGGACATGGGCGGGGATACCGCTGTTGCCTGGGAGACCTTGAAGCTGGATGATCAGGCCAAGGCGGAAGGGGTCGCCATCGTACCCGACACCGGCCTTGCCCCTGGCTTCGTCAACGATCTTGGCAACTACCTGATGGAGCGGCTGAGCCCGGTGGAGTCGGTCAAGCTCTACTGCGGAGGCCTCCCCCAAAACCCCAAGCCCCCTTTCAACTATAAGCTGGTCTTCAATATCGAGGGCTTGGTCACCGAGTACAGCCATGAGGCCGACATCATCCGCAACGGCGAGGTGATCCAGGTGGATACCTTGGCGGAGTTGGAGACCATCCATATCGATGGCCTAGGCGAGATGGAGGCGTTCACGACCTCCGGCGGCGCATCCACGGCTCCCTTTACCCACAAGGGCAAGATCGACTCTTACGAGTACAAAACCATCCGGTTCCCTGGGCATTGCGAAAGGATGCGGATTTTCAAGGACTTCGGATTCTGGGGTCATGAGCCGGTTAAAACCCGAAGCGGCGAGGCCATCCCGATCGAGGTCTTCCACAAGTTGATGGGCGAAGCGCTCCGCGACCCGAACGACAAGGACCAGATCCTCGTGCGGGGCATCGGGGTTGGCATGGAGAACGGAGTCCGAAAGCAGATTCAGATCGACATCCATGAGTACCACGACGATGCCACCGGTTTCACCGCGATGGAGCGCATGACCGGCTTCTCCACCGCCACGTATGCCAAGCACTTGGCCGACGGATGTTGCGAACCCGGCTGCCACCGCTATGAAACCGCCATGCCCGGCACCAAGTTCGTTGAGGAGATCCAGAAACGGGGGATCCGGCTAAGGATTAACGAAGAAAGCAAGAGCTAATCGTTCCAGGGAGGCAGGAGTCGGAAATCGTGGCTGCTGGACTCCCACCCCCCCAAGAAGTATCATCCACCCATGTTCATCACTTTTGAAGGCCCGGAGGGAGCGGGGAAGACGACGGCGATTGCCGCTATCTCGGAGCAGCTTCGAGCCCGAGGGGAGTCGGTAGTGGTGACTCGGGAACCGGGGGCAGGGGAGTTGGGTAGCCGGATCAGGGAGATTCTGCTGCATGGAGGCTCGATGCCCGCCGAGTCGGAGCTGTTCCTATTCCTCGCCGACCGGGCCAACCATGTGAGAACCATCATTCTTCCCGCGCTGGATCGGGGCCAGGTCGTGCTCTGCGACCGGTTTGCCGACTCCACCTTTGTGTACCAGGCGATCGTCAGGGGGTTGGATGAGAACTTCGTTAGGGAGGCAAACGAGTTCGCCACCGGTCATTTGGTTCCCGAACAAACGTTCCTCCTCGATCTCGATCCCGAGATCGGCCTGGCTCGTCTTCAATCGAAAGACCGCATGGATAAAGAGCCGGTTGAGTTCCACCGCCGAGTTCGCGATGGTTTCGTCCAGCTGGCAACCAAGGACCCAGGCCGCTGGAAAATCATCGATGCCACGATGGAACCGCAGTCCATCGTGGCATCCTTCTTCGACTGGTTCGACAATGAACGCGCGGGCCAACAGGCATTCGAGTTCAGTTCTTAGGCCGCGGCGGGAAGCTTGCTTTTAACCTGCTTGGGAACGAGGTGCATGGGGTCGAGGAGGACGGTGAGCTCCTCGCCTCGCTTGCCGATTCCGGCCAACATCTCGTCGTTCCGGTCGTCCACCAGGCTGGTGTCATTGTCGATTTCGCTCTCGTCGAACGAGAGGATCCCATCGACCAGATCGACACGTAGCGCGCAGCGACCCTCTTCGGTGAGGATTACCACGAAGTTTCGAGCGTCGGTTGCTTCCGGCAGTTCAAACCTCATTCTTGCATCGATTGTGGGGATCGTGCTTCCCCGGAGTTCAAAGACGCCAATGAGCATCTTGGGGGTCTTGGGAATCCGGGTGAGGTCTTGGACCGGCAAAATCCGCTCGACGCTTTCGATCGGCAACCCATAACGCTCGTTGCCGAGCTTAAAAATCACATACTTGTTCTCCGCCATCTTGGCCTCCATCCTAAAAAAATGCGGCAGCCATGCCGCGTTGTAAAAGTTCCGCCGACGGCCCTGGATTCTCCCCGCAGTTTCGCTGGGTGGAAGCGCAACCCAGTAAAACTGCGTATCGAAAGCCATAATGGGAATAGGATCACAAATGCTCACTCTTCTTCTGCTAGGCCAAACGCCTTCTCCCGACGCCGTTTTGAAACGTTTCGACCAGTTCCTGGCGAATTCGGGAGCGTTGGCGGTTACCGTAAAAACAAACGTTAACGGCACTGCCTTGGGCACCGCGACGGTTCGGATAGATCGCCCTCTGCGGTTCAGCGTAACCTTGACGTCATCCCATGGTGCCGAGTCGGTCGTCATGAATGAAACGGGCGCGCTGGAAGTCAGTCATGGAACCGAGATCTACGCGAGCCACCCTGCGATCGGCCGCCTGTATATTCCAGATTTCCAGGTAACGGAAGGCCTCCGTTACTCCATTCCCTCAGTGTTGGTCCGAGGGAGCGCCCAAGGCTTCTTCCCCAAGGAGTCCAATCCAAAAGTGACGCCAAAGGTGATGGTTAACGGCGTTGCAACGGACCAGATCTCTGCGAAGGTGGAGGGGGCAGGTGGCTCCAACGAGGTTCGGGCTAACTTCGATGCGACCGGACGATTGCTCAAATTTTACACTAAGTCCGTCAGTCCGCAGGGAACCATGGTGATCGACCAAGACCTATCAAACTACGCCGTCCGCCAGAAGTTCACCGCTGCCCAGTTCTCCACCCGCCTGCCGGTAGGCTATTCCCCCTTTGCCCTTGACAGGGCAGATTCAGGCGTCCCGCAGGGCGAACCACTTCCGAATGTAGAGTTGAAGGCGGCGGCGAGCGGGCAGGCGGCGTCGCTGAAAAACCTGATATCCGGCAAGAACGCGCTGGTGGTGGTTGCCGACGCCGATTTCCATGCTAACGCCGACCTGTTCAAGTCGATTGCAAGTATCTCAAAAAAGATCCCGGATTTTCGTTTGATCGTGATCAGCGCCAAGGGCGATGCAGCTTCGGCCAAGAAGATCGGCGTTCCGAACGTGTACTTCGATCCCACGGGGGCTCAGCTTGCCAAACTCCAAGCTCCCGGAGTTCCGACGATGTACCTGGTGGACAAGAAGGGCTCTCTCGCCCAGATGTTCTTTGGGTTCGATGGGGAGTGGGAAGGGCTCGACGCGGCGATCGCACGGCTGAAGAAGGCGGGTTAGGGCATACTCATGGGCGTGAAGGTTGTGCAGGGTCGAATGGATGCGGCGGGCAACAGGTTCGCCATCGTGGTTAGTCGGTGGAACGAACTGGTCACCAAGGAACTGCTGGATGGCGCGTTGTCGGAGTTGGAGCGATATGGAGCGGCCGATGTCGAGATCGTCCATGTTCCGGGAACTTGGGAGGTGCCGCCCGCGGTTGCCAAACTGGTGGGAAGGGTCAAGGACAAGCCTGCGGCGGTGATCGCCCTCGGTTGCATCCTGCAGGGCCAAACTCCCCACGCCCAAATGCTGGCCGGAGATGTGGGTTCTGCGCTGATGAGTCTCCAGGTATCCAGTAGTGTTCCGATTAGCTGGGGCATCCTTACGCCCGACACCCAAGACCAGGCGCTGGATCGGGCGGGTCTCAAGTTGGGGAACAAGGGGCGCGAGGCGGCTCTGGCGGCCATCGAGATGGCCAGCGTTTTGGAGCAAATCTGAGTTCTCCGCTTTTGCCCCAAAGATTGGGAAGGAAGGGGTTTGACGCCGTAACCAGATACAAGCGCGGATGAGACTACAAGTGAAACCTTCACCCCCCTACCCCCTCCTCCAAGACGAGCCACTTGGAGGAGGGGGGGCCTGACGATGCCATATACCTACCTCGGGATGGTCGTAATCGGGGCCATCTCCGCAGGTATCAACGCTGTCGCCGGAGGCGGGTCGCTCATCTCATTTCCCTTTCTCACGTTAGGAGTCCAGATTCCCAGCCTGGAGGCCAACGCCACCAACTCCGCCGCGCTCTGGCCCGGCTCCCTTGCCGGGGCCATTGGATTCAGAGACCTTCTGCACAAGACGAAGCGGTATTTCGGAATCCTCGCCCTCCCTACCTTGGTCGGAGCAGTTCTCGGCGCATGGCTCCTGACCCTTTCCCCCGGACGGTTTTTCGACTCGGTGATCCCATTCCTGATCTTGATCGCGACCCTCCTGCTCCTGGTTCAGCCGAGGATCAAGGACCGCGCCCGTAGGCGCGATCGGCACACTCCGGTCTGGGTCGGGGTTTTAATCCAGTTCCTCGTCTCCACCTACGGCGGTTATTTTGGCGCAGGGATGGGGATCATGATGCTGGGCTCATTTGCACTCTATATGGAGGGAAATATCCACGAGTTGAACGCGGTCAAGAATTGGCTGGGCCTGATCATCAATCTCGTGGCTTCGGCGATCCTCGCGGCAAAAGGATTGGTTCTGTGGGGACCATTCCTTGCTCTGGCGGCGGGTTCTTTGGTTGGGGGGTATTGCGCGGCCAAGTATTCGCAGCGGGTGGACTCGGAGAAGCTCAGGGGCGTGATCGCCGCGTATGGCCTGGCGATGACGGGCTACTTCTTTTGGCGGGCGTTCGGCTGAGAATTTGGGGCCGCAATTCTCGGTGGTCGTCCCCGTGGGTTCATTGAATGAGCCACCAAAGGGAACCTTCGGGTGGCCGCCTTGGCACGAGTGGGGCTGGTGCTTGGCGTATTGTTGCCTTGCGAGAGCTTCTTGAACTCACGCAAAGACGCAAAGAATCACAAAGGATTGGGCGGCAGGCAACACCACGCAACAACCCCGAGTTATCCGGGGTCTACGGAGGCAATCCTTGCCGTCTTTTCTACCGCAACCAATCGAAGGCCGCCTCCGCACCGCGCGTGCAAATACTGGCGGCGCTTGGGCAGTCGCCGAGCCCGCACCAGCTTCGCCCCGCATTGCTTGCACTGGTAGATGACCTTCTGGCGAGGCGCGTTTCTCTCGACTTCGTAGTCGTGGGTGCGGACAGGCGGAAGCCCCAGATCGATCATCGCCTGCCGCCAAGCCGGACCATGGTTCGCCGCCTGCCGCCCATGCCGCTCCACCGCCAACAGATGCGCGTACTCATGGGTCAAGGTAATCCGCAACCGCTCCTCGTCGATCAGCAGACGATTGCTCAACCCAATCTGATTGGTCCGATAGTAGGCGATCCCGGCGGTAACCCGAAGCGCCTTCCAGATAAGGAGCGGGCGATTCCTCAGAGGAAACTTGGCCATCAGCTCGTCGAGCAGGGATTCGGCGAAAGCATGTAGCTTTGAAGAGACCACCGGGATTATCCGCCTCCGCCCTTGCTTTCAGGCCCCAAAGTGCTTTGGCGCGGCTGTACTCTGTCCTCAAGCGCCTGCCAGGCATCTGGCTTGAGAGTTAATCTGTCGAATGAGAAATGAAAGGGCTCCCATACAGAAGCACTGGATTCTTCATCGAAGACATCCTTGTCCACAACGACTACTGTCATATTTTCATCTTTACTGTAGACGCGTTCAACAATACCGTCCTGTACCAGGACTACGACCACATCTGGCCTTGTGATAACTTCAGACTTCGGCATGTGACCTCCATACCGCACTTGCGGTTTTTACATATTGGCAAGTTGCTTCTAGCTTCGAAACTGGGTCTTCGAACACCCGCGCCCTTGGCGTCCCTTCCAGGTTTCCAACTACAATCAGCAGGTAATTGCTCCTTCGGAGGTGCGCCTCCGACCATTCACGATCAGTAAAAAGAATTCCTCCCGAGGCTCTGCGAAGCCCCTTCACTTCGATGGCAATTTCTGGGCGTGGCGATACACCAAAGTCAAAACCACAGGCTAATTGCCTGACGTCACGCAACTGGGATGGGTCAATGTCGACGATTTCGCGAGACGATAGCATGAAGAACTCCTCAGCCATACGGCCAGTCAAGAGACGTTCGGCGACATTATGTGCGCGCTTGGGTGGCTCCATGACCAGGTCAATCACCTCATCGATAGCGGTCGTATCGCGTTCGAGCGAACGGCTGACTAGCTCCAACACCGCCGCATCACTTACCTCGGCCAGTTCCTCAAGCACCGCCTGCCGATTCGTCCTTACTGGTCGTCCGTGCCATCCCTTTCGCACATTCGAAACGTAGGGGTCGAATTCATCCCTGAGGTTCTTGAAGCTAGCTTCTGGAACGTCTAAAGCCGTGCTAGCTTTAGCGTATGCCTCCTTCCACGTCCTGCAACCAAAGGCATCTAGATACTGTTTTCCCAGTCGACTCATGGCGTAGCCGACAATAAGAGCTTCCGTATCTATTCGATTGCGGTCCCTCAATCCAATCTCCGCATACAGCTCAGTGTGTTGTATCTACGATTCGCAGAAGCGCACATCCAACGGGACCTCCCTAAGCCCATGCAGACCAAGCCAATGCTTGCGAAGAATTCTGCAAACGTCATCGTGTTCATAGACGGTTTAGCTGTGCGTTTTGAGGCCCCGAAAGGCGCGGCGATTAATTACCGCACAAGATTCTACACTTTTATGGTCAAAGTTTAGGCACTGGATTTAACTCAAGCCCCCTTCCTCTTCCGCTTATCGCGATACATGCGGCGGTCGGCGCTTTGGAAGATTTTGGCGGGGCCTTCGTCGCTGTGGGCCCAGCCTACTGAGGCGATAACGGGGACGATCTCTTCGGCGAGGGCGATGGAAAAGCTGAGTTTTTCGATAAGCCGCGTGACTACCTCCGCCGCCGTCTCCCGCGAAGCCCCGGTTAAGAGGACCGCGAACTCGTCTCCCCCAAGCCGCGCGACGATATCCGTATCCCTCACGGACTGCCTCAGCCGGGAAGCAAACTCCACCAAAACCTGGTCTCCGGCGGCGTGGCCATAGATGTCGTTGACCTCCTTGAACTGGTCCAGGTCCACCATCACCAGGGCGAACGGCTGGATGGGGTCTTCCGACATCAGTCCCTGAAGCTCCGACTGGAACTCGGCCCGATTGGCCTGGCCGGTGAGGGGGTCGCGGTAGGCCAGGGCGGTCATCTTTTGGTACTCGGCGAACATCTTGGTCTTCATTGCGTGATCCCGTGTGATATCGGTAATCACGTCGATGTACCCGGTCACCCGCCCCTTGGCCCCGATCAGGGGAGCCGTGGAGACGATGGCGCGAAGACGAACGCCCAACTCGGTGACCAATTCGGTTTCATACTGTCCCGCCTCGTTCTTCGCCCCGGGAATGAACTCGCCGATGTGGCGGTCCATCATCTTGTCCGTGTTCAGTTCTAGCTTCTCCGCGATGTACTTGTTGGCGTAGGCGATGGCGCCCTTGGCGTTGCGTCGCAGGAAGCCCTGGTGCATGTTGGCGAGGACGAAGTCGAGTTCCGAACCCGCGGGCCGGGAGCGGGCGACGTTGCCAAAGCTTCCCTCGATGCCCAGGATTCCGCCGCGTTCGCCTTTTTCTGTGGCGAAGGGAACGCCTCGCCATCGCGTCTTCTCTCGTTTGTCCAGTGAGAAGTGGGATTCGAAGGGCGTTCCGGCAAGGCATTCCGTGAGCCTTCCCTTTAGGCTCTGGAGGCGTTCGTCTTCCATGACGTTGTCAATGTCAACCGGCTGCCCAATGCGGCGCACGACCCGCCCGCACTCTTCGAAGACGAGTACAGACTCAAACAGGGCGGACAAGAGGGCAAGCTGCTGCATGGCGGGCGCAAGGGAGGGGAGAAAGTGTCTCCCGCAACAATGCTACCGGACCTTGGCGCCTTCTGGAGCCTCTTTTTCAGGTTGTAGGAGAATGGCCCCACCACTTTCATCGACAGCGGCGAGCAACATGCCCTGGCTCTCGATGCCCCGCAGCTTCGCGGGCTTGAGGTTAAAGACCATTACGACTTGTCGCCCGATGAGGTCGGCAGGCTGGTAGTTGGCCCTGATCCCGGCGACCACCTGCCGCTTCTCTCCGTTGACATCCAACTGGAGCTTCAACAGTTTGTCGCTCCCCTCGGCGGGTTCGGCTTCGATGACCCGGGCGACGCGAAGGTCGATCTTCATGAAGTCGTCGATGGTGATTTGGTTGGAGACCGGTGTTTCGGCTTTGGGCGTTGGGGGTTGGGCAGGAACGGGGGTAGGGGGTGGAGTGTCTTTTTCCATTTTCTTACTCAAATCGAGGCGGGGGAAGATCGGTTGGGGTTGGTTAAGTTGGGTTCCGGCGGGCAGGGAGTTGGGCGAACCAATCTGGTCCCAGTGGGTTGTGGGAGGGACGTTAAGTTGGGCGGTCAGCGCGTCCGCGCCAACCGGGATAAAGACCCTCATCAGGCCCTCCGCCGCCCGGATCGCCAACAGCATGGAACGAAGAACCGAGCCCAAAGCCGGGTCCTGATTTTTGGCCAACGCCCAAGGCGCGCGGGTGTCTACATACTTGTTCAGGAACCGAACCAGCCACATCGCGGCCTCGCTCGCCTTCGGAATCTGGTACTCCGCCATCGCAGTGGCAAAAGACTCTTTGGCCTTCTCAATCGCCTCCAAAACCTCAGACTCCGGCTCCGCATCGGGCACCACTCCATCCACAAACTTGTGGGCCATGCTCAGACTGCGATTCAGCGCGTTGCCTAGGTCGTTGGCGAGGTCGCTGTTGTACCGCTGGTCGAAGTCCTCATAGGTAAAGGTCGAGTCGCCTTCCATCGACATGGTGGCGGTCAGGTAGTGGCGGAGGACGTCGATGGCCAAGTCCTGGGATATCCCCGCCTTGGCGGCAAACTCCTCCGCCAGTTCCAAGGGCCGCACCACGTTGCCTTTCGACTTGGATATCTTTTCCCCGCCCAGCAAAACCCACCCATGGGCCGCGACGGTCTCGAACAACGGCAACCCGATCCCCCAAAGCATGGCGGGCCAAAGGGTAGCGTGGAAGCGGGTGAGGATGTCCTTGCCCACCCACTGCACCTTGGCGGGCCACTTGCCTTCCCAGCCTGCATCGGGCCAGCCGGTGGCGGCAATGTAGTTGATGAGGGCGTCGAACCATACGTAGATCACCAAGTCCTCGCGCCCCGGCACCGGAATGCCCCAGCCCGGATTCTTGCGGGTGATGCTGATGTCTCGCAGGCCCTGCTTGATAAAGCTGACGACCTCGTTCTTTCTGTTCGCGGGAACGATGAAGTTGGGGTTGGCTTCGATATGGGCCAGGAGTCGGTCGCCAAAGGCGCTGAGGCGGAAGAAGTAGTTCTCCTCGCTGACCCAGCGGACCTCGTTCCCGTCCGGGCTTTTGCCATCCACCAACTCCTCCTCGCGGTAGAAGGTCTCGGTCGAGACATCGTACCAACCCTCATAGGTCCCCAGGAAGACGTGCCCGTTCTCTTCCAACTTGCTGAAAAGAGCTTGGGAGGCCTTGATGTGGCGAGGCTCGGTGGTACGGATGAAGTCGTCGTAGCTGATCCGGGTGGCGTCGAAGATGGTCTTGAACCTTCCCGCGATCTCGGCGACGAACTCGTGCGGATCGCGCCCGTTGCTCTCCGCCGCCTCCTTGATCTTCAGCCCGTTCTCATCGGTCCCGACTTGGAAAAACACGTCCTCGCCCCGCATCCTCAGGTACCGCGCGGTCACGTCGCCGCAGAGGTCGGTGAGGATGTTGCCGATATGGGGCACCGAATTCACATAGGGAATCGCGGTACAGACGGTCGTTTTCTTGGCCATGAAGCCTAGAGTTTACCGGCGAGCCTGGTCAACCCGAGGATTCGGACCCGAACCCGTCGAAGAACCGCACCGGGTTGACTGCTCGAATAAGTGGCTCCTGCCTGACCCGATAGTCGTTGGGGACTCATCTTGTCATTTAGAAACTCAGACTTACATGATTTACAATCTCGGCTCGATCGTATTGGGCGCGCGAAAACAGTGGTACCCCTTTGCCCATCGAAATCGAAGGTGCAAAGCCAAAGTAGCCTGGATCTCCAGGTCCGGGTCTCCCTGCCCCGGACTTTCCTGTCCGGGGGCCGAATGTTTGTAGGGACAGTCACAGAAGTCCGCAGGCCTCTCATTAAAACAAAGGCCGATAACTTCCAGCAATGGCTAAAAGCTATCGGCCCACGACTCATTCGGGGATTCAGGCCCCGCCTGATTTAGTTCGGAGCTTGGAATCGGTTGAACTTGTCGTTGTCGTTGGTCGGCTTGGCCGTGGATAGGTCTGTAGCAGACTTATCGATCTGGCCGGTCGGCTTCTCCTCGGGAGGAGCGCCGCCGCTGCAGCCCAACGCCACGAGCGCCGCCAAACCCAGTGATAGGAATCTCGGTGTGTTCATGTCTGCCTAGAGGTCCGGTCGGAAAAAGCACATATAGGCGGTTGCAGAACCTGGAAGCGCGCAACGAGCGGCTACGTCGGGATATCCGTCGTCATAAGCCGTGAATGGATCGGTTGTTCCGTTGCCACCACCGACGCCAACTCGACGAAACTTAGCGGACGTATCCGTATGCGCGTATACCATTCCGTTGCTGTGAACAGCGAGCCTACTCCAAACATTCCACTCGTCGCCAAAACCGGTCGAGCCAGCCTGGGGCGGCCCCGAAGGATTGAAGACGCAAGGGCCAGTGCCTGTACACTTAAGTCGAGGCATCGGGACTGCTACGCCCTCGATATTCTGCTTGCCAACGCCATACCAATAGACTGGAACCTTGGATACCTGTTCGATCTGGCCCATGTTGTAGGCATGCAGAAGACCGTTGTAGGTGAGGCCTGGCGTCTTTCGCCGCCCTGCTCCCGCCGCATACTCGGCATCGGTGATGGAGTAGCTGGTCTCTCGAATGACGGGAGCGCCGGTCAGGGTGAGCAGATCGAAGTTCTTTCGATAAGGGTTTACCGAGTTGGCGAAGCCTTGGGCATCTTCTTCCGGGATGTATCGGGCGTTACTCACCCAACCTGCCGGAGTGGCCATGCCGCCGGTCCTTCTCCAGGGGTTCTGGGTGGATGGGTTGTTAGCCCCGTTCGGGGTCAATCCAAACGGCATCACATCGTCATAGTCGTTTGCATACATCACGGTGCCCGTCGCATTCTGTTTGACGTTGCTGATGGAAGCAGCTTTCTTTGCCGCCTCCTTTGCTTGGGCGAAAACGGGGAACAGGATGGCGGCCAAGATTGCGATGATGGCAATCACGACCAGCAGTTCGATAAGCGTGAACGCGTTTCTTTTCATAGAAGACCTCAGATGTACTTTTCTGTTAAGCTATGTGTTTACTGTAACACGACTTGAAGCCTTTGCCAAGTTCCATTTGTAGGAGAAAAACCGCAAGCCATGTTAACCGCACTTTGTTGCATATTGATCGCTAGTCCTGGAAAACTATTTCTTGCGGGCGGCGGGAGTACGCCGGTTGAAATCCCGAAGCGCTTCATAGCGGAATGTGGCGGCCCGGAGGCCAGCATTATCGTTTTGCCACAGGCTGCTGCGGATACATTGCGGTCCAAAGGTTCGGAGGATTTTTTGCGCGAACATGGCGCAAAAAATGTGTGGACTTTTCAGTCTAACGATGTTTCTCCCGAGCAGAGGAAGGATCTGGAAGAGCGGTTGAAGAAAGCCAAGGGCATTTGGGTCGGCGGCGGGGTGCAGGGACGGTTCATCGAGCGGTTCGGCAAGAAGTGGCTGGACGAGAATATCAAGCCCCTCATCAAAGCGGGCATGAACTACTACGGAACCAGCGCGGGGGCCATGGCCTGCTCCGACCCGATGATCGAAGGGCCGGGCGATCAACCGACTGAGTCCCGGACCGGGCCGGGCATGGGCCTGACCAAGTGGGTGGTGGATACCCACTTCAAACAGCGCAACCGAGAACCCCGCCTCCGCCATGCGCTGGAGAAGACGAAGCAGAAGTTTGGGCTGGGCATTAACGAGCGCGAGTGGGTGGTGATCCAGGGCGATAAGATTCTCGAGAACCACGGCGCCGCCTTGGTGATCGAGCCCAAGGAGTAAGGTTCCCCTTTCAAGCAGTGGCCGCCGGTAAGAACAGGCCATGCCACGGTGCATGACTGGTTTGAGAAGTCCGCGCTGGGGCCGCTATACTTCTCGAATGCTCTCCAGCATTCTCCTTGGCATCACGCTCTTGGCTCCCGCCAAGTTCAGCTTCTACGACCACGGACCCTACGACGGCAATGTCCCGCGTCCCGAGAAGTTACTCGGCTATGAACTAGGCTCCAAGCACACCGTCTTCCGTGACCAGGAGAACGTGGTTCTCAGCATCGCCAAGGCCGCCAACGCCAAGGTGATACCAATGGAGTACGGCAAGAGCACGGAGGGCCGGACGTTGCGAGTCTTCGCCATCTCCTCTTCCGACAACATCAAGCGGCTGGAGCAGATTCGCACCGATAACCTGAAACTCGCCAACGTTCAGAAGGATGCCGACTTGGCCGCGATCGCCAAGCGCAACCCGGCTATCGTCTGGATCAACCAGTGCATCCACGGCGACGAGACGGCCTCCTTCGAGAGCGCGATGGCTCTGCTTTACAACCTGGCGTCATCGCGCCACAAGCGGATCAGCGACATGATGGCCAACACCGTGGTTATCCTGAACCCGGTCTACAACCCGGATGGGCATGAGCGGTACGTTGTGGCCTACAACAGCATTCCCAACGGCAGCCCCGACCCGGGAGCCTATGACACTGCTATCCCAAGTGCCTTCATGGGCCGCCGCAACCACTACCGATTCGACATGAACCGCGACCGCGTTTCCCTGAGTCAAGACGAGACCTGGCAAGAGGTCGCGATGTTCCTGAAATGGATGCCCCACATCTATGTGGACCAGCACGGGCAGACCGAGAGCTACTTCTTTCCGCCAGTCCAGCAGTCGGTAAACGTCAATGTGGATCGCGACCGATACAACAAGTGGACGGACATCCTGGGCCGGGCCACCGCCAACAGTTTCGACAAGTTCGGCTGGTCGTACTACGTGAAGGATCAGTTCGACTTCTATCACGCCTGCTACCTGGACACCCACTCCACGCTGATGGGCGCCATCGGCATGACCCACGAGACCGACGGGGGACGAGTGCTGGCACGTCGCCGTTCGGACGAAACCATCCTCACCATGCGCCAGGGTGCAGAGAAGCACTTCACATCCGCGCTAGCCGTCATCGAGACCGCCTCCAAGAACCGTCAAGCTCTGATCGACTCGTTTGCCAGTCACAAGAAGAAGGCTGCCGCCGGGGAACACGCGGGCAAGTTCCAGCGGGTGGTGGTGGAGTCAGACGATCCTCGAGAGTTGCAGCGGTTTGGCAAGTTGCTCGACAAGACAGGAATCCGTTGGCAATTCGCCGCTGCCGATTGGACTCAAACCGACGCCCACGACTATTGGGGCGATACGGTTAGGTCCCAGAAGTTCAAAGCCGGTTCCCTGGTAATCGACATTGCCCAGCCCATGGGCCACTTGGCCAAAGCCTGGCTGGAACCAGGTTCCGACTTCGAGCCGGAGTTCGTCGCCCGCCAAAAGCAGCTTGCCAAAGTGGAGAAGGAAGGCAAGGGCGAGAGCGAAATCGACTCCTACGAGTTCTACGACGGCACGGCCTGGTGCCACATCTACGCCAGCAATCTGAAAGCGTGGTGGTGCGAATCGGCGCCTGCCATTAGCCATCAGCACTTCAACGAGCGTCCAGCGGAATTCAAGGCATCGAGCGTTGGCTATTTCATTCCCTATACGGACCAGCAAGATATCCTCTTCGTCGCAAAGGCCCTCTACGCAGGGGTCCGCGTTTCGATGAATCGGCGCGAGTTGAAGCTTGGCGGAGCAACCGTTCCGCGGGGCAGCTTCCTCTTCCTGGCCTCTCGCAATGAGGAGGGCTTCGAGAAGAAGCTGCGCGACCTCACCCCCACCTTTGAAGTCAGTCTGAGACCGCTGGTCACCAGCTACCCCGACGAAGGTCGATTCGGACCAGGGAGTTCGGGCACCATCCAGCTTCGCAAGCCGAATATCGGTATCGTGATGGGCGGCGCAGGGAATCTGAGCGGGGGCTTCCTTTGGTACCTGATGGAGCGCGAATTCAAGTTCCCCTTCACGGCCCTCACCACCCAGGCCCTGTCCGGCAACCTGGATCGGTTCACGACGATTGTCATCACCGGCGGGGGCGCATCCACGTCCGGGCGGTTTGGCGAGTGGATTCGGGCAGGTGGCTGTGCGGTCTCTATCAGCAGTCCAAGCTGGGCCATCGGGTCGAGCGGTCTGGCCTCCCTGGAGTCCTCTGGCGCCGAGCCCGACCTGCCCGGGTCGATCTTTAAGGCCAAACTCGACCTCAAGAGCTTCCTCAGCTACGGCTATCACACGCCTGAGATTGCGGTCCCCTTCTCAGGAGGCAGCTTCTACAAGGCCCCGAAGGCGGGGAGCGCGGTGATGTTCTCGGAGGATAAAGAGGCTAAGAAACTCCTCAGTGGCTGGGTTTGGGATACCACTGAGGAAGACTTACAAGGCATCGCCTGGCTCCACGACGCCCCATCGGGGGGCGGAAGAGCCGTCCTCTTCATGGAAGACCCCACCGAGCGAGCCCAATGGCCCGGCCTCTATAAAATGCTGTTGAATGCGATGATCATCGGGCCGAGCGCTTAAGAAAGTGCGAAGTTCTAAGTGCGAGGTGCGAAGTAAGCTATCTCCCGCACTTGGCACTTGGCACTTGGCACTTAGCACTTGGCACTTAGCACTTAGCACTTAGCATTTAGGAACGCCCATGCCCCCCTTTTCACCGCTGCCTCCCGACTATAACGACCGCGTCTACGGCGGGGTTCTTGGCAAAGTCATCGGCGTGTATTTGGGTCGCCCCTTTGAGCAGTGGTCGTATCAGGCGATCACGGAGAAGTTTGGCGAGATCGACTTTTATGTGAACGAACAGGCGGGAGTTCCCATTGTGGTGGCGGACGACGATATTTCGGGCACCTTCACGTTCCTCCGGGCTTTGGAGGACAACGACTTCGATCCCAACCTCACTCCCGAGCAGATTGGCGAGACCTGGCTGAACTACATCATCGAGAATCGCACGATCCTATGGTGGGGCGGTCGCTCTACCTCGACTGAACACACCGCTTTCCTGAACCTGAAAAACGGAATAAAAGCGCCCCAGTCCGGCTCCATCGCCCAAAACGGCAAAACCGTCGCCGAACAGATCGGAGCGCAGATTTTCATCGACGGCTGGGGCCTCATCCACCCCAACGACCCCGAAGCCGCCGCCGACTGGGCCCGCCGCGCCGCCTCCGTGAGCCACGACGGAGAGGCGATCTACGGAGCCCAGGTCATCGCCGCGATGGTCGCGGGCGCGTTTGGGGAGCAGGACATCGAGAAGCTCCAAGACCTCGCTCTAGCTCAGATTCCGGCTGACTGCCAGATTCGCAAGTTGGTGGAGGACGTTCGGGAGATAGTGGCGCGGAATCCAGACTGGAAAGAAGGGTTTTCCGAGCTCGACAGAACCTACGGCTACGGCATCTACACCAGCAACTGCCACATCATCCCCAACCACGGGCTGATTCACTTTGCGTTGCTACACGGAAAGGGAGATTTTCAGCATTCGATGCGAGTGGTGAACACCTGCGGCTGGGATACGGACTGCAACGCGGGGAATGTGGGTTGTATTTTGGGGGTGAGAAATGGGCCCGACTCACTCGAGACTGACGAACTGAATTGGTGGGAGCCTTTCGAGGGGAAGGTCGTCATTCCAACCGCAGACGGGGGCGGATATGCCACGGATACCGAGTACCTGGGCAACATGGTGAGTTATTACGCCCAAAGCTTGCGTGGAGGTCATGCGTTCCGTCCCCACCGTGTGTTTTCACGATTCCACAACGACGGCGACTTTCTCGAAATCGCGACCTTCATCCAGCCCCACGATTTAAAGAACTCCGGGTACGGAATACAGGCTTCACCAGCTGTTTATGCCAATCAGAAGATCCGCGCGAGCGTCCACATGGCCACCGAATCCCGCGTACGCTTCTTCGCCCGATCCTATGTGGGCGATGGGGAGGTCGTCGAGACCCTCCTACCGCCGGTGCGAGTTAAGGAGATGGGGAATAACCTGGAAATAGAGTTTGACTTGCCTGCAAGCCAGCCTATCTTCGAACTTGGCGTCCGCCTCACCGATTATGACCAGCACTTTCCTCACTACCAACTGATCATGACTACGCTCAACTTTGAGCCCGTCGGCGTCCCCAACTGCACCTTCGAGCGCCCTCCTGAAGGCGGCACCATGTGGCTTCGCCAGTGGGTGAACGGGCTGTCTGATCTCCGTGACTGGAACGGGATGGACTGCGTTCAGAACGAGGGGACTGGGTTGGCGATCATAGGGTGTCGGGAGTGGCAGAATTACCGTGCCTCTGCGAGCATCACCTTTGAGGCGGCAAAGCAGTCCGGCTTGGCGGTCCATGTCCAGGGAATGCGGCGCTACTATGCGCTTGTCCTGGAACCTGGGAAAGCCAAGCTCATCAAGTCCCGGGACGGCATCCACCACCTGGCGGAGGTCGCCTTTGACTGGGAGTTTGATGAGACCCACGAGTTGGCCATTGAGATCAAAACGGTGGATGGCCAGGCGGAGATGACCGGGTTCATCGACGGCCAAGCCATCCTCCAAGCCACCGACTCTAACAAGGCCTTGATCGAAGGGGCCATAGGGATTGTCCTCACCGAAGGCCGGACGAGAGTTCCCAGCGTCAGCATCCAGCCGTTGTAGCCTGGACGTCAGAGAGCCTCCCCCTTGCGAGGCACGAGTAGGGGGAGGGCAGGGTGGGGGTCGCATGTCGAGTGTTTGCAGTAGGTATAAGCAACCCAAGACCTGGAAGGTCTTGGGACACATAGGCAGGATGCCTATGCTACAAGCTGCTCATGCCACTTCTCTTTCCGCTCCGAGAGCGGCTCGGTGGGGTCGACTTCTCCGGCTCGACGATCTCAATCGTCGCCTTGTACAGAGTCCCCCGCACAAACGCTCGCAACTCCATTTTGCCCTTCTGGATTGGACGGATTAGTCCGCCTTGATCCACCCAGCCGTCGCCTGAGGAGGCCCACAACACTTCCGAGTTCGGGACGGCGCGACCGGCTTCATCGGTAACCGTTACCGTCTTCGTCACCCCTACCGTCAGCTTTTCGGGCACTTTCAAGAGAAGGGGTGCGGACATTGCTTCGGGCTTCGGCCCCATCAAGACCACACCGTTGGCTACTGGCCGTTCTGCACCGTCGCTGGGACGATTCAGGGTAAGGCCTAGAAGGTTGATTGCCGAGCTTCCTCCTCCATCCAAATTCACCGCGTCCACACAGCCCAACTTCTGCATGACCCGGGCGGTCTCTTCCAGGGTGGCCCCGTCCGAGATCTTCTGGCGTCCGTCGATCACCACGATCCAGATGTCGCCGTCGCTGGTCCTGCCCATGGCGGTGCGGGGATGGCGTTTTTTCGCAAAAGCGTCGTTGAATCCCTGCTTGGCAGCATCCACCGCAACCTGGCCGGATCGCAGGAGGAATGGCCCACCGCCCATCGTCTGGTTGATCTTAGTCCAGTCGAAGCCTTTCGTCTCAAAAGTGATCGTCGCCTTCTCGCCTGGAATCAAATTCTGGAAGAAGTTCGCCTTATCACCGGTGGCGGTGAGAACGGCGTTGCCAGGCTGGATCGGCATTTTGCCAATATCCGTGTAGGCATTCACAAACGTGCCGGCAAAGCTTCCGTTAGGCGACCAATCGGTCGATTCCATCCGAAAGACATAGGCGGTGTTGGGAGTCTTGGAAAAGGCAAACGCGGCAACGTCCGTGTGAAGGATCACCTCATTCAATGGACACTCTTCATTGATTCCTTTGATCGGCAGCGTCTGACCGGCAAGTTGGACCGATCCTTTGAACTCCACCAGTCCCATTGCCGCCGCATTCGGTCCCCAGCCAAAGACGGCCCTTTGAATACCGGGTGTGCTGATGAGCTGGCCATCCCGCACCATCACTCCCAGCGGATCGCCGGTAAAGGGAAAGAAGTCTCCATTGATCGCGGCAATCGCCCCGGTCCTCGCGACCATCTCCGTCATCGTTTCGCGGCCACGGGTTGGGGTTTCTTGAAACACGGCGCCGCTGCCCAGTTCGCTCTTGAGGGTTATATGAGGGGCTCCAATGCTGTAGCGCAGGGCGTGGACGATGCGAGGGGTCGCCAGATCGACCTGCATCCGATACGTCACTCCAGGGGCAATCGGCTTTTCCCAGGTCTGGGAAACCGCCAATTGGGCAACGAAGAGAGAAATCAGAATGAGCGGTCTTTTCATGAGCAATGGCTTTCGAGGTAGGTCAAGGTTCCTTGGTCGGCGTCCAGTCTGGCCTTTACCCCGAGCGGCAAGGACAGCATATTCCGGTTATGGCCAAAGGGGAAGTCGGTAATGATGGGAATCCCAAGGGGACCCAAGCGTTCAAGCGCCATCTCCCGCCAAGGCCCTCCGCCGATCCCCCCGCCATTGCGTTCATGGGTGCGGGTCATCTCGCCGATCACAATCCCCGCTGCATCTTGGACTACGTTCGCGTTCAAGAGGTGGGTCAACATGGCATCCACCCGATGCGGGTCCTCGTCCACGTCCTCGATGATCAGAATCCGGCCTTTGGCATCGATTGCATTCGCGGTGCCGATGCTGTCGCAGATGAGGCACATACAACCGCCCACTACCACCCCTTCAGTCTGTCCACCTACCAAGGTCTGCCCCCTTGGCGCTTTTTCTGAAACGGGATTCTCACCCTTCAAGACCGCTAGCAAAGACTGGTAAACCCAGGGCTCGCGGGGGTTGGTAAGGGTGAGGGGCATGGGTGCGTGGACGGTGGCAAGGCCCCGATTGTTCAGCGCGATGTGCAGGGTCGTGATGTCGCTGAAACCGAGGAACAGCTTCCTCGCCGCCACGATGGCATCCAAATCCAAATATGGGAACAGTCGGGCACACCCATAACCGCCTCGTGAGCAGAGGACGGCGTGGACCTTGGGATCGAGAAAGGCGTCCATCAAGTCCTTTGCCCGGTCTTGGTCCGAACCCGCCAAGTGGCAATCGGCGTCGAAGCAGTGCACGGAGAATTCAACCCGATAGCCTTCGTTTTCTAGTAGCTCGCGCATGAAGTCCGTCTTTTCGCGAGATAAGGGCGAGGCAGGAGAAACCATGCGGATGCTGCTGCCAGGCTTGAGGGCGGGGGGCTTCATGGGCGCTTCCGTGCGTTCCATGTCTCATTCTAGACGGTTCGTGACTCGGTTTGGGGCCAATGTCGGTACACGCACCTCAGTCTCACCTCCACAAGAGCCCCTTTAGAATCAGGCATGTTTGACAGTAGCAATATTTAATCTGGCTTGCTAGAGTTTCGGTATTCATTTGCGTGTCTGGTCGGGTTATGGAGAAAGTGTTTAGAGGGTTTGTAGGCGTTGTGGTGTGCGCGGCGGCAGCATCGTCGTTTGGGCAGGTTGTCGTTTCGGGGAATTACCTGGAGAACTTTGACGGCCTGGCTACTTCGGGGTTGAGTAATGCCTGGACACAGGACAATTCCATTGCCAGTTGGTGGGCTTACCGATCTCCTGGTACCTGGACTGATGTGACGGTCTACATTGCGAACGCAGGGGACTCTGCCAATGGCTCCCTTTATAGCTTTGGTTCTCAATCCAGCAGTGATCGTGCTTTGGGGTCGATTGGGTCTGGCAACAGCGGTGCTGGAATGTTTCGCTATGGAACAGGTTTTACCAACGGATTCGCCGAGGCGATTTCGGAAGTGAGCCTTACATTCCGGGGGGAACAGTGGCGAATGGGGACGATGGAGAATGACAATGTGGTGGAGTTCCAATACAGTCTGAATGCCGCTGGAGTGAACGATAACACAGCCGATTGGACCGACTTCGACGACCTCGATTTCAGCCAAACGCGAAATGACGCCAATGGGCCGCTCGACGGCAATGTGTTTTTCCAGCTTAAGTCGGGCACCATCGGTGGGCTCGACCTCGCTCCCGGCTCTACCATCTGGATTCGGTGGACGGATATCGATCACAACGGAGTGGATCACGGTCTCGCCATCGACGACGTATCCGCCACGTTCGCCACCGTTCCCGAACCCGCTTCGGTGGCGGTCTTGGGGCTCGGGCTTCTTGCTGTTCGCCGCCGAAAACGGTAAGCGGACGAGGTTGGGCCAGAGAACGGGGTAATGAATCCGGCCACCTCGATCCGCCCTTCATCTGACGCCGATCATAGGCCTCCTTGTTCGGGTGGCCCACGCTATCGCCGGGACGTTTCGAGAGTGAGATCGGGGTTGGAGAAAGTGGAATCGGTGTTGGCCTGGTCGTCCTGGAAATTCACCCCGACGCTGTACAGATAAAACTCCATCCCGTTGGCGCGGTACTTGAAGGCCTGTCCGCTGTAGGGATCGACCGTCAGATCGGGGCTGAAAGCGCCCAGAGAACTCGGGGCCACCCGGGCCGCTTTGATCTGGCGGTGGATCTCCCCCGTCAGGATGAGAAGCCGGGTGCGGGCCAGGGTGGAGTCATACCGGGCGAGGATCGGTTTGAGGGTGCTGAAAAGAACTCCCGAGAACCTCCGCCAAGGTCGTTCCTTGGCCAGAGGCATGTCTTTGTCGGCCTTACGCTTCACCACGGGCAGGGCTGATTGCGACTTCTGCCAATCCACGATCTGCGCCGCCTCGTTGGCGAATCCTTGGAAGTAGGCCGGTCGCCGGTTCCGGTCGTCCTTTTTGACCTGTTTCAGATAGGTCACCGCATCCCGCACGGACGATCCCAAGTGGCTGTCGATCTCCTCAAACTTATCCGCCTGATACTGATCTTGTATCCATTGGATGGCTTCAAGGTAGGTAGTGGATTCATTCTGCGCGACTTTCTCAAACGCCGGCATGGAAGTCAGCGCTTTCTTCAATCCGTTGGTAAGTTTGGTCAGTTGCGCTTGGCTGAAGTCTTGAAGGTACGACGCAATAGCCTTTCGGGCATCGTCGGCGAATTGGAGTCCCGCATCCGCATCCCGCGCCCCGCCTCCCGCCAGATCGAATCCAACCTTGGTGGCGAGGATGGAGAGATTAACGGCGGTGTCGAAGTCGTTCTTGGCCAGAGCCGCTTCCAACTGCCAATTGAGGGAGTATCGCAAGAGTCTCCAACCGGAGTGGTTGGGGTCGGACTCAAAAGGGGGCTGGGCGACGAACTTGAAGTTGCAGGGCAGGTCGGCGGCCTTTCGCATTTTTTGCAGAGCCGGGGCCACCCGTTCGATCAGCATCCGTTTATGCTTCCCTTCAAAGGACACATAGGATGCCAGATCGCCTGCCGCCGACTCAGCCTCCCGCGCGGCGATCACATAGCCGTCGAACGCGTTCCCAGAGCTTGGGGAAGGTGCGTAGGCAGGTTCTTTTCCTCCCCAGACCTCGAACTTTGGGGGAGGCGGCGCAGAGCATCCGGCAAGCGCAAGGGCCAAACCGGCGAGGGGCAACCATCCGTGGCGTCCGCAACGCGGCATTTCAACATCAATGTACCGTAAACTTCAGCGCAATGAAAGGCGTCATCCTCGCGGCGGGCAAAGGGACCCGTCTCTATCCCATCACCCGGCACATTGCCAAACCCCTCCTCCCCATCGCCAACCGCCCCACCCTCCACTACGCCTTCGATCGGCTGCAGGAGATGGGGATCGACGATATCTGCCTGGTGGTCGGTGAGAACGAAGGCCAAATGCGGGATGCTCTTGGAGATGGATCGGGCTTGGGGGTACGGCTTTCCTATGTTAAGCAAACCGAGCCAAAGGGATTGGCCCACGCCGTCGGTTTTGCCAAGGAGTTTGTGGGCGATGACTCGTTCTGCTTGTACCTGGGCGACGCGATGTACTACGAATCTTTGGCTCCCTTTGCCGAACGATTCGTGGCCTCTGGCTGTGCGAATTTGAATCTGGTCAAGTGGGTGGACGACCCGACTCGGTTCGGGGTGGCGAATTTGGACGGGGAGCGGATCGTGAAACTGGTCGAGAAGCCCAAGGAGCCGGAGTCGAACTACGCGATGGCCGG
Organism: uncultured Fimbriimonadaceae bacterium; assembly: GCA_964501275.1. GTDB lineage: Bacteria > Armatimonadota > Fimbriimonadia > Fimbriimonadales > Fimbriimonadaceae > 55-13. The sequence goes on along the minus strand of CAZCSP010000008.1, from coordinate 58,377 downwards.
TCTCTACTTCTTCGGTCCCCAAATCTGGTCGGTCCTCCCTGACCTTCAACCCAGCGCCCGAGGCGAATATGAGATCACCGATGCCATCCAGACCCTGATCGACCAGGGCGAGACGGTTTTAGCCGGGGTCTACGAAGGAGTATGGTTCGACACCGGAACCCTGGATTCGTTCCTGGAGACCACCTCCCACCTGATCGGCAAGGAAAAACTGGTCGCCGACAATGCGCACGTTCTGGGCGCGGTCGGGCACTCGGTGGTGATCGGCGAAGGCGCCCATGTTAGTTGCGGCGTGATCGAGGATTCGGTCGTTTTGCCCGGAGCACACATTCGGGTAGGAGGACACATCCGCCGCTGCATCCTCGCGGGTCGGGTGGAGTCCGAAGGAAATCTGGAAGATCAGATCCGCTGGGACGACACAACGCAGTAGGCTAACTCGATAAGGGTTTAGTCACGGATTCCCCGGCTCAGATGGGGATGTTGGATTGTGTCGTCAACCGCCAACCTGTTCGCGCTGCCTGCGGGTGATACTCGCGCCTCAGTCATCGACAGACGATTCCAGAACGATTTGTGCACCCTTCGGGTAACATGGAATAAACATGATATCGACATGGAGAAAACAATGGCCGACCTGACCAACTCTAGGTCTCTTACCGACTTCCAAAGAAACGCTCGGAATTTCATTGCCAGCCTCAACAGGACGAAAAAGCCGATGCTTCTCACGGTGAACGGAAAGGTTGAAGCGGTGCTGGTCGACCCGGCGACCTACCAGGATATGCAAGCTGCGCAGATTCGAGAGGAATTGCGGCTCGCTCCCGTGGTTCGAGAACGTCGTGTCAATCCTCTCTCGAGGGACACGGCTAAAACCTTCGCAGAAGCCACTCGGCACATTTGGGATACGCCGGAAGAGGATGAGGCGTGGGCGCATTTGCAGTAGGGGAAATCGTCACCTTGCCCTTTCCCTTCTCTGGCGAGGCGAATTCGAAAGTCCGTCCGTGTCTGGTACTCGCATAGTGGTCGTTTGGCAGTTCCACGGACTACCTTGTCGCCATGATCACCAGCAAGGGCGGAACCGACCCCTTTGCCATTCCTCTTCCCGGAACAAGAGTAATCGGCGACCCATTGGAGTATGCATCGACGATCCGGCCTACGTATCTCTTTGCTTGTTCGGAGTCATTAATCAAGCGTAGGATCGGTCACTGCGATGTCGTACTGTTGGAGCAAGTCTCAGAGCGTGTCAAGAGCATCTTGCCCTAACGCCCCAAGTCCCAGGACTCTGCCTTGGTAGAGGAACCCAGAAACGATGTCTGCGCGTTCGATCTTAGTAGGACAAAGGAAAGATGAAGAAAACTGCTTACGCATTTATTGCCATCGCCTGCTTCGGCGGCGTTTTTGGGGCTTTGCAGGTTGACCGGTGGTTGACCAAGCGACAGGACTCGGTGCCGGTGATCTACAAGCAAGAGGCCGCGGTTCGGCCGATCCAATACTCCGGCGAAGTCGCCTCTCCGCCCGACTTCCGCAATGCGGCCAAGAAGGTCATGCCGAGCGTGGTCGCGATCGACCGGTTTGAGCGGGTGGCGGATATGTTTGGCTACGACCGGGGCGTCCAGGAAACCGGCTCCGGCTCGGGCGTCATCCTTAGCGCGAACGGCACCATCGTCACCAACAACCACGTCGTTGCCGATCAGCGCACCGGGCGTCCAGTGGACAAGGTGAAGGTTCGCCTGAACGACAAGCGCACTTTTGACGCCAAGGTTCTGGGGACCGATCCCCGATCCGACTTGGCGGTCATCAAGATCGAGGCTCCCAATCTGACGCCGGTCGACTTGGGCGATAGTTCTCAACTTGAAGTTGGACAATGGGTTCTGGCGATCGGCAATCCGTTGGGATTTGATAACACCGTGAGCGCCGGCGTGGTCAGCTCCTTGAAGCGTGACTTGCCCGTCGGCATGAGCGGATTGGTGAACGCCATCCAGACGGACGCGGCGATCAACCCTGGCAACTCGGGCGGAGCCTTGACGGATGCCAACGGTCGCCTGATCGGGGTGAACTCGGCGATCGCCAGCAACACCGGGCAGAGCGTGGGCATCGGCTTCGCCATCCCCATCGACCGCGTGAAGCAGGTGGTGGACGATATTGTGAAGTTGGGCTATGCGCGGTATGCCGGGCTTGGGGTGAGCTACGCTCCTTCCCAGGTACTGATGTACCCTCGCAACCGAAGCCTGATCGCCGAGCAGACCGGCGCGGAGAATATCCCCAACCAGGGCATCGTGATCCAAGAGGCGACGGGAGCGGCGGCTGCAGCCGGGTTGAAATCGCTGGACATCATCCTGGAGATCGACGGTACGCCCATTGAAGGCTCCTTCACCCTCAACAAGATTCTCACGCCCAAGAAGCCTGGGGACAAGGTCCAGGTGAAGTATTGGAGCGCAGGTACGGTAAAGACCACCACTTTGACCTTGCAAGAGATTAAGGGCGTCTAATAAACCTTAACAAATCACTTAATTTCGAGCCGGATGCCCCTCCTCGGGCGTCCTAGAAACATAAGGGTCTGGCGCCAACCAGACCCTTCCTGACAACCTCATATGTCCCCTTACTCCGACGGCCTGCTGCAGTTTCTCGACGTTCTCCCTGCGGTCGTGCGCGAACGCCTAGAGCGCGGCGACGACTTGGATTCTCTCATCGAAGTGGTCCTCGACTACGGTCGCCCCGCCGAAGCTCGGTATCGGGATCGGGTCGAGCGGATGAACGATGTGATCGTGTCTGAACACGACATCGACTTCACCCAGAAGTCGATTGGCGAGTTTGGAAGCGACAATCGCGCAGGCATCGAGCGCACCCTGCACCGAATCTCCGCTATCCGCAACCGCCACGGCAAGGTCATCGGTCTGACCTGCCGAGTCGGCCGGGCCTTGGAAGGCACCATCGATATCATCGACGACATCGTTCGGTCGGGCGAGTCGATTCTGCTTCTGGGCAAGCCGGGAGTCGGCAAGACCACTAAGCTTCGTGAGATCGCGCGAGTTCTGGCAGACGAGGTCGAGAAGCGGGTGGTGATCGTCGATACCTCGAATGAAATTGCGGGCGACGGCGACGTTCCCCATCCCGGAATCGGGGCGGCGCGGCGGATGCAGGTTCGAGTGGCGGCGGAGCAACATGGTGTGATGATCGAGGCGGTCGAGAACCACATGCCCGAGGTCATCGTGATCGACGAGATCGGCAACGAGGCAGAAGCGGCGGCGGCTCGAACCATTGCTGAACGCGGCGTTCAGCTTGTTGGTACGGCCCACGGCCAGACGCTGGAGAACTTGATGCTCAATCCGACTTTGGCGGACCTGATCGGAGGGATCCAGGCGGTCACGCTTTCGGACGCCGAGGCCCAGCGTCGGGGAACCCAGAAGACGGTGTTGGAGCGCAAGGCGCCGCCCACGTTCGACGTGGTGATCGAGTTGCTGGACTACGACCGGTTGGCGGTCCACCACAACGTGCAAAAGACGGTCGATATGATCCTGCGCGGATTGCCGCCAAGGCCCGAAATTCGGGTCCGCACGGGCTCGGGAGAGATGGAGATCGTGCAGAAGGAGCAGACGACGGAGGTGGAGGAGCCGGGTTTCAACAAGCGGTTTCCCGCCCTCGCCCGAAGCGAAGCCGCCGCCCAACCCAAATCGGCCCCCAAGAATCCGCCGCCACCCCCCAGGGATGACAGCGCGGCGCTGATTAAAATCTTCCCTTACGGTATCGCGAGGACCCGGCTGGAGCGGGCGATTCGAGAGAAACGGGTTCCAGCTTTTGTCACCAACGATGTGAGCCAAGCCGACGCGGTGATGGCGATCCGCTCGACCGTGCAAGCCAGCCCAAAGAAGCTGCGCGACATCGCGGGCAAGCCGGTGAATACGGTGGTGGTCAAATCCAACACCTTCACCCAGATCGCCAGCGCCCTGGACGAGATCGTGCGGCAGGCGACGGACGGCCCCGACTTCGAGGCCAAGGCGCTTCAGGAGGCCCAGGCCGGGATTGAGATCGTGATGCAGAACGGCAAGCCGTTCGAACTCTCCCCCGCCCCCGCCACTATCCGCAAGATGCAGCACCAGATGGCAGAGGCGAGGCGGTTGGCGAGTGAAAGCGTCGGCGACGATCCCAACCGCCGCCTGAGAATCCTGCCTACTCGGCTGGCGTAGATCGTGAAGAAGCGCCGAGGACGAATCGTATTCGGCGCGTAGGGCCATGCGCGGAATCAAGAATTGGCCAGCCACCTTTGAGAGCGTTGCCCTCTTTGTCGAGTACACCACCAACGAGGAGGAGTTGGAATTGGACAGGCCGTTTTGGCGCGACGAGGATGAGCGGCGGTCTGGCGACTAGAGCTTGGAGAGCTACTTCCATAGGCGAATCGCCCAGCTATGTCCCTCGCGTATTGCCAAACAAATCCACATGCAATCGGGGCGTCAACCGCCAGTTACGGGCCATGCAGACGGGGACCAATGCCTTCATCCGCTGGTTCAGGGTGGCGGAGTCAGTGCCTTCGGCCATGAGGAGGATGCGGTTGGGGTCGATGGGGGGGAGACTGGCGAGGAGTTCCTCAATCTCCTCTACATCCCCCGGTACATCGGGATTCACCACGAACTTCAGTTGGCAGATGAACTTCTCGAGAAGGTAGTAGAGGGGGGTGCGATCCAGGCGGATCGTCTCATGCCGAGGGACGAAGCCTGATTCGGGAGGAGGCGTTGAGTTCGCTAACTTGGGGCTGATCGACATCAGATCGCAGGGCAGGTCCCGATAAAAAGTGCCCGCCGTCTCGATCGTGATCGTATGGCCCGACTCCTTCAGACTCATCGCCAACTCCTCGATCGGGTCGAAGATCATCGGTTCACCTCCGGTCAGGACGACGTGGCGAATCGCATGGCGGTTTACTTCGGCAAGGATGTCCCGCATCTCCATCACCGGCCCCTCCGGATTCCAACTGGCGTAAGGGGTGTCGCACCAGACGCAGCGGAGGTTGCAGCCGCTGACCCGCACGAAAACGGAAGGCACACCCACCCAAACCCCCTCGCCCTGGACGCTGGCGAAAATCTCGGAGATGCGGAGTTTGCCCATCCCGACAAGTGTACTTGCCCGAATTCGTGGGGCATTTCGACGGTGAGATTCGTCAGTGATTAGACGGGTTGAAACTTCACTCGAAGCGGGGAGGCCCAAGAGGAGAGTTCAGATGTTGAAAGAGTTTAGAGAGTTTGCGATAAAGGGCAATATGCTCGACCTTGCCATCGGCTTGGTTTTGGGCACGGCGTTTGGGGCGGTGATCAATAGTATCGTCACTGACCTTTTCACGCCGATCATCGGCGCGATCACGGGTGGTATCGACTTCAAGGATAAGTCGTTTGAGATTGCGGGCGTCGCCCTCAATTACGGCATGTTCATTACCGCCCTTATCAACTTCCTGATCGTCGCCTTCGCGCTGTTCCTGGTGGTCAAAGCCGTGAACCGCTTCCGCAAGCAGGAGGAAGCCGCTCCGGCCGAGCCCACCAATGAGGAAGTTCTGTTGGCCGAGATTCGGGATTTGTTGAAGGCGAAGTAGGGAAGGAGGAAACAAGGGAAGAAGGGACGGAGAAGTTTGTTCTTCCCTCTTTCCCTTTCCCCCTGCCACAATCTCCGCGTGTCCTCCATCCGCTACGAACTGATCGCCATCTGCCCACACACCGGGGCGAGGCGGGGGCGGTTGCATACGCCTCATGGGATTGTCGAGACGCCGACTTTTATGCCGGTTGGGACCCAGGGGACGGTCAAGACGGTCGGGAGCGAGGACTTGGAGGCGCTTGGGTTTCGCCTCATTCTCTCCAACACCTACCACCTATCGCTCCGTCCGGGCGCGGATTTGGTGGAGCGGTTTGGCGGGCTGCATCGATTCATGAGTTGGAAGGGCCCGATCCTTACCGACTCGGGCGGCTACCAGGTGATGAGCCTGGCTCACATGCGGAAGATCACGGAGGAAGGAGTCGCCTTTAAATCGCACCTGGACGGGAGCGAGCATTTCCTGACCCCTGAGCGGTCCATTCAGATTCAGGGTCAGTTGGGAGTGGACATCAGCATGGCGCTAGATGTCTGTCCTCCTTACCCCTGCACTCGGGAAGAGGCGGCGGAGGCGATGCGACTGACGCACTTGTGGGCGCCGAGGAATTTGGCGGCGAGGAGAGTCGGGGATGATGGAGGTGATGGACGTGATGGACGTGAGTCGGTAGCCACGGACTTCTCCGCAATCCCCATTCCGCAATCCGAAATGGAATCACGTCCATCACGCAATTCACCCCTTTCACAAGCAGTGTTCGGCATCGTCCAGGGCGGCGTTCATGAGGACTTGCGGCGGGAGTCGGCAGAGTTTATTACGAGTTTGCCTTTCGACGGGTTTGCCGTTGGCGGCGTGAGCGTGGGGGAGCCTACGGAGATGCAGTATCCGGTGGTGAAGTTCGCCGCCCCCTTGCTTCCCCAAGACAAGCCGCGCTACCTGATGGGGGTCGGGCATCCGCAGGACATTCTCCATGCCGTGAGTTGCGGGATCGATATGTTCGACTGCGTCCTCCCCACCCGAATGGCCCGCCACCACGCCCTCTACACCTTGCAGGGAAGGGTGAATGCGATGGGGAAGAAGTGGGCGGAGCATGATGGCCCGTTTGACGAGGGAAGCGTCTTCCCTGCGACCGAGCGCTATTCAGCGGCTTACGTTCGGCATTTGTTCAAAGCAGGGGAGCCTTTGGCGGGTCGTCTGGCGACTCTGCATAACCTGGCGTTCTATGCGCGGCTGATGGAGGAGATTCGGGAAGCGATCGAGCAGGGGACTTGGCCGGATTTGGCGGAGAGGTACCGGCTGGCGTAGGATGGAAGCGGAACGCTTCCGACGCCCCGAAGGGGCCATACTCGACAGCGAAGGGTCAGGCGAAGCCGCCACCCTGGTAAGTTGCCGCAAAACAACCCAACCCTGACAGGGTTGCACTTTTGCTGTATTGGACCTATCATCTCCGCTATGCCTCAATCTCTTTCCGCGGTGACCGTTCAGGCGGTCTTCTCCACTCTGAATCGAAATCCTTATTTCCAAAATGCCGAACTGCGGAGACGTATGCATGGCTACCTGGTAGGAACCTCAAAAGGGCTGGGTTGCCCGACTATCCAGGTCGGCGGGACCGCTGACCACATTCACATTCTGGCGTTTCTAGGGCGGACGATCACTCAGGCAGACTGGATTCGGGACCTCAAGCGAGCCTCCGCTAAGTGGGTTAAGTCGGAGATCCCCGACTTCGCATGGCAAGCGGGATACGGCATCTTCTCGGTCGATTGGGCAGGGATCGAGTCGGTGAAAGCCTACATCGTAAACCAAGAAGAGCACCACCGGAATCTCTCTTTTAAGGAGGAGTACCTGCGTATGTTAACCGAGTATGGTTTGGAGTGGGATGAGCGATACCTGTGGGATTGAGTGGAACCACTTTCAGGGTTCAGGATACTTTGTGGCAACTTTCCAGGGTGGCGGCTTCGCCTGACCCTTCGCTGTCGAGTGTGGCCCCTTCGGGGCGAGGTACAGCTATGTGCCAGGCGAACCAGCCTCTAGCCGCATAGGTCTTTCTCTCCTCGATCTCTGTAAGACGGTATCCTCAAGCCTGCCCCTAACCGGGGCAGTTATGATCGACCTCAGCTAAGCCTCCATCCCGCTCTCATCTCCGCGCTGAACCAGCGCCCGCTTGGCATTTCCAGAGGTTGTTCCCATGTTACAGGCCCACGGGCTTTCCTATACTGCCGATCCTCGCGTCGGTCCCTTGTTCGAAAATCTGTTCCTCTCCGTCCCTCCCGGTGAAAAAGTCGCCTTGATGGGGCCGAACGGGGCGGGCAAGTCTACGTTGCTCCGCATCCTCACCGGAGAACTGACCCCGGACTCAGGAGTGATCTCGACTAAAAAGAAGACCTCCATCGCCTACCTTCCCCAGGACTTCGCGCCACAGCAGGAAGGGACACTGGAGGAGTTTGTCGCCGGGTTGCCGGGAGCCCAGAAGTGGCTGGCCCGGTTTCACCTGTCGGACCAGTTGGAGCAACCGTTCCAGACCCTGAGTTTTGGCGAGAAGATGCGGGCCTCGCTGGCCAAACTCCTGGCCGACGATCCCGACTTCCTCCTCCTCGACGAGCCCACGAACCACCTGGACTTGGAGGCTCGGTTGTGGCTTGAGGAGTTCCTGATCCGCTGTCGGCAAGGGGTTCTGTTCGTTTGCCATGACCGGGCGATGGTGAACTCCGTGGTCTCGCGCGTGCTGGAACTGGACCGAGGCAAGCTCACGGAGTATGGCGGGGGTTATGACGCGATGCGCGAGAAGAAGAGGATGGACTTTGAGCGCGACCGGGCGACTTATGAGCGCGAGAAGCACGAAGCTCGCCGCCTGAAGAACGCCGCCGAGAAGACGCTTCAGCGGGCGGACCAGGTTGCGGGCAAGTCGGCCAAGCGCACCATCGACCCATTCCAAACGCCGTTCTACTTGGCCAAGGCAAAGGCGGTTCAGAAGCGGGCCAAGGCGATCCGCACCAGGGTGGAACACCTGCAGAGCCGGGCCATCGAGAAGCCCCACATGGCCAAGCACGCCGAGATCGAGTTCGCCGCCAAGCCTCTGAGGTCCAACTATCCGCTGACCGTCCGGGGTCTCCGCAAAGCCTATGACCGCGAGCTTTTCGACGGGCTCGATCTGCAACTGGAAAAGGGCCAACGGGTGGCGCTGGTGGGTCCCAATGGGTGCGGCAAAACGACCCTCATGCGCATCCTGTTGGGCGAGGAGTCGGCGGATGGGGGAGCGGTTGATTGGGCGGGCGATGTGGAGATCGGCTACCTCTCCCAGAGTCGCTATACCCTCGATCCCCGCCTCCCGATCCTGGAGGCCCTCGGCGTCGAGACCCCGGCGCAAAGCCACCGCGCCCGCACCCTGCTCGGGCGTTTGCTCATCCGAGGCGACGCGGTGGACAAGCCGGTGGGGGTTCTGTCGGTGGGTGAGCGGACGAAGGTGGAGTTGGTGAAACTCCTGATGACCCCGGCGAACGTGCTGTTCCTGGACGAGCCGACCAACCACCTGGACATCGACTCGCTGGAGGCATTGGAGGAAGCCCTGGAAGAGTTCCCCGGAAGCATCCTCTTCACCAGCCACGACCGGGCGTTTGTGGATCGGGTGGCGGATGAAGTGGTGGAGTTGGGGTAAATCGGGCTAAAGTAGAGTGAAATGCCAGGCCGACTCTCTCCCGCCCAAGTCGAGCAGTACAACCGCGACGGCTATGTGATCTACGACCAGCCCGCGCTGCCCGAACCGATGTTCCAGCGCCTTTGCGACATCTTTGAGGAAGACTTGGAGCAATACGGCTACGATGGCCTCGATGTGATCCATTTCCGCGACAAGCGACTTTTGGACATCGTGCTGAGCGATGAGGTCATCGACCTGGTGGAACCGGTGGTGGGACCGGATATCGGCCTTTGGAGCACCCACTTCATCGCCAAGCCGCCCAAGGTGGGCAAAACGACGCCTTGGCATGAGGACTCGTCTTACTGGAACGGGCGAGTGTCCACCATGGCGGGCATCGTTACCATTTGGCTGGCTCTGGATCGGGCCACCAAGGAGAACGGCTGTATGGCGGTGATCCCCGGCACCCATGACAACGGCTTCTCGCACTACACTCCGGTGGACGAGAGTCAAAACATCTTCAACGCGGAGATCGTGCCTGAGGAGATCGACGAGTCGAAGGCGGTCTATCTGGAACTGGAGCCGAACCATTGCAGTCTGCACGAGGGTCGGATCATCCACGGGGCCAAGGCGAACACCTCGGACTTCCGCCGAGCAGGCTACACCATCCGGTTCTTCCCAACCACTTCCAAGGTTTTCCCAGAGAAGAACCAGGGCCACAAAATCTGGCTGGCGCGCGGAGCTGACCGGGCCGGGAATCAGTATGAGAATTGAGGTAGTTGCCTGTTAGAGCTTGTATGTAAAAACCGCCCATTTCCCGTAGCACGGCGTCATGGTGAGCGGGAGCGGCCCGACGCTATGTGTATGGTTGAGTGTCTGTATGCCGCGAAGTCGAACCACCTCACCCGCTTGTAGATTGGCGATAAGCTACAGGCGGGTGAGGTCCTTCGACTCGCGACGAGCAAGCTGCGAAGCTACAGACTTCTTCTGGCTCGCTCAGGATGACGTCGTTGAAAACTACTGAATTTGCATACAAGCTCTTAAAGGCTGCTCCTCAAAACCTCTAGGTGTTGGAGTTGCCTCAAGGGTGACGCAGGGCGATCAGGCTTCCGTCTCGGTGATGGCAGTAGAGGAATCCGTCTGAAGCCAACGGCGCATCGATCCTTTGATCGGGAAATCCGGTGATGCAGTAAAGCCGCCTGCCTGTAGCCGGGTCCAAGATGCCGAGCCCTTGGGATGTTGCCTCGTAGACAAAGCCGGTTTCATCAAAGTACACCGGGCGGCATAGAGGCCAGGGATCGTATTCTATCCGCCACTGCTCAACGCCCCCGACCAGCCCAACGATGTGTTCCGGCGAGTAGCGCATCGGAGGCGATCCTTCGACTGGGAGTTTGTCGTTGCTATGGATGATGTACACCATGCCCTGCGCAGTGCCACATCGCTCTGAGATCTCGGCGTTGTGGAACCTCTTTCTCCACTTGACCTCGCCCGTCAAAGGATCAAGGGCCATGGCAGACCCAGGGGAATGTCTTTCAACGACGGCGCCATCGCACCCGTGATCGACGCCGTAAGACCAGGTAGACCGATAGCGTTTGGTCCATTGAAGTGATCCATCGGCTATCGAGAACGACTTCACTACCCCACTGTTGGAACCAATAACCACATGGTCGTCTACGATAGCGGGTATTCCGTTAAGCCGAGGATCGGCGGCACGGGTCACACGCTGGCTCCACACATGCTTACCGTTAGTCACGTCGAAGCAATCAAGGATCCCGTTCTGGTCGCCAATGATCACGAGGTCGCCCACGCATCGTGGCGAAGTGGATGGATTGTAGGGACCCGTCCATAAAGCCTTTCCGGTTCGGGGTTCGAGCATCCACAGGTGGATGGAAGTGCAAACCAGGACGCCAGCCGGGGTGGCAATCGGAGGGTAGAGGATATACGTCTTAAGTTCTCGCGTCCAAATAATTTCGCCCGTCTCCCGGTTGCAGGCCATCACCGTTCCGGGCGAGAAGTCCACGGCGACAACAACCTGATCCACGATGATGGGATTCGGGGATTGACAGGTTTGATAGGCGGTTCCAATCTTCGTCTTGGGATTCGGACACCGCCAAACCGCCAAGTCGTTGTAGTCGACTTGGGTCTCTGCCTCAAGTATCCAAGGGTCGTCACAGTAGTCCAACGTGCCTGTTATACTGGCATATGGGGAGGATTTGAGACGCGCCCCAATGGAGCCTATATGGCCACTCCGACCGCAAACATACCGATACCCGAAAACCAACATGGAGAGGCAATCAAGATGCTTCAGAAGGCGGGCTTCATAGTCGCAATCTTAGGTGGCTCAATCATGGTGACGGCTTTGGCCCTCAGATTTGTCATCGGACTAGACTTGAGCCAAATACAACCACTGCCATGGAGCACCCTCCTTGCCATTTTCATCATTAACATAAGGATTGGAGAACTGCAATCGGGCCGACTTCATATGCCGGTGGGCGGGTTGCTGGGGATGGCTTGGTTCGTAGTTTTGTTGGTTGGCGGCGCTGGCATTTTGCCAAAGAGCACTTGGCTTAACTGGGTTAGCTTTGGAGTTGCGGTCTTCTGTATGGCACTGGTCACCATTCGACTGCGCCAGTGCCGCACTTGATGCCTACAGACTGCTCTTAACCACCCACTCCGTTCCCGTCGGGGAGTCCCTCAACTCAACGCCCATTGCGTCCAACTCCTGCCGGATCGCGTCGGCTCGGGCGAAGTCTTTGGCTTTCTTGGCTTCCGCCCTCTCCGCAATCTTGGCCTCTACGAACGCCTCATCAACCGTCGGCCCTGCTGGCTTGGCGACCGGTTCGGCGTCTTCGTAGCTGGAGCGGACGATGCCCAGCAGGTCGTTGATGCCGTCCAGGAATCGGCGGGCGCTCTCGCCCGACGCCTTGGACATCCCCTCTCCCTCTTTGATAATGAGCCTCGCCCCTTCTAACGCCTTGGCCAGGGCGACGGGGGTGTTGAGGTCGTTGCAGAGGGCGTCCAGGGTTTGGTTGTAGAGGTCGTCGAGGGTGGGGCCGAGGGTATCGGGGCCGTCGCCTGAGGCTGCCGCCGCAAACTGGTCTGCTTTGCGATACCGTTCGATATTCGCCTGGGCGTCGCGGAGGCCCTGGTCGGTGAAGTTGAGCGGATTGCCATAGATGCCCGCAATCAGGCCGTAGCGGATCGCCAGCGGATCGGCCCCTTTGGCGATCAGGTCGCGGACCGTGTAGAAGTTGCCTGCGCTCTTCGACATCTTCTCCCCGTTCACCTGCAGGAACCGGGTGTGGACCCAGTGGCCGCTGAACGGCTTGCCGGTGAGGGCTTCCGATTGGGCGATCTCGCACTCGTGGTGGGGGAACATATTGTCCTCGCCGCCGCTGTGCAGGTCGATGGTGTCGCCCAGATACTCCCGTGCCATCACCGAGCACTCGATATGCCAGCCGGGGAATCCCCAGCCAAAGGGGGAGTGCCATTGCATTAGGTGGTGGTCGTCCTTTTTCCAAAGGGCGAAGTCGGCGGGCGCGCGCTTGTTGTCGTCCTGCACCACGTCGCGCACGGCCTGCCGCAGATTGTCCTGGGTGTTGCCGCTGAGCTTGCCGTAGTCGGGAAAGCTCTCGACGCTGTAGTAAACGCCGGTCGGAGTCTCGTAAGCGTGGCCCTTCTCGATCAACTCCTCGGCGGCCACGATCTGTTGGCGCACATGCTGGGTGGCCTTGGGGCGGACATCGGGCGGGAGCAAGTTGAGGGCCTTCCAGTCCTTCTCAAAGGCGTTCGTATAGTGGTCGGCCAACTCCCAGACGTTGTTGAAATGCTCGCCCTCTTTGCTTTTGAGGGCCTTCTCCAACTTGTCCTCGCCTTGGCTGTCGGCTACGTCGTCGTCAGTCAGGTGGCCGACGTCGGTGATGTTGTTGACGAACGTCACCCGCCATCCCAGCGCCTTGGCGGTGCGCACGATGAGGTCGGCAGTGAGGAAGCTTCGGAAGTTGCCGATGTGGGCGTAGGAATAGACCGTCGGTCCGCAGGCATAGAACTTCAGGTGTCCCGGCTCCTTGGTCTGGAGCTCCTTGACCTGCTTGGTCATCGTATCGTAAAGCCGAAATTTCCGCTCGCTCATGAAGGGAAATAGGATACCGGGCGAGGCAGAGGGAGGTAGGGAAAAGGGGAAGGACGAACGACCAACTACAAACGACGAACTACAAGAGACCTACGACCATAGCGAATGACAAATGGCAAGCGGCTATACGGGAAGGCGAGGGCCGAAGGCATGGGCGGTCGGCTGGATCGTATTGGCGACGTGGTTCGTCGTTCGTCGTTTGTAGTTGGTCGTTCGTCCTTCCCTCCCTCCCTAATTCCCTTCTGCCCTCCCCTCCCTCTGAAAACTTATCCACATCCACCCAAAATGTGCGGCTTTTGGGGAAGCCCCCCCGTCTGTCCTTCCAGCAGACCATTGGGGATGCGGTTTGGAGTTCTACGAATGAGACCAGAGAACCTTTTTGAGAATCAGGCCACGATCAAGGTGCTTGGCATCGGCGGCGGCGGGAGCAATGCGGTGAATCGGATGATCGCCGAGGGAGTGGCGGGGGTGCATTTCATCGCCATGAACACCGACGCCCAGGCCCTTGCCCAATCGGAAGCCCCGGTCAAGCTGAGACTGGGCGAGACCCTGACCAGGGGCCTTGGCGCGGGCGGCGACCCGGAGAAAGGCAAAGCGGCGGCGGAAGAGAGCGAGAAGGCCATTGCCGCCGAACTCGAGGGTTGCGACATGGTATTCATCACCGCGGGCATGGGCGGCGGAACCGGAACTGGCGCGGCGCCGGTAGTTGCGGAGTTGGCCAAGAAGATGGGGATTCTCACCGTCGGCGTGGTCACCAAGCCGTTCCTCTTCGAGGGGCCTCGCCGGAAGCGGCTGGCCGAAGAGGGTGCCTCGCGCCTGAAAGACCATGTGGACACTCTCATCACCGTCCCCAACGACCGCTTGATCGGGTTCGTGGAGAAGCGGACGACGATGCAACAGGCGTTTGCGGCGGCGGACGACGTGCTTCGCCAGGGCGTCCAAGGCATCTCCGATATCATCCTCCTGCCCGGCATCATCAATGTGGACTTCGCCGACGTGCGCTCGGTCATGAGCAACGCCGGAGTCGCCCTGATGGGCCTGGGACGGGGCATGGGCGACCAGCGGGCGCGGATGGCGGCCCAACACGCAGCCACCTCTCCGCTCCTAGAGACCAATATCCAGGGCGCCAAACGGCTCCTCATCAACATCACCGCTGGGTCCGACTTCAGCATCGGCGAGGCGCATGAGGCGATGGAGTACATCCTGCAGTTTGCCGACGCCGAGGACGCGGACATCATCATGGGCCATGTGATGAAGGACAATGCCGAGAACGAGGTGCAGATCACTTTGCTGGCGGCAGGCATGGAGCCTTCCACCTCGGTTGCGAGGAACGCCGAGGTTTTCTACCAACCCGAGCCCAGTTCCCAACAAACCCCGCCTCCGCAAGCCGCCGCCGTTGCTCCCCTGGCCGGAGCCATTGCCAATCCGATCGGCCTCGACGAGATCGACCTGGACATCCCGACGTTCTTGAGGAGGCAGCGGGCCGGGGGGTAAGGGGCGGAAGGGAATGAGGAGATGGAGGGAACTAGAGAATCCTCCTACTTCCAACCTCATTTCCTTCCGCCAAGTTTTTCTGCGATAAAAACTCCCGACCGCGATCGGGAAACGACACTGGTCCATCGTTTGCCCTTCGGTCTTCTGGCCGGGGGGCTTTTTTGTTTGGAGTCCGGAAAGCCCTTCCTCCCCGAAGGTCGGGGAGGAAGGGGGTGGGGATGGAGGGGTTTGAAGTTGTATTTGATGCGAGTTTGGATTTCGGATTGGGGATTTCAGAGTTCTATACAAGCTGTTTGGCAACTACAAGCTCCCGGAACCTCCTCCCCCCGGCCCCGTCCTCCAAGACGAACCACTTGGAGGAGGGGGAGTCCGGAAAGCCCCTTCCTCCCCGAAGCAGGAAACCCACACCTTCACCGCGAATACTTGAGGCATGGTTGGCGTTTGCATTGCGATTGTCTTTGCCCAGGGTTCGATGGATGTCTTTGGGGGCGACGTTGGGGTTCGGGTGACTCGGAATCCGGATGGGACGCTGGTCGAGAGCTACCTGGCCAAGGATGCCAAGGGCAAGATGCGGGTCATTCTGGCTTCGCCCACCTCCAGCGGCTTAGGGCTGGCTGGCAAACCCCGGACTTCGCCTTTGCTCCAAACCGGGTCCGATGGACTGTTCGAGTCGCCGCCCACTTTTGGCTTCACCGAGTGGAAGCATAGCCAGAAGGGCGACGCCAGACAAATCGAGATGACAGCCAAAGGCGATGGGCACACCATCGTCAAGCGGATCGAGGTTCCCGCCAAGGGGTACTTGGTGAAAGTCAGCGTGACCTGCGACTTCCAGCGGGAGAACCCGGTCATCCGCTACCTGCTGGACACCTACGCCTTCGCCCCCGACGGCAAGTCAATGAAGGCCTATGGCAAGCCCGATGCCACCTTCCTTCCTGGAATCCGACCCCGCAAAGACGGCGTCGTGGGCGACCACTTCTTCCGTTCCCCCATCGCGACGGTGCAGAAGGGTGAGCTTGCCGCGACTGTCATGCCCGACTTGGATGTGCTGAAGGACAATCGCTACATGCCCACCATCCTGGACCTGGATGCGGCAAACGGGGTGGTGGATGCGCCGCTCATCTCCTATGGCTTCGCCGACTACAAGTTGGTCGGCCATGTCTACTACACAAACGACTCCTCGATGACCAAGCCCGTCCCGCCCCAACTGCTCCTGGCCCACGAAATCCTGTTGGACGCCCAGGCGGAGCCATTTGGGGCTTATCAGAAGGCGGCCCGGTACCAGTGGGAGCGGTATGGGCGGCAATACTTCGACAAGGTTCTGCCCCAGGCGATGCCGTTCCAGCAGTACGCCCTCGACTGCATCCCGGCGGCGCTCAACGAGAAAGAGACCGGCGGCTGGTTCGAGCATGAGTTGAACGGCCACATCGTCGGGGGAATGCCGAGCGGTTGGGGCCGGATGGAGGGCTGGGTCAGCTGGCAACCCTGGTTCAACCAACTCCGCTCCGCTTGGGGCATGCGCTGGTGGGGCAAGCGGCTGGGCGAAAAGGATTGGGTGGAGAAAGCGGACAAGATGCTGAACCTGGCGCTCGCCGCCCCAATGGATCGTGGCGCGGTTCCGACCACCTATCTTTCAAAGACCAAGGGCTGGAAAGGAAGCCTCATCACGCCCGACCCACGTTGCTACTACGACCTGACCAACATGGCTTGGAAGGGGATTTGGATGCTGAGGTGGTTGGAGTTCGAAGACTGTCCGCGTCGGGAGGAGATCCTGAAGCAGTGTCAAGAAATGGCCAAGCTCATGCTCTCGAAGCAAAACCGTGATGGGTCATTCCCGACATGGTTGGATAGGGAACTTGTGGTAGTTCCCGTGCTCGACCGGAGCGCACAGAGCGCATTGCCTTTATGGTTCTTGGCCAAGATGGTCGATCATCAGAAGAAGACCGTTTCAGGAGGTTGGGCAACATATGTCCAGCCTCTCATTTTGGGAGCAAAATTCCTAGCGGACCAAGTTGTCAACGGTCAATACTGGTACGACTTCGAGACGTTCTTCTCATGCTCTCCCAAGGCCTGTTTCCAGCGAGATGGCGAGCACAACCACGAGAAGATGCGCGATCCCCACACGCTTCAGGCTCCGCAGAACACTCTGAGTATGCATTGGACGGCGGAAGCGCTGAAGGCAGTGCTTCCCCATACATTTGATCCGAGCAAATCGGGGCAACTTCACGCATCAGTAGGAGGGCAAGACCACTTTCCAGGTACCGCCATTAGCCCGAAGGAGTGTCGAGCGGCGGCTCTCAAAGCCCTCGACACCATGGTCCTCAGCCAGAACGTCTGGCCCATCTCCTACCGCAAAGCCGCTTACACCTACGGCGGCTTCGGGGTGCAGAACTCGGATGGGGAATACAACGACGCCCGCCAGGCCCAATTCGGCGACACCCTCTGCGACTTCGGCGCGGCGTTGGGGAGGCAGGATTACTTTGAGCGAGGAGTCGCCGCGATCCGCGCTTCGATGGCGCTTATCAACCATCCCAAGCATATAGAACTGGGCATCTATCCCAATCCTAACTATCCGCTTGGCCTCCAACCCGAGAACACCGGCCACGGCGGGACGGACCAGCAGAACGGTCGCACTGGGCCGGACTGGGGAGAACTATCCGGGCTGGCCAGCATGGCTTACCTCCTGCACACCTATGGGCCGTCCTACAAGTTGCAGGGCAAAGAGATCATCGTCGATGGCGGCGATCCCCCTGTCCCAACGCCCAACGCCCAGCGTCTCCAAGACCCCGCCTTCCACATGCGCGACTGGCGGATGCCGGGCTGGACTTTCAATGGCGACTTCCTGCACTGGCCTGTCCGGAATCCGCGCAACTTCAACTGGAACAACGACGGCCTGCCCTTTATCGGGACTTGCGAAAACGGACGAGGCGGGTTCGACGACGAGTTCACCGGGACCATCGAGAGTCCCTGGTTCCTCATCACCAAGTCGACCATCCGCTTGAAAGTCGGCGGTGGCGCGGGGCAGGGCGTGAGGGTCGAATTGCTCTCCTCAAGCTCAGCAAGCGATGAGGATGCCAAAGTCGTCGAAACCGCCCGAGGTAAGAATCGCGAGACGATGGACGATGTCGTCTGGGACGTCTCCAAGCACAAAGGCAGCTACCTCAAGATCAGGATCGTGGATCAGGAGAAGGGCGGCTGGGGCCACATCAACGTCGGCAACATCCGTTGCGAGTAGGTTTGGGGGTTGGGGGGAACTGCTGCCTTGTAGTAGGGCCTCATCCTGAGCAGCTTGACAAGTTACGCTGGATGATGAGTTCCCCGTGAAAAATATGACAAGTGAATGATTCGGGGCAGTACCTTGCGAGGGTCGAGGGGTTTCCAAACCGAAAGCGAACCCCGCCCATCTACACCCATCAAAGACAGTTAGTCTTTGTCGCCAAGTCCGAGCATGCCCTCCAGCTTGTCGCCGAGGCCGCCTGGCAATTTGTCCATGATTCCCGACTGGGCGAGCCAGCCTGGAATCTCATCCATATGATCTTTCACAAACTCGACGACCTTCTCGGCGGTGCCCCGGTCGATCCCTACCTTTTCCGTCAAACCAGCGATGAACTGTTCCATATCAAATGCCTCCAGAGATATTGTATCGCCAGTTGCCTGGGATGTGTATTCACTGCACTTAATCGCTTTAGATTGCTTTTTATTGCGCGGTGTGATACAGTCACATTCGATGTCTGGATTCAACGGCCTGGGAATGAACCTCGGCAACCTCTCTCGCCTCTCGAACGCAAAAACACGCTCCATCAGTCCGGAGAACACGACCGGCGGGAAAGGCCAAGGCGCTATGGATACGGATGGCGTGGCCGCCAAGTGCGCCCGTGACCTTGGCCCCGGCTGGAAGATCTCGCCCTTAGTGCGGATCGAGCCTGGGCATGAGCATGTGGTGGCGGATATCGAAGGTCCGGGCGCGATCCAGCAGATTTGGCTGACTCCCACCGGCAACTGGCGCTACACCATCCTCCGCATCTACTGGGACGACCAAGAGCACCCTTCGGTGGAGTGCCCGATTGGCGATTTCTTCTGCTCAGGTTGGGGCAAATACGCCCAGCTATCTTCCCTTCCCGTGTGCGTGAACCCCGGAAGCGCGTTTAACTGCTACTGGGAGATGCCGTTCCGCAAACGCTGCCGCATCACCGTCACCAACATAGCCGATGAGCTGATGGTCCTCTACTACCAAGTGAACTACACCCTCACCGAGGTTCCAGAGGACTGCGCCTACTTCCATGCCCAGTTCCGCCGAACCAACCCGCTCCCCTACAAAGAGGTCTACACGATCCTTGACGGTGTGCAGGGTCGGGGCCAATTTGTGGGGACCTATATGGCCTGGGGCGTAAACAACAACGCCTGGTGGGGCGAAGGCGAGATCAAGTTCTATATGGACGGCGACGGCGAGTATCCCACCATCTGCGGCACAGGCACGGAAGATTACTTCTGCGGCTCCTACAACTTCGACGTGGGCAAGGAGAACGGCGGCTATCGGGAGTTCACCACCCCCTATGCCGGTTTGCACCAGGTGTTGCGTCCCGATGGACTCTACCAAGCCAACACTCGTTTCGGCCTCTACCGCTGGCACATCATGGATCCGGTGCGGTTCGAAGAGGATTTGCGGGTGACGATCCAGGCTTTGGGCTGGAGAAGCGGGGGCCGCTATCTCCCTCTGCAAGACGACATCGCCAGCGTGGCCTACTGGTACCAAACCCTGCCCACCGCCCCATTCCCTAAATTGCCGGATCGAGACTATCTGGAAGTGATTTAAGGCCGGGATCCCGGCCTTGTCCGGAACCTTAACTTTCTACGATGCGCCCTGGCACGAGCCATCCAGGGTCTACGGGGTGCGGCGGAGGGTGGCTTTCATTAGGACCACGTTATAGGGATTCCAGATGGACATGAGGAAGTAGATGTTGGCTTCCTTTTTGTCGCCCTTGAAGAACCGCGGGATCATGTAGGGGCCGTATTCTCCGCCGAATTCGTTCTCCCGCCCCAGATCGTGAACCTCATCGACCTTTTCGCGACGCCAGTCGATGTGGATGAACTTGCCGTAGCCGGGGTCTTTCCAGGGATCGTAGAGGACTTGGGCTTCGCTCCAGGGGCCGACGGCTTTGTCGGTGGTTCGCATCACAATGCCTCTCGGTTTGCCGCTGTTGTAGAGCATGATCCACTGGGCCAACGGTTTGCAGTAGGCCACCGACAGCTCCCCGACTTCCTTGTGCTCGAACAAGGGCGCCGCATCTTTCTCCTCCGCGCTCCACTTCCCCGGTCCCGCCCAGTAGCGGAGAGCCGACTTGTCCGTTAGGTTGTCCAGAGGGGCAAAGGCGAGGTGGACATTGCTTCGACGATACTCGGCTCCGCTGGCCCAGAGGAGAACGCCTTTGCCTTGCTTGATAGGAAGCCCTGGAGTATTAGCAGCATCGACAACTACGGGCGAGACGTTGATGAATTTGTCGGTGGACCAGGAGTAGACAAGCTCCCACTTCTTGGCGTCCCGACTGCGGATCAGCACAGAGCGTCCCATCTTCACGCCTTGCGGCGGGAACTGGGCGTCGGTAGTGAAGTAGGCGTGCATATAGCCGTTGGCGCTGAAGCCTCCGTTCGGCACTTCGAAACCTTTGAGTGAAAGCCCAGGCACCTGAACCGCCAGATACTTGCCGTCTTCCGCAGTGACAAAGTCTAGCGTCAATCCGTCGTCGGGATTCCGGTCCGAGCTGAAGGCGATCGAGTCCCCATCGACCGGCCGATCCTTGGTATTGCCGTTGGTCGGGTGGGTATCGCCGAACAGGAACACCAATCGACCGTTATGCTCAAAGGAAGCCCCCAGGTCCGTTCCGCGCAGGCCGAACTTGGTTTCGGTCTGGTTGTCGGTCGGCTTCTTCCGTTCACGGTCGGTCTCCCCGGTCACCTGCGAAACCTTCTCGACTGTGAGGACTTTGATTTCCGGCGACATCGCTAAGAGAAAGAGAGTGAGGATCATAGGGGTTTGAAGTGGCCGACCGGCCTTGGCCGGTCGGATGAGGTTCTACTGCGGTGGAGGCTGTTCGGAAGGCGATTTGCCGCCGCTTATCCCGTAAGCCTCTTTCATTTGCGGTGGCAACGTGCTCTTGTCGCCGATGGTCGGGCCGCTCATGGGACCCTTCATGAACAGGGCCACGACAATACCGGCAACGAGCACTAAGGCGATGACGATCACGGGCATAGGAATGGGTTTCTTGATAGCTCCCTCCTTAGTTTCGACAAGGAATGATCGGGTCCACGGCCTTATCGTCCTGGATCGTCCAGTCGCTGGGACATCCGGCGAATTTCCTTCTCGACTTCGCATGGGTGTCGGTGTAAGCCACATTGATCTGACCACTGAAAGCGCCTCCCTTGTTCGGATCGGTGGAGGTGGAGTCGAAGTAACCGATAACCGTGAATCCACAGGGCAATGCGCCGCTCACCAGGTTGTCTTTGGAGTCGATCGCCCACAGGTCGTGGAAGATGGCGTTCGTGAAGAGGATGGTATTCGCCGGAAGTGCGACCGCGGTTGCGCTCACGTTGATGCCATCCGGGCGGCTCGGCCCATAGTGGCCCAGTCCACCGGAACCATCACCCCAGTTCCCAAGCAAACCGCCGCACTGATCCTGCCAAAGGGAGGTGGTCGGCGACCAGCCACGGTCCTCGGTGTTGTTAATGCCGTAGGAGATGTCGATCGTGTAATTGGAGCCGTTGCGCTTGGCCAGCCCTTCCGTGACCATCAACTCCCAGTTCCAGTTCCACCGCCA
Organism: uncultured Fimbriimonadaceae bacterium; assembly: GCA_964501275.1. GTDB lineage: Bacteria > Armatimonadota > Fimbriimonadia > Fimbriimonadales > Fimbriimonadaceae > 55-13. The sequence goes on along the minus strand of CAZCSP010000008.1, from coordinate 36,760 downwards.
ATCCAAGTTGTCCCATCTTTGGGCATAGGCAGGCGACAGGAACATCTGGACGTTCTTCGTGTAAGGCTTGAGCATCAGGTACCACAGGGTTGTCTGTGGTCCACTGGGAGTCGGCGAATCATAGTGCGCCGGTGAGTGGTAGACGTCGTCGTAATCCGCCAGATAGATTGCTTCGGCGGTGCCGAGTTGTTTCAAATTGCTGAGGTCGCTGGTCTTTTTGGCCGCCGTTTTCGCTTGGGCAAAGACCGGGAAGAGGATCGCCGCCAAGATGGCGATGATTGCGATGACGACGAGCAACTCGATGAGGGTGAACGCTTTTCTATTAAGGGGCATCTTTGCTTCCTCCGTAAAATAACGGCTAATAATCAACAGGGCTGAAATCAGCGAATGGCGAAGCCGCAGACTGTGTGTCTTCGGCGGGAATAAACTGGGCGGGAATGCGAAGCGGTCCCCTCGGGATCTCGTCGCCGCGCATCAGAGAGTTCAGCCGGTTGACGGCGGAGACGCTCATGAGGTCCATCTGCTGGAGAATCCGACTGAAGCGCCAATGCTGGCGCAGGAACAGATGGCCGTAGTCGTTGAAAGTGGCAATGTCGAAGTCCACTCCGATGTTGAGATTGAGTTGGGCACAAGCTTCGATGAGGCCCATCGCCAACCGGTCATGAACACAGAATGCGGCGGTGGGTGGCTCGGCAGAGACCCGCATCGCGACCAGCGCGTCGATCACCGCCTGGAACATCGCCTCCGGGCTCTGTTCCAGCGCGAGGGGAATCCAACGCTCCAAGGCTTTCGTCGGGTGGCCGATGCCGGAGATCGCCTCACTGTAGCCCACATATCGTTCGCGGACGCTCTGGGCATGGTCGTTGTTGCTGCCGAAGAACGCGATCCTTCGGTGCCCCTTCTGAACCAGTTGCTCAACAGCGTGGCGCGAGGCTTGGACATTGTCGGTTAGGACGACCAGATGCTCACAGCCACGCGGCGCGCGGTCGATGAGGACGAGAGGATAGCCGCGTTCGGCCAAGTCGTTGAAGACGGGAGCGTTGGAGTCGCCATCAGCGGGGTAGCAGATGATTCCATCCACCTCGGTTGCCAGTCGCTTCAGGTTTTCCGCCTCCCGCTCCGGGTCGCCCTTGGAGGTGGAGACCACGAGGCGGGTCCCGTCGTCAAGGGCGTGCTCGATGTGCATCATCAGGTCGCCCTGAAACCGAACATTCGCGAAGTCCACGATGTAGGCGACCCGGTTCGACTTCATGGGCGTTGAGGCAGCCACCACGCTGCCCCACCTTCTTTGCCGAGTGATCAGGCCCAGCCTTTGAAGCTCATGGAGGGCTCGATGCGCCGTATGTCGGCTCACTTGCATTCGCACCGCCAAGGACTCCTCAGTCTCGATCCGGTCCCCCGGGGCCAATTCGCCGTTTTCAATTCTTGCGGCGATCTCGTCTGCGATCAGTCTCCACGTTGTTCGTGCCACGATTTCAACATATTACGCGATAATTTCAAAAAAGCCAAATATTCCCTATGCAAAATGAAAGAATACATCTATCATATCTGCGAAGCCCTCAGTTCCCCCTAGATAGCGCCAGGGCTAAAATGAGTCGCATGATAAGGTCGGTCCGTTTTCGATGTTGAGAGCCCTCACCGCCTGCGCGTTCGCTTTCCTGATCCTGCGGATGGTCTATGTCGCCATCCGGCCACCCGTGGACGATCCGGGCTCGGGGCCGGTCGTCATCGAGATGTCGGTCTGGGGGATGCCCTGGGAAAACGACCTCTACACCAAAATCTACATCCCCGAGTTCGAGCGGCAGAATCCCGGCATCAAAGTCCGCTTCCACCACTTTGAGGACTACGGGAATCGCATCCTGCTGTCCCATGCCGGAAAGATCTCCCCCGATGTGATCCGACAAAACACCGCGGGCAACATGCCCTGGATTCGGCGCGGGATGAACCTGCCGCTGAACAAGTACATCGACGGCCCCGACGGCATCGACCGCAAAGATTTCATCCCGATCCTGTGGGATGCGCTGACCATTAATGGCGAAACCTATGGCGTCCCCCAGGACATCAACATCCTTGGCCTCTTCTATAACAAAGACCTCTTTGACAAAGCCAGCATGGCCTACCCCGACGAAACCTGGACTTGGCAGGACCTGAAGAATGCCGCCGACAAACTCACCAAGGACGACAACGGCGATGGCCACCCCGACACCATCGGCCTGGACATGGGCTGGGGCGGAGGCACTTTCCAGCCGTTTGTCTTTCAAGCGGGCGGGCAGTTTTGGAGCGAAGATGGCGAGAAGGTCGTTCTCGATAGCCCCGAAGCCGCCGAAGCCCTCGCCTTCTACAAGAGCCTGATGCGATCCTATAGCCTCACCAAGTCCAGTTCTCAACGCGGCGGATTAGGGCCGGACAAGTTTTTTGAGGCGGGCAAAGTCGCTTTGTTCGTCGATGGCAGTTGGCGGACGCCTTCCCTCAAAAAGAACGCCCCCAACCTACGTTTTGGCGTGGCCCCGTTGCCCAAGGGAAAGATTTCCATGTCGGTCAGCGGGTCGTGCTTTTGGGCAGTCAGCAGTCAAACCCGCCATCCCGAAGCGGCTTGGAAGTTGGTGAAATACCTCAGCAGCAAGGAGGCGCTGATCGAGTATTGGCGGTTCCTCTGGGTCGCTCCGCCCGCCCGGTGGTCGGCGTTGCAGTCGGAGGAGTTCAAGGATGTGACGGGCGCGGAAGGCAAAATCCCCGGCATCGACTCGCCCGAGGAGTTCCAAGAGAAGTGCGGCTGGATCACCACCGTTTTGGAGAACGGGTGGACTACGATCCGGCAGTCCAGCCAACATTCCGACCGCCTTGGCCTCCACCTGAATGAGGCCGTGGATAGGGTCCTGTTGGAGAACGCCGACCCCGCCGTAGCCTTGAAAGAGGCCGCGAGGAAGGCGAACCAGCAGATCGAGGAAGCGAGGCGCATCGAGAGGATGAGAGAGGGCAAATCTTGAAGCCGCGCCGCTCCCGTAATATCTGGGGCTGGGAGTTCATCGCCCCGGCTCTTCTGCTGATCTCCTTCTTCGTCGTGATCCCATGCGTCTGGGGGATCGGGATGAGCTTCACCCAGTTCGACGGCATCAGTAAGCCGCACTTCGTCGGGATCGAGAACTACTCCCGCCTGAAGGACGACCCCCTCGTCTGGGCGACTTTGTTAAACACCGCCCTCTTCGTATTGCTCACTCTGCCTACCGGCTTGATCTTGGCCCTCGCCATCGCGATGGCCTTGCACCAGAAGTGGTTCCGAGGTCGGACGTGGATGCGAGCGATCTACTTCCTGCCTAACGTGACCAGCCTCGCCGCCGTCGCTTTTGTCTGGGAATGGCTCCTGAACCCGGAGTACGGGCTGATCAACGCGGCCTTGCGGGGTATGGGGCTCCAGGCCCTTGGCTGGCTCAGCGACCCGACTCTCGCCATGCCGACCGTCGCGGCGGTCAGCGTTTGGCATGGGCTGGGTTTTGGAGTTTTGATCTACCTCTCCGGTCTACGCTCAATCCCCGAGGAGGTTCTGGAGGCGGCGAGGATCGACGGGGCGAGCGCCTGGCAGAGTTTCCGCAGCGTCACCTGGCCCCTGCTCACCCCGACCACGATGTTCCTCACGATGATGGGCGTCATCGGCGGGTTCCAGGTGTTCCAGAGCGTGTACATCATGACCAGCGGCGGCCCGCTGGATCGGACGCGGGTCTATCTCTTCTACCTGTGGCAGACCGCCTTCCAGAACCTGGACTTTGGCTACGCGTCGGCGATGGCCGTGCTTCTTTTCGCGATCGTCATGGTCCTCACCCTGATCCAACGCCACTACTACAGTCGGAGGCTCCAGACATGGCAGTAGACAAGGCGACCACCCTCCTTGGCAAAGTCGTTCGTAGCTCCGTTTGGATGGTCGTGACGCTGGTCGGCCTCGCCATGATGGTGCCGTTCCTCTGGATGATCTTGACTTCTTTGCGCACCGATGCAGAGGCTTTCGCTTGGCCTCCCAAACTGATGCCGTTCCCGTTGCGGTGGGAGAACTATGCCGAGGCTTGGAAGACGGCCCCATTCGCCCGGTTCTTTCTCAACAGCATCATCGTGAGTGTCTGCGTCACCGTTGGGAGCATCTTCATCAACGCGCTGGCCGCCTATGGGTTTGCCAAGTATGACTTCAAGGGACGCAACCTGGTCTTTCTCGGCGTCCTCGCGACCCTGATGATCCCGTTCCAGGTCACGATGATCCCCAGCTTTCTCCTACTGAAGCAGTTGGCTTGGCTGGACAGCTATCCAGGGCTGATCGTCCCCGGCCTCGCGGGCGCGTTTGGCATTTTCTTCCTGCGCCAATACATGCTCACCATCCCCGACGACTATCTGGATGCGGCACGGATGGACGGGGCCACCGAGTACGGCATCTTCCGCCGCATCGTCCTCCCCCTCTCCAAGCCCGCCCTCGCCACCCTCGGCGTCTTCACTTTCCTGGGGGCCTGGAACGACTTCCTGGGGCCGCTCATCGTGGTGAAAAGCGACGAAATGCGCACCCTCCCCCTCGCCATCTCCGCCCTGTCGGCAGGCCACTACGTCATGAGCTGGCCCCTCCTGATGGCGGGAGCCACCTTCGTCGTGATCCCGGTCGTCATCGTCTACTTCCTGGCCCAGCGATACTTCGTGGAGGGGATTGCGTTGGGTGGATTGAAGGGGTAGGAGCTTCTGGTCTGGGGCGCGTCAGGTTTGTCTGCCTCAGGGTGCGCCTGCCGCGAGTCTTGACTTATAACCAACTTACAACCCTGAGGCTTGGACCACAATCTCGTAGCCTCAGGGCTGCAAGGACGTGGCAGGCGTGAGCCAGTGTCTTGCGCGCCCTGAGGCAGACAACTACAACCCTGAGGCTTGGACCACAATCTCGTAGCCTCAGGGCTGCAAGGCTGTGGCAGGCGTGAGCCAACAGCTTGCGCGCCCTGAGGCAGACAAAATCCTTCTTCGCGTCCTTTGTTTCTTCGTTTCTTTGCGGTGAAGGGAAAGCAACTCAGACAACTACCGTAACCTCGCAATATCCACAGAAGCCTTGCCCGCCTCCATCTTGACCTTCACCCGCTTCCCCTTGGCGGTGACCACCTCTACCTCCGACCGCCCATACCGACCCGCGATCTCCAGCCGATCTCCCTTCAACTCGGCTTGCGTTCCATCGATCCCAAAAGCCGCCTTCCGATCCAGGTCCACGTAGATGTCGCCATAGAGGTCATGCACTTTGGCGGCGGCTTCCAGCGCCGCACCGTTGCCCCAGGTGAAGATGTTGAACGGGCCGATCTGGTCCGGGCCGGGTCCAGGGCCGCCGTGGGCGATGTTCTCCATCATGAAGCCGTAGCTTTCGGGGCCGAAGAACGGGTGCTTGGCTTCATAGGCCGACTTCACTTCTTGGTTCTCCGGGCAGTACATCATGGCGAAAGAGGCGCGGAGGGCGGAGACGCCGCGCTCGAAATAGTCGCGGAAGCCAGTGGCTCGGTAATACTCCAGATACAAGGGCGCGAACAGGCTTTGGCGGGAGTCGTTCCACTCGCCATCCGCATTCATCACCCCGAACCCGCCGTGGGTCGGAGCGGGGATGTTGGAGGGTTCCCAAATCTGCTGGTAGAGGCTCAGTTCGTCGAGGCATCGGCGGCCCAGCGCCAGATACTTCCCACCCTTCAGTACCTGGTGACCCTTCAAGAACGCCTCGGCGCACCAAAACGGCGAGAACGTGTTCGACTTGTAGACCCCGTTCCGCTCGATGATCTTGCCCACCCGATCCTCGCCCCAGCGGCTACAGGAGAAGTAAGTCTCGAAGTCCTCCCAGCGGCTCTCTTTCACAGGTCCATTCTCTAGATAGGTCAAAGCCCGTTCCGCCGCTTGTCGATACTCCGGTCGCTTGGGAAAACGTTTGACCAAGTCTAGTAAGAAGGATGCGCTCATTGCCGATTCCGGCCCGGCTTTCAATGTCTCAGGGACTTTGCCATCTGGCTCTACCCAACCCGGAAACGACCCGTCGATGGCTTGGAGCTTGACCAGTCGATCCGCGTAGCGCAGAACGTAGTCCACGACCTCGGTCTGCTTGGGGTTCAGGTCGGCCCATTCCAGAAGGAGCCTTGCCGTGAAAGAGGCATCCAGGATGTGGATCGCGTTCTCCGAGGCATCGCCGGGACGTCGGTTCGAGTTCGTCCACCGTCCCTGATCCCAGCTCGCCGTGTCCTTGTAAAGCTGGTACCACTGCCCCGACCCGGTGGTGTAGACGGCGGGGAAGAGGCCGTCCTTCTGTGGCGCGGCGAGGGCGACGTTGGTCATGAGGCGGGCGCGGCGTTGCAGGTCTTCGGATTGGGTTCGACGGGCGTAGCGAAGCAGGCCGTTTGCGGTGCGTTGAGTAGAGAACCAGGCCTGGTTCCACACCGATCTTTGCTCTCGCCACTTGCGTTGGTCCATCGGCACAGAAGGATGCTGGGCCACGTCCACGATAAACGCGGGCGCGCCGCATTCCAGGCCGTTAGCAGTGAACTGTTGCCAGACCGTATCTCCCCAGCCCTTGGGCTCTGGTGCGAAGGCCCAGTTGACGACGTGGTTGGCGTAGGTCTGGAAGGACGCCCGCTGGCTTCCTCCCGCGAGGTAACCTGCCCGGCCCCAGCGTTTCCAGAGTTCGGAGGCGATCAGTCCGTAGGGGTTCTCCAGATGCTCCTTCTTGTCGCTGGCCACCATGTGGACCCGAATCCGAATCTCCTGTCCCTTGTAGGCGAGGTCGGTGGGTTGGTAGGCCACATGGAATTTCCCAACCTTATAGGCCCCGCCCGCGATCTTGATCGTGCGGTTGGGGTGGTCGTAGTCGAGCCAGATATTCCACCCGTTCTTGTGCGCGGCGGCGATATCGTTGGGGTCGATGAGGATGGCAAATAGCTGGGATTCTCCTGAGATGAGGATGGCGGGAGACCGCAAGGAGTGGTCGCCGATAACGGTGTCTTCGTAAGGCGAGACGTGGGGAATCCAGATGTGGCGCGGGTTCTGGATGTGGTGAACCAACCCCCACTCCGCTCCCCGCCCACTGCCCGATTCCGGCAGCTTGAAACGGTTATCGAAGTAGATGCCAGCTTGGTCTTCCCGTATATTGGGCAGGTTGGTGGATCCTTGCTGAATCTCGACGAGCGGTTTGCCGCCCAATCGAACCTCCGGCAACCCGGCGTCGTTCGTCCCCCAGTCAAGCCGACTACCCACCAAACCCTCCGACCCCGCGGTCATCGTCAACGCCGCCAAGACAATCAACGTCCCCATTTTTCACCTATAACTCTTCTCTATCCTGTTTCTAGATTGTTATAGCATGGGGAAAAGCTGATGGGAAGATTTATCCCGACAACTTGGAGCGCACTTCCTCAGCGCCTATACCCTCCACCTGAATCCGCTTCTCCCGAGATGCCTGTCCCGAGACTACAATCACCGCCGACTTGGGAACCCGCAAGGTCTTGGCGATCAGGTCGCAGACGGCTTTGTTGGCTTCTCCATCTACTGGCGGCGAGTTCACCCAGACCTTCAGCGACCCGTCTTTCTGGACTTCGATCTTGTTTTGGCTCGACCGAGGTACGACCCGGACGGTAAAGGTGGCGGGGTCAGGCTTCGGCGGCTTGGGCAATGGCGTCGCCCTCCACCACCGCGAACCCTCCCATCTCGGCGATGTCCCGAAGCTGGGCTTCCAGCATCCCGCGATAGCTGTTCAAGAACTTCTGCTTGTCCAGTCTCAGCCGCTCCAACTCCCAACGCAGGTCGTTGATCTTGGACTGCATCTGGGCCTCGACGTCAGTGGACTTCTGCCGCGCCTGTTCCACGATCAAGTCCGACTCCTTGTGGGCGGCGGCTCGGGTCTCGTCGGCGGTCTTTTGGGCCAGGATCAGGGCTTCTTTGAGCGTGTTCTCCTGGGCGCGAAAGCTCTCGACCTCTTGTCTTAGCTTTCCGATCTCGGCCTGGGCAGACTCAATCTCGCTTCGCAGGGTGGCCATCTCCTTGGCCGCTCGCTGTAAAAGGGCTTGAACCTGGTTGCGGTCGTAACCTCGAAAACTTTTCTGAAGTTCGGCCCGTTCCAAATCTATGGGCATCATGCGTTCCATCGCTTCACCTCGATACCGTACCAGTGTAGCCGACAACGGGGCCACTTCTTGCTGGTATTTCACATAGCCGTGGCCGCGGGACGGGTCGCAAAGCTTGCAAGGTTCCCAAGAAGAGGGAGGAAGGGAATGAGGCAGAACCTCCTCATTCCCTCAATCCCTTCTCACCAGCGGGTGTTGCTTGTCCCGAACTCTTTCACTACCCAGTTTCGGCCTTCGGGCTCTAGTCTGAAGTAGTGGTAGACCGACGTTCTTCGGCCCCAGGGGTCGTCGAAGTCGTGTCGGGCGAAGACGCTGGCTACGTCCTTGCGATACTGCACGTCAAGGATCTTGTAGTCCCGCGTGTTCGTGTTTTGAGTGGCGTCCATGAGCGTGTCATAGAAGTCCTCAGGCTGGAGAGAGTAGGCGTAGCGGCCGTCGATGACGATCGCGACGTTGCCTCGGCGGGGAACCAGGCGGTCGATGGACCGGCGGTCTCCATCCAAGAACGCGTAGGTGATATCCTCGATCACGTAGTCGAGCTCGTTATAGTCGCGGTTCCAATACTCCCGGCTCGGCTGCTGATACTGGTATCGCACCCCGTAGAACGGCGTCCAAGCGCTGTAATACGTCGGGAAGTAGCATCGCCTTGTGCTGAAGTAAGGCGGGAGCTGGGGATAGTAGTACCACGGTGAGAAGCAGAAGTCGGCTCCGAACGGGTCGAAGACGTAGAACGCGTAGAAGAAGTAGTCATCCCTCCACCGCGAATCGTAGTGGTAGTAACCCGTGCGGATGCGCGAGTTGCCAATGCGGATGTCGTCTGACCGTCGCACTTGCGAACTCAGGGAGCCTCGCTTCACATCGACCGGAATCCGGTCGAAAGAGACTGGGCCGCCCTTTTGTCCATCCCGACGCCCATTGCTGTTAGAGCCATACTGGGTGTTTCCGCTTCTTCCCGACTTGCGGGTGAGCAGATTGTCATTGACCTTCTGGTCAGGATTGAAAATCTTGGGCGGGGTATCCCTCGGGGTGGGAACCCGTGCGGGGCCTCCTCCACGATTCGGCGGATCGTTCTGCCGACCGGGCGGGTCCTGCCTTACCGGCGGATCCTGGCGGGTGGGTGGGTCCTGCCGCGTGGGAGGGTCCTGTCTTGGCGGATCCTGTCTTCGCGGAGGGTCTTGCCGGGTTGGAGGATCTTGGCGAGGTGGATCTTGCCGTCGAGGAGGATCCTGTCGCGGAGGGTCCTGCCGGGGCGGATCTTGGCGTCGAGGCGGGTCCTGACGTGGGGGATCCTGACGAGGCGGATATTGTCGCCGGGGCGGGTCCTGTCGAGGGGGATCCTGGCGCGGAGGGTCTTGCCTCCGGGGTGGGTCCTGTCTCGGAGGATCTTGACGAGGTGGGTCTTGCCGTCTGGGCGGGTCTTGTCTCGGGGGATCCTGCCGCTTTGGCGGGTCGGATCGTTGCCCTCCACCCGAACCTCCCGACGAGCCGCCTCCACGACCCCTCTGGAAAGGATCGTCGCCATAGGCTGTCGTGAAGATCAGCCCAAAGCAGGCCACAAAGGCCAGAAGGGGAAACAGCTTCCGTCGGTGCTTCATAGTAATATTCTACGACGTTCTACCAAACTTGTCGTTTCGTGATTGTTTTTGGGTCCACTGGCCAGCCTGAACAAGCCCGCATAATCACCAGGAGCCGGATGGTGCGCGCCCCGAGCCCAACGAAACGTTTCTGGTTGCATCAGCTACAACCTCACCGCCAATGCTGTAGCCTATCCTTATCGCCAGACGATATTTGCCCAGCCCAAAGCACTTCACAAGCGTATGCAAGGGGAACGGGAGAGGATAGTTGGCCCCTTCGGTTGATGAAGACAGTCCGGTAAGCCTCACGCTCAACGCTCTTAGCTCCAACGTCGCTCAGCTGAGTCCGAACACCTCCCAGCTTCGACCACATGGGTTCGCTCGGGGACTTCACAATAGTTACAGAAAGATTCGCTTGACCAGACTCCCTGATACCAGCGATACGGTCGCCCGGAAATCTCGCAATGGTTTTCCAGTCCTGCATATCGCCTTGAAAGAACTTCACAAGATCGCCACTGGCGTTAACCGAAAAACTCTCGTCGGGCGAAGCGGCAACGTGGAACGCAAGTGGGAAAAGACCCTGCATTTTGAGGTCCCAGATATCCAACTCCCGCCGCTCTCCGCCAGGGATGGCGACTTTTGCCTCATCAATCTTGACGCCTCGAAGCGCCTCTGCCGCAGACCACTGATCTGCCACTACTCGAACCAGCTTGGGAGTTGCCGCAGATTTTGGCCGCCAAGTCCAAATCTCAATTTCATTCCCATCCCTGGCGCCACCCACTCCGAACACCAACTCATCCTTTGCTCTCCACCTGAGACCAACGAGTCGGCCGTGTTGGGGTTTATGCGTGGCGATAGGCTGTTGGAGGAACCCGTCATAGACATCAATCTCTGAGGACGCTGTTACACAAGCCAACAGAGGCTCGGTGGGATTGGGTTCAAACCAAAAGAGCCTTCTATCTCCTTTCGCCAAGTAGCTTGCCATAGGCAGGGAGCGAGTGCCTTGTTGGAGTTTGATTCGTTCGTATTCGCCGTCTCTTACCAGACCCACCACATCTAGGCTGTTTTGATTCAGCAGAGCAATGGCGATAGCGAGAACCATATTGCTGGCATGATAACACGATCTGGCTACAACCGCCACTCAAAGAACTGCGATCTGCGGCAAGCGAGGTCCAGTAGCTTGAGCGCCATAAGACGCCCAAAAGGTAGGGCAGCCTGATGTACGCCGAACCGTTCAGATTGTCATCACGCGACAATCCGTTCTTGGCTGGCGGGCAAAAGGACATCGACGGGCAAGGCGACGGAAGCAGGCTTGGGGATGGGCCTGCCCGATTTCGCTATCGATACGAGCATGCCCTCGATAGCTTCCCTTGCCATGGCAAGCGCTTCCTCCATCGTGTCGCCTTCGGTGTAGCATCCCTCGATATCGGGGACGGAGACAATATAGCCTCCCTCTTCTGCTTCAGTGAGAACGACTTGATAGGTGGCGTGTTCCTTCATTTGAGACCTGCTTCCTTTAGAATCTTGTGCAACAAGCCCTTCCTAAGGTCTTTGCCGCTATGAACCGGAATGGAGAGGTGACTAGAAGCGCCCTCTTTCTTCATGATGTGGTGACTCCCGTTGACATGGTCGAGGACCCATCCGTTGGCCTCCAGCTTCTTAACGAGTTCCTTCCCGGTCATCATTATATGATACGGAGTCGAAACTCTATTTTCAAGGAAGCGCCCAATGGGTTTTTGGCGTTCGGCACTAGGCCCAAAACCAAGCGCACAACACCTAAAACCCAACGCCCGCCGCACTCCCCTATCAATACTCTGGGCAAACCAGCCAACATTACCAGTGATGTCCAAACGACGAATCGCCCTCATCCCTGGGGATGGCATTGGGCCAGAGATTACTGCCGCCGTCCTCCGAGTTCTCGACACCACCGGGTTTGAGGCCGACTGGGTCTACCTGGAGGCCGGGTTGGGAGCGGTCGAGAAAGGCAAGGCCGCGATGCCGGTGGATACGATCGAGGCGATTCGCGAGATCGGCTTGGCCCTCAAAGGCCCCACCACGACGCCGGTCGGCGGGGGCCACGTCAGCGCCAACGTCGCTCTCCGCAAGGCCCTGGACCTCTATGCCAACGTCCGCCCGGCGAAGTCTCTGCCTGGCCTCAAAGGCCACTTTGCCGACGTCCGCATCGACGTGATCATCGTTCGGGAGAATACAGAGGACCTCTATTCCGGCATCGAGTTCATGCCCCACCCCGACATGGCCCAAGCGATCAAGGTCATCACCCGCCCCGGTTGCAAGCGGCTGTGCGACTTCGCGTTCGATATGGCGGTGAAGCAGGGCCGCAAGCGCGTCACGGCGATCCACAAGGCCAACATCATGAAACTGGCGGATGGCCTCTTCTTGGAGGAGTTCTACAAGTCGGCGGCCAACTATCCCGACATCACGGCGGACGACATTATCGTCGACAACTGCTGTATGCAACTGGTCACCCGGCCTGAACAGTTCGACGTTTTGGTGACAGAGAACCTTTACGGCGACATCGTGAGCGACCTCTGCGCGGGCCTCGTCGGCGGCTTAGGCTTGGCGCCGGGAGCGAACATTGGCAAGGATTGCGCGGTCTTCGAGGCCGTCCACGGCTCGGCGCCCGACATCGCGGGCAAAGATCTTGCCAACCCGACCGCCCTCCTGTTCAGCGCCCTGATGATGCTTCGCCACCTGGGGGAAAATGACCGGGCCAACAAGATTGGCCGCGCGGTGCTCAAGGTTTGCGTAGAGGGCCAACACGTCACCGGTGACCTTGGCGGAACGGCGACCACTAAAGAGTACACCGACGAGATCATCCGCAAAATCAACGAATCGGAATGAGAGTCTTGGTTATCGGAGCCAGCGGGATGCTGGGCTCCGACGTGGTGAAGGAGTTGCAGGGTCGAGGGCACGAGGTCCTAACGCCCAGTTCTTCGGAATTGAACTTGACCGAGCCGGAGTCGGTGGCCCAGGTCACCACCTATGAGGGGATCGATTGGTGCGTCAACTGCGCCGCCTACACCGCAGTCGATAAAGCGGAGTTGGAGGAGCAGCAAGCCGCCGAGCTGAACGCACTCGGCCCCGGCTACTTGGCCCGAGTCTGCGCGATGAAGGGGATCAAACTTGCCCACGTCTCCACCGATTTCGTCTTCGACGGCTCTTCAACAGAGCCCTACCAGGAGGAAGATCGGACTAATCCGCTGGGCGTCTATGGGCGCACCAAGTTGGCGGGTGAAGAGGCGGTGCAAGCCGCCTGGCCCATGTCCCTCATCTTCCGAACTTCGTGGCTCTTCGGCCCGAATGGAAAGAGCTTCCCAAAAACCATGATCGTGGCGTGGGAGGCGGGGAAGGAGCTAAAGGTGGTTGCAGACCAGATCGGGAATCCTACCTACACGCCCGACCTTGCCCGAACCATGGTGGACGCCATCGAGAAAGATATCTTCCCCGGCATCTACCATGCGACCGGGGCAGACACGATGTCTTGGCATGAGTTTGCGGTTGAGGCGATCGAAGCCTATCGGGAGGCGAAGGGGATCGATCGGCCCGTTGAAGTCGCCCCCATCAAGACCGAAGACTGGCCCACTCCCGCCGTCCGCCCCAAGTACAGCGTGCTCTCAAACACCAAGCTTCAGAGGGAGGGAATCGCCCCGATGCGCCCGATTCGCGAGGCTTTGTCCGAGTTTGTCAGGACGCTGTAGCCCGACCCTGCCGGGGTACCCTGCTTGAGTGGCGACCGACATCCTTGGGAGAACAAACCAGTCCTTTCCCAGGGAATGGGTGCGCCTGGTCGCGGTCGATGGACGGCCCCTGTCCGACGTTGTCGCCTCGGCGCTGGAGGCCAAAACCGTCCTCGACATCTCCGCCAATCCCGCCCTCTGGGGAGGCCAAATGCGGGGGACCGATGCGCTCCTGATGACTCGGGGCGGCCTGGAGATCGAGCGGGCTCCCGACGAGAAAACCGCCTGCGACCTCATCCAAGCCCACCTCATCCAAACCCTCAGCGCGATTGGCCGGGAATACATCGACTTCTATTTCCTCCAAGTCCGCCGTCGGCTAGAGGAGTATCAGATCACGGGAGCCTTGCAGGCCTTGGAGAGCGCCAAGCAAGAGGGTCATATCCGCTTCCTGGGGCTGGCGGCAGAGGGGCCTGGCTTGGCCGTCCAAAGCGTCTGGCAGTTCCACGACGCCTTCGAGGTTTTACTTCTGCGGGAGCCGGATGAAGGGTTGGTCGGCTTGGCGCGGGAGCGTCGGGTTGGGGTGGTCACGGAGTTTGCGAGCGAGGGGACCGTGCTGACGACGAGTGTCCAGACGGGGGCGTTGGCATGAGCGCCTACGCGAAGCGTGTAGCCGTGGGCAGGGACCGACGAAGAGGTCTGTACCTCCCGCAAATCGGCGACCAAGATACAAGCTTCCGCGTGGGTCCCCGCCCACGGCTACACGCTTCGCGTAGGCACTTTACGCGTCGTCTTTTTTATCGTAAAACCTCCGTCTACGCCACTTCTGGAGCCACGCCGTGACTCATGAGGAGTTCAATTTCTTCCTGCTTGGCAGCGCAGGGCTGTGTGCTTTGATGGCGGTCTTCAACCTCTTCCGCGCCAAGAAGAAGGGACCTAGTGGGTATCTCCTCAGCGGCGCTTTTTTGGCGGTGGGTGGGGCGTTGATGCTTTATCGGCAAGGCTTTGGAATGCCGGTCGTTGGCACCGTCGGCGTGGTCGCCTTTGTTCTACTTGTCGCCGACTTTATGCTCCGCGCCAAGAACCAAGTCCTTGAGAGGAATGACAAATGACCGTCGGCGTGGTTGGCTTGGGAATATCTGGCCTGCGGACCGCCATGCTGCTCGAAAAACGGGGTTTCGACGTCAAGCTGTTTGAGGCCCGAGGCCGTCCGGGCGGGCGCATCCATACTATCGACGAGGGCAACGGGACGCTTTATGAGGCCGGGGGCGAGTGGATCGACGCCGACCACTACCGCATCATCAACCTCCTCCAAGAGTTTGGTATGGAGCCGGAAGCCCGCCCCATTTGGCCTGGGCGGGTCGTGTTCCGAGGTAGCACGACCACCGAGGACGAGATATGGAACGAGGCCCTGGAGGACGACTTGCGGGTGGAAGCCGCTGCTAGAGAACTCTGCCGCAACCTCGCTCTCCCACCCTACGTCAACCAGGACCAGGCCGACCTCGACCGCCGAACCCTGGGCGACTTTCTTCGCGAACACACCCAAAGCGACGAGGGCCTCTGGTGGGTGACCGCCCAGTATCGCAGCGACGAAGGCGACGACCCAGATCGCATCGGGTTGCTCGGCTGGCTTTGTGGCTACCTGCACTACCTGGATCGGGACGGCGACGTGATGAGCGCCTATCGTGTTCCCGGCGGCTTCCGAAGCGTCTTTGAGAAGATGTTGGGGACGATGAGGGCGAGTCCCGTCTATGGTGCGGTTCTTCAAAAAGTCTCCCAAGACGACGAGGGCGTCTGGCTCCATTTCGAGCGCAGCAAGGAGCGGGTCGATCATGTTGTTCTGACCCTCCCTCCCCCCGCCTTGGAGCGCGTCGTCTTCGAACCGGCTCTGACCGTGCCCAAGCGATGCGCGGTCGAGGCTTGCGGGATGAGTCGGGCGGTGAAGATCTCTTGGACCTTTGACCACGCCTGGTGGCGGGACGAAGGCTGGGGCGGCTCTATGCTGTGCGATGGCCCCCTCCAGCAAACCTGGGACGGCAGCCTCGGCGATGCCCCGATCCTTACCGCCTACATCTGCGGAGAGCAGGCCGTCGAATGGTCCCGGCTAGGCGACCCGGTTCGCGCTGGCCTCTATGAGCTCGCGCAGCTCTGCCCCCAGGCGTCGGAGCACTTCGTCCAAGGCTGGTGGCACGACTGGGTGACCGACCGCTACGCCCTCGGCGCCTTCAGCAACCTTGGCCCCGGCTACGTCCTGGAGCACATGGAGCATATCGCCCCCAAAGAGAATCGCATCCACTTCGCCGGGGAACACACCGCCACCTGGATCGGGTTCATCGAAGGTGCGTTGGAGAGCGCGGAGCGGGTAGTGGCGGAGATTGAAAGCGAAGCGAACTGAGGAATCTGACTCTTGATTCCTACGATCCCATGACGGGACTGTGCGGGCAAAACTCCCATGGCGGAGGGTAAGGCTCCCACTCGGACCAGCTAAACTTCCCGCATGAAAACGATCTTGGTTGCGGGTGGGGCGGGTGAGGTTGGAGAGGGGATTGTTCGACAACTTCTGGAGGCAGGGCATCGGGTGGTGGTTCAGACCCGCTCCTTGGACAAGTTCGAAGCTTTACGCGAGCGGTTGGGCCAACCCGCCAGCCTCTCCTCTGCCATCGGCAATATCACGAGCGAAGAGGAGATCGCCGCCTTGAAAGAAGGGATCAGCGATGACCTCGATGCCGTCGTCGCCACCATCGGATCGTGGTGGTCAGGCCCGGCTCTCGTCGACCTGGACCTCGCGATCTTCAACCAAGTCCTGGCGGAGCGTCTAACCACCCACTTCCTGGTCGCCAAGACCTTTCTGCCCGATCTGAAGGATAGACCCGGTTCCTCTTACCTGTTTATCCACAGCTCAGCGGGGCTGGTTCCCATCCCCCACTCCGGCCCGGTGTCGATTGCCGGCGCGGCCCAGGCGATGATGAAGGATGTATTCGCCAAGGAGTTGGAGGGGGCAGCGGTTCGCATCAATATGCTCACCATGATGAACGCCATCGCCACCCGCTCCTACCCTAGCGCAAATCCAGAGGCGTTGACAGCCGACGACGTGGGGCGTTACGTGGTCTATCTGGTGGCTTCAGAAGTGCGGGGGCAGTCCCTCCACTTTTCCCACCGCGGCGAAATTGCAGGGTAGGAGGAGGCGGCTACAGAATCGAGTCGAATTGGGCTCGAATGGCAGTCGCCTTTACAAGAGCCTGGATACTTGGTTCGGCGGCTTTCTTTCGCTTGTAGTCAAGTCTCCAGGATAGTTTCCAGGTCTTGCCTCCATCCTGCGTCGCTTCCCAAGTCCAGGTGAACGAGTCACGCCTTACGTCGGTGAAGACCATGCGGCTAAACGAATCGGGGGTCTCCTTTCGGGGGAGGGTTTGAATTGCCAGATTGCCTTTGACCTTCAGGCTGTGCATCGCGATGTAGCCGCCTGAGTTGTCAACCCAAGTCTGGTTCCACTCCTTGGTCTTCGGGTTATAGACCGACCAACTCTGACCTTCGAACGTACCCATCTTGAACTTCTCATGAATCACCTTCCCCCCGTAAATTTTGCGGATCGAGTTGGTTCCGGGCGGGTTCTTGGCATTCGGGGTGGTGTCGGTGACGATCCACTCCCCGATCCAGAAATCAAGGTCCTTGTTTGGGGCGGGCGTTGCTTGGCCTGCATATAGCGGACCATAGCCTCCAGCCGCTAAGGCGAGGGTAAAGATCACAAGCTTCAACGATTGCACAATGTACGTCCTCCCGTGTAACGGATATTGCATTATGCACATTTATCCGTGAATGTGCAATGGACTCTTAAGAAAGGCCCCGTGGCCTTTGCGGCGCGATGTCTTGGTTATTGCTTCGGGCGCTGGCTAGGTCACTCTTTCGCTGTGACATCCCACAGGCGCACCAGTTTGTCCTGGCCGCCGGCGGCCAGTAGCTCTCCATTGGGGCTGAAGGCGACGCAGGAGATGGGGCGGGAACTGGCTTCGATGCGGACGTTGCCGATGCCCTTGGCCGCATTCCAGAGGCCAAGGGTGCCGTCTCGGGAGCCGCTGGCGATCAGCCACGAGTTGGGATGGAACGCCAAGGCCTCGATCGGCTTGGTGTGGCCGTAGACCATCTTCTCCATCACTCCGTCGTTCAGGCGGAAGATGCGGATGGACAGGTCGACCGCCGCTACTGCCAGATAGCGCATGTCGGGGGAAAAAGCGAGGGCGGTGACGGTGGATCGAATCTGGTTGATCGTCTGCATGAGGGTGCCCGTCTGTCCGCCCAGAATCTTCACCGAGGAATCCGCAGAGCCGGTTGCCAGGTACTTGCCATTGGCCGACCAGGCCACCGCTGTCACCGCATCGGCATGGTCCACTTTGCGATAGAGGTTCGTGCCGTCGTGGGTGTTGGATACTGAGAGCGTATGATGAAGCGACCCGCAGGCCAGGGCGTTTCCATCGGCGCTGATCGCGAGGCTGGAAACCCACTCCTCGCTGGACGCCTTCCAGGATTCCACCCGACTCCCGTTGATATGCCAGAAACTAATCTGGGACTCCGCGCTGCCCGCTGCCACCAACCGCTCCTCCGGGAACGCTCGCAGAACTGAAATCACGCCGTGGTCCAGCTTCATCCGACGCTCCGGCTTGCCGTCTTCGTCCCACCAGATCAGTTCGTTGTCGAAGGCGCTGGAGATGAGCTGTCCGGTATCGGGCGCGAAGCTGACGGCATAGACGGGAGTGAGGTGGGACTTCAGGCGCGCCCGCAACTTCACCACCACCGGTTTGCGGGCATCTTGGATGGGACCGGCTTCCAGGCCTCCGCCTCGCAAGAGGGCGTCGTATTCGCCGCGCCGGGCTGGATCGATCAGGGTTTCGAAAGCCTCGTTGATCCGGGCCATGTTCTCGTGGGCCAGCGGATCGGGGCTTACATCGGGGTGGTGTTTTCGGGCGAGACGACGATAGGCCTTGCGGAGCGTGTCTTGATCGACACTGGGGCCGACGCCCAGGATTTCGTAGTAGTTAGCGGTCAGAGTTTTCAATACGAGGTCCGATCTGCCGAAGGTTCAGGCAGCAATCTTCAATTTTACTTTCCATACGCCAAGCCGGGCAAGGAACCTGGGACCCTGGTAGGTAGGCAAAAAAATGCCTCCACGCTTTTGTGGAGGCCATGCCGTCTCGCTTTGAGATCCTCTTCTTGGGATCTTTAGGTTTTGGGGATATAAATCCTTAGCCCGCAAAGAGTCTGCGAGAGACTCTTTAACGCCCGGTTAAGTCCTGGGCCCTGGGCTCGCTCCTTAATGTCGGGTTGACGAGGCCGTTTAGTTCGCTAGTCCTGGGTCTTAAACCGCGTAGTCGTCTCTTCCTTGGCTTGAGTCTGGTTGACTATGCCCTCGTTCACGATCGGTCGCAATACTCGGATCGACCCCTTCGGACGCCCTGGTGGCGAAAGTCGACGGTTAGCCCCGGATGATCTGCAAAAGCTCCTCCGTCTTGGCTTCCATTAAAGGACGATCTCCTCGGGTCTCTACGTTCAATCTTATAACAGGTTCTGTATTGGACCCGCGCAAGTTGAAACGCCAATTTGGATACTCCACCGACAGTCCATCCAACTTGTCGATCACGCCGTCCGAATACTTGGCCTCCACCGCCCGGAGGACGGTCGGCACATCTGCCACGCTGGAGTTCACCTCGCCCGAGCAGGGGTAGTTGGCGATCATCTCGCCCACCAGATCGCCCAGAGTCCGGCCCGTTTGGGAGACCAGTCGGGCGATGAGCAGGAAGGGAAGCATCCCGCTGTCGCAGTACCAGTGATCCTTGAAATAGTGGTGGGCGCTCATCTCGCCGCCATAGGTCGCATCCTCGGCCCGCATCTTCTCTTTGATAAACGCATGCCCGCTTTTGCAGACCACCGCATTGCCGCCCAATTTGCCCACAATATCGAGCGTGTTCCAGGTGAGCCGGGGGTCGTAGATGATGGTGTGGTTGGGGTCCTTCTGGAGAATCGCCTGGGCCAGCAGACCGACGATGTAGTAGCCCTCGATGAAGTTGCCATGCTCGTCGAAAAAGAAGCATCGATCGTAGTCGCCATCCCAGGCGACGCCGAAGGCATACGAGTCCTTACGCAACGCCTCTTCCGTCATCGCGCGCGCCTCTGCCAAGATCGGGTTCGGAACTCCGTTGGGGAAGTTGCCGTCCGGCTCGGCTCGGATCACGTCTACCTGGAGCGGCAGGTGCGGCAGGAGGTGGTTGAGGGCGATGCCCGCCGCGCCGTTCCCGGGGTCGGCCAGGACTTTGAGGGGGTTGATGTCCTTGGGGTCGACGACTCGCAGCAGGTGGGCGGTGAAGTCGGCGTAGCAGTCCTTGTCTTCGATTGTCCCCTTATTCCCTTGTCCCTCATTCCCTGGCCCCTGGAGGTAGTCATAGGCGAGCTTCTCGATGTCCAGCAAACCAGTGTCGCCGCTGATGGGCCGACTCTCGGCTCTCACCATCTTGAGGCCGTTGTACTCGGGCGGGTTGTGGCTGGCGGTGATCATGATGCCGCCGTCCAGCCCATAGAAGGCGGTGGCAAAATAGACCATCTCCGTCCCGATCATCCCCAGATGCACCACGTCCACGCCCTCATCGTTCAGCCCCTTTGCGAGTGCCCGATAAAGGTCCGGCCCGCTCAGGCGGATGTCGTAGCCGATGCAGACCTTCCGTGGCTTCACCTGCTGAGCGTAGGCGCGACCAATGGCATAGGCAATGTCGGGGTTCAACTCGCTCGGCACTTTGCCGCGCACGTCGTAGGCTTTAAAGCAAGGAAGATACTGGCCCATCGGAGCCTAGTTTACGTCGAAGCGAACAGCCCAGGAGGGCTTTTCTGAGAATCGTTGAAAATCAATGAACCGATTGGGCTCTTCCGGGATCGGGAAGGTTAAGGTGGATAGTAGCTGATGGATCGCCGGGTGGTGAGGAAGATTCTTGGAGGGGACAAGGCCGCAACCGATGCCTGGGTGAGGGCCACTTATCCGGGCGTCCAGCGGTTTCTGTGGCATTTGACCCGATCCCGCGACGACTCCCTCGACCTGACCCAGCAGACCTTTGTGCGAGTTCGAGAGGCGTTGCCCGAGTTTCGGTTCGACTGCCCCTTGAAAGCCTGGGTGTTCCGAATCGCCTGTCGCGAGTTCCTGCACTGGACCCGCTCAAGATCGCGGCGTCCCGAAGTCGAATTGTTCGAGCAAGCCGATCCGGGACAGACCCTGGGCGAGGACGCCCTGCTCATCCTATCGGCTCTCGACGGGCTCCCGACGGAGATGAGCGAGGCGTTTTGGCTGCGAGAGGTCGAGGGTCTGAGCGTCCGAGAGGTTGCCAAAGCCCTGGAGATCCCAGAGGGAACCGTGAAGTCGAGATGCCATTTTGCCAAGGCCAAGCTGCGCGCGATGCTCAGCGACGCCTATCTGCCAAACGATCAACTGGAGGTTGACCATGCGAGTTAACAGAAGACTGACCAAAGGGATTCAAGAAATTCGGAGCCGGACTTTCGGCGGAGGCGTCGATCAAGCGACTGAGATCATGGCCTTTCCCGTACGCTTTCGGCCCGGCAACACATGGCTAAAACCAGCAGGAGTTGTTGCCGGTGGGATGGCCATTGTCGCCTGTGGAGCCCTTCTCCTTGCACCTGCGAAGGCTATAGGTATTGAGGAGATTCAGGCCGCCTTGAAGTCCGTTCCTGCGAGCCATACCCGCTCTTTTTCGGCAAATGGCAATGTTACATACGAATCTTGGCAAGAAGGGACGAAGAGGCGCTACCAGCTTGGTGATCAGATTGACCGCGCCTACAACGGCAAAGTTGTTTGGTACACGCATCCCAAGGACCGTTATGCGGTTATCTCAAGCGAGAAACCTGACGGATTTGGTTTTGACGGAACAGGCGTCGAGAACGAAATCAAGAGCCACCAGTGGGAGACGATCGGCGAGCCGCAGGTAAGCAGACGCCAAGTCGTGGTTAATGGGCAAACCTACATGGAAGTTACCATCCAATCTCGTCAAAGAAAGACGCCGAAGGATGTGCGGAAGTCGGTTTTGCTTTGCCGCCGATCGGACAGCCTGCCCGTTCGGGTAGATCACTCTGTGATCAAGGATGGCAAGGAGCGCAAAGGCGGCTACTCTCTCAATGAGTATCCGTCAGATATTCCCGATGCCCACTTTGATCCTCAGATTCCGGATGGCTTCGTGGTTTGTGATGAGAAAGCCGCTTATGACCAGATTCTAAGTCGCCTCAACAATCCTGCTTACCAAAAAAGCGTGAATGGCGTCACGATAACGCTCCTTGGGGTCCTTGTCGACCGCCCTTGGGCCTCATGGCGGAGCAACAGTGAAGCGATGGTTTTGTTCACGGGAGGAGCGACGCCTCACATCGATGTCACAGCAGGATTGTTTGACGAAACCGGAAAAGGGTACCAACCCTCTTTGATGTACGAGGCAGACGACCGAAACCGGCCTCGCAACTATGGGAAGGTAGATCCGACCGCCAAACCCTTGCCGCCGTTGAACGAAAGAAAATACCATGGTAAAACGGCCGACTTCCCGCGACACGTGCGCCCGCTCTTCTACCTACGTGGTCAGCCTGTATATTGCCTTAGGTTCTCCGTTGAGTCAGAGAGATGGAAACACTCTTGGCAAGCCACTGCCATCGTGCCTGTGTCTACCGCGACTCCGCCGAGGGTTCTAAAAAAGGACGAATTGGGGCCTTTCATTGAGGGATCAAGCAAGCAAGTCGGAACCGCCAAGTTTGCTGATACAGTCATTCCCGTCGATGTGTTCGTACTGTTTCTCAAGCAGCTAGATTCGAAAATCACTGCTATTGACATAATGCCACTGAAGGGTTTCGATGTAAAGGGGCCTAAGGACATCCAGTGATCGATCTTTCAGAATAGAGCCAACTATGGCAAATCATCTTCTCGGCGCTCATATGCCCATCAAGGGTGGCGTTGGGATGGCGGTGCGGACCGGTAAGGCAATCGGTTGCACCGCTGTCCAAGTATTCACATCCAGCCCTCAACAGTGGTCCGCGAAGCCTGTGACTGACGAGATGGCGGCTGACTTCCAAGCCGCCAAAGCCGAAACAGGCATCGACGTGGTGGTGAGCCACGACAGTTACCTCGTTAACCTCTGCGCCCCGACTGAGGAAGGAAGGGCCAAGAGTATCGAGGGGCTTAAGGGCGAGTTGCGGCGGTGCAGTCGCTATGGCATCAAGTGGGCGGTCTCCCATATTGGATCGCACCTGGGGCAAGGGATCGAGGAGGGGTTGAGGATTTGTGCGGAGTCGGTCAAGGAAGTCTTGGCCGATACTCCCGACGATGTGACGATTCTCGCCGAGACCACCGCTGGACAGGGTTCTGCGCTGGACTCCCGGTTTGAAGAGATCGCCAAACTGCTGGACCTGACGGGCGCCCCCGAAAGACTCAGAGTCTGCCTGGACACCTGCCACATCTTCGTCGCAGGCTACGACATCCGCACGCCCGAGAGTTACCAAAAGACGTTTGAAGAGTTTGACCGGGTCGTGGGGATATCCAATCTTAAAGCGATCCACTGCAACGACAGCAAGAAGGACCTGGGAACCCGAGTGGACCGACATGAGCACATCGGGCAGGGCTTTATCGGGCCGACGGCTTTTGACCTCTTGGTCAACGACCCTCGGTTCTACGAAGTCCCCATCCTCCTGGAGACTCCCGAGGCCCCAGAAGGCCACGCCATGAATCTGGCCAAGCTGTGGTCGATGGTGAGATAGCGGTACCTCCCCCTCCTCCAAGTGGTTCGTCTTGGAGGAGGGGGCCGGGGGGAGGAGGTTCCGGAAGCTTGTAGTCGCCGCAATGCTTGTATTGAAATCCGAACTCTCGGCAATCGCCCCGGCACGAACGGGCTGTTGCATGCTGTGTGTCGCCTTGCGAACCTTTGCGGACTTTGCGTCTTTGCGAGAACTTTTTGAACTCACGCAAAGACGCAAAGAGCCGCGAAGGAATGGGAGGTGGACACACAATGCACCAGCTCCGAACCATCAGATGTCTACGGGTTTCTTCCAACTACAAGTTCAAACCCCTCCATCCCCAACCCCTTCCTCCCCGACCTTCGGGGGGAGGAAGGGGCTTACAGGACCGGGGCGTGTTCGAACTGCTGCCCCAACACCACGCCCGAATCGCCGCCGATCCAGTTGTCGAGGGTCGCGGCGTAGACCGAGCGGAAGTCCATCGTATGCCGGATATCCCCGTTCGCCAGGTTCTGCAGGTCGGGATTGGGGCCGTGGAATCCACCCTTCACCCGTTTGCCGATGAGCAGCATCGGACCCGCCGCGCCGTGGTCGGTCCCCTGGCTGCCGTTCTCGGCGACCCGCCGGCCAAACTCCGAGAACACCAGCACGATCACCTTATCGGCCTTACCGCTGGCCTCCATCTCCTTCTGGAACGCGCTGACCGCGTTGGAGAAGTTGGTCAAAAGCCGGGTGTGAGACTCGGTCTGGCGGGCGTGGGTGTCGAACCCGCCGGAGCTGAAGTAGACGATTCGCGTCTGGGGAGAGGTGGCGACCAGTTGGGAAATCTGCCGAAAGCCGTTGCCAAATGCGTCGTTCGCGTAGGTCTCTTTGGGCGTGTACTTGGATAATTGGGAAGCAAGCACGTCCATCGCGTCGAGGGCGGTGCGGTTCGCCTTCTGCACCACCGCCTCCAGCGACCCTGCCTTGGCGTCCATCCCCTGAATCTCTCGCAGCATCCGCTCGGTATCGGGGTCGCCAATCATATTTTGGATATCGGCCAAGCTGGCAAAACAGGGAACGCTTGCGGTTTTGCCGGCCAAGGCAAGCGGTTTTTCGGTGGAGAGCCCCAGCGCGTAGACTGGATTGGCGGCGGCGACCGTGTCCATGTGTCGGCCGATCCACCCGTACCGCATCTTCCCATCCGGCGAAGCGGATTGCCAAATATCCATGCTCTTGAAGTGGGATCGATTCGCCTGGGGATAGCCCACGTTCTGGATAATCGCCACTTGTCCCTTCTTGAAAAGCTCTTCCAGGGGAGCCATCGCCGGGTTCATTCCCATCTGGTCATTCAGCTTTACAACCTGAGCTTCGGGAACGCCCAGGGTGGGGCGCATCTGGTAGTAGATTTTGTTGGCGTAGGGGATAAAAGTGTTCAGCCCGTCGTTGCCGCCGCTTAGTTGGCAGACCACTAGCACGGTGTCCTTGTCCAGTTTGCCGCCCTGTCCCAGCTTCACGATATCGGCATGGGCCACCGCGGATAGCCATCGGGGAGCCACCAGGCCAACGGCGATCATGCCGCCCCGTTTCATCAAGTCTCTTCGGCTAATGAGGTCGCTCATATCTGCTCTATCCCTAATGGTATCGGTTATTGGCTGTGGAGCCAAGTCTTTCCGCAAAAAAACGACTGCGACCGTCTTGACGGAAATTGGGCGGGCAGGTTCAGTTCAAGCAGATTGGCTCAATGGCGCCAAGGCGGATGAGGGGTTCTTTCCACTCGTGGGTCTCTTCTTCGCGAAGGATGTCGTTCAAGCGAACGTCGAAAGGGCCGCCTACGATAGCGTGGACAATGACGCGGAAACTGGGCTCAGAATCCGTCTTCTCAACAGTCATGAAGGATAAGACAGGTTGACTTCGGAACTTGTTCGAAAGAAGTCCATTTTGAGGCAACAGACCTAAGTGGCTTCTACAACATCCAACCTTCCCATCATCTGCAGCTCGGCATACTTACCTTTCCTCGCCAACAGCTCCTGGTGTTTTCCTACTTCGATGATCCGTCCTTGGTCCAAAACAGCGATTTGGTCCGCCTGTTGGATGGTGGTGAGGCGGTGGGCGATGATGAGGGTCGTTCTTCCTTCCATCAACCGCTCCAACGCCTCTTTCACCAGGGCTTCGCTCACGGAATCGAGGGCGCTTGTGGCTTCGTCAAGGACGAGAATCTTGGGGTTCTTCAGGATGGCCCTGGCGATGGCGACTCGCTGTCTTTGGCCTCCCGACAGGGTGATGCCCCGCTCCCCGACCAGCGTCTCGTAGCCCTTGGAAAAGCCCTGGACGAACTCATGGACATTGGCGGCTTTGGCGGCCTGTTCTACCTCTTCGGGCGAGGCGTCCAGACGGCCGTATTGGATGTTCTCCCGGATCGTGCCGTTGAAGAGGATGGTTTCCTGAGGCACCATGCCGATGTGCTCCCGCAGTTCGGATCGCTTGATCTGGTCCAAGGGAACGCCGTCGATGAGAATTTGACCGGATTGAGGCTCATAGAACCGGTAGAGCAGGTTGGCGACTGTGGTCTTTCCTCCGCCGCTGGAACCTACCAAAGCCGTGGCTTTGCCGGGGAGGAGTTCCAAGTTGAAATCGGAGAGCACCGGCGTCTCGGGAACGTAGCGGAAGTCGATCTTCTGGAAACTGACCGCGCCATTTCCAGTCGGAAAGGCGGCGGCTTGAGGCTGGTCTTCTGGTTCTGGCTCCTCATCGATCAGCCCGAACACCCGGTCCGAAGCGCCGACCGCCCTTTGGAGGCGGGTGTAGAGCGAGGCCAAGTCGCCCATTGGGCCGCTGATGATGATGATCGTGACGAAGAACCCGAATATCTCGCCGACGGTCATGGTCCCCGCCAACACGCTCCGCCCGCCATACCAACCGACGCCGATCAGCAGCAGGAAGAAGCCCGTGAAGGCGATCATCCCCATCGCGGCTTCGCCGACCGAGGTCTTCATGTTCAGCCGGAAAACCTTGTCCAACTTCTCTTCAGCCCTTTTCGTTTCATGGCCTTCTCTGGCAAACGCCTTCACCAGCCGGATATTGCCCAAGGCCTCAGTCATTGCGCCGATGGCGTCGGAGAGGGCATCGAGGGCTTGGCGGGTCAGCTTGCGCATCCGCTTGCCGTAGAACACAAAGCCTGCCATCACCAGGGCCAAGACCCCGACCACCACGCCGGTCAGCTTGGGGTTGATCCAGATGGCGGAGATGGTGCCGCCCACGAACAACGTCGAACTCCCCACGATTCCGACGAGGTCGCTGGACAAGGTCTGTTGCATCAGGCTGACGTCGTTGGAAAGGTTGGAGGCGAGATCGCCGGATCGGGTTTTGTCGAAGAAAGAGACGGGGAGGCGGAGAAGCTTGGAGAAGAGTTGCTCTCGAACCTCCTTAATGACGCGGTTGCCCACATAGGCGATGAGCACGAACTGGCCGAAGCTGATGGCGGACGCGGCCAAGATGACGATGACGACGAGGATCGCATACCGATCCAAGTTCGCGATAGACTTGGAGTCGATCACCTCGTCGAACCCCTGCTTGATGATCCAGGGCAGGCTGAGGCTGAAGGCGGTGGAGATCAGGGTCAGTAAACCACCCAAGGCCAGGAATCGCCAGTAAGGCAGGGCAAGGGCGAGAAGGCGCTTGATCGAGGTCCAAGTCGGCGTCGTCAGCTTCTCGTGCTCGGGTGGCGAAGGGATCGTCTCGTCGTTCATCTTCGGCACTTGCAAGCTACCAGGACCGAGGCCCAAGCGCTAGGTCTGGTACCTTCCGAGGGTGTTTCGTTGGCTTTTGGCAGTCTTGGTCTTCCTGATTTCGGGGTTGGCCTCGGCCCAGTTGAAGGGAAAAGTGATCTGTATCGACCCCGGCCACCCGAGCGAGGTCGGGCGGGGGACTCGGGGCAAGAAGCTGACCGAGATGGAGGTCGTGTGGAACATGGCCCTGATGGTGCGGACCCGTTTGGAGAAGATGGGCGCGAAGGTGGTCCTGACCAAAGACGGCCTGGAGCAGATGGTGCGGAACAAAGATCGGGCGGCGGTCGCGAATCGGGCCAAGGCAGACCTGATGCTGCGACTTCATTGTGACGCGGCGGCGGGAAGCGGTTTTGCTACCTACTATCCGACTCAGCAAGGGAAGTCCCAAGGCGTCACTGGGCCTTCTTCGGCGTTGCTTAAGCGCTTGAAGCCGATTGCCTCGCGGTTTCACGCGGCTTTGGCGGAGGGCATGAAGGGCCATTTGGCGGATCACGGGTTGAAGTCGGACACTAAGACGCTGATTGGTGGACGTCAAGGGGCTTTGACTGGGTCCGTGTTCTCTGCAGTGCCGGTGGTTTTGGTGGAATTGGTAGTCTTGACGAACCCCAAAGACGAAGCGTTTATCGCCTCCCCTAATGGGCAGACTCGGTTTGCGGAAGCTTTGGCCAAGGCGGTTGTGGCGGCGGTCACCTCGCCCAAACGCTGACTTCGTTTGTTTTGCCGGGGGCCGGGATCTGACCATCACTAGTTTGCGAGGAACGCAGGAAAGTGCTTCTGTCTTACAAACCTGCGGCGCCGATCTGGAGATCGGCGGTCCATTTGTTCTAAACTCTATTCAATCGCAGAGGCCGACCATCGTGGTTGGCTGAAAGACGGGGAAAGTCCGGTGAGATTCCGGCGCTGTGCCGCAACGGTGATTCGAAATGCTTGATTTTCGATTGCTGGACTGCTTGATTTATTCAAGCAATCTAGCAATTTAGCAATCGAGCAATTTCGATAAGTCCGAATGCCCGCTCTGTGAGCGTTTTGTGAAGTCGTCGCCTACGAGCATAGGTGGTCAGGCAAGGGCGTTTTTCGGCTCGAACCTTTCCTCTTCTCCGACCGATGGCCTCACCCGTCCGTCCCGTTCTCGGGACTTGCAGGGAGGTTATGTGAATTTGAATTTTGACGTGGCATGGGCGTCCCGCCCATGGTTTCCACGACCATCCCGGTCGTGGTCGAGTTGTAGTTACCACAGACACTCGGTCAAAGAACGCGAAGCGTGTAGCTGTAGGCCCATCTCCAATCGCGGGGTACACGCCTTTACCCTCATCGAACTCCTGGTGGTCATTGCGATCATCGCTATCTTGGCGGCGGTCCTGTTCCCGGTCTTTGCCAGGGCTAAAGAGGCGGCCAAGAGAACGCAGTCGCTAAACAACCTGAAGCAGCTCGACTTGGCCTGGCTGATGTATGCCAACGACCATGACGACGAGATGCTGATGGTTTTGACTTTGGGACCGGGGGACAAGACGACTTGGTGGTGGGGAGTTTGGGACCCTGTAGCCCAAACGCTCCGAGAGGAGGACGGACCCCTCTACCCCTACACCAAAGGCAAAGGCATCCAAGCCGACCCTAGCTGGCCCAGCCGGCTGCGCACTCGTGTGGGATTCACGGGGTACGGATACAACTACAACTATCTGGGTTATAGCAGTAGCGTCAACTACTCATCCATCGAGAACGTCGCCGAGACGGTGACGTTTGCCTCCAGCGCGAGGATCAACAACTGGGAGTATCCCTCACCTACCCTGGAAGGCAACCCCTACCTCGATCCTCCCAGCGCCAACTATCCCGGATTCCAGGGCCGCCACAACGGGGTGGGCAATATCGCCTGGGCGGACGGCCACGCGAAGGCGCGAAAGCCGGTTTTGCGCACCGGAACCTTTGGATTCGGCTTCAACTCTGCCGACTTCACTTCAATCAACTTAGGCGACATCGATGGCGATGGCGACCTCACGACCGACGAACTATTCGATCTCAAATGAAACTAAGAACATTAATCAGCATCTCTCTCGCCATCTCCGCCGCTTCGATCCAAGCCTTCGGCTTTAGCGACATCATCCACTGGGCCGGAACCGGGTCCAAGCAGGCGGCGCTGGTGATTGATTGGAACGACGGCGTTAATCCCGAGAGTCTGGTGTGGGGCTATCGTTGGGACGGCGACTCCACCGGCTTGGACATGCTCGATGCCATCATGGCCCTCGACTATAAGCTTGTTCGCGCTCCGGGCGGCGGCGGACCGAACACGATTTATGGCCTTGGCTACGACCTGGACAATGACGGATTCAGCATCACCGGCACCGGCGACAACGCGTACGCCACCGACCTCGACGACCACTACAAGGCCGGCTGGTTCACCTCTGGATTCTGGGGATACTTCAATGCCCAGGACACGACGGAGTTGCCGACTAGCTGGGGGTGGGGTGACGGCGGTTTCATCACCGGCAACCTGGACGATCAGTCGTGGGAAGGGTTCAGTTGGGCTCCCGGTTTTAACGGCACCGCGCCCTCTGATCCAGTTAACGCCCCGGTCCCTGAGCCCGCGACAATGGTCGCCTTGGGGTTGGGGTTGGCAGCCTTGGCCCGGAAAACCCGGACAGGGCGAGTGAAGTAGGTCCCCACCGCGATCCGAATCCCTCTTGAGGGGCTCGGATCGCGCCACTTTCCCATCTCCCAAGCAGTAAACTCCACCCTCGATGGCAAACAAGAGGGCTCTGATCGTTTGGGGTGGTTGGGATGGACATGAACCGGACAAGGTCGCGGCGCTGTTCGAGGGAATTCTGAAGGGAGAGGGGTTTGAGGTGGAGGTCAGCAACACGCTCGATGCCTTCGCCGACGCCGATAAAGTCAACTCGATGAACCTTCTGGTCCCGATCGTGACCATGAGCGAAATCTCCAACGAGCAGTTCAACCCGGTGGCCGAGGCAGTTCGTGACCATGGAGTCGGGATGGCGGGTTGTCATGGCGGGATGTGCGACTCCTTCCGTATCAACACCGAGTGGCAGTTCATGACCGGCTCCCAATGGGTGGCCCATCCGGGCAACGATGGCGTGAACTACACCATCCACATCAATCGCGCCAACCCCCACGAAATCACCGACGGCCTGCCCGACTTCAACGTCAGTAGCGAGCAATACTATCTCCATGTCGACCCCGGCGTGAACGTCCTCGCCACCTGCGACTTTCCCACCCCCGGTGCCGAAGGCCCCCACACCGCCAACCCCTGCCGAATGCCCCAGGTCTACACCAAGATGTATGGCAAAGGCCGGGTGTTTTACAACGCGTTGGGTCACCACGCCGACGTATTGGAGGCCGAGGTCCCAAGAGAGTTGATGCGGCGCGGGTTCTTGTGGGCGGCCAAGTAAAGGGCCCCTTTCCCCCCGAAGGTAAAAGGGGTTGGGGATAGAGGGGTTTGAAGTTGTAGTTGAAAAACATCTGTAGCCAGGGCAACTGCCGATAGTTCGGATTTCTATACAGGCTTAGCGGCGACTACAAGAAACCTCCACCCCCCCTCCTCCAAGACGAACCACTTGGAAGAGGGGGAGAACCTCTTCCTCCCCAAGTAAAATACTCTCATGCCCGAGCTCAACGTCGATCCTCGCATCGAGCACGCCTCCACTCTGCCCAGTGCCTTCTACAAAGACGCCGTCTGGTATGAGCGGAGCAAGGATGGGATTTTTGCAAAGTCTTGGCAGTGGATCGGGCATCAGGATGTGGTGAAGGTGGCGGGGGCGGTGTATCCGTTCACCCTCTTGGAAGGATGCCTGGACGAACCCCTAGTCCTGACCCGCGACACCGACGACCAGGTCCACCTCCTGAGCAACGTCTGCACCCATCGCGGGATGCTGGTGTGCGAGGGGGCGGGGAACGAGCGGTTCCTGCGTTGCCGGTACCACGGGCGGCGGTTTGGGCTGGACGGATGCTTCCAGCACATGCCTGAGTTCACCGAGGTCGTCGGCTTCCCCACCCCTGCCGATAGCCTGCCCAAGGTTCCATTCGACAACTGGGGTCCCTTCTACTTCGCCTCCCTGGCGCCCGACCGCCCCATGCGCGAGTGGTTCGGCCCAATGCTTGACCGCCTCGGCTGGCTCCCCCTCAACGAGTTCCGCTTCGCCCAGGAGGGCACCCGCGACTACCTGGTGAAGTCCAACTGGGCGCTCTACGTGGACAACTACCTGGAAGGCTTCCACATTCCGTTCATCCACGCCTCGCTGAACGCGACGATCGACTACGAAACCTACGCCTACGAGCTGTTCGACACCGGCAATCTGCAACTGGCGGAGGCGAAAGGCGGGGAGGACTGCTTCGACCTGCCCACGTCGTCACCGGATTATGGGAGAAGAATCGCCGCCTACTACTACTGGTTCTTCCCCAACCTCATGTTCAACTTCTACCCCTGGGGCCTCTCGATCAACGTGGTCAAGCCAATGGGACCAGACGTGACCAGGGTCAGCTTTATCCGATATGTCTGGAAGGAGGAACGGCTGGGCCAAGGCGCGGGCGCAGAGCTGGACCGCGTAGAGCGGGAGGATGAACAAGTCGTGGAGTTGGTCCAGAAGGGCGTGAGGTCAAGGTTTTACGACCGAGGCCGGTTCTCTCCAAAGCGGGAGACAGGAACCCACCAGTTCCACACGTTGGTGAGTAAGTATCTGGGGTAGATAGGCTCTTGACCACGGAGTGGTCCCAGCCAATAGCCAGGCGGTCGCAGACCCCTGGTAGTTGCGACCCGTATTCCCGGACCCCGGCGGGGTCCCATCCTGCCAGCCGGTATATCGTATCCCTGGGTACACGCTATACGGCTACAGAGATGCGACCACTCCGTGGTCGGATTCTATGGGTGGCCTGTCCAGGGGTCTGCGACCGCCTGGCTATTGGCTGGGACCACTCCGTGATCAAATCCGCCCCAACCTACCAGACTCATCCCCTATCCGGGTCGCCGATGTGCTCGAAACCGCCGGGATAGAAGGTGATGTAGGTCAACTCGCCATTGGGAGCAAAATTCTCCAGACGCTTGAACGCGCCCTTTACTCCCACCTGCCAACCCCAATTCTTGGGACTCGCCTCGGGGAGGCGGAAGACGGTGGGGCCGCCATAGCGGTAGGAGATGTTCATCTGCCCGACCGGCGCATCGCCCTCCAAGAGGTAGCCCGCGATCAGCTGCTTCTTCTCGTACCCGCACCTGCCAAAGGGGATGGAGTAGCTGATCCTGAGCGAACAGGTCTGCCCCGGCCCAAGCGTCACCGTCTGGGTCAAGTCGCTTCGATAGACATAGGACTTCCGGTCGATATCCAGCTTCTCGCCCGTCGGCCTATCGTTCTTGTAAATCAAAGCCAACGGCTTGTTGTCCCAAAGCGCTTTCACCTGGAAGCCGGGATTGCCCGACATCGCATCCCCGATCCGTCCTCGCGGGATTCTCACCTGGGTGGTCAACGGCTCGGCGCCCAGGTTCTTCACCACCGTCGTGCTGGTTACCGTCGCGACCTTCTCAGTGGACATATCGATCTGCACTCCGTGCGTCCGCATCGCCGTCTTGGGCACAGAGGGCAAGCCGGAAAAGTCGAAACTTGGGTTCTCAGGAAGGGCAGGGGCGAGGAGGGCGGAGGCCAGCAAGGTGGTCAGCATGATAAGTATCTTGACGAATAGACCCACCCGCCGCCACCCATCTTTGGGACCAAAAGGACGATTAGGACCCATCGGGCTGGGCATCGGCGGCAAAAACCTGTAAAGTAATTCCCCGTGAGCGTCGCCTCGATTCAAAACCTAGTTGTCCAATATGGGTCGTTCGTCGCGCTCAATAACCTGACCGTCGAGGTGCCCGAGGGCTGTACCGGGCTACTGGGTCCCAACGGCGCGGGCAAGACCACTCTTCTCAAGACGATCCTCGGCTTCGTCAGCCCCGCCTCTGGTTCCGCCACCGTCCTCGGCTACGATATCCGCACCCAGGGCCGGGAAATCCGCCAGCGCATCGGACTGATGCCAGAGCAAGACTGCCACATCCCCGGTATGAGCGCCGTCCAGTTTGTGGCCTATGCTGGCGAACTGGCCGGGATGCCCAAAGAGCAGGCTTTGCGCCGCGCCCACGAGGTCTTGGAGTATTGCGGCCTGGGCGAGGCCCGATACCGCAACGTGGAGACCTACTCCACCGGCATGAAACAGCGTATCAAGCTGGCCCAAGCCATCGTCCACGGCCCCCGGCTCCTCCTCCTCGACGAGCCCACCAACGGTTTGGACCCCCGTGGCCGCGAAGAGATGCTGGATTTGGTGCGCTCAGTCTCCCATGGCAAGGGCCTGAACGTCGTCATCAGCTCCCACCTCCTTCCCGACATCGAGCGCGTCGCCGACCAGGTGATCGTGGTGATGAAGGGCCAGCTACGGGTGCAGGGGATGATCAAGGATTTGAAAAAGATCGCCGGCGCGCCGATGGACGTGGAGTTGCTGGAGCACAGCGAAGCCTTTGAGTCCGCGATCCAGGCCAAGGGTGCGACCCTAGAGGAGCTGACTCACTCCCGCTACCGGGTCACCACCGCCAAAACCCCTGCCGAAACCGGAAGACTCATCCTCGCGTCCGCCAGGGAAGCAGGGGTGCAGGTGAGAGGCTTGGTAGAGGCCGAGAGGTCGCTGGAAGATGCGTTCCTGGAAAGCATCGGGGCGCAGACGAACGGAGGATTTCAGTTGTAATGGTTGGGTTGTTTGAAATCGCGATCCGAGCCCCCTTGAGGGGGTTGGGGGTGGCATATAGTTCTCCACTTGTAGGGTTCAATCCACGTTGGCCTGCGTTGCTTTCGATGCAAACGGGGAACCTGGCCGCACCCCCAACCCCCTCAAGGGGGCTCGGACGGCGACCACTACGGAGGACTGGCTAATAATGGCATCCCCCATCGCCGACCTCAGCTATCGCAACTACGACGGCGTCCTCACCGACACCCGATTCCGGTGGTGGGTGATCGCGAAGGCCACGATCATGATGGCAATGAAGAAGAAGTCCGTGTGGCTATACGCCTTTGCATCGGGCGGCTACTACTTCGGGATGATCTTTACGCTCTTCGTGATCGACCAGATGGCGGCCAATACGCCTCCAAACCAGGTTAATCCACTACAAGCCTTCCTCGGGCGGCTGGTTTGGAAGGATCAGTTCCTGATTGGCTATTCCTATGGGCAAATATGGCTATTGGCGATCGGCTTAGTCCTGGGCGCTGGCGCAATTGCAAACGACAATCGGGCGAACGCGCTCTTGGTCTACCTCAGCAAACCCTGCGACAAGAAGGATTATCTGTTTGGAAAGTGGTTTGGCATCTTCCTGCCGCTCCTGATCGTATCCGCCATTCCCTCGCTGTTCTTCTACTTTTATGGAGCCATGAGCTACCGCGAACACGGCTTCATTTCATCAGATCCATGGCTTCTGCCAAAGGTCGTGGTGATGCTGGTGGGGGGTGCGGCCTTTAACGCCTCGCTGATCATCGGATTCAGTTCTATGTTCAACCAGGGGCGTCTAGCAGGAGCGGTGTATGCCGGACTGTATTTCATCACGAACTTCTTCACCAAGCTCATGACCTTGGCCTGGATTCCAATTTCGGGAGGGCAGCGGGGCCACTCCGAAGTTCCGGAAGGTGTGGTGAACCTGGTGTCGAAGTTGTTCTATGCCAGTGTGGATGGCCTGAATATCGGCATGGCCAAGTCTGTCTTGGGCACCGATGGCTCGCCGCCCTTTGGAATCCCAACCATGTCCAGAATGGTCCCATCGCCTGGGTTGTTCTTTAGCTTGAGTTTGATCATCCTCATCAGTGCCCTCATGATGTTCATCGCCTGGCGACGCATCCGACCCGTGGAGATCGTCGGATGATTGACCTGATCAACGCCTCCAAGTGGTACGGCCAGGTGATCGGCCTGAACGACGTCACCTGCACCATCGGCCCTGGCGTCACCGCTCTCCTCGGCATGAATGGCGCGGGGAAGAGCACGATGATGAAGCTAGTGACGGGGCAGGTTCGACCCACCACCGGTCAAGTCATGGTCAACGGCGAGGATCCCTTTGCCAACCCGAACGTCTTCCGCAAGCTAGGCTACTGCCCGGAGATCGACAACTTCTACGAGTGGCAGACGGGTCGCCAGTTCGTCTACGGCATGGCCCGGTACAGCGGCTTTGCCCACTCCGAAGCCACCACCCGCACCCAGCGCGTCCTGGAAGAAGTCGGGATGGCGGATCGGTGCGACAAGCGGATCGCCGGATACTCCAAGGGGATGCGCCAAAGGATCAAGCTGGCCCAAGCAATGCTGAACGAGCCCGACGCCATCCTCCTCGACGAGCCCCTGAACGGCCTCGACCCCGTGGGGCGGCGTGAACTGATGGACCTCCTCAAAGTCCTCGCCGACCAGGGCAAGTCCATCCTCGTTAGCAGCCACATCCTGTTCGAGGTCGAGCAAATGACCCGCTCCATCCTGCTGTTGCACCGGGGCCGCCTGATGGCCTCGGGCGACCTGCGGGTGATCCGCGAACTGATCGACAAATACCCCCACCGAGTCCGCATCGAGACGCCCGAACCTCGGGAGGTCGCCAAGCGGTTGGTCGCCCTGCCCTATGTCTTGAGCGTTGAGTTCGACCGGGACGGCTTGGAACTCCAGACCAGGGAGCCCAGCCAATTCTACGACGCCATCCCCGCGCTTGTCCTGGACGAGAATATCCCCGTGACCTCCTTCAGCAGCCCCGACAACAACCTGGAATCCATCTTCCGCTACCTGGTGAACGGATGACCGAAGCTTTTGTTTTTCAAGCCGCCCTCCGCGATTTCCTTCGCCTCAAGCGGATCATCGTCTGGCTGCTGGTCGCTGGCGGCCTGTTCGCCATCGCAAAGGTCTTCCTCTACGTGAACCGGTCGGAGGATTTAGCCGAGGCGTATTCCATGCTCTCCTCGCTTCTGGTGTTTCGGGTTCTGCCCCTGGCGTCCGCGATCTTCAGTTCCGCGGTGATCGGGCAAGAGGTGGAGCAGAAGACCATCGTGTACCTGCTCACAAGACCGATCGAACGTTGGAAGCTGGTCCTCTACCGAACTCTGGCGAGCGCAGTGGCCGTTTCCTTCGTCTCCACGGCCACGCTTTTCATGGTTTCCGCCGCCGTCTATGGCAACCCGCTCTCGAATCCGATGTTCCTCAAGGATTTCGTCGCAATTCTCGTTGGGTCATTGGCCTACGGCACCCTGTTCGTCTATGTGACCCTGCTCATGAGCAAAGCCGCGATGGTGGTTTGCCTCCTGTTCGCCTTCGCTTGGGAGACGGCGGTGCCCAATATGCCGGGCAGTATGTCCTCCCTGTCCGTCAGCACCTACCTCAGCGCCATCGCCCAACGTCCCTCGGCCCCCGGTGGAGGCGGGCTCTTGGGCAATATGGCGAACGCCTTGGGAATCAACGCCGTTAACGCCCAAACCGGCTGGATCATCCTCACCCTCATGATCGCCTTCTTCGGCGGCCTCTGCATGTGGTGGTTCAGCACCTTTGAGTTCCTGCCTCGGGAAGACGCCGAATAGTTTCCCCTGGAAGCCCCGGTATGCCGGTCGTGTTGTAGGCGGCGGATGCATTTTGCCGCCGTCGCGATTTGACTAGCCCACTCAAAGAACGCTAGTCTTTCAGAAAACATACGACCCAAACAACGTCCGACCCCTGTTTGGAGTCAGATCGGCCCTTAGAGCTTGTGTGTAAATTCGCCGTAGCTTCCGCACGGCGTCATCCTGAGCGAGCCAGAAGGTATTTGTAGCTCAGCCATTTGCTTGTCGCGAGTCGAAGGACCTCACCCACCTGTAACTTCTTCCCAACCTACAAGCGGGTGGGGTGGTTCGACTTCGCGG
>CAZCSP010000007.1:120420-153965 GCA_964501275.1 uncultured Fimbriimonadaceae bacterium | reverse complement strand
TGGGCATTGGGCATTGGGCATTGGGCATTGGGCATTGGGCATTGGGCATTGGGCATTGGGCAATTGGGCATTTGGCAATTGGGCATTGGGCATTGGGCAATTGGGACGGTGGGACGATGCATCCGCCGCCTAAAGTGTCCTCTAGCTTCAAAATCCCAAAAACCACGTATGCAGCCGCGTGTCGTCGGTCAACTCTGGGTGGAACGATGTGCCGAGCAAGTTCCCCTGGCGTACTGCGACCACCTTGCCGTCATAAGACGCAATCGGTTTCGCCTCGCCCCGACACTCGGCGACCACGGGGGCGCGGATGAAAACGCCGGTCACCGGCTCCTCCAGCCCCTCCACCTGGACCTCGTCCTCAAAACTGTGCACCTGGGCTCCAAAGGCGTTGCGCCTCACTGTGATGTCCAGGAGGTCCAGCGAGTATTGCTCCCGGCCTTCGACTTGGGAGGCCATCAGGATCATGCCCATGCAGGTTCCCCAGATCGGCATTCCTTCATTAGCACGAGTCTGAAGAGCTTCGCCCAGGCCCAACCTCTGCATCAGCATCCCGACCGTCGTGCTCTCCCCGCCCGGAATAATCGCTCGCTCCACGTCCGCCAAATCCTCCGGCGTCCGCACCTCGCGGATGTCCGCGACTCCGCAACGCTCCAAGGCCTGGATATGCTTCTCAAAGTCGCCTTGAATCGCGACAACGCCGACGGCTGGCACCTATTCGCCTCCCGGGACTTGCACCCCCAACCTTTGGGCAGGGTGGGTCATTGCGTCGTGGCTGCTTAAGGTTTGAGGCGCTGTACATGCCGTTGCGCGGGAGCCCATGACCTGGAAGGCCATGGGACACATCG
Organism: uncultured Fimbriimonadaceae bacterium; assembly: GCA_964501275.1. GTDB lineage: Bacteria > Armatimonadota > Fimbriimonadia > Fimbriimonadales > Fimbriimonadaceae > 55-13. The sequence continues at coordinate 153,120 of CAZCSP010000007.1, read as the reverse complement.
GCTGGAAGCCGATGCCACAACGCCGTTCCACCATCACAAGATATACCGGCTCAAGTCTACGTCCTGCGCCAGATTGGTAAGCCGCTCCTGCACGGCTTTGCGGTCCATTTTGATCTTCTTCTTGCCGATCTCGGGGGCTTCGAAGAGGATCTCCTCCAGGAGCTTCTCCATGAGGGTGTGAAGTCGGCGGGCACCGATGTTCTCCGTCTTGGCGTTCACGTCTGCCGCGATCTTGGCGAGTTCGTCCAGGGCGTCGGGGGTGAAGTTGATCTCCACGCCCTCCGTCCCCAGAAGCTTTTCGTACTGCTTGGTCAGCGCGTTTTTCGGCTCCAAGAGGATGCGTCGGAAGTCGTCTTCGGTCAGGTTTTCCAGTTCAACCCTGATCGGCAGGCGGCCCTGAAGCTCGGGGATCAGGTCGCTGGGGCGGGCCATGTGGAAGGCGCCCGCCGCGATGAAGAGGATGTGGTCGGTTCGCACAGGGCCGAACTTAGTCGCCACCGTCGAGCCTTCGATGATCGGCAACAGGTCGCGCTGGACGCCTTCTCGCGAAACATCCGGCCCACTGCCTCCGCTCGACTTGCTGGCGACCTTGTCGAGTTCATCCAGGAAGATGATGCCGGTCTGCTCGGCCCGGACCACGGCTTCGCGTCGAATCGTCGACTGGTCCACTACCTTGCGCGCCTCCTCTTGGATCAGAATCTCCATCGCCTCGGCGACCGAAGCCTGGCGCGTCGTGCGCTTGGAGCCGAAGGGGTTCCCCATTTGGTTGGAGTCAAGCCCCATCTCCTCCATGCCCTGGGGGGTGAAGACCTGGACGAACGGGTTGGAGGCTTCCTCGGTCTCCACCTCTACGATCCGGTCGTTCAGCTTCCCGGCCAAGATATCCTTGCGAAGCCGCTTCCTTCGGGCCTCGCGCTTCTTGTAGTCCTCGTCGTTCTGCTCAAAGAAGTCGTCTGGGTAGTCGTCGTCGATCCTCTGGCCAAAGGTCTCAAACGCCTGGCGGAGAACCGGATTGTCCAGCACGCCCGCCTTCGCCCGGCTCTTCCGCTTGCGGGGGCGCTCCAGGTCGAGCAGGTCTACCAGTCGGTCCACCGCTCGTCGCTCGGCCTCGGGCCTCACCGCGTCCATCTTCTCCTTCTCGACCAGGCGCACGGCTCCGGCCACCAAGTCGCGGACCATCGACTCCACATCACGCCCGACATAGCCGACCTCGGTGAATTTGGTAGCCTCGACCTTGATGAAGGGGGCTCGGGCCAACTGGGCCAGCCGCCGGGCGATCTCGGTCTTGCCGACGCCGGTCGGCCCGATCATCAGGATGTTCTTGGGCAGAATATCGTCGCGCTCGTTCTCGGGAAGTTGTTGGCGGCGGAAGCGGTTGCGCAGGGCGACCGCCACCGCCCGTTTGGCCGCCGCCTGGCCCACGATGTAGCGGTCGAGTTCAGCAACGATCTGGCGGGGAGTCAACTCCTCAATCGGAAGGATCATAGGTATGGCTTAACAATACCGTAGCCTGGACTTTCCCAGGCTCTTAATGGCGGTAAATGGGCCGCATACCTTGGCGCAAACCCTAAGGACGAATAATGGCGATGCCCGGATACCGGCGGAAATCGCGCTCGTCGAGCGTCAGAATGCCATCCAGACCATGCGCCATCACCGCGGCAACGTGGTTCGCGTCATGAACCTGGCGACCGGAGACGCCGTGTTGCTCGACCAAGTTACTCCAGGTTCGGTAAATGCCAGTCGAGTCGTCACAGAAGTCGAACGTCGACTCCAGCAGTTTCATGAATTGTGCGGCTCCGGTTGGCGAGAGTCCGTATCCGTTCACATTCTGCGGCCTTGTCAAGACGGACCATATCTCTCTACCCACTTGAGGCGTATAGCAGAGGCGGTTTCCCGATGTCGATAAGGCGCTTACGGATGCAAACACTTTGCCGTGGAGGGGGTCGTCCGGCGAGAGGCACCGGATGGCAACGGAAGAATCGACGAGATAGGACGCCATGATCAGTCGTAGAGCGAGTCAGTAGAGAACGCTTCCGCCGGAAGCACAGGGAACTGGCCTTTGAATTCTCCAATCCTGGCTTCCAACTCCTTCCAAAAGGCTTGGCTGTGCTTCGAGAGTGGCTCGGTTGGTTGAGCAGATCGACGCGTGCGGATGCCTTCACGAAGCAGGTCCGCCACCAAGTCCTTGAGTTTCACCCCCAAGCTTGCAGCTTCAATGCGGATATCCCTCATCAAGTCGTCGGGCAGGTCGAGCGCAGTTTTCATAAATCTAGTTTACCATCTTTCTAGTTTGCTATTTTTCTAGTTTTCTACCGGCTTGGCTGGCGAGTGCTTCGAATCTCCTCGACGCACCGATTGACGCGTCGAGCCGCCTCGATGGCGTCTGCCATGGTCAGAGGCCACCCAAAAGTGAAGCGCAGGCCCACCTTTGCCTCCGCCTCCGAGTAGCCGCAGGCGAGAAGGACGTGGCTGGGCTCCAGAGAGCCGGAGGAGCAGGCGGCTCCGCTACTGGCACTCACTCCCATCCGATCCAGCCGGATCAGCATCGTCTCAGCGTCGATCCCTGGGAACCGCAGGTGGGCATGGCCGCCCAGGGTGAGGGAGCGGTCGGGGACGGTCGGGAGGGCGTCGTTCAGCCGGTCCAAGAAGGCATCTCGCAGAGCCGAAACGTCGGGTTTGCGAGGTTGTTTGGCCACCGCCGCCCCAAACCCGGTGATCCCCGCCACATTCTCCGTCCCCGCCCGCATCTCCCGTTCCTGCCCACCACCCAGCGCCAGCGGTTGGAGCTTCACCCCCGCCCGTATATAGATCGCTCCGACCCCCTTCGGCCCATTCACCTTGTGAGCCGACAAAGCCACCAAATCCGCCCCCAAGTCCTCCACTTTCCACCCGGTCAGATAGGTCTGTACGGCATCGCAAAAGAAGAGCGCGCCGTGCTGGCGGCATAGCCGGGACACGTCTTGTATCGACTGAATCGTCCCGGTCTCGTTGTTGGCGTGCATCACACTTACCAACAGAACATCGTCTCCCATCATCGCTTCCAGCGCATCCAAGTCCACCCGAGCAAACCGGTCGACCGGGATCATTTCGACACGGAAACCCAGTTTTGTCAGGAGGGCTGAAGTGTGTATAACGCAGTGGTGTTCAGTCGCAACCAAGAGGATCCTGGTTCGCTTAGCGTCCGAGCAATTCAGGGCCGATCCAAGAATCGCCAGATTTGCGGCTTCGGTCCCGCTGGATGTGAAGAGGACTTCGGCGAAGAGGCAGCCTAAAGACTTGGAGATGATTTCCCGGGCTTGGTCGATGGCGTCTTTGGCTTTTCTCCCTTCTTGGTGGAGGCTGGAGGGGTTGCCGTAGCCTTCGGCCAGCCAGGGGAGCATGGCCTCTCTTGCCTCGGGGAGGAGGGGAGTGGTGGCGGCGTGGTCTAGGTAGATGCGGGGGGTCACGACAGTTTTCTAAACGCCTTTTTGGAGAGGAACGTGGCGAGCCAGCGGAGGTAGGTCTGGGGGCGGGTTGGGTTCATGCGGAGGGCTTGGGCGTAGGCTTGGCGGCCTGCCGATGGGTTGCCCGCCCAGGTTCGTTCGGTGCCCAGGCAGGCCCAGTTGTGGGCGAAGGCGGCTTTCAGGTCGGGCTCGGCGGCCATGCGGTTGGCGAATTGGGGTTGCCAGGTGGTGATCCACTCGCGAATCCGGGCGTCGTCCTCGTTGATTCGCTCCTTTTGGTGGCTGGCGTTTTGGCCGTGGACTCGGTAGAAGGTGAGGGGTTCGTCCACGTATCCGACCTGGTATTTCTGGGCGATTCGGAGCCACATCTGCCAGTCTCCGGAACCGAAGAAGCTGGGGTCGAAGGGGCCGCAGGCGTCGAAGCATTCCCGGCGGATCAGGACGGAGCTGGTGATGATGTGGTTGTAGAGGATTTCGAGGGCGAGGACGTCGCCGGTGGGGGTGGAGGGGTAGGTGAAGCCGAGGGGGGCGGGGTCGGCGAGGCGGTTCCCATCCTCCCCGATGAACCAGCCTCCGGTGTGGACGAGGCCGATCTTGGGGTTGGCCTTCAGCATCTCTGTTTGTCTTTGCAGTTTGTCGGCGGCCCAGAGGTCGTCGTCGTTGAGGATGGCGATGTACTCGCCTTTGGCTTCTTGGAGGCCGACGTTGAGGGTGGCATAGGTGCCGAGGTTCTTCTCGTTGAAGATGCAGCGGAGTTTGCCTTCGGCCTCGCGTTCTTTGAGCCATTCGCGGGAGCCGTCCTTGGAGCCGTCGTCGAGGGCGAGGATTTCTAGGTCCTGGTTGGTCTGCCCCAAGATGCCATCCACTGCCTGGGGGAGGTAGCGGAGGTGGTTGTAGCATGTGAGGAGGACGGAGGTTTGGGGCATGGGGGGAGGGTTTTAGGTTTTTTGGTTTTGGGTTTTAGGTTTGGGGCCAGAGATGATTGAACCACAACGGCACCGAGGCACAACGAAGCCGGCCGCCCGCCCACGATCTCAGAGGCAGCTAGTAGCTCCGATTTCTAGCTTTCGGCTCTTGCCTTGGCACGAACCATCCAGAGGCTACAGGTCTCCGGATCCGGTTTCCGCCCCTACGGTCTGATGACTTGGACCGACCAGTCTACGATGTCCAAGTCGGGGTCGGGGGTGTCTCCGGTTTGTTCGCGACCCTGGAACGGGCCGGAGGAGTTGTTATAGGTGTTGGAGGCATCTACCGAGAACTGGATAAAGTTGTTGGCGTCAAAGACCGAGCTGTTGAGGCCTAGCCCGTCCCAGATTTTGGAGCCGCTGTCGGGGTCTTGGGGGACGCGGTCCATGGTGAGGAAGTTCACTTGAAGAACTCGAATCAAAGGAATGTCGCTTGGATTCTCCGCAATCTGGCTCATGTCGAGGGTGAAGTCGAGGGTGCGGCCGTTTTCGGTAACGTCGAGGGTGTTAAGGGGAATACCTTTGAATTGGGATTGCGTCATATAAGGCCCCGAACCTGGGAACTCGTCGTCAGGAATTGCATCGGTGAATTCCCACGCCTGGTACTCAGGAGATTGAAAAGTGTCCCACTTCACATAAACATTGGCTCTGCCCGCCACCATGCCATTGCCCCACGGGGAGGTGATGACTGGCCAGGGGCCTCGATTTGGGTCGACCGGATTGATGTTCTTTGACCACCGAATCGCCACTACGTAGATGTAACCGGGCTTGATGCGGCCGGCTACGGTCATGCGGAAGCGGACTTGGGTGTTGCCTCCGGGAACTCCACTGCTGGGGAATTTGGCGCAGCTACCGGTGATCACCACTGCGACGAGCAGGAGGAGAAGCTTTTTCAAACAATGCCCTCTGTGAAGTAAAGCAGCCGGTGGCACGTTTCGCATGACATTGTTCTGTCGTCCAGCAGCCCCTGTAAGGTTCGCTCGGGGAGCAAAGTTCCGCAGGCTTCGCATTGTCTCTTTTTGACGACTTCCGCCATGCCGATGCCTTGGTGGTTCTTGCGCAGGGACTCGTACTTTGCGAGGAGGGTGGGGTTTTGGTCTTTGGCGACCAGGGGGCGTTCGGCGGAGAGCTTCTTGAAATCGGTCTCTAGCTGAATCTTGGATATCTGGGCTTTCTTTTGAGTCTCGATCAGGTCGGTCTTCCTGGTTGCGATTGCTTTCTCGATCCGGTCGGCTTCCTCTTTTAAAGGAGGGAGCTGGTCCCAGATTTCCAGGAGCTTCTCGTCGATCTCGCCCTTCTGCTTGGTGAGGATGGCGATCTCTTTTTGAATGTTCTCCACTTCGCGAGGGTTGACGATCTTGCCGCTGTAGAGGTCGCGATTGAACTTCTCGATCTTGTCGTCGATCGATTTCTGCCTCAGCTCCAGGTCTTGCTGCTCGGCGTGGAGTTTTCTGTAGGGGTGGTCGGTAAGCTGCTTGGAGAGGGATTCGATCTCAGCTGCGGTCTTCTTGCCTACATCCAGGCTGGCGGCTCGATTGCGGATTCCTTGGATGGCGGCGTCGATCTGATGGAGCTTCCAGAGGCGGCGCAAGTCGGGGGATGCCATGGGTTCATTATGACTTGATGGCGTTTCGGCATTGCGGTGTTGGGGCATTGCGGCTTTATGGTGCTTCGGTTTCCGAACTCGCGGCAACCGCCCTGGCACGAACCATCCAGGGTCTACGGGATTTGGCGGAGCTAGCAGGAAATCGGCGGGGTGCGTCGAATATCCGGGGTGGAGGCAAATCCGATGGCAAATGTTTTTTCCAATCTGATCTTGGATGTCGAGGATATCGAGCGTTCGCTTGCCTTCTATCACCACCTTCTGGACCTGCCGGTTCGTGCGCAGCAGTCGGTGGATGGGCACCGGTTGGCCTATCTCACCACCGGGCAAACTGAAATCCTGCTTTTGCAGCAGCCCCGGCACGAGCAGGACCCCTCCTTTGAGCGGAGCGGCGGGCTGGTGATCAAGTTCCAGGTTCGGAATCTGCCCGAGGTGGCGCGGACTCTGAAGATGAAGTCGGTGACGGTTTTACGAGAGTTGGATATGGCGAACATCGGGGAGCGGACCTTCCTGGTGGCGGACCCCGATGGATATGCGGTGCTGCTGAGCGAGCCGGTGGAGACGCGGCATTAGGGTTTTCGGTTTTAGGTTCTCGGTTTTTGGTTTTTGGTTTTAGGTTTGGGGAGTCGGAGATTCTTTAGAGTGCGGCGATTTATCGCCGCTTTCAATCCTCGCTCAGCCCGATAAATCGGGCAGGTGAAAGCGGCGATAAATCGCCGCACTCTAAAATAGAAGGATGCATGCCGCCTTGGAAGCCATTCGAGACGCCGTTCGTGGCACGGCTTTCCAGGGCGATCTTTTTTTGGTGGGGGGGGCGGTCCGGGATGAGTTGCTGGGGTTGCCGCCCAAGAACGACTTCGACCTGGTGACCCGCCAGAGCGCGCCGGAATTGGCCGAGCTTCTTTGGGAGAAGCGGGTGAGCGATATTGCACCGGTGACTTATCCGCGCTTCGGCACGGCGATGGTGCGGGTGCAGGGGGTGGCGATCGAGTTGGTGACGGCGCGCAAGGAGAGTTACTCGGAGGAGAGTCGCAAGCCGGACGTGGAGCCGGCGACCTACCTGGAGGATGCCCAGCGGCGCGATTTCACCGTAAACACCCTGATGCGGGACTTGGATTCCGGGGCGTTGCGGGATCCGTTGGGGGTGGGGTTGGCGGATATGGAGGCGAAGGTTTTGCGAACGCCTCTGGACCCAGCGGCGACCTTCCATGACGATCCGTTGCGGATGCTGCGGGCGGTGCGGTTTCGGTGGCAACTAGGGTTTGAGCCTGCGCCGGGGCTGTATGAGGCGATCTATGAGACTCGGGAGCGGCTGTTTATCGTCAGCTATGAGCGGATTCGGGACGAACTTCTGAAAATCCTCGCCCGTCCGACCGCGCCCGCCGCTTTGCAGGACATCTTGGATTTGCGCCTGACCGACGTGATTGCGCCGGAGTTCGAGGCGATGGTCGGGGTGGAGCAGGGGCATTTCCACCACCTGGATGTTTGGCGGCACACGCTGTTGGTGGTGGAGAATTTGTGGGTGGTTGGGCGTTCGGTGTTGGGGGGTGGGCATTCGGGGAACGAGGGGGACCTATCGCACTCTCCTCAACCCCCTGGCACCCAACACCGAACGCCCAACACCCAAGGCCCAACGCCCTCCCTACCCCTCATCCTTTCCGCTCTGTTCCACGATGTCGGCAAGCCTCGGACGCGGATGGTGGATGCGGAGGGGCGGACTCGGTTTTTTGGGCATGACGAGGTGGGGGCGGAGATGACTCGGCGGATTTTGCGGCGGTGGAAGCTGGCGGAGCGGGACATCGAGCCGGTGGCGCTCTTGGTCCGACACCATATGCGCCTGGGAAGTGGGACGCAGTTCACGAAGACGGCGGCGCGTCGGCTGTTGCGAGACCTAGGCGAATGGGTGGATTACCTGCTGTGGCTGGTAGAGGCGGATGCCAGCTCCTTGGCTCCGGGGGTGCGAAAGCTGGATTTGGAGCCGATTCGGGCGCGTCTGCGGGAGGTTCAGCAGGAGACGCCTCGGGAGGTTTTGCAGTCGCCTTTGACGGGCGAGGAGATCATGGCGTTCCTGCACCTGGAGCCGGGTCCGGAAGTGGGGAAGTGGAAGCACTTTTTGACAGAGCGGGTGTTGGAGGGGGAGTTGGCGCCGGGGGATAAGGAGGGGGCTAAGCGGAGTTTGGAGTTTGGGGTTTAGAGTTTGGAAGGCAGCACGATCCGGAGCATAATCTAGCGGTCATGAAGAAACGTCAAGAAGTGGAGTGTTGGAAGTTTGCCGCCGCTGCTGGCTGGACGTTGTTCCTGATGGCGGCGCTGTTCAGCCTTCTCCTCCTCTGCATCTTCGTTCGCTAGTCCTGTTGGCGTGATACCGGACTTGTTTCTGCTACGAGTTCAAACCCCTTCTTCTCCAACCTTTGGGTGAGGAAGGGGAGCTCTTGTGCAAGCGTTCGGCTCTGACGGCGGCACAATGCATCCGCCGCCTACAGGTTGTCGCGATTTCCGTTTTCCGGCTTCCGCCCTGGCACGAACCATCCAGGGTCTACAAGGGTTCACGTCACAACTCCAGCGGTCTGGCGACGATGATTCCGGTGTTGATTTTGGCTTTGGCTAGGTAGTCGGAGAGGCGGCCGTCTAGGATGACCTCTTTTCTTACCGACGAGGCGTGCATGAAGCGGAGGGTGTCGCTTTCGTCTCGGTAGCAGATGCCGGTGTGGGAGACGTCGAGGCCTTCGGTGGTGGTGGTGAGGCCGATGAGATCGCCGGTTTTGAGGAGGATTTCGATGTCGGCGACTTTCTCTTTGGGGACGTAGAAGTTCCTTCGGGCGTTGACGTCTTCCTCGGTCTTGGTGATCAGGGGGACCAGGGTGGGGTTGGCTTTTAGTTGGCGATAGCGGTCCGAGTTTTTCGTCATGAAGGACAGCTTTTTGGAATAGATCTCCGCACCGGGCAGATCCTGCGAGACGATGTGGACGATGCCCTTGACCTCGTTGTCGTGGAAGTAGTCGATGGCGTAGTGGAGGCGGCTGATGTAGCCGTTCAGCCTGCCGCCGCGATACCGGATTCGCTGGGTCTGCTTCTGGAATTCGGCTTCGGTCAGGCGGCCAACTTTGATGGTACGGGCGATGGCGAGGGAGGCTTCGTAGAAGGTCGCGCAGTCGAGGCCGTTGAGGTTGATGACGCAGACTTCGCGGTCGTCGAAGATTTCGAAGGTGAAGCCGACGTAGGGAGTACCCAGAAACTCCTTGGCCACTTGCCCGACCAAGTCGCCCATCGGAAGCTTGGCCCAGTTGTTGGCCCGCGCTTTCTCTATGATTGACGCAAAGACCTCTTTGCCAGTGAAGAAATCCTCCTTTTGGGCCAAGGCGAACCGGGGCGCGATGGCCAGGGTCGAGGCGGCGAGGAGGAAGTGTCGGCGGGTCATGGCATCAGGTCGGACATCAAAGTCAATAGAGCGCATCCGGCGGCATTTTTGGCCAAGCCTCGAGGTTGGATGCCGAGTCCGCCGTAGGGTCGCAGGGTGGTGAGAATCGCCGCGCCTTTGGCGCCGACGACTTTCACCACTACCGGCGACTCTTGGTAAGTCCTTACGTCGATTCGGCTCATCAGGATTTCGACCTTGGCTCCGGTTGGCAGATTCTCCGCAAGAAAAGCGGGGTCGATGGCGACATCCCCGGAGACGGCGAGGAGGCGCTCCCACTGGTCTTTGAAGGGGGCGTTTGGAGCGAAGTCGTAGGCGGCCTCTCGCCAGAAGGGCATGGCCTTGGTTCCGATGGTGTTGAGGAGGACGATGGTTTTGCCGCCGGTCTCCAGTGTGTCGGAGAGGCCTTCGATGTGTCCGGCGAGAACCCTGGTCTCGCCGTCGCCCGGCTCGGCGGCTCCGATCAGGCGATGGGGGTCATCGAACCGCCAAGGGGCCAAGTCGGGCTCGGGCTCTACCCAGAATGTCCACGAGTTTTGCGCGCTTCCGAACTCGGTGTGAAGCTCATATCGCCCTGGTTGGTCGCATTGCCAGGAGATTTGGGCGACTTGGGTGGAGGTGAGGGGATCGGCGGCGACTGTATCTTCGGCTCCCCTTATCACGGTTTGGTTTTCCGAGTTGGTAATGCGCCAGGTCAGGCCGCTTTCCAGGCCCGACTCGGAGTGGACTCCTACCTTAAAGAAGATTTGTCCCACAAAGTGGTTATGGGGGTCCAGCCAACCGGGGCGGTTGCCTCCATCGACCCAGGGGGGGCGGCGGGTGGGGATGAGGAAGAGGACGTTTTCGCCATTCCAGGGGAGGCACTCTTGGGGGGTGAAGCGGGGGCGGTCCCAGTCGTCGAAGAAGCCGGACATGGAGATCGGGGTGTCTCGCCAGCCGGTGATGGCGTAGCCAGAGATGGGGTCGCGCGACCGAACCCACTCGTGGATCGACTTGCGCATGAACAAAGATTTCCGTCGTGAGGACTCCATCACTCGCTCATGGCGTTCATACTCGTCGCCGTTAGCCATCGGGTGGTCAGGGAGGAAATGGGGGAGGTCGTGTTGCCATCTGACTCCTTGGTCGTTCAGTTCGCGGGTGCGGCTGGTCCAATAGGGCATCTCCTCGTGGATGCGGGCCAAGTCTCGGTGGATGTCGATGTCGTTGAACTCGCCCAACAGGATCGGCTCTTTGCCGCGCGGTCCGGGCAATAGGGAATCCAGAACGGGGGGATAGAACTGGGTGTCGCAGTAGGGATGGTAGTCGTAGAATGTGCCGAACTCACGCAGGTCGCCGCCATACATCTCGGCTCCGCCGGAGTTGTCTTTGACCAAAGGGCAGCCGGTCAGATTCTTTACGAGGTTGACCATGTACTCGCGGTAATCGGCGGGAGTGGCTTGGCTTAGTTCACAGCCGACGGTCCAGACGATCACGTTGTCGTGATGGCGGTATTGGCGGACCATCCGCTCGATCTCCCGCCCGATTTCTTCCAGCTTGGCGGGGTCGGCGGAGGGGTCCCACAGCGGAAGCTCGATCCACGCCTCCATTCCCTCCTCTTTCAGGATGTCCAGATACTTGTGGGGCGGAATCCAGAGGCAAAATTTGACGAGGTTGAACCCCATCGCCTTGGCCTCACGAACCTCGCGACGGATCACGTCTTCGGAGGCGTTGTGGTGACCAAGCTCGGGATACCATCCCCAGTGGAGCAGGCCCCGAATGTAGAACGGCTTATCGTCCACGTAGATTTGGGAGTCGTAGACGGAGACTCTGGTAGGGGGCGGTTCGTCCCTCCGCCCTCCCGCCGCCCTCAAAACGACTTCTCCCCAAATCCCGCCAAAGGTGTGATAGACATAGGGAAGGAATCCGCTTGCGACATCTCTTACCGGGAATCGCTCACCGCCATTCTTAGTAACGGCTACTAATACTTCCACCTTGCCGCGATAGCCGTTCAGAGGGACTTCAAAGGCGTCCCAGATGCCGCGATGGATGAGGACCTCCTTACCATTGAGGGAGACTACGGCCTCATAGCTGACGCCCTCAAACCAGAGGACCGAGGGCTTGCGGGGGACGTCGATGGTGGCGCGGTAGACAGCCGGTCCCTCCCACCGGACGTCCACATCCTGTCGCCAGCCATGAGGAACCGCGATCTCCAGCCACTCCCCATCGCCGTAGTTGACTTCCCAGTACTTAACCCGTTCTCCCATCCTTGGGGGACATTGTGGCATGGGTGAGGCTTTGCGGGGCCAACTCTGGTAGCCAATCCCCGGTTTCTTCTCACCGCAAAGAAACGATGAAACAAAGAAACGCAAAGGAAAACCAGTTAGGCTCGAACTCTTCTTTGCGCCCTTGGTTTCTTTACCTAGGTTCGTAGACCTACCTACAAACACTCGGCTAGCGACCCCCACCCTACCCTCCCCCCACAACGCAAACATCCGCAGGGGGAGGCTCCGCACGATCCTTAGTACGCTTTGGCGAACACCACGCGTTTTGCGCTGGGGTTGCCGCTGTAGACGCAGACTCCCGGCTTGTCGTCGTCGGGGTGGAGGGGTTCTAGGGGGATGCAACGGATCGTCGCCTTGGTCTTCTGGGAGATAGCCTCTTCCGTTTCGGTCGTTCCGTCCCAGTGGGCTAGGACGAAGCCGCCGCCGCCTTCGCCCTCGAACCGCTTCTCAAACTCCTCCCAGGTGTCCACCCGGTGGGTGTTGGCTTCGCGGAAGGCGAGGGCTCGGTCGTAGAGGTCTTTTTGTATCTCCTCCAGGAGATCGACCAGCTTGGAGGGGAGGTCGCCGTCGAGGCTGAGCGGCTGTTTGTCGCCGGTGTCTCGGCGCGAGACCATGGCTGTTCCCGCTTCCAGATCGCGGGGGCCGATCTCGATGCGGATGCAGGCTCCTCGCAGCTCCCAGTAGTTGTATTTGAAGCCGGGGCTCTCCTTCTCGCGCTTGTCGATCTTCACCCGGATCGGTTGGCCGCTGTAGGATTGGTCGCGCAGGCTTTGGGCGATTCTCTCGGCCGCGCCGATGGTTTGCGACCGGGTCTCCTCGTCGCGGCCCATCGGGATGATGACGACCTGCACCGGAGCCAGACGCGGCGGGGCGACGAGGCCTTTGTCGTCGCTGTGGGCCATGATCAGGGTCCCGATCAGGCGCGTGCTGACTCCCCAGGACGTGGCGTAAACGTGCTCCAATTTGCCCTCGTTGGATTGGAACGTGACGTCGAACGCCTTGGCGAAGTTTTGGCCCAGGTGGTGGGAGGTTCCGGCCTGGATGGCGCGGAGGTCCTGGGTTATGGCCTCCATGCAGTAGGTGTGGTCGGCTCCGGCAAACTTCTCGCCGTCGCTCTTCAAGCCCTTGATGACCGGCACCGCCATCCACTCCTCCACGAACCGGCCGTAGCATTGGTGGAGGATGGTCAGAGTCTCCTCTTCGGCCTCGTCATAGGTGGCGTGGGCGGTGTGGCCCTCTTGCCAAAGGAACTCGGCGGAGCGGAGGAACAGGCGGGTGCGCATCTCCCACCGCACTACGTTGCACCACTGGTTGATGAGCAGGGGCAGGTCGCGGTAGCTCTGAATCCACTTTTTGTAGGTGTTCCAGATGATCGTCTCGCTGGTCGGGCGGATGATGAGCGGCTCTTCCAACTCGGCCTCGGGATCGGGGATAAGGCCGGGGCCGTCCGGGTTGGCTTTCAGGCGGTAGTGGGTGACCACCGCGCACTCTTTGGCAAAGCCTTCGACATGCTCGGCTTCCTTCTCAAAGAACGACTTTGGGATGAACAAAGGGAAGTAGGCGTTGACGTGGCCGGTCGCCTTGAAGAGTCCATCCAGCCCCTGCTGCATGAGCTCCCAGATGGCGTAGCCGTGGGGCTTGATGACCATACAGCCGCGCACGGCGGAGTTCTCCGCCAAGTCGGCCTTCAGGACCAGTTCGTTGTACCAGTCGGCGTAGTTGTCGCCCCTGGCGGTGATGCCGAAGTCTTTGCTCATGAGCGGTCATTTTGACATACAAGAGCGGGAGCGCTTTGGGGTGGAGGCTGCAACTGACCTTGCACCAAAAAGCGAATCCCGGACTCAGGGGGGAGAGTTCTGAGTCCGGGCGGCTCCGGGATTAGTCGGAGCGGATGACGCATTTCCCGTGGTGTGGCCTAACCCAGTGCCACTTGTAGATCCCTTTTGAGGAGGCCCCTTGCTCGGAACAACCAGCTTTTGATCGTTCCCTCGGGCGCCTTCAGTTCGTCCGCAATCTCATTCACATCCATGTGGCGGAAGTGCCTCATGAGGATGATATGGCGGTACTTGGCCGGGAGCCGGCCAATCGCCTCGACAACCATCTCTCTCGCGATTCGGTCTTCCGCCAGACTTGAGAGGTTGAATGACCCATCGCACAGCATGTATTCATGCTGGTCGAGAGGCTCCATCTCGTGCCGGCGACTCCGCACCATGTCGATACAAACGTTGGAGCAGATTCGGCAAAGCCATGGCTTGAGCGGTCGGGCGGGATCGAAATCCCGAATCGCCCGATACGCCTTCAGCAATGTCTCTTGCACTGCGTCGTTCGCGTCGTCGTTGTTGCGAAGCACTCGCATCGCAACCTGATAGAGCATTGGTCGGTACGATTTTGATATGAGCTCAAAGGCGACCGACTCGCCTCTTTTTGCTCGCTGGATGAGTTGGCCCTCACAGCAGGGGACCGGCTCAGTTTTCATTTAGGTTTCTTTTATTCACCTCTCCCGGCATTTATCTTAAGATGGTTTTGCCGCAGGGCCAAGATCGCCGTTGAATGTTAGGCAGATATACCTAGTGACGGTGCTAGGGCATTGGGGCTTTACGGTGTCGGGAAACCAGACATGTCCGTCTGATCGGACCGATTCGTCAGATATCCTCGACTGGCCCAACGCCCACCCGCACGCCAATGCCTAACACCCAACGCCGTCCCCAAACCTAGCAATTCGACTAGCATCTGACCCTGTGTAGTGCAATATCTGTGCCGAAAATTGCACATACGATGGAGGCACGGAAGCTTCTTTACAGTGCAATGGCGGTTGCTCCCGCCGTCTTGATGACCGGGATTGGGGTCCACGCTCGGACGTACATAGACCCTTTCGAGTGGCCCGCTTTGCAAGAAGACCACGCCAGGACCAATGCCTACATCCCCTTGGTCATAGAGACCTTTGATCGCCTACAATCAACAGGTCCGGAAAATGCGGTGGCGCTCAGAAGGCTAGCTTTCAAGTGGGTCGAGGGCGGGCAGAATGGCAGCCTCAAACCACTTGTCCCCACCCTTTTCGATGAAGACTCGATCAGCGGAACAAAGGCCACCGTCGTCGATGCAAACCAGATCGTGGCGAAACGTTTGGTTCATGAGGCAGAGGCGAATATCCAAGCAAAGCAATACGATCAAGCTTTGGATGATCTGATTCTGGCCACTGAAGTGGTCAAGTGCCTCCAGTATTCCAGCTTCATTAGCCTGTACCGTTCCCACCTGCTTCACTCCAGCGTCCTCTATCGGATAGAGGCGATCTATTCAGAATTGGATGACGCCCAGAAGGAGCGACTTATCGCCTGTATGAACTCCATGACAGTCGATGATCAGCAGATCAAGAAGATAACTGGGCGCGCGAAGCACTTGGCGCAGCTCGCAGTGGAGCAGTACAAGAAGATTCAAGCTGTAGGGCACGGTCCCCAGGGAAACGATGAGTCAAACGCTTTCTTTGA
Source organism: uncultured Fimbriimonadaceae bacterium (assembly GCA_964501275.1). GTDB lineage: Bacteria > Armatimonadota > Fimbriimonadia > Fimbriimonadales > Fimbriimonadaceae > 55-13. Next base: position 137,948 of record CAZCSP010000007.1, on the reverse strand, counting down.
GCACCCGGCGTTGGCAAAAGTGAGCAGCGCTTCTGGGTACGGGGCCACAGACGGGGCGTCGCTGGGGTTTTCGTTTGAGGCCGATCAGTGCATATTGGCCGGGCAGAGAAACAGGCTCATAATCGATCGGATCATGAGCCTGTCCAGCCGTCCGACACCCTAGTTGTCGCCGATAAACAGGACTCCGTCGCGGGTGTCGGGAACGACACCGGTCAGGTTCTGCAATCCGGTCTGGCTTGCCTTCAAAGCATCAGGCTCGCCAAGCGCCGGCCAAGAAATCTCGGATTGGACTTTGGCCGTCTTCAGGACCACGGGAATGCCGTACTTGTCGGCAATCGCTTTCGCGAGGTTCACCACCGAGCCTTGGCTGGCTTCGATCTCTTTGCGAACCGTTCCAGGCACGATCACGATCGTGGAAGGCATCTCATCCTGAATGATCACCTCGAAGGCGGCGGCATCGGGTTGAGCATTCTTCAATTCATGAACCCGGCCTTCGCTGCCGATGTTGAACACCTCTTCGCCAGCCTCGCCGCCTCGGATGGTAACTGACTGCGACTTGGTTGGGCGGTACTCCAAGCTGACCCCGTTTGGCGTCTTGGTGTACTCGATCTGTTCGATCGACTTGGTGGCGTGTGGGACCGGGCCGACGGGGCTAATGGCCGGACCCTTGCCGGTCGCGTTATTGATGCTCAAGTAGGCACCGAACACGGCACTTGCGGCGAGGCCGGCAACCGCTAAATTACGAATCCAAAGAATCCACCCTGGTGGGGCGGCCCGCTTCTTATCGTAAATGCTTTTGTCGACCGCCGCGCTGATCCGATCGTTAAGACCAAAGGGAACTTCGATCTGCTCGAACTGCAACGATTCGAGCTCCTTCAATGTCGCTTCAAACTGCTCGTACTCAGAGCGGAGTTTCTCATCCGCTTTCAGCTTCGCCTCAAACGCATGGGCGAGCCCGGCATCTAGCGTGCCTTCGGAGTATGCGGAGAAAAACTCTCTTGCTTTTTCGTTAGTCATCTTTCACACCCCAATTAAGGGTCAATTCATCGACTCATTCGTATTCGAGGCGCGCGACTCCCCACCCGTCTTTTCGTGAATCTAGGAAGTGTGACTTGGCTAGATTTGGAAAAGTTCCGCATCTTTTTGCAGCAGTTCCCTCAAAGTAAGGCGGGCACGGTTCAATCGGCTCTTGACAGTCCCGATGGGTAGGTCCAAAGACGCAGCGATCTCTTCGTAAGACATCATCTCGGCGTGATACATTACGATCATCGCCTTCTGATACTCAGGCAGCTTTGAGACTGCCTTCTCAAAGCGAACTTCGCGTTCCGAGCGTTCTGTGATGTCATAGGGCGTGCCGCTCTCGTCCTCGATCTGCAGTTCCACATCGCCCTCTGAGGTCACCAACGCCGATTCGATACTGGTCGTCTGGCGGCTTTTCTCCTTCTTGCGGATATCCAAGAAGCAGTTGGTCATGATGCGGTACAGCCACGTGGTGAAAGCACTCTGGCCCTTGAAGTTCTGAATCGCGTTATAGACCCGGACAAACCCCTCGGCTACGACGTCGGACGCCTCTTCTGGGTTCCGGGTCAATCGGAAGGCGTATTGGTAGGCCCGAGCGCTGTGCTTAGCGATCAAAGCGTCGAACGCAGATCGGTCGCCCCCTTGTGAGCGTCGGATCAGTAACTCGTCGTCGAGGTGGCTTTCGCTCATACCTTTTAGTGGGAAACGATGGACCGGGGGCCCGACTGCACGGCCTCAATAATGGCCCGCTGCTCCTCCTGTGAAATGCTCCTCTCCGATTTGCCTCCCAAGAGGGGCTTGCAGTACACCCGGCAGTCGGATCGACCGACCAAGCTTGTGACCAGCGCACCGTCTCCCCGGTCGTCGTAGAGGGCGAGAGCGAAGCTTTGGTTACCGCCGACATCCTCAAAGGCGTCGTATTTCACCAGACCCAGATGACGTTTGGCTCCGGCCATCTTGTCTTCCAGAACCTGGACCCGGCTATCCGTGGCTTCAATCTGAGCTTGAATCTGCATGCGCTCCCTTAAATGATCGTACAACAATCTCTCCAGGTTTTCACCCTTGGCGCCTTCCAGAAGGTCCCGCCATCGGGAGTTCATCCTTCGGATCTTGCCCGACTGTAGAATAGCGGCTACCGCTAAAACGACAACAAGAAGACACAGAATGAACGTGGCTTGCGGCCCATAGGCCGCCAAGGACTTGAAAATAGTGTCCATAGGCTTTGTGAAAGTGGAGGTTCTCGCATAGAGTATAGCGGACGCGGCGCGGCAAACCCGCTAAAATGGAGTCAGTATGAAATCCACCCGCAAGCGAGCGATCACCGGATTTGGCGTCACTCTGCTTTTTCTCCTCGTCTTTGCGATCTATTTCCAGCTCACTTTCAAGACCGTCGTGGTCTCGGGAGATTCCATGTTGCCGACTCTTAAGAACGGGCGGCGCGTCTTAACCAGCAAAGCCTATTGGCTGGTTGGCCCGATCAAGCACAAGGATATTGTGGTGATTCAGGATGATGGGCCGACTGGGTTCATCATCAAGAGGGTTTACAAGATGGCGGGTGAAGTGGTGGAGTGGTCCTTGGTGCCGGAGACGGTCGATTTCCGAGGCGGGGAATACAAGGTGCCAGAAGGCCACATTTATGTGCTGGGGGACAATCGTGCGGTCTCGGAAGACAGTCGGTTATTCGGCCCGGTCCCTTTGGATAGCGTGATTGGCAAGGTCGTCATTCGACAATGAGACGGTTCCCCTCTGGTACGTTCGGTCGACAGAGGCTTCAGTTTTTCCCCGCGCCCTTTAAGGCCCCTTTGCGAACCTTTGCGGTGTTAGTCTTCGCCTGGCAGGGCGACCATGTGGTCATCTGTGACATTGAGGATCGCGGCTGGTGCATTCCCAGCGGTCGCGTCGAGCCTGGCGAAAGCTCCTTGGAAGCCGCCTGCCGGGAAGCCAAAGAAGAGGGAGGCGTCGATTTGGAGCGCGTACAGTACATCGGGTGCTACCAAATCAGCGAGCGCCGGGAAGTCCGTTGGGCCGACTGCTATGCGGCCAAAGTCTTGAACGTGGGCGAAATCTCCATGAAAGAGGAGTCGCTTGGGATGAGATTGGTGACGGTAGAAGAACTCCCCGCCATCTACCACCTCTGGAACCCTTTGACGGAGGCGGTTTTTCAGTACAGTCACGAAGTGGTGAAGCGTCTAAGCGACAGCCGTTGCGGGTGAATTTATCAAGGTATAGCTTGACAAAGTAAGCTTCGTTGTCAACCTATACCTTGCGAACTTAGGCTAAAAGTGCAACGTATATGTTGCAATGTATGCGAAGCCTTGACTAGGGCGAGACACCGGGGTTGGGCACGTCCCTTTCCCTTCGGTGGAGCGGCTATCTCAAACCCCGTCAAGATTCTGAAATCACCACGGCGGCACGGCGGACGCAGAGTTTCACAGTGGATTCGCTGTGTCTTCTCCGTGTCCGCTGTTACACCGTGGTTAAAAAATGCGGGTAGAAGTTCGCGTGGACTTTTGAGATTGCCTCAATTGGCCGAGGATGAAACCACCGAGGACCGCAGAGAGCCACCGAAGGATTGTCTGTAGCCGGGCTAAACGTACTGAGGCATCGAAACAGGCTGGCCGATGTTCATCAGGTACTCGGCGATTTGCACCGCATTCAAGGCCGCGCCTTTCAAAAGCTGATCGCCTGCGACAAACATGGAGATCGCGCTGGGGTGAGAGAGGTCTTTGCGAATTCGCCCAACCAGCACATCGCCTTGGCCGCTGGCGGTGATGGGCATGGGGAAGGTGTTGTTCTCCCGGTCGTCCACTAGCCGCACTCCGGGAGCGGAGGCGAGGGCTTGGCGGATTTGCTCCTCGGTAGGAGCCTTGTCCGCAAACTCGACGGTGATCGACTCGCTATGCGCCCGTACCACCGGAACGCGAACGCAGGTGACGTTGATCCGCAGGTCGGGCAGGCCCAGAATCTTGCGCGACTCCTCGATCACCTTCCACTCCTCCTCGTTGTAGCCATGCTCGTTGATCGGCGTGTTATGGCTGAAGAGGTTGAAAGCGTAGGGGTGAGGGAGGACCTTTTCCCGACCAGAGTTTTCACCCTTTACGGCGTCGGCAGTCTCTGCGAGGAGTTCTTCCATCACCTTCGCCCCGCCCCCGCTGGCGCTCTGATAGGTGCTGACGATCAATCGTTCAATTTTGCCCAGTTCGCGTAAAGGGTTGACGGCGACGAGGAGGATGATGGCGGTGCAGTTGGGTACGGCGTACAGTTTCGAGGCAATCTGGATAGTTTCCGGGTTGACTTCGGGGACAACCAAAGGCACAGTTGGATCCATCCGAAATGCGCTGGAGTTGTCAATGACGTACGCCCCTGCCTCCAAAGCGGCGGGAACCAATGTCTTTGACCGCGAAGCCCCTGCGCTAAAGAACGCAAAATCGATTCCAGCGAATGATTCTGGCTTCGCTTCTTCGATTGTAATCGTCTCGCCTTTATAGATGGCGGTTTTTCCGACAGATCGTTCGCTGGCCAGAAGCCTAAGGCCGGCGATGGGGAAGTTGCGTTCTTCGAACAGTCGGAGAAACTCGTTTCCGACGGCGCCGGTGGCGCCGACGATTGCGACTTGGAAACCTTGGGACACGCAAGATAGATACCAGATTCACGCAGAAAGAGGACGGGACGCAAGGGAGGGGCTTCTGCATATTCCCAACGTGTTGTACACTGCCCAAAAGCTTGAAGGAATGGTGTTTTGCGTTTGACGCCCAACGAGCCGTCGCTGGAACTTGATTTTGAGTGCGGTGCCGGTGGCATAAAGAGGTCCGAATTTCCTGGGTTGCACTATGTGCGGCTTGAGGCGTACTCCATGGCGGTACAACGTTCTACCAACGGTACGATCGGCGTTTCGCCGGGCGTGAACGTGTTGGGAATCAACATGGAGGGGGCGGTGATTGCAAGGTCTGTGTCCGCCGCCAAGATTATCATCGTTCCTCCCCGCAGCATGTTTTTTGCCAAGGGGCCGGTCAAGATGAGCGCCCTTGCCGCGCGGGGAGACCACAAACTGCAGATGCTGTCTTGGTCCTCAGCATCCCAGCCGGTTTTGGACCAGTGGCTGCAAACCCATGGCCCGGGCCGCAATACGAAAGGACTTTCCCGAAACGTTGGCTGCAAGCCGATCGACCCTCACTTCTTGGATGCTATCAAGCGGTTCGAAGAGGCAAAGAACTGCCCCGCCGAGTTAGTGGAGCCGCTTCTGCTTTCGATCATTCACGAGGCAGTAGGCAGGATCATGGTTGGGAGCGACGAGATGCAGCTTTCGCCCTTGCCAAGCGACCTTCCCGACCCGCTGATGAAGCTGGCATTGGAGGTACGGAAGGCTCCGGCTGGGAATTGGTCGCTGAAAGAGGCCTCCGATATGGCGAGCTACTCACCTTTCCACTTCTCCAGGGTCTTCAAGCAATTGGTGGGCTATGGGTTCCACGAGTATGTAGACCGGTGCCGAACAGAACTCGCGGTTTCTTTGCTGGTGTCTTCGGATTTGGCGGTTGATCACGTCGCCACTCAATCGGGTTTCGGGACGACGCAGGGGCTTCGAGAGTCGGTTCGAGACTATCTGGGCCTAGTGCCGTCCGAGTTCCGTTCGCTGCCTGAGCTTTTTGAAACGGCGTAGGCCCATGTGTTGACAATGTGTTCAATCATGGTATCTTATCCATTGAGACCATGCATCAAAAAGCCGAGCACCTCCATATCCGAACCTCCGAGCGCGACAAAGCGGTCTTGGCTCGGGCTGCCCAAGCAAAGAACATGAGCGTGAGCCAGTTCATCCTCCAGACAACCGTTCCGGTTGCCGAAGAGATCGTGGCCAAAGAAGTGGAACAGGTGGAGACGCTGTTCCGGCTCGATGAGGAGGCGTGGGAGAGGTTCAACGCCTTGCTCGACGCTCCGACGAAAGACATTCCCGAGTTGCGCAATCTCCTCGCATCCCGTGCTCCCTGGGAGAAGTAAGGTTTGTTATCGGCACCAACTCTACTGACCAAGGGCCATGATATCGGCGGGTTTGATTGTGGGAAGGAATCGTTAAACGCCTTTCTCAAGAGCTTCGCTTTGGCGAACCAGGCGGGAGGATTGGCTCGAACCTATGTCGTGCTATCTCATGAAAAGGTGGTCGGCTACTACTCGCTTGCTCCCGCTGGGGTTGAACCGAGCAATGCCCCAGAGCGGGTGACGAAGGGCCAGCCGCGACACCCGGTGCCGTGCATCCTCCTCGCCCGGCTGGCGGTAGATCGATCAGCCCAAGGTAGTGGGCTGGGTAAGTTCCTCTTTCGGGACGCCATGCTCAGAGCGTTGTGGGCTCATGAAGAGATTGGCGGGCGGGCGTTTCTTGTCCATGCGATGGACGACGAGGCGCGGGAGTTCTACTCGCGATTTGGAATGATGCCTTCGCCCACGCATCCTCTTCACCTGTTTCTGCTGTTCAAAGATATTCGGGCGATGCTAGAGCCGTAGAATCCTCGCCGCCGACTCCATATCCTTGTCCCCCCGCCCGCTCATATTCACGATCACCCGACTTCCTTTGGGGAAGAGGGTCTCGTTGTGGAGAGCGCCGAAGGCGTGGGCGGACTCGAAGGCGGGGATAAGGCCTTCGCATTGGGCCAAGTCCTGGAAAGCCGCCATCGCTTCGTCGTCGGTGACAGCGGTGTATTCGGCTCGCCCGATGTCTTTGAGGTAGGAATGCTCGGCTCCGACTCCGGGATAGTCGAGGCCGGCTGAGACGGAGTGCGTGCCCTGGACCTGGCCGTTCTCATCTTGCATGAGATAGCTGTAGGAGCCGTGCAAGACTCCGGGAGAGCCTACGGTCAAGGGTGCGGCGTGTTGGCCTGAATCCAAGCCCAAGCCCCCCGCTTCGACTCCCACCAGGCGAACCTCGTCATCGCCGAGAAAGCCCGTGAAAAATCCAATCGCATTAGACCCTCCGCCCACACAGGCAACGGCAACGTCGGGCAATCGTCCATAGCGCTCCAAGTATTGCGCTCGCGCCTCATCGCCGATCACGCGCTGGAATTCCCGCACCATGTAGGGATAAGGGTGCGGTCCGGCGGCGGTGCCGATGATGTAGTGGGTGTCGCGAACGTTGGTCACCCAATCGCGCATCGCTTCGTTGAGGGCGTCTTTGAGGGTCTTGGTGCCGCTGGAGACGGGATGGACTTTGGCGCCCAGGAGCTTCATACGGAAGACGTTCAACTGTTGGCGAACCGTGTCCTCCTCGCCCATGTAGACCTCGCATTGCAGGCCAAAGAGGGCGCAGACCGTGGCCGTCGCGACCCCATGCTGCCCCGCCCCCGTCTCCGCGATAATCCGCTTCTTACCCATGCGAAGCGCGAGCAGAGCCTGCCCCAGGGCATTGTTGATCTTGTGGGCGCCGGTGTGGTTCAGGTCCTCTCGCTTTACCACCACCTGCAAGCCCAGTTTCTCGCTGAGGCGCTTGGCTTCGGTGAGGGGGGTGGGGCGCCCGACGAACTCGGACAGGTAGCGCTCGAACTCGGCTCGAAACCCCGAATCTGCCCAAGCCCGATCAAACTCCTGGGAAAGCTCTTCGAGAGCGGGCATTAAAGTTTCCGGGACGAATCGACCGCCATAAGCGCCAAATCGCCCTTTGTCGTCGGGACGGGTAAGCATGAGTCCTTGTATTCTACGCTGACAGGCGGCGGGAAAGGGGGAGGAGCAGTCTTGGACCCATCATCCCGCAAGACGTGTCACCAAGCCGTTTCTCGACATTCGAGCTTTTAGTGCAGAGCAAGGAACTGCACAACACGAAGAGAGCTGTCACGGAGATTCTGAATTCTGCCTTAATAGTCCTAGGCCCTTTGGAACAGGGGAAGGCTGGGCGTTGTCTGACCCGCGGATCAGAGAGCAACCAGTCGTCCACTAGGTGGTCCAAAACTCATCATTGCTGGCTTAATGTGGCGAGTGGGACCATTGGCAACTCTAAATTGATTCTAAAATGTATAATCTGGAAATCGTTTAGTTGGTCATTGCCGCAGTCTGGAGAGACATTAGAAGCGGGCGGTTTGTACCCAGCAATAACGCGTAATTGCAAACCAGCACATCAATGCCCGTCTCACAATTGCTATCCTCATTCGCGTTGCAGAAGTCAAGTTTTGAACATCTCACAGCCCGTGAGCTCGAAATACTGAGTCTCGCAGCGATCGGCAACCTCGACAAGCAAGTCGCGGCTTCCATGAGTATCCGTCCCGGTACGCTTATAACCTACTGGGCTCGGATCAGGCGGAAACTGTCGATCTCTTCGAGGAGCGAAATCATTGCCAAGTACGTCACTTGGCGACACAACACGGTGACCTTTCCAGCCGTGCGAAGCCAGGCGACCGAGGACGCTTTCAACTATGCTCCTCACGCCATCATCCATTGCGACCGTCAGAACCGCATTCGCTACACCAACGGCAGCTTCCTTCAGCTTGTCGGGCTTTCTCAAGAAGAGGTGGTGGGCGCGGACTGGGGCCTTCTAGGCTTCTTGGAGGCTGCTCCGGCCGTTTTACAAGATATCACGGAGATGGTCTTTGAGAATCGCGAAACCATCACCGCCAACCTGCACCCAAGCGATGCCCGCGAGTCTTTGATGATCCGCCTTAGCTGTTTTCCATTAACTACGGAAGACAACGAGGTTTACGCCGTTTCCTATGTTCTTACCAAGGCTCCTCGGACAGAAGGGGGGGAGAAGATCGCCCAGGAACTGTTCCAAGGGATCGATGAATCGCTGGACCTGTTCATCATGTTCAGCAGCTTTGGAAAGGTGCTCTACGTCAACAAGGCGACCACCAAGGTGCTGAGTCTGCCCCGGATAGTGGAGGGGGAGCAGACCTATTTCGACTCTCTGTTCGAGGCTGAGTCGCAAAGTCTTCTCAACCAAGAGGTTCTTCCTGCCGCTATTCGCAATGGAATTTGGACGGGCCAACTCGCCCTGAAGACTGGTAGCCAGCCTCTGCGGCTGACCTTTACGGTGTTTGCCGCGCGAAGCTACGTCGGCACGGTCCGGTTCTTGGTAGCGTTGGGCACCGTCAGCAGTCCTTGATTTTAAGGACAAGTCGGTTTTAGGGTGTCCTAAAATTTGAGGCTGTTGATAAACTCTGGCGAAACTGAGAATCCCTTGTACCTAGCCAAGGTGCCAGGTTTACAGGAGCAACGATGTCCGCGAAGCAATCGAGTAGTAAGTCTTGGGACCACGGAGAAATAGCATACAGACTCGGTTTTTACCGAATCACTGAGAAGGATAAGGCCAATCTCAAGGAGTTGGGAACCATCCTCGGCCCCGAACTCTCCATCGTGATTGATGCTTTTTACAGCCACCTCCAACAATTTCCCGATGCGATCTCCATCATTACCCGAGCCGGCAGTTCAGTAGAGAATCTCAAAAAGACCAATCCGATGTATTTTGCCGAGATATTCGATGCCCAGTTTGGGGAGCGATACTTTGCATCTCGGATGAGGATCGGCAAAATCCACGCGGAGATCGGATTGACGCCGATGTGGTTCTTTGGCTCGATGAGCGCTTACTACGATGCGATCTATCCACGGATTCTGCGGCGCCTAAGGTTCAAGCCAATGAAGGGGGCCGCGATGGTGGCTTCGCTGCAGAAGGCGTTCAACCTCGACCAAGAGCTCATCATGGAGGCCTACATCGACAATGGCTACGAAATGGTGAATCAGCTGGTCGAGGAGATCGTGGTCGATCTCGCCAATAACAGCGAGTCGCTTCGCAACAGCAGTTCCCAATCGGGTACGGCCAGCCAGGAAGTTGGCGAAGTATGCGACCAGCTTTCCCAATCTGCGACGACCCAGGCTCAAGCCGCCCAGACGGTGGCGAGTTCTATGGCGGTGGTCTCCAGCAGCAACCAGGATATTGAAGCCGGGGCTCAGACTCAGCGAAGGTCTCTGCAGGATGCCGAGGCAGCGATGAATCTCCTGCGCACCGAGGTGGACGAGATCACCTCACGGGCCGAACTTTGGGAACAGATTCGGGAGCGGGTCGCCTCTATGGACAGGCTGAAGGCGACGGTACTCGATACCTCGGCGAGGGTCCAGGAGATGAACGACCGATCACTGGAGATTCGCGGAATTGTGCAGACGATCAACTCGATCGCCGAACAGACCAACCTGTTGGCGCTCAACGCGGCCATCGAGGCGGCGAGGGCGGGAGAGCATGGTCGGGGCTTTGCGGTGGTCGCCGAGGAAGTTCGGAAGCTCGCCGAAAGCAGTTCCTTGGCCACCAAGGAGATTGAGGGCTTGATCCTCGCTATCCAGCAAGGCAGCCAAGAGGCTTCGGAGTCGATGAGCAAAACGGTAGAAGACGTCACCGAGGTCATCTCCCTTTCTGCCGATGCTGCGACTTGTCTGGAAGCTATCTCCACAGCATCAAAATCCACGGCCAAGTTGAGCGTCAACCTCACAGAGGCAATGGACGAGGTTGGGAAGGTGGCAGCTGAGAACGAAGCCGCATTGAGCAAGGTGACGAATGAGATCAACTTGGCCAATAGTGCCGTCGAGAACATTGCCGCGATCACCGAGGAGAATGCCGCGGCCAGCGAAGAGGCCGGAGCCAGCGCCCAACAGATGGCCGCCATCGTGCAGACGGTGGTCCGAGATGTGAACAACTTGGATGAGGCCGTCAAACAACTGAGCGGAATCGTTGAACAAGCAAGGGTACAGGTTGAGAGCGGCAAGCGCCGTCAGCCATCTTCGAAGGACGTCGTCCTGAAGGTGGCTGCCTAACTAGCAGCCAATCAACCTCAAAACCAACCAAACCTAGGGCCGCCCATCCCATTCGGGCGGCTCCTTTTTTGCCGGTTTGGCACGCTCCTCAGGCCACTCCGGCTTCGCTGACTTGGCTGCTTCCTCCCAGCGTGAAGTAGAAGGTCGCGCCTTTCCCGGGTTCGCTTTCGGCCCAGACTCGGCCTCCGTGGAGGTAGACGATCTTGGCGACGGTGGCGAGGCCGATGCCTGATCCGGGGTAGGCGGGGTCGTTATGCAGCCTCTCGAAGGGCATAAACAGCTTGGCGGCGTACTTGGGATCGAAGCCGACGCCGTTGTCGCGAACGTAGTAGGTGGTCTCGTCGCCTTCTCGCAGGTGGCCAACTTCGATGTGCGGGCTCTGCTCTTTGGAAGTGAACTTCCAGGCGTTTTGCAGGAGGTTTTCCAGCATGTTGCGCAGAAGCCCGGCGTCGGCTACGGCGTGCATATCGGGAGCGACCGAGATTGTAGCGGTTCGGTCGGGATGATGGATGTCCTGGTCCTCCAGAATCCCGGTGGCGAGGGCGGTGAGGTTGACGGGTGCAAGGCGCGGCTCAAACCGACCCATGCGCGAAAGTTGGAGGAGGTCGTCGATGAGGTTGCCCATGCGAACGCTGGCGGCCCGAATCCGCTCCAGATACATTGCACCGTCGCCCGTGAGCTGGTCGCCGTAGTCGTCGCTCAGCAGTTTGGCAAAACCGTTGATGGAACGGAGCGGGCCGCGCAGGTCGTGGGAGACGGAGTAGCTGAAAGAGGCGAACTCGTCGTTGGCGGCCTGCAACTCGGCGGTGCGCTCTTGGACCCGCTTCTCCAAGTCGATGTTCAGTTGGCGAATCTTCTCGTCTGCCTCTTTGCGTTCGGTGATGTCGTTGGTGGCGCCAAGCATCTTGATCGGGACGCCTTTGCGGTTGCGGATGGCCTGGCCGAACGAGTACAGCCAGATCGTTTTCTCCGAGCTTAGGTGAAGGCGGTGCTCGATACGAAAGGGCTCGTCTTCCGTTACATGGCGCTCAATCGCCTCGTTGAGACGCCCAAGGTCGGAGGGCGGGATGCGGTCGGTGAACCAGCTAAAGGGAACGGAAGTTTGCCCCGGCTCGTTGCCCAAAATTCTCATAAAGGCGGGCGATAGGTGGATCTCCTGTCCATGAAGGTCGAACTCCCAGAGGCCATCCCGGGCGGCTTCGGCGGCGTACCGATGGTTGAGCTGACTCGCTTCCAAAGCCACCATTGCCTCCTCTCGCCCGCTGATCAGCACGCCCAGCGCGAGGCCGGTAACCAGGATGGTGATGAGGAATATCTGGAGGGAGTCGAGCCTGCTTCGATCCATCTGCAGGACCAGAATGGCGAGGCTGGCGCTGACCGAAATGGCGAATCCCCCATAGACCGCGCCCTTTACGCCATTGCGGTAGACGATCCAGAGCATCGGGAGGACCAGGAGATGCTCGGCGTTGTTCTCGAACACCTTGGTCTTGCCGAAGGCCAAGTAAGCGCAGACGATGACCAGCAGGCTCTGGGCGGTAAGTTCGGCAACTCGTTTTAGCCTTGGACTTTGAGATTCTTCCACGTCCCACAGGGAACTCCCTGGGCGCGGGCTGGAAACGCCAATGGTCAGGGCGATCAAAGGCGCGCAAACCAGACAGCCAATAAAGTCGCCGAGGCCAAATCGGAGGCCGGTCACGGGTTGGACGAACGCTTCGCCGTCACTTGGCCCGATATTGAAGGTAGCCAAAATGCCGATGATGAGGCAGGCAGGCAGAGCGATGCTGAGGAAGACGACCAGCTCTCGAAGGGAAGTCCACCACTTCTTGACCGGGAGCCAATGGCGCAGCATCTCGCCCGTGACGCCATAGCCGATGGCCAACGTCGTCGCCTTGATGGCGCTTTCGACGACTTCGAAGTCGGGCCGGAAAGCGTAGCGCAGTCCAAAGACAACCAACAGAGCCAGCGGGATTTGCCGAGAACCGAGCAGCCAAAACCAGGCGAGAATCACTCCTGCGCCCGGCCAGAAAGGGGAGATGCCAGTGGTCGTGCGGAATTGGGCGCCAAACCAGTAAGCAAGCGCGTAAACGCAGGCGAACGCGAAGCCGTAAACCAGCTCACGCCCCCAATGCCCGTTTAGTTCAAAGCGTCTGAACGACATAAAACCGCACATTCGCTCTCCGGGGTTTAGTCTAACTTACATTCTTATTGCAAGCAAGTGCTGGGATCGCCGAATTCATTCGGCAAGCTGGTTTGTATTCAAGTTTACGTTGCAACCCGATGAATCGGGCAGGTGAAAGCGGCGGTAGGTTGCTGGGATCGCCGAATTTATTCGGCTGAGGATGCTTGTCATTGCCAGTGATTTCTATCCGAGCCTCCCGTTCAGCCCGATGAATCGGGCAGGTGAAAGCGGCGGTAAGTTGCTGGGATCGCCGAATTTATTCGGCTGAGGAGGCCTGTCATTGCCAGTGATCTCTATCCGAGTCTCCCGTTCAGCCCGATGAATCGGGCAGGTGAAAGCGGCAATAAATTGCCGCACTCTATATGATCGTGCGGTTGCCGAGGGCTAGGCCGGTGGTTACCAGGTAGTCGTAGCTGTCCTTCACCGCTTGCATCATGTCGGTGGCGCACTCGTCCAACTCCACCACATGCCACTGCGTGACCGCGGGGTCTTGGGCTTTCAGGGTGGCGGGGATGTCCATTTTGCCGGAGCCGACGGCGACGTGCGGCTCGCCTTTGACCAGAGGACCATCTTTGACATGGAGGAGGTGGGCGCGGTCGCGATAGGTACGGACGACTTCCGCCGGATCGTTCTCGCCAAAGTTGGCGCACCAGTAGATGTCGATCTCTAGGTGGAGATCGGGCACCCGGTCGATGAGATGCTGGATCGCCCACTTGCCCTCCACCATCTCAAACTCCATCCAGTGGTTGTGGAGGCCAAAGATGAAGCCGTTTTTCTTCAAAGTCTGAACCGCAGGGGCGACTCGGTCGGCAGTGCGCTTGATGGCGTCCAGAGACTCAAACTCCTCCACCCAGAAGCCGGAGACAGTCAGGTTGGTCCCGAGGGCGTTGGCGGTGTCCATGAACTCGTTGATGTTGTCGGGTTCAGGGAAGCCGCCGAAGTAGCTGCTGACCCGCATCCCCATGTCTTCCACAGTTCGGCGGAATTCGGCAGGGGGCATCCCATACCCATGCCCCTCCACCCCCTTGTAGCCGATGTCCGCAATCTGCTGGAGAACTTTCAGATGGTTGCCGTCTTTGGCAAGCTCACGGACAGTGTAGAGTTGGATGGAGATCGGCTTCATGGGATTTTAAGCATACCGACGTTGCGGTTCTTCGGCATTGCGGTTTTGGGTTTGGGGGTGAACAGTATCTATCCTATCTGTCCGACCGCCCAAAGCCAAACTCCCAGCACCACAGCATCCTGCCCAAGCACCCTTCCCAGGTTTCTCTCGACCTGGAAATCCATCGGGGAAGGCAGGTTTCTAAGGACGCCAATAAGTGAGACATGAACGGAAACATCCTCCTCGGAACAATGGCTGAGCAAGTCCAAGAGCCCGGATTTGGGGCGGTTGTTCAGCAGTATTGGTATGCGATCTTCGTGCTCCCGGTCCTCTTTTTGGTCGTGAAGGCAGCCCGGGGGAAGAGGCGGCATAAGAGTTACCGCTGGTAGTGGCATGGGCAGGCTGCCGATTCGCCCCTCCAGACTGGCCATAATTGCGGAAAACGATTAGAATCTCCGAGTGGCCGACTCAAATGCACAAAATCAGGTCTATGCCTGGATTGCCGCAACGTGGCTTTCTGAAAGACTGAAGCAACCCTTCTCTCGACAAAAGGTGAAACTGTCCTCCGGGGGAGCTTACACGTTCCCGGCGGTATGTGAGGATGAGAAGACCGTCGCGACGATCAACACCAGTCAGGGATCGGGGAAGAATACGGCGGCGAAGCTGAACAAGGTCCGTGCCGATCTGTACTTTCTCCTGCTTGCCCCCGCCAACCGCCGGTTGGCCCTGTTCACCGATCGCGCCATGTTTCGCCTGGTCTCATTGGAGCAGCGTGAGGGGCGGGTGCCGAAGGAGATCGAGTTGTTGCATGTGGATGTGCCCGAGCATCTCGAGGGCGTGTTACAGGCCTCTGCGTAACCTGGAGGCTAGGGTGGCGGAGGCGTTCCTTGGGTTCCCTGGTTCTTGTCTAGCCGAGCTTTTCGTTCTGCCGCCATCGCCTTTTCTACCCTGGCACGGATATCGGCCGGAAGGTCGTCCATGCTCTTGATCTCTTGCCGCTTGCCGGGAATGATTTCGCCGAGCGTCGTCTTACCCTCCGCTGAATCGGAGAAAACGAACCGGAACCGGTAGACGTTGGCCTGGCCCAGTCGCACGATGCGGTCATTGGAGCGGTCGGGTGACTCCTCTCGCTCCACTATGTCTTGGCCTAGCCACTCGGGCGAGTAGCTGGTGAGGAGCGAGTGTTCGCTTTCGTCGGTAATGATCACCGGCTCGACCGCCTTCTCGCAGATGATTCTCGTCGAGGCAGGAATCCCGTTGGGAAGTCTCTCCCACACCAGCGAGGTTGCGTGGCCTAGGATGCTCCGAACGGTCTGATTGGGAACCCAAGGTTTGAAGAAGCTTTCGATAGAGTCTGCGCTGTAGACCATCCGGGCAAACTCCTGCCTCGCCTGGGAGCCCAGTTGGGCCACCGTCAACTCGCCGCCGCTTAGCAGGCCTCGGCGCTGGTTTTCCGAGAGTGATCCGAGGAATTTCAGAGAGGCGCGATGGTACCAGCAGGTTAGAGCTTTCGTCTCGTAGTCGCCCTGGATGCTTTCGCCAAAACCGTAGGCCGCTTCGTCGTAGCTGAATATCTCAAAATTGAGGCGGCTGGGGCTGGCCCAGAGATAAGCGGCGGCATCAGCGACTGTAACCGTGCCCGCCTGATGGACTTGGCGGAAGAATCTCCCCAGCGCCTCCCGATTCATACGTTCGGCTCGCTGGTCCCCATAGACCTTCGGGCGGATGACAATGGTATCGCCTTCGTCCACGCGCTCTGACTTCCAAACGTTGTCGATGGTCGATTCCAATGCGCTCACCTCGATCTCAGTTTCGTTGGAGTAGGTGGGTTTAAGCGCTCGGTCGGGTAGGAGGACGACTAGGTTTTTGCCGAGGTGTTTTGCGTAGTCGGCCATTGTATCACCGGCTGCGAGTAGAAGCGGATCGGTCTGGTCCGGGTGCAGGAGGATAGGCAGGTGCGGTTCAAGCAACTCTCGAAATGGCCGGCCAGTCTTTTCGTCCTTTTCAAAAACCGTGCGGAGCCACCAGTTGATGTTTCGCCACGTCATCGTTTGCTCGCTCAGCTTAATTTTGCCTTCTTCTGCCTTGGCGGAGGCGGATGGCGGGGGCGAGGCGGGCTGGAGACGGATGCCGATGGACCCGGTGATCCAACCCTCTCGATCCAATACCCTTAGGTTAAATGCGGGACCACTGCTACTGGCGTGTCGGGTGGCCACGAGCAGGACCCGGCTGACTTCTGGATCAGCGCCAAGCACCCACATTCGACTATCTCCACTTATTCCTGCGGGCTGGTCCAGCTCAAATGGGGCAACTGTTTTCAACAACTTCTGCTCGTCAGCAAACTGGGCGAGGAGCGGCTTGATGTCGAATGGGATTCTGCGCTCCGTGTGGTTGGGAGTATCCGAAAGGCAAATCTGTTCGCCCATCTCCATGTTGGCGAATTCACGCAGGTCCATTTTGGCAAGAATTCGCTCAAGTAGGCGAGAGAGCGGGCCTTCTCGGACCAGGTCGAAATGTCGTTGTCTCGCCCTGTCGAACGCCTCGTAGTTCCGCATGTAGTTCTCCTGCATCTCCCTCACGGTCACTTCCAATTGCCCCATCCAACTCTCCATCACGGCCCGCGACATGGGAGGCAGGGGCTTGCGGTCGGCTTGGGCTTTCAGAAGGGCTTCCGTGCGGAGGCGGTCGGCCTCCTCCTGCTGGCGCTTATCCAGCCAATCGGGCAGGGTGAGGACCTCTTTGCCTTCGTGATCCACCCACACTCCTCCGGTGGCGGTGGCGAGGTGCTTCTTGAGATCGTCCTTGGACAGGTCGTGAACGTGGATGGCGACGATCTCATCCGCGATCTTGCCCTCGACCAATAGCGGCTTTTCCAATTGGGACGCTATCACGACGAACGCTTTCTTAACCGTCGTGGGCGCGATCTCGGCGGTGACGGTTTGGCTGGCAGAACCCTGCAAAGCAATGGAAATGAGGCAAGCATAAGACAATATGATAATGTCATATCATATCTCATAGTTAGAGCAGTTGTGCATAGATGATTCTCTCGCTGCAGGGCTTTTCCGGGAAGACTAGGCGGGCAGGGCCAAATCAGCGTATAACTTTACTGATGGGTCGGGCCCTTTTGAAAGCTGGTTTGTATTTGGCCGTCGTCGCGATTGTGATCGGGGCCTTTGCTGTGCATTCGCCTGAAGCTTTTGTCCGCCTGCCTTCAGAGAAGAGGGCCGATCTGGTGGGCGATTGGTATGTGGACCGCTTCGGCTCGTTTCGCAAGTACACGTTCAACCAGGACGGCACTGGCGAAATACTGATCCCAGGTCGCGAGGGTCGCAAGTTTCAGTGGGGAAGCGAGGGGAACCGCCTTCGGATGAAGTACCAAACCCCCAACGGTTGGTCCGTGCCGGTCTATGAGGTGAAGGTGGACTCGGAGGCCAAGCTCCAGGCGGTGGAGGGCGG